>JAEUVE010000005.1 GCA_016786865.1 Sediminibacterium sp. | reverse complement strand
GCTTCAGCGGAATCCTTCAATGCCAAGATCAAGGCCTTCCGGGCTACCTCAAGAGGAGTCAGAGACACTACATTCTTCCTGTTCCGGCTAACAAAAATCTATGCCTAAAATCTATATCCCCCAACTTTTCGTCATGATCCCATTTCTGCAAGAAGCTGCGAAAAATCGTACAAGGAGCTTTTTGTGCTCATGAATGAACAACTGGTGAGTTTTGCTTTCGCCATCCTGAAGTCTTCTGAGGATGCCGAAGAAGTAGTATCTGATTTCTTCATCAATTTATGGGTCAAGCGCAGTACCCTGCGAACCCTGGAAAAGCCCAAACTTTACCTTTTTATTGGGGTGAAGAACCAGGCACTAAATCAGCTCAGGGCCAACAAACGCAGTTTGCCCCCTCAACTGGACGATTGGGAAATCCGCCTCGGCAGTGTGTTTTTTAATCCTGAGGAACTGGCTATTTCTGTTGAAATGGTTAAAAAAATCATGACTGCAGTAAACCAGCTCCCCCCCAAGTGCCGGATGATTTTCCGGCTGATCAAGGAAGACGGGCTTAAATACGCCGAAGTGGCCCAATTGCTCGATGTTTCTGTTAAAACCGTTGAGTCTCAGATGGCTATAGCCCTGAGAAGGATCCGTTCCTGCCTGGAATTCAAGAACGAATTCCCCGAAATTCACTCTCTGCTGACCCAGAAAAAATAATTGTTAACTTTTTAGGGGTAAGGACGCTGTTTGGGTGTTCTTATTAGTGCTACTTGCCATTACATGAAAGAAGAACAATTTTGGATCCTGCTGTCTAAAAAATTAGCCAACGAGGCGAATGCCGAAGAATTGGCGTTATTGCAGGAATTCCTGAATGGCAACGCCGAATGGCAGGCTGCTCATGATCGCCTGTTGGAATTATGTAATTCAAAGCCCGTTCCTTCTACTGAGCGCCGCCTGCGGGGCGAGGACGCTTACCTGAACCACATCAACCGGTTAAAAGAAAAAGTCTCCGATTTTGAGGCTGTAAATGAAGCGGAAACCGGTATTCCCGAACTGAGGGTTAAAAAGCGTTACAGCAAGTGGGTTCAGCTGGCCGGATCTCTGGCCGCAGCCTTCATCTTATTTTACTACATTTATTATACATCCCCCTCCGGTGAAGCCAGCCTGGCTAAAAACGAATTACCGCACAACGAGGTAAAAGTGGGTCATGGCTCCAAATCCAAGATCCAGTTGCCCGACGGCACCCAGGTTTGGCTGAATTCGGGCAGTAAGCTTACCTATGAAGGTTCTTTTAAGGGAGGGCTGAGGGAAGTGGCGCTCGACGGTGAGGCTTATTTTGATGTAACCAGCGACCCGGAACATCCATTCATTGTTCATACTTCCAACATTGATATTAAAGTATTGGGAACTGCGTTCAACGTAAAAGCATACGATCTGGACCAGACCATTGAAGCTACCCTGATTCATGGCTCTATTGAAGTGGTGGATCGTTTGCAGCCCGATGCCCCTAAAGTAATGTTGAAACCCCATGAAAAAATGGTGTTCAATAAATCCAGGTATGCAGCGACCGCTAAAACAGGCGTTCCTGAGGAAACCCAGCCGGAACTGCCGGTGAGCACTTCCGCCATTCTGGTTACGCCATTGCCTAAGCATATTGCAGACTCCAGTATCCTGGAAACTTCCTGGTTGTACAACAGGATTTCCTTCGATGATGAAAAAATGACCGATGTGGCCATTAAGCTGGAGCGTTGGTACGATGTAAAAATTAAGATTACCGATGAAAAAGTAAAAAATTACAGAATCAGCGGGGCGTTCATTGATGAAACCATTGATGAAGCGTTGCGGGATATCCAGCTGCTGATTCCCTTTAAATATGAAATCAACAATAAAACAATAACTATAAGTAAAAAATAATTAAAAACGGGAAATGTTGCAGCATTTCCCGCAAAAAGTGTAGCAAACAACTCCTGGAGGAAACTCCATGTCGTTGCATTCTTTTAAAACCAAAACCAAAATTATGCAAAAAAGTGTACTTCCGGGTCACAAAATGTGGCCAAGGGTGCTTCTTAAATCACTGCTTATTATGAAGCTTGCCGTTGTAATTATCTTATTAACCGGGTTGCAGGTAAACGCTACCGCTACCCTGGGTCAGAAGGTAAGCCTGAAAACTTACCGCACTGAGATCAAGAAGGTGTTGAAGCAAATCGAAAGCGAAGGTCATTTTCGTTTTCTGTACAATTCTGATCTGAAAGACCTTAAAACCAAGGTGGATTTTTCTGCTGTGAACCTCACCATTGAGCAATCTCTGGCAGGTTTGTTTGCAGGTACCAACCTCACTTACAAGCAGTTAGGTGGTAACCTGATTGCAGTATTGTCTTCCGATGTACGCGAAAATGCCCGCATCAAAATCACCGGTAAAGTTACCGGTGAGAACAATGAAGCGCTGGCCGGAGCTTCCGTACTCGAAAAAGGAACCAACAACGGAACCTTTGCAGACAACAATGGTAATTTCAGCTTTACTGTAGATAACGACGCTACATTAGTTATCAGCAGTATTGGCTATGAAGCGACCGAAGTAAAAGTAAGTGGTCGTTCCGTTGTGGATGTTAAACTGAAGCTTGCTGTTCAGAAAATGGACGAAGTGGTGGTAATTGGTTATGGCCAGGCCAGCAAAAGAGACCTGACCGGGTCTATCGTTAAGATCGCCGGTAAGGAAGTAGCCGACAAGCCCAATACCAACCCGGTTGCATCTCTGCAAGGTAAAGTAGCTGGTTTGTCTGTTGTAAACAACGGTACCCCCGGTGCTGCTCCGGATATCCGTATCCGCGGTACCATTTCTATTGGTTCCGTTCGTCCTTTATATGTAGTAGATGGCGTTTTCAACGACAACATCGATTACATCAATCCCAATGATATCGAATCTATTGAAGTGCTGAAAGATCCTTCTTCTCTGGCGATCTTTGGTGTTCGTGGTGCTGCCGGTGTAATTGCCGTTACTACCAAGAGGGCCAAGGCCGGACAAATGGTGATCAACCTGAATTCTTCTTACGGTTTCAAAAAGCTGGTAGATAAAATCAAGCTGGCCAGCGGTGAAGAGTTTAAAACACTGTACGAAGAAGAGAAAGTGAATATCGGTGCGGTTTCTCCGTTCGATTATTCCAAATATACTTCCAATACAGACTGGATTGATGCGGTTACCAGAACCGGTCGTTTCAACACCAATAACCTGAGTGTTGCTACCAGTACGGATAAAAATAAATTCAACTTCGGTGTAGGTTATACCACCGATGAAGGTATCATCAGACACGAGAAGCTGGAGAAATTACAGCTTTCCCTGAACGATGAAGTAAAGCTGAGCAAGGCACTGAAAGTGGGCGTTAACTTAAACGCTACCCGTCAGAACAATCCTTATGATGCAACCTATATCCTGGATCAGGCCCGTAAGGTAATTCCTTTGGTCAGCAATGGCACCATTGCCGTTAAAGCAAAAAATCCTTACGGGTTAGACAGCATGGTACAAAACCTTTATTATGATCTGCCGTCTATCCAGAACTCCGGTGTGGTAAATCCACTGATTCAACTGGAGAACGAGTGGAACAAAACCAAGAGTGTGGAGTACAGAACTGTGGGTAGTGTTTTTGGTGAATTGAACTTCCTGAGAGACTTTACTTTCAAGGCAAGCTTCTACGCCGATATGAGCACTGTTAACAGAAGACAATATACGCCTGTATACAATGCTTACGACGCAACTTTAGGCAGACCATTCCTGTACAGCCGCACTACTTCTGTTAATGAAGGAGATGTTTCTTACAGAAAGTTCCAGCAGGATTATATCCTGAACTACAGAAAGAGCTTTGGTGAACACAACCTGACTGCAATGGCCGGTTGGACTACTTACTATTATGGTAGCTTCAACAGAACTGCTTCTGCTAAACAGAGCGCTACAGGTTCTCCTATTCCGGACGATGCCCGTTTCTGGTACATTGAAAACGGATTCACCGATCCTACTTCTAAATTATCTAACTCCGATCAGAGAGAAAGAACCACCGCTTCGGCTTTGTTGCGTGCCCTCTACAACTACCAGGGTAAGTACTTCCTGAACGCTTCTTTCAGAAGAGACGGTTCTTCTCAGATTTCTCCTGCTAACCGCTGGCAGAATTTCTGGGCAGTTGGTGGTGCATGGGAAATCAGCAGAGAGAAATTCTTCCAGGGTCAGAATATTTTCGACTACATGAAGTTAAAAGCTTCTATGGGTGTACTCGGAAACCAGAACACTTACGGATATGACTATCCGTTCTATCCCGGCCTGGTTGCAGGTAATGCAGCCGTGTTTGGTAACCTGGTGTACAATGCATTTTCTCAGTCTTATCTGCCTAATCCAAACCTGAAATGGGAAACGGTTCATGCAAAAGAAATTGGCCTCGAATTCAATGCGTTGAAAAACAAATTGCATGTTGAAGCCAGCTACTTCAATAAGCTGACCAAAGATCTGATGACCTTTATTCCAGGTAGCCAGGGTGTATCCAATGGTTTGGATAACATCGGTAGCATCCGGAACAGTGGTTTTGAATTGAGCGCAAGCTATACACAGGATCTTTCCAAAGACCTGGTTTTAACTGTAAGCGGTAACTTAACTACTTACAAAAACAAAGTTGAGTCTCTTGCAACCAAAGAATTCTCTATTCAGAGTGGTGTAAACAGAACTACTGTTGGATTACCAATCGGTTACTTCTACGGTTACATTGTAGAAGGTATTTATCAGTCTTATGCAGATAAATTATCTTCTCCTGTTAATACAGAGTTCTCTTACGGTCCTGGCGACCTGAAGTACAAGGATGTGAACGGTGACGGCAAGATCAATACTGCCGACAGAACCATGATCGGTAATCCTACTCCGGACTTCACTTATGGCGGTACCATCAGCCTGAAGTACAAAAACCTCGATTTCAGTGTAGACCTGGGTGGTGTATACGGAAACGAAGTGTTCAGAAACTGGGGCGGTACAGAATCTCCTTTCCAGCGTGTGAACTATGCTAAGTTCAAACTGAACAGATGGCATGGTGAAGGAACTTCCAACTGGGATCCGATTCTGGCACAGGATCACCGGATCAACTACGAAGCGTCTACCTACAACATCGAAGACGGTAGCTACTTCCGAATCAGAAACATTCAGTTAGGTTATAATTTATCATCTGCCATGCTTGCAAAAGCCAAGATTAAAAATGTGAGAGCATTTGTGAACGTGCAGAACTTAAAGACCTGGAAGAACAACTCAGGATACACATCTGAATTTGGTGGATCTGCGATTTCTTTCGGTATGGATAATGCCGGCGGTGCAATTCCGGTGGCTACCACTTTTGGTTTAAATGTAACTTTCTAAGAAAAATAAATTATTTCTAATATGAAAAAGAATATAAAACTACTTTTCACGACGCTGGCATTATCGTCTATGATAATGATGCTGGCTGGTTGTCAGAAATTTTTGGACAGGAAACCCCTGACCGCCACACTGGACGACCTGAATCAGGGCGGACTGGAAGGCCAGATCTATGGCTTGTACAGTAACCTGAGAGGAAGCGCAGGCTTTACCAGTATTCCCTGGATAGCCATGCACGATTTCAGATCCGATGATTCTGAAAAAGGTTCCGATCCTTCCGATGGTGCTGAGTGGGTTGCTCCATTCGACCGGTATCAGTATGTGAAAGATCTCTGGGCTTCCAATACTTACTGGGATGATCACTATTCGCTGATCAACCTGGCGAATACTGCTATTCAAACAGCCGATTCTTTAAAAATGACCGATGCTGCTTCACAAATCAACGTAGCTGAGGCCAGATTTTTCAGAGCCATGTCTTATTTTGATCTGGTAAGAACCTTCGGTGATGTTCCTAAAATTGATTTCAGAATATACAACGCTACCCAGGCAAATATTGCCAAATCTCCGGCTTCTGCCATCTATGCGCTGATTGATGCCGACCTTACTTTTGCGGCTGCCAATCTTCCATTGGTTTGGGGCAATCAGTATCCGGGCAGATTAACCAGTGGCGCGGCAAAAACACTGCATGCCAAGGCGCACCTGTTCCGTGGTAACTGGTCTCAGGCGCTGGCGCTTTCTCAGCAGGTAATTTCTTCAGGAGCCTACTCTCTGTACAGCAGCTACTATGGTATCTTTAAAGATGCCGGTGAAAACAGCAGCGAGTCTATCTTCGAAATTCAGGCTTATGTTAGTCCGAACGGATCTATTCGCAACGGTTGTGTATACGCTACCACACAGGGTGTACGTGCATCTACTGCCAGCGGCTGGAACCTTGGTTGGGGTTGGAATACACCTACCGATAACCTGGTTGCTGCTTATGAACCCGGTGATGTAAGAAAAGGTTCTACTATTCTCTTCTCTGGTCAGTCCGATGATCCTTCTACCGGTGGATATGGCCGCGTATTACCTGCTTCTACTTTTGATGTGCCTGCAGGTCCGTTGCCAAGAAAATACTGGAACAAGAAGATCTATGCAGATCCTGCTTACCGTGCTTCTACCGGTTTGTCCGATAACCCTGAGTGGATCAACAAGCGCGTATTGCGTTATGCAGACGTGGTGCTGATGGCCGCAGAGTGTATGAATGAACTTGGTTCAGGCGCTGCAGCACTTCCTTTGGTGAACTCTATCCGCAGCCGCGCGGGTCTTGCAGCAATTGCTTATACCGATCAGGCTCAGTTACGTGCTGCTATTAAGCAGGAGCGCAGAGTGGAGTTTGGTGTGGAAGGCGAGCGTTTCTTTGATCTGGTTAGATGGAATGATGCGGTTACCGTACTGGGTCCTTTGGGTTATACCAATAAGGCCAGATTCTATCCTATACCTCAGCCTGCGATCGATAAATCCGGTGGTAAGCTGGTACAGAACCCAGAATGGTAAGATTAATTGTTCAACAACTCGTTATCAAAAAAAATTATGACAATGATTAAAAATATATTCAGAAGTACATCAGCTTTATTGCTGGTATCTTCAATGGCAATCGTTGGTTGTCAGAAAATGGATCATCCGGCACTGGGCGCTTATGCAAAAGATGCCAACCAACCGGGTGGACCGCTGAAATTCTATGCAGCATTGGACGGAACTACTACGGATCCGCTGATGAATGCGGTAGACAGCATCAGGGCTAACTTCCCCAGTTCTGTGAATATGACACCCATTGCCGGTATTTCCGGTAAAGCGCTGAATGGCAACGGTTCTCAAATGTTGAAATATGTTAAACCAAACGACTTTGTTGCCAACGCAAAAAGTTTTACGGTTGCATTTTGGATCAAAAGAAACGGTATGCCGGTTGGAGAAGCTGAATTTCCATTCAGTATCTCTTCTTCCAACGGTCACTGGGCCGGAACATCTATGTTCCTCCTCTTTGATCACGCAGGATCTGGTGCAACCGATGCCCAGGCTGTGATGAAGTTTGTGATAGTAGACAAAACCGGCGCTGATACCTGGCTTACCTGGGAAGGTGGAAACAAAGTTTCCGGTATCCAGGATAACAACTGGCACCACCTGGCATTTGCGTACGATGCTGCTACCTCCAAACTCACCTTGTACGTTGATGGTGTTGCCAATGCCAATGTTCCTCAGTGGACTGGTCATGGTGATGCGAACATGGACGATTCCAAAGTAACCGGTCTGGTTGTAGGTGGAAGACCTAAGGAAGACCTGGGCTGGGGAAGATCATGGACCGGCGGACTGGATCAATTCAGAATGTACAGCAAAGCACTGACCGCAACAGAAGTGGCAGCTTTGTTTAGCGGCAAACAATAGTTTTTTTTAATTGGCAGTGATTACACTAAACAAAGGGCTGAACAGATTCTGTATCAGCTCTTTGTTTTTACTATAACTGTATACTATGTTTAACAGGAACCTGCTCACCCGCATTTTTTTGCTGCTTGCAGCAGCTGCTGTATTCAATGTATCGTGCAGGAACAGGAAAACCCTGTTCACCCAATTGCCGGAATCCCAAACCGGTATAGGCTTCACCAATAAGTTGGAAGCCAGAGAAGGGCTGAATATTTTATACTATCTCTACTATTACAACGGGGCAGGGGTGGCAACCGGCGACATCAACAACGATGGGTTACCGGATATTTATTTTACTTCCAACGCCAAAGGCAAGAACAAGCTTTACCTGAACAAGGGTAATTTTCAATTTGAAGACATTACCGATAAAGCCGGTGTGAAAGGTATTTCAGACTGGTGCACCGGTGTTACCATGGCCGATATTAATGCAGACGGATTTCTCGACATTTATGTGTCTACCGTATCGGGTAAATATGGGTTAAAGGGCCACAACGAATTATACATCAACAACGGGAAAGGCGCTTTTACCGAATCAGCTGCTCAATATGGGCTCAACACTTCCTGCCTGAGTACACAGGCAGCATTCTTTGATTATGATCACGACGGCGATCTGGATTGCTATATTCTGAATCAATCCAGCAGACCGCATGCCAATATAGTAGATACCAGCAACAGACGCAACTACGATTCGCTTGCAGGAGACCGTTTGTTCCGTAATGATATTGCAACTACAGGAAAATTCACGGATGTATCCGCAGCTGCAGGAATTTATCAAAGCAACCTGGGTTACGGACTTGGCCTGGCGGTGGCCGACATCAACAACGATGGCTGGGACGACATTTACATTGGCAACGATTTTCATGAAAATGATTACTACTATGTAAATCAGCAGAACGGTTCCTTTAAAGAAGAAGGTGCCGATCATTTCAGGCATTACAGTCGCTTCAGTATGGGAAATGATGTAGCAGACTACAACAACGATGGTCAGCTGGATCTGGTTACTGCAGATATGCTTCCTCCCGATGAAAAACAACTGAAAACTTACGGAAGCGATGAAAATCCGGATATCTATAAGGTGAAACTGGAAATGAACGGCTACCAGAAACAATATTCCAAAAACAGCCTGCAAAGAAACAATGGCAACGGCGTTTCTTTCAGCGAAACCGCCTTACTCAGCGGTGTTGCTGCCACCGACTGGAGCTGGGGTCCCTTATTTGCCGACTTCGATAATGATGGTAATAAGGATTTGTTCATCAGCAGCGGTATTGTGAAACGGGCGCTCGATCTGGATTATATTCAGTATGTATCTGTTATGCAGGCACAGCAAAAACTGAATACCACCAACAAGTTCGATGATGAACTGATTGCGAAAATGCCAGATGGCAGCGCACATCCCTTCCTGTTCAAAGGAAACGGGCATCTTGGATTTACAGATGTCAGCGCCGATTGGGGAACCGCTAAAATGAAGGGATATTACAACGGCGCATCTTATGCAGATCTGGACGTAGATGGCCGCGTAGATATTGTAATCAATGCCATTGATGCGCCCGCTGTTATCCTGAAAAACAATACGCCCAATACCAATAGTGTAGCAGTTGCTTTCAACGGCAACAATGCCAATAAAAATGGGATTGGTGCAAAGGTTTATCTGTTTAGCGGTGGCCAGATGCAGTATCAGCAAATGATGCCCACAAGAGGGTTTCAGTCTGCTTCGGAACCGGTACTTCATTTTGGACTGAACAATCGGAAAAACATCGACAGCCTGCTGGTGGTATGGCCCGATCAGCAGTACCAGGTGGTTAAAAATATTGCTGCTGGCAGCAAACTGAAACTGAATCAGTCGGATGCGGTTTCCGGATTTGATTACAACCGTTTCTTTCCGCCGCCGGCCCCTTTGCTGAAAAATATTACTGCGCAGACCGGTATTCAATGGAAGCATACTGAAAATGATTTCATCGATTACAACCGCCAATACCTGATACCACACCAACTTTCTGCCCGCGGACCTAAACTGGCAGTGGGTGATGTAAACAAAGATGGCCTGGATGATATATATGTTTGCGGTGCATCCGGTCAGCCCGGGCAACTAATGCTGCAGACTTCAGCAGGACAATTTGTTGTGTCCGATGCAGCTGTTTTTGCTCCGCAGGCTGCAGCAGAAGAAGTAGATGCACTGTTCTTCGACGCCAACCAGGACTCCTGGCCCGATCTTTATGTAGTGAGCGGCGGAAACCAGTTCGACGACGGAAACCCAGCACTGGCCGATCATTTTTACCTGAACGATGGTAAGGGAAATTTTCGTTTATCCGATAACCAGATTCCAACTATACTCAAGAATAAATCTTCGGTGAGCAGCATCGATTTTGACAAAGACGGCGATGCCGATCTTTTTGTAAGTGGTCTTGCAGACGCACGTCAATACGGCATTGCTCAGCCATCTTATCTGCTGGTGAACAAAGGCAATGCAGTGTTTGCAATCGCAGACAGCACCGTGATTAACCTGAACAATGCAGGTATAGCCACCAGCACTGCAGTGGCAGATTTGAACAAAGACGGGTGGGATGATCTTATCCTGACAGGGGAGTGGATGCCACTGAAAATATTCCTGAACCAGCGTGGCAAATTTACTGAAACAGACATCCCTGCTTCCACCGGATTGTGGCAGTCTTTGTATGCTACGGATGTAAACGGCGACGGATACACCGATATTCTTGCGGGTAACTGGGGGCTCAACAATAAACTCATTGCCGGAAAAAACGGACCGGTAAAATTATATGTGAAGGATTTTGACCGAAATGGCACTATTGAACAGGTGATGTGTTATACAGTGGATGGTAAAGAGTACAGTTTTCTGGCCAAGGATGAACTGGAAAGGGCGCTACCTGTGTTAAAAAAAGCCTACCTGAAATATGAGGAAGTGGCTGGTAAAACAGTGCAGTTTATGTTCTATGATCTCTTTAAAGATTACACCGAATTAAAAGCAGAAATATTGGCTTCTACCTGTTTCCTGAATAATGGAAAAGGTGGATTTCAATCGGTAAGTTTACCTGCAGAAATGCAACTGGCACCGGTCTTTAGTTTTGCTGTTCTGGATGCAGGAACTAAAAAGGGTTTTATTGGAGCAGGCAACTTTTATGGAACAGGTCCTTACGAAGGACGCTACGATGCGTTGTTGCCTTCTTTCTTTTCTTTTGAACCTTTGGCCAAAGCATTCCGCAGCGGCGCTTCTCTTACTGATGCAGATGGTGAAGTTCGGGATGCCAAATGGATCCGGTATGCCGGATCGCGGAAGGCGCTGGTGATTGCCAGAAGCAATGGTTCCTTGTTATTTTATCAATAAATTATATACCGTGATAATCCTCTCTTTTATGCTTAAACAAATGCTCCTGCTCAGTTCTCCTTTGTTTTTGTGGAGCTGTTCAAAAAACAATACAGAAGGATCGGGCAATGAGCCTGTAACTCCTCCGGGTCAAACTGTTTACCGTTGGGTAACCACCGGAGACCAGTCTTTACTGCTGAATAAGCAATCTGTAGTTCTGAATACCGGAAATCCTTCCAATACGGCTACGATGATTGATGTGGATACGGCTACCGTATATCAAACCACAGATGGTTTTGGATATACCCTTACCGGAGGAAGTGCCGGTTTGATTAATCAGATGACTGTTTCTGCAAAAACAGGCTTGCTCAACGAATTGTTTGGTAAGGATGAATCTTCCATAGGCGTAAGTTACCTGCGGATCAGTGTGGGTGCATCAGATTTAAGCAGCAGGGTTTTCAGTTACAACGATCTGCCTGCAGGGCAAACCGATCCTGATCTCAATCGTTTTTCTCTGGCAGATGATACTACCGACCTTATTCCGGTACTGAAACAAATTCTGGCCATCAATCCGAATATTAAAATCATGGCCAGCCCCTGGAGCCCCCCCGTATGGATGAAGGACAACCAAAACAGTATGGGTGGAAGCCTTCTTCCCGCCAACTATGGGGTGTATGCCAAATACCTGGTTCGATATATTCAGGAAATGAAGGCAAAGGGTATTTCCATTGATGCTTTAACCATCCAGAATGAACCGCAGCATGGCGGAAACAATCCCAGTATGCTCATGACGGCACTACAGCAGGCCGAGTTTATCAAGAATCACCTGGGGCCGCAGTTCCGTGCTGCAGGCATAAACACAAAAATTGTTATCTGGGATCACAATTGCGATCATCCGGAATATCCAATTACAGTGCTGAATGATCCGCAGGCCAAACAATACATTGATGGTTCGGCATTTCACCTGTACAATGGCGATATAAGTGCGCTTTCACAGGTAAAGCAGGCGCATCCCGACAAGGCACTTTATTTTACTGAACAATGGACTGGTAAGAACGGCAGTTTCGACGGAGACCTGAAATGGCATATTAAAAATGTAATCATCGGTTCTATGAAGAACCACAGCAAAGTGGCGCTAGAATGGAACCTGGCAAATGATCCTGCCTACGGGCCGCATACGCCGGGAGGTTGTACAGAGTGTAAGGGCGCCCTGACCATTTCCGGTTCAACCGTTAACAGGAATGTAGCATACTATATTGTTGCACATGCTTCTAAGTTTGTTCCTGCCGGTTCTGTACGCATATTCAGCACCGATGCCGGTAATATATACACCGCCGCATTCATTACCCCTGCCGGAAAAAAAGTAATTATTGCGCTGAACAATGGCCAGTCAGAAGAGGCTTTTAATATTCGCATCAACGGTCGCTGGCTGCAATCCAGTTTGCCTGCCGGGGCTGTTGCGAGTTTTGTAATTTAAAAAACTGTATCATGATGAATAAAACGTTCGCAGTAGCTGGGTTGTCTTTGTTGATGGCTACAGCTGCATTTGCACAAAACAAAAAAGTAACGGTTTATACAACCGCTGAAAACACAGATCTGAAACTAACCAAAATTGCATCGGTTGATTTTAAACAAATGGGTCAGCCGCTGGAAACCCAGGTTTGTGTGTTTGTTGAGCCGGGTAAAACCTTTCAGACCTATATGGGGGTTGGGGCTGCCATCACCGATGCAGCTGCAGAAACTTTTGCTAAATTATCCAGGCCACAGCAGGAGCGTTTGCTGAAAGCATATTTTGATAAAGAGGAGGGAATTGGTTATTCCATTATCCGTACCAATATTAACAGCTGCGATTTTAGCAGCGATCAGTACACATATGTGAAAGAGGGCGACAAAGCGCTCAGTAGTTTTTCTATTGAGCATGATCTGAAATACAAAATTCCGATGATTAAAAAAGCCACGGCTGCTGCAGGTGGTAAACTGCGTTTCTTTGCAAGTCCCTGGTCTCCTCCAGCCTGGATGAAAGACAATAACAACATGATGCAGGGGGGTAAGTTAAAACCTGAGTATTACCAAAGCTGGGCCAATTATTATACTAAGTTCATTAAGGCCTACGAAAAAGAAGGAATGCCTGTATGGGGTATTTCTGTTCAGAATGAACCCATGGCCAAACAAAGATGGGAAAGCTGCATATTCACTGCAGAAGAAGAGCGTGATTTTGTAAAAAACTACCTCGGACCAACCATGCATAAAGCCGGGTATGCTGCTAAAAAAATCATTGCATGGGATCACAACAGAGACCTGATTTACCAGCGTGCACAAACTTATTTTAACGACCCTGCTGCTGCCAGATACATCTGGGGTATTGGTTTTCACTGGTACGAAAACTGGAGTGGTGGCGACAATATGTACGATAACGTTCGAAAAGTGTACGAGTCTTTTCCGGACAAGAATCTTTTCTTTACCGAGGGCTGTGTAGAAAAATTTGATTATGCCCGCATCAACGACTGGGCACTGGGTGAGCGTTACGGAAAATCCATGATCAACGATTTCAACAACGGTATGGTTGGATTCACCGACTGGAACCTGATACTGGATGAAACCGGCGGACCGAATCATGCTTTGAATTTCTGTTTTGCTCCTGTGCATGGAAATCTTAAAAACGATGAATTAATTTTTACCAATGCCTATTACTATATTGGTCACTTTTCCAAGTTCATTGCCAACGGTGCAAAGCGGGTAAGCGCCAGCGCCAGCCGGAGCCAGTTGCTGACGACTGCATTTAAAAACGGTGATGGAAAAACAGTAGTAATCGTAATGAATCAGGCCAACACCACCATTCCTTATTATTTGTGGATCGATGGAAAAGCTGCAGAAATCACTGCGCTGCCACGTTCTATGAGTACATTGATATTTTAATTAGAAAAAATGAAGGTATTCGTTCGCTTTACCCTGGTTCTATTCAGCGCATGGCTGCTTTTTACAGGCTGCAGTAAAAAACAGGATGCAACACCGGCTCAACCCGAACCAACACCTGTTCCCTTGTCTGTGATCAGCACAACCCTGAATGGTACCGGTGTGTTTGGCGACGCCAATTACAATTATCCGGTAAACCTGGTTGCTAAAATCCGCCTCAACAATGCGGTGGATCGTTCAACTGTTGCCGGCTCGGTGAGCATCTCCTCCAATGGTACGGTTGTGGCAGTAAACTACAGCTATGAAAACGGAGACAGTACTATAGTACTAACTCCGTTAGCTCCGCTCAAGTACCTGAACCGGTTTACCCTGTATGCAGATAATACGCTGAAATCTGTAAAGAAAGGTGCATTAACCAATACCCTGAACATCGGTTTTGCCACAGAACTGGATCCCGCTGATAAGTTTCCACAGATCAGCGACGATGCCCTGCTGGATTCTGTGCAGAAAAGAACTTTCCGTTATTTCTGGGATTTTGCCCATCCGGTTTCCGGACTGGCCAGAGAAAGAAATACCTCGGGTGATGTGGTTACAACAGGGGGAAGCGGATTTGGCATCATGGCAATTCCCGTAGCCATCAGCAGAAATTTCATTACCCGTGCCCAGGGGTTGGAACGCATGCAGACCATTGTAGGCTTCCTGAAAAATACGGCCGACAAATACCATGGCGCTTTTCCGCATTGGCTGAATGGAGCCACCGGTAAAACTGTTGCCTTCAGTACCAAAGACAATGGCGCCGACCTGGTGGAAACCAGTTTGCTGGTTGCCGGTCTTTTAACTGCACGACAGTGTTTTGATGGAGCGGGTACAGCGGAAACCAATTTGCGTGCAGACATTAATGCCATCTGGAATGCTGTGGAATGGAACTGGTTCAGAAACGGAAATCAACAGGTATTGTACTGGCATTGGAGCCCAAATTACAATTGGGATATGAACCTGAAGATACAGGGATGGAATGAGTGCCTGATTACCTACTTGCTGGCTGCTTCGTCCAATACGGATTCCATTCCTTCAACAGTGTATCACAACGGTTTTGCCAGAGGAGGTGCCATGGTTACCGGAAACACAAGCTACAACCTGAATGTGCCATTGGGCAACCCGATGGGAAGTCCTTTGTTCTTTGCACATTATTCCTTTATGGGTGTTGATCCCAACGGGTTGAAAGACCGTTATGCAGATTACCAGCAACAGGTGGTCAATCATACCCGCGTTCATTATGAATATTGTAAGCAGAATCCCAAAGGATACCTGGGCTATGGCGCTAACTGCTGGGGACTAACGGCCAGTGACATCCCCAACGGATATGCTGCCAATCATCCGAACAACGATATTGGTGTAATTAGTCCTACTGCAGCGCTATCTTCTTTTCCATATACACCCACAGAAAGCATGGCTGCATTAAAATTCTTTTATTATAAACTGGGCGATAAAATATGGGGTACCTATGGATTTGCAGATGCTTTTAAATTGCAGGATCAATGGTTTGCCGGTTCAACCCTGGCCATTGACCAGGGCCCCATCATTGTAATGATCGAGAACCACAGGACCAAACTGGTATGGAACCTGCTGGGTTCCTGCCCCGAACTAAAAAGAGGAATGCGTAACCTGGGTTTCACCGCTCCTTATCTGTAATGAATAAATTGAACTATGAACAAACGTATTGTATTTGCTTTATTGTTACTTGGCACTACGATGCTTGCAGCGCCTGCAACTGCCCAACAAAAAACCTATTGTAATCCCATCAATATAGATTATGGTTTTACACCCATACCCAATTTTTCGGAATGGGGAAGGCACCGGGCTACTGCAGATCCGGTGATTGTGAATTATCAAAATGATTATTATCTATTCAGCACCAACCAGTGGGGGTACTGGTGGAGCAATGATATGCTGAACTGGAAGTTCGTCTCCAGAAAATTCCTGCGTCCGTGGAACGAAGGCTACGACGAGCTTTGCGCTCCTGCGGTAGGTATTGTAGGAGATACCATGCTCGTATTTGGTTCTACCTATACCAGTAAGTTCACGTTGTGGATGAGTACCAATCCCAAGGCCAACGACTGGAAGCCACTGGTGGATTCTTTTGAAATAGGCGGATGGGATCCTGCTTTCTTTACAGACGATGATGGCAGATTTTATATGTACAATGGCAGCAGCAATGTGTATCCTTTGTATGGAATAGAACTGAACAGAAAAACTTTTCAGCCCATTGGTACCAGAAAGGAAATGCATTCCCTGAAGTCCTGGCGCTATGGATGGCAGCGATTTGGCGAACACATGGACAATACTTTTCTGGATCCTTTTATGGAGGGCGCATGGATTACCAAACACAACAACAAATATTATTTACAGTATGGCGCTCCGGGTACCGAGTTCAGCGGTTATGCCGATGGGGTAGCTGTTGCAAGCAGCCCGCTGGGTTTTTATACAGAGCAGTCTGATCCGCTCAGTATGAAGCTGGGTGGCTTTGCCAGAGGGGCCGGGCATGGTGCTACATTTAAAGACAACAACGACCAGTACTGGCACGTAAGTACGATTATGCTGTCGGTTAAAAATAATTTTGAAAGAAGGATCGGTATCTGGCCAGCCGGATTTGACCGGGACGATGTAATGTGGAGCAGCACAGCATTTGGTGATTATCCACATTATCTGCCTTCGTTCCGCAAAAAAGAAAACAGTCCCCGGGAAATGAATCCTGCCTTTACCGGATGGATGTTGCTGAACTACCAAAAACCGGTAACCGTTTCTTCTACCTATGGCAGTTATGCAGCCAACTATGCGGTGGACGAACAGATGAAGACTTACTGGAGCGCAGCAACAGGCAACAGTGGTGAATGGATCCAGACCGATCTGGGAGCGGTTTCCACTGTACATGCGATCCAGATCAACTATGCGGATCAGGATGCAGATGTATTGGGTAAAAGAACCGATCTCTATCACCAGTACAAACTTTATGCTTCTTTGGACGGAAAAAAATGGACGGTACTGGCAGATAAAAGCAAGAATACCACCGATGTTCCGCACGATTATATTGAACTGGAAAAACCGGTTAATGCCCGCTTCATTAAAATGGAGCATATTCATATGGCAAGTGGTAAATTTGCTATCAGTGGATTACGGGTATTTGGAAAAGGGCAGGGCGAAAAACCAGCTGCGGTAAAACAGTTCATGGTGCTTCGCACAGAAAAAGACAAGCGGAGTGCCTGGATCAGGTGGAGCCCGGTGAACAATGCCTATGCATACAATATTTATTATGGAACTGCACCTGATAAACTGTACAACTGTATTATGGTGCATGATGCCAATGAATATTGGTTCAAGGGAATGGATAGTAAAAAGACCTATTACTATACCATTGAAGCAATTAATGAAAACGGCGTATCAGATCAGTTTAAAATATTAAATGTTGAATAATGAGAAAACTACAAACGATTGCACTCGCTTTGTTGATGCTGTTCGCATCCTCAGCCATCAGTGCACAGGATGCTAAGATGAATGCTTTCATCGATCAGCTGATGAAAAAAATGACCCTCGACGAAAAACTGGGACAGCTGAACCTGCCCAGTT
Organism: Sediminibacterium sp.; assembly: GCA_016786865.1. GTDB lineage: Bacteria > Bacteroidota > Bacteroidia > Chitinophagales > Chitinophagaceae > Sediminibacterium. The sequence continues at coordinate 26,592 of JAEUVE010000005.1, read as the reverse complement.
CCAATGATTTTGTAACCGGCGCTGCTGCCAGTACAGATATTGCCAAAAAGATCATTGCCGGAAAAGTAGGGGGCTTGTTTAACATTAAGTCTTACGCTAAAATCAAGGAAGTGCAGAAGCTTGCCGTAGAGCAAAGCCGGCTGAAAATTCCGTTGATGTTTGGTATGGATGTGATTCACGGATACGAAACTGTATTTCCAATTCCGCTCGGCCTGAGTTGTTCCTGGGATATGCCACTGATTGAACGCAGTGCCCGTATTGCAGCCAACGAAGCCAGTGCAGACGGCATTAACTGGACCTTTTCTCCCATGGTGGATATTTCCCGAGATCCAAGATGGGGACGGGTATCCGAAGGAAATGGCGAAGATCCATACCTGGGTTCCCAGATTGCCAAAGCAATGGTAAGGGGCTACCAGGGAACGGATCTGTCTAAAAACAATACCCTGCTTTCCTGTGTGAAACACTATGCTTTGTATGGCGCATCTGAAGCCGGTAGGGATTACAATACCACCGATATGAGCCGTGTGCGCATGTACAACGAATACCTGCCGCCTTATAAAGCAGCCGTGGATGCGGGTGTGGGTTCTGTAATGGCATCCTTTAATGAAATTGACGGTGTGCCTGCAACAGCCAATAAATGGCTGCTGACAGATCTGTTGAAAAAACAATGGGGCTTTAAAGGTCTGGTGGTATCTGATTACACCGGCGTGAGCGAGATGATTGCGCATGGCATCGGAGATTACCAGACCGTATCTGCCAAAGCACTGATGGCAGGTCTGGACATGGATATGGTATCTGAAGGATTGTTGAATACAACAGCCCAATCGCTGAAAGAAGGTAAAGTAAGCATGGAAAGAATCAATGCAGCCTGCCGTAAAATTCTGGAAGCCAAATACAAGTTGGGCCTGTTCGAAGATCCTTACCGCTATTTGGACGAAAACAGGGCAAAGACAGAAGTATTTACTGCTGCAAACCGCAAGGAAGCCCGCAGTATTGCTGCACAGAGTTTTGTATTGCTGAAAAATCAGAACAAGGTATTGCCGCTGAAAAAAACCGGTACACTTGCACTGATCGGACCACTGGCCGACAACAAGGAAAATATGGGCGGAACCTGGAGTGTGGCTGCCAACCTGAGTAAAGCCACTTCCCTGCTTACTGGTTTAAAAGAAGTAGTGGGAGACCAGGTAAAAATCATGTATGCGCGTGGTTCCAACCTCGATGCAGATGCTGCTTTTGAAGAGCGTGCAGGTATGTTTGGTAAATCACTTAAAAGAGACAATCGTCCGGAAGAGGTGATCCTGAATGAAGCCCTGGAAGTTGCAAAACAGGCAGATGTAATTGTTGCTGCGCTGGGAGAAAGTGCAGAAATGACCGGAGAGAGCAGCAGCAGAACCAACCTGGATATTCCTGCTGTACAAAAAAAATTATTGAATGCCCTGCTGAAAACCGGTAAGCCGGTTGTACTGGTATTGTTTACCGGAAGACCTTTAACCCTTACCTGGGAAGATCAGCATGTGCCCGCTATTTTAAATGTTTGGTTTGGCGGAAGTGAAGCGCCTTATGCCATAGCCGATGTGTTGTTCGGAGAGGTGAATCCTTCCGGTAAACTGTCTACCACTTTTCCGCAGAACGTAGGCCAGATTCCTTTGTTCTACAACCATAAGAATACAGGTCGTCCCTTGTCTGGTCCATGGTTCCAGAAATTCCAGAGCAACTACCTCGATGTTACCAATGAACCACTGTATCCTTTTGGATATGGACTGAGCTATTCCAATTTTGAGTACAGTGATGTTAAACTGAGCGCCGCAAGCCTGAAAGGAAATCAAACCCTTACTGCAACTGTTACTGTTTCCAACAACAGTAATATGGAAGGTAAGGAAGTAGTGCAGTTGTATATCCGCGACCTGGTGGGTTCTGTAACAAGACCGGTGAAAGAATTGAAAGGCTTTCAGAAAATCAGTCTGAAAGCTGGCGAGTCGAAGGAAGTGTCTTTTGCAATTACTCCCGAAGACCTGAAGTTTTACAACTATGATCTGAAGTACGACTGGGAACCAGGCGAATTCCAGATCATGATTGGTACTAACTCCAGGGATGTAAAAACAGCTAAAGTAAACTGGCTGAAATAAAAAGCTTATTTTACAGGCAGGTACTTTTTTATTAACCGGACTTAAAATAGTTGAAGGTCCGCATTATGATCATTGCTTATGAACCGTCGCTTTCTTTCTGTTGTTGCCGGATTGGTTTTAGGTGTTGCCGTTCAGGCGCAGGAAAACCCCGAATGGAAAACTGTATTCGATAAGATGAATACAGAAATACAACATAATTCCAAAGCCTATAGCAGCCTGAAGACTGCTACAGAAACCATTGGCCACCGCTTAACCGGTTCGGAGAATGGAAAGAAAGCGGAGGAGTTCGCATACAATCTGCTGAAGTCTTACGGGTTCAAGGATGTGCGGTACCAGCCATTTGAAGTGGAAAGCTGGAGCAGGGGAGAGCTGACTGTAAAGATTGGGCCTGATGCATCTTCTTTGCAGTCGGTTAAATCGGTATCATTGGCACATTCTCCTGTGCAGGCTTCTGTTCAGCTTGAACTGGTTGATATGGGCAATGGACTGGAAGAAGATTATCTGGAGAATCCGGGAAAAGCAGCAGGCAAAATTGCAGTGGTATACCTGGGTGTATTACCAGGTTCCAAACCCGGTACCAAGAGCCTGCACCGGTCTGAGAAAACAGCGCTGGCTACCAAATACGGTGCTAAAGGAATTATCATCATCAATACGGCAACCGGAGGAATTCTGTTGACCGGTACCGCATCCGTAACCGGAAAGCTGATTCCGATACCCGCTGTATGTATTGGTAAGGAAGATGGAATGAAGCTGAAAGAGCAAATGGCAGCGGCCAAACAAATTGCTTTGATCAATATGACCAACTTTTCCGGTCTCATCAAAGCCAGAAACGTGATTGCCACCATCAAAGGCAAAACCATTCCTCAGGAAAAAGTAGTGATAGGCGGACACCTCGATAGTTGGGATCTTGCTACAGGAGCCATCGACAATGGCATTGGTTCTTTTGCGGTGATCGATATGGCCAGAACCTTTCAGGCGCTTAAACTTCGTCCGGCACGTACGGTTGAATTTATTCTGTTCATGGGTGAGGAAGAAGGACTGCTGGGCTCCAGGGCTTATGTGGATGAAGCAATAAAAGACCAAAGCATCCGCCAGTTGCGCTATATGCTGAATTACGATATGACCAACGATCCTAAAGGATTTTCTACCACTGCGGAAGAAAGCCGGGAACTTTTTACGGCCATTGGTGCACATGCACTGGCCTATGATACCAGCTACAAAAATTCCTTCAGGGTTGGTGCGGGATTGCACAGCGATCATCAACCTTTCATGTTGCAGGGTATTCCTACCGGCGGTGGCGCAGAGGGTAAACTGCCCAACAATGCCGGCCCCTGTTACCATGCAGACTGCGATGATTTTAAACTGGTAGATGAAAAAGGCATCAAGAGCACGGTTCGCAACGGTGCCATGTTGCTTTACGGTATTGCCGATGCAAAAGTGATTAAGGCAAAGCAGTTTTCTGATGAAGAAACCAAGGCATTCCTTTTAAAAAACAACCTGAAAGTTCCTCTGGAGATTGCCGGTGAATGGAGGTGGAAGGATTAAGCTCCGGATTTACTGAACCATTTTTGCTGTATGGCCATGGCGCTGTATACCGATATCACGGCTGCAATCATACCTGCCCCTGCGTCCAATGGAAAATGCTGTGCCAGATACACCCTGGAATAGCCCGTTAGCAGGGCCAGGAAAAAGCCTGGTAACCAGAAATACCTTGCACGCAATACCAGGCAGGCTAACAGGTAAATACTGAAGGCAGTGGTATTGTGCCCTGATGGGAAACTATTGGATTTGTGCAGTTCAACCCCTTCAACCGTGTGCACCAGTGCCTGATCGGTAATAACCGCAGTGGGTCTTGCTTCATTGGCAAAAACATAGTGTTTCCCAAATTGTACTACTGCGGTGGAAATCAGGATGGCAAAGAGGACCATCGGAAATAGCTTTCTTTTGAAATACAGTACCAACAAGCCAAAAGGAACCCACATGATGCCATCTCCCAGGTAGGTGATATAATGAAAGAAAAAATCGGCTGTGGTACCCAGGTTGTGGTTCATCAGGAGAAACAGTTCCTCTTTTCCGCCCAGATAAGAAAGTACAATGAGTACAAGACCTGTAGTAAGGCTTAGTAAAACGCCTCTTTTCAACGATTCGGTATTCAGTAATTCCACGGCAAATTTTTATAAGACAAATATAGGTATTAGGCCCGCTGTAAATAAGAAAACCCTGCTCCGGAGAACAGGGCTTCTTGTACAACGAAAAAACAAGAAAACTTATACCACGCCGGCCAGTTCCAGGCTGCGTTTCTTCAGGTGTATGATGTCGAGGTTATCAATGATCGGATCCGGTGTCAGGATCAGTGAAGTGTTGTTTGTTTTCCACCAGTTGGATTGAACCAGTTTTTCGCAGTGCAATACTCCGATCAGGTATTTTCTTTCTGCCTGGGCATGCCATTCTTCTATCCATTCAAATTCTTCTCTCGGAATGTATTTCCAGTCGTCGAAACTCAGGTACACTTTCAGGTAATAATCGTTGGTGAGTACATGGGGTTTGTGGTGGTACAGTTTTTTATACTCGTACCGGTAATTGTACCGTAGTGCAGCAATATCGCTCAATACGGCAGAAGCAGTTGGGAAACTGCCGGCGCCCTTACCATAGAAAAACTGTTTGTCGGCAAAGCCACTCTCTATGACCACACCGTTGTATTCGTTCTTCACAAAGGAGAGAGGATCGGTGAGTTCTACAAATTGTGGTAATACAAATGCAGCCACTTTCCCGTTCTTGAGTTTTTTGGCCTGTGCAATCAGTTTAATGTCGTAGCTCTTTTCTTTGGCTACACCGGCATCACTGCCCTGTACATTCTGAATACCGGTAAACAGGATATCGTCTGGATGTGCTACAATGCCATATGCATGGTTCAGCAGGATGGTCCATTTATTCAGGGCATCAAATCCTTCCACATCCAGTTTGGGATTGCTTTCGGCAAAACCGAGCTGTTGTGCCAGGAGCAGCGCCTCGGAGAAGCTCAGTTTGTCCTCGAACATTTTGGTGAGGATGAAATTGGTGGAACCATTCACAATGGCCTTAATAGAATGCAGCAGATCGTTGTCGTAATACTCCTCCAGGTTCCGGATCACCGGAATAGAGGCACAGGCTGCAGATTCGCATAAGAAAGACTGGCCTGTTTCTTCCTGCAATTGCAAAATGGCAGGAAGATTTTCCGCAATCATTTTTTTGCTGGCACTCACTACCGATTTTCCATTTCTCAACGCGTTTTGAACAATGTCGAAGGCTGCAGCAGAATCGTCGATCACTTCTACAATTACATTGATCTCGGGATCGTTGAGTAAATCATTTTTATTGGTGGTGAATAAATCGGCCGGGGCATTTCTTTTTTTCTCCGGGTTCTTGATACATACTTTTTTGATTGAGGCTTTCAGCGAGGGGGTTTGCTGTAATACTTTGTACAACCCTTCTCCTACCACTCCAAAACCAAATAATCCGATGGTGAGTTGCTTGTGTGCTTCCATGTTTAGATCGTTGTTGTTGATACTTGTTGAATACTATGTTTGTTGTTGTTTACTTGCTTGTCCAAAACCTGTTGCAGGTCGCTGATCAGATCGGCAGCATCTTCCAGTCCGATGGATAAACGGATCAGGCTGTCTGAAACTCCGGCCGCTCTTCTTTTTTCGGCAGGGATGGATTTATGGGTCATATTGGCCGGGTGTGAAATCAGGCTCTTGATGCCTCCCAGGCTTTCTGCCAGTTTAAACAAGGCTGTATTACTTACCAGGGACACGGCGGCAGCTTCCGTATCATTTTTTAAACTGAATGATACGATTCCCCCGAATCCGTGGGATTGTTTCTTCGCCACTTCATGATTGGGATGCTCGGGTAATCCGGGATAGTATACCTGGTTTACAGCAGGGTGTGTTTGTAAAAACCGGGCAATTTCCAGCGCAGCACTGCAGTGTTGCTTTATTCTGAGGTGCAGTGTTTCAATTCCGCGAATCACCAGCCAGCTGTCGAATGGCCCAAGAATAGCGCCACAGGCGTTTTGCAGGTATTTGATTCTGGCACCCAGTTCAGGGTCTTTTGTTACCACAATGCCGGCAATCAGGTCGCTGTGCCCGCCCAGGTACTTGGTAGCGCTGTGCACCACAATGTCTGCACCAAGTGTAAGCGGCTGCTGCAATGCAGGCGTAGCAAAGGTATTGTCTACACAAAGCAGGCAATCGGATGCTTTTGCTATTTGAGCAATGGCTGCTATATCTGAAATTTTAAGTGTAGGATTGGTGGGGGATTCCAACCAGATCAGTTTGGTTTTGGGTGTGATGGCATTGAATACGTTCTCCGGATTACTGGTATCGGTAAAATGGACTTTGATGCCAAATTTTTCGTAAACCTGTGTAAACAGTCGGTAGGCGCCTCCGTAGATATCGTCCACCGCAACAATTTCATCTCCGCTTTGCAGGAGTTTGGCAATGGCATCAATGGCTGCCAGTCCACTGGCAAAGGCAATGCCTGTTGAGCCCTTTTCCAGTCCGGCTGCCAAACGCTCCAGTGTGGCCCTGGTGGGATTATTGGTTCTGGAATAATCGTATCCCTGGTTTACGCCCGGAGCCTCCTGCACAAACGTGGAGGTTTGGTAAATGGGTACGGATACGGCGCCGGTGAGCGGGTCTACCGGAATGCTGTGAATCAATGCGGTGGCTGTGTTCATGTTAAACAGTTTGGTCCTGTCTGCTTATTCCAGACAGAAAATGAATGATGTTGTAAAAATTCTCAACAACTGTTCAAGATTGGAAGGGGGGAAGGGGAAGCCAGGTTCAGTATCCGGGCAATAAAAAAGCCCAGCTGTAAGTCAGATGGGCCGAATATAATGTACCGATGGGTAACGATCTATTTGCTTTTACTCTGACTTATCTTCTCCTGCAGTACAGGACTGGAATTGGCACCTTCATATAGTTGAGTAAACTACATGGGTTGCCAAGGCTTCATAGGGCCAAGACCCTCTGCCTTTCTTGATAAGTATATTAAAGAACTGGTGCAAAGCTAGGAAGAAATATTGGAACAACCAAATATTAGTCTACTAAAATTATAGGATATGCAAATTCTTGTCAAATAATTGCTTCTTTCAACAAATAAGCCTCCCGGCTGTTTGTATATTTACCTATCGTATGGCTAAAAAACAAAATGCAATTGTTGCCGCATCGCTGCAGGAACACGACTTTATTGAAGTGTTCGGTGCAAGGGAACACAATCTGAAAAACATAGACATCCGCATTCCCAAGAATAAAATGGTGGTGTTTACCGGTGTGAGTGGAAGTGGTAAATCCTCACTGGCTTTCGATACCATTTACAATGAGGGTCAGCGCAGGTATATGGAAAGCTTCAGCGCCTATGCCCGTCAGTTTATGGGCGATATGGAACGGCCCGATGTAGATAAAATCACCGGTCTGTCTCCCGTTATTTCCATTGAACAGAAAACGACCAACAAAAATCCTCGCTCCACGGTTGGCACTGTTACGGAAGTGTACGATTTTCTTCGACTGCTTTATGCCCGTATTGGCGAGGCCTATAGTTACAACACCGGAAAAAAAATGGTGAAGTTCAGCGAGGAAGAAATTGTAGAGAATATTTTTACCCGGTATGCCGGAAAGAAAATCAGCCTGCTGGCGCCGCTGGTGCGTGGACGTAAAGGTCATTACCGCGAACTCTTCGAAGACATCCGCAAAAAAGGTTTTCTGAAAGTAAGGGTAGACGGCGAAGTGATGGACCTTACCCCAAAACTGCAGGTAGACCGGTACAAGATACATGATATTGAAGTGGTGATCGACCGTTTGCAGGTTACACCAGATATGAAGGTTCGCCTGAGCCAGAGCGTGCAGCAAACCCTGAAGATGGGTAAAGACCTGTTGTTCCTGCTCCTGAACGATTCGGGTAAAATTGTGCAGTACTCCAAACAACTGATGTGTGAGGCAACCGGAATCAGTTATGAGGAACCTTCTCCCAATGCATTTTCTTTTAATTCACCTTATGGCGCCTGTCCTGTTTGTAAAGGACTGGGCAATGTATATACCATCGACCTCAATGCCATAGTTCCTGATCCTGAAAAATCGGTGCAGGAGGGAGGCATTGTTCCTTTGGGGGAACAGCGGGATGCTTATATGTACCGGAATGTAGAGGCGCTGTCTAAGAAACATAAAATCAGTTTGAGTAAGCCCATCAAAGAACTGAGTGCTGCATCTCTGAATATATTACTCTATGGTAATTCCGAAGGTGGCTCGCTCGAACTGGAAGATCCCGAGGAGTACGCGGGCGCACAGCCCTATGACGGGGAATTTGAAGGAATCATTCCCATGCTCAAACGCTGGTTCTCCGGTGTAAGCAGCGACGGAATGCGCGAATGGGTGGAGCAATTCATGGAGCTCAAAACCTGTAATGCCTGTGAGGGGCAAAGACTGAAAAAAGAAAGTCTCTGGTTTAAGATCGATGAAAAAAATATTGCCGAGATCAGTGAAATGAATCTCGACAAGCTCTATCAATGGTTCAATGGTATTGAAAAAAGGCTGGAGAAAAAACAGAACATCATTGCCAAAGATATCCTGAAGGAAATCAGGGAAAGATTACAATTTCTGCTCGATGTAGGGCTTACCTATTTATCGCTTAACCGACCCTCCCGTTCGCTGAGCGGTGGAGAGTCGCAGCGCATTCGCCTGGCTACTCAAATAGGATCGCAGTTGCAGGGTATTACCTACATCCTGGATGAACCTTCCATTGGTTTGCACCAGCGCGATAACCAGCAACTGATTCATGCTTTGCAGAACCTGCGCAACATCGGCAACAGCGTGTTGGTTGTTGAGCACGATAAAGACATCATGATGGCTGCAGATCACCTGGTAGATATCGGACCCCGGGCAGGAAGCTATGGCGGTCATATTGTTGCATCCGGTACACCGCAGGAAGTGTTGAAAAGCAATTCGGATACGGCAAAATACCTCAACGGTACTAAATCCATTGCTGTTCCGAAAGAGAGAAGAAAGGGCAATGGAAAAAGCCTGGTGCTGAAAGGTGCATCGGGCAATAACCTCCGCAATGTGGATGTGGAATTTCCCCTGGGAAAATTATTGGTGGTGAGTGGCGTAAGCGGCAGTGGTAAGTCTACCCTTATCAACGAAACATTGTATCCGATTCTTTCCAAACACTGCTACAACAGCAAAACCAATCCAATGCCTTTTAGATCGATAAAAGGACTGGAGCATATCGACAAAGTGATTGAGATTGATCAGTCTCCGATTGGCAGAACACCCAGGAGCAATCCGGCTACATACTGTGGATTCTTTACCGAAATCAGAACCCTGTTTGCAGCAGTTCCGGAAGCCAAAATTCGTGGTTACAATGCAGGCCGTTTTTCCTTTAATGTAAAAGGTGGACGCTGTGATGTTTGTGAAGGTGGTGGCATGCGTACCATCGAAATGAATTTTCTGCCGGATGTATACGTGAACTGCGAAAAATGCAACGGCAAACGCTACAACCGCGAAACACTGGAAATCCGCTATAAAGGAAAATCAATCAGTGATGTGCTGAACATGACCGTAGACGATGCCTGTGAATTCTTTCAGCCCGTACCTTATCTGTATCGTAAAATAAAAGTATTGCAGGAAGTTGGACTGGGTTATATCACCCTCGGACAATCTGCCGTAACGCTGAGCGGTGGTGAGGTGCAAAGGGTAAAACTGGCTACCGAGCTTGGAAAAAAAGACACTGGTAAAACCTTTTATATTCTGGATGAGCCTACCACCGGCCTTCATTTTCAGGATATACAGCATCTGCTGGAAGTACTGAATAAACTGGTAGACCGCGGAAATACGGTACTGGTGATCGAGCACAACCTGGATGTGGTGAAAGTGGCGGATCACATCATCGACCTGGGCCCGGAAGGGGGAGATGGCGGAGGAACCATTTTGTTCGAAGGCACTCCCGAAGCGCTGATCAAAAATAAAATCAGCCATACCGCCCGTTTTTTAAAGATTGAAATGCAGTAGCATGATAATCCCCGTTTCTTGTATTATCTTCAATAAATGGATTTAAACGACCTGAATTTTTTGCCGGAGTGGGACGACAGCCGTTATAAAGTTGGTCCCGACGAAGCCGGTGAGGAGTGGCGCAGGGGACCTGCCAGGGCCATTGCCAAAGCCATGTACAAACAATGGCGGGAGGTATTCGGGCTCGTGATTGCATTTGCAGAAAACCTGGCAGACGACGGGGAAGAGAATCATCCTGCTTCCACCAAGGCGCTGATTTATGAAAATGCCATGATCGTTGCTCCCAAAATCATCGGCGCCATCAGCATGGATCTCTATGTGCTGAAAATGGAGAACGCATCCATCATCCGGACCAATTGTAAGCAATTGTCTGAACAACTGGGTTTTGCCGTACTCATGGGCTGGGCCGATGAAGGACATAAAAAAGTGATAGAAGAGGCCCTGAGCAAGTTCAGGGAACTCTTTAAACAATGGGTATCTACTTTTCAGAAAGATGCCTATGAAGACGAGTGGGGCTTATTTGTTTAAGCTTTGTTCCGGTTTCGGGGTTTCCAGATCAGGTAATAGAAACCCAATATCAGTATCCCCGCAATAAATGGTATTAATGCAAGGTGTTTGAAAGTAACTTCACCTGCAATAATCCTGTTGTCGAAATGCAGGAACTCTGATACCATCCAGTAAGAGTTGGCAGAAATCCAAACAGTAATTGCCAGGTTATGGCAAAGCTCCGACATATATTCCCTGGTTCTGTAAGCAATGATGATGGAAATGATCAGGGTAGGAACAATCATGGTTATGCCAAGCCAGCTCAGTCCCATGCACCAGGCTACATCTTTGAACAGCCAGAAAACAATATGGAGATTCTCCATTTTTCTGTATTGTAATGGTATGATGTACTGATCTTCTGAATCGGTGGGTTCAGGCAATATTCTCAGATCGTGTACCTCTTCGGCAGAATGGGGCATGGGGCAGTTTAGCTGGTAAGGCGCAATATTAATTTTTTGTAAGAAATTATCTGCTTAAAATTTTACGAAAACGTTGCACATCCGCCAACGGATGAATGGGCGTTCCCTGCAACAGGTAAGCGGTGAATGCTGCGGCAAAATAAGGAGAGAGGCTGCAACCCTTGGTGCCCATGCCATTCAGCAATCCAACAGCGCCGTGCACGGGATGCAATCCTACAAAAGGTCGTCGCTCCATATTGGCCGGACGTTCCGATGCCTGGTGATCCACAATGGTATAAGGAAGTTTGAGCCAGCGCTTTAGTTGTATTTCCACTTTTTCTCTGAATGCAGTGTCGGGATTCAGGTGGGTGAAATTCCACTCGTAGGTGGAGCCGATCCAGAACAGATCTTTCTTCCACGGAACAACGCTTATTCCCTGTTTGTAAATATGGTTGGGCGGAAGGTCGGGGATGGAAGCAAAAATAGCCTGCCCTTTGTTTCTTGCATAGGGCAGTAAATGGAAATAGGGGTTTTCAAATCCTGCAGTGCCATCGCAGAAAATAATCTTTGCGGCCCGGATGCCCTTGTAGCATACCTGGTCAGAACCTATCTCGCAATCCTGCAGTTCAAAACGTTCATTGAGTAATGCATGGAGTGCGATCAGTTTTTTTCTCCATCCTTCCAGCATGGCGTGCAGGTCGATCAGCCAGCAGGGGTCAATTTCACCCACACCAAAGGCCGGATGAAAATAGTTCCACCACTGATCGCTGTTCTCCGGGATGCGCAGGTATTCCTGTTCCTCCGGCAGGCGTTCTTCAAATGCCAGTTTCATCTGCGGCGTAGAATGAAAGTCGAGGATATTGCATTGCCTGATCAGTGTTGTTCCCAGTTCATTGCCTAAATCCTTGTAGGCCTGTACGGCAAAGGGCATCAGCTTTTCAATTTCCCAGGTACGCACAATTCTTCTTCCCGTAACCGGGTTGATGACTCCGCTGGCTACCTTGCTTGCACTGAAAGGTTTAGACTCATCAATCACCAACACTTTTTTTCCTGCCTTTATCAGGTTCCAGCTCATGAAGGTTCCGCAAAGTCCCTGCCCCACTATAATGTAATCGATCATCCTGCTTTGTTTATTCTTTGATCCGAATGTTCAGGCCGGCCGAATGGCTGCTGAATTCCGGCGCATACATACTCTGTACGGTTGCAATGCCTGCCGAAAACCTGCCTGCATGAGTTGCGATTGCTTCGTAATTAAAGATGTAGGTTCCTTTGGGCAAATATCCGATGAAAAAGTCGGATCTGGTATCTCTGGTACTTTCATAGTAGCCCAGGCCTTCCTGCCATTGATAGGTGCTGATCCGGTGCAATGGTTCCATGGAAGCAGCTCGCATATCTTTCAGGTGAACGTATTCCATATCGCGATCCGATCTGAGTGTTAACTGAACCATAATTTTGTCGCCGATGCCGATTTCTTCGTCTTCGCGGATCGGTATCAGTACTGTGCCCGAAGCTGTAGTTTGTTCCCGGAACAAGGCCTTGTGTACAGAAAGGGGAAGCCTGCTGCTGTCGGCTGTAATATTGCTCAGCTCTTCGAAGTATTGCCAGTAAACCCCTCCGTAGGAAGGCTGCGCCGATGCGGTCTGTGAACCGGAGCTTACCCGAACCTTAATATTGCCCATTTCAGGAACAATCGCTGCAGGATTCAGATTTACTTTCAGGTATCCGCTGCCGGCCATGGTTTTCTGGTTATCGCTGTGAATGCTCTGCCTGCCTAAATCAATTTGCACTGTTCTTTTATTGTTGAGCCAGTTGCTGCCATTCAGCAACAGGGCATAGCAGGCATCTGCAGTGGCAATAGCTGTTTTCCAGTTGTTGGTTTGTTTGTTCAGCAAGAGCCAGGTGCGCATGGCATCAATCGCAGCCGTGTATTTCTTTTCTTTTCCGTTGATTTCTTCGAAGCAACTGATCAGCATACTTTGGTGCGTTATTGGAGATTCATACCAGGAGTTGGTATAGGTTGTTTTCCAGAACATGCCTTTGCGGGCATCCTGTATGCTGTTTTCGAGTAAGGAAGGAACAATTTGCTGAACAGCCCACTGTTCGTTGTTGTTGCGGAAGGCAATCAGCGCAATCATTGCTTTTGTATAACTGTTTTGTTTTTGCCATCCGGTTTTACTGCGGTTGTAAAAAAACCGGTACGCATTGCTATCGCTGATGGCAATATCGTTGAAGAAGCTGCGCATGTACAGGTATTCGATCTGACGAATCTGAACCGGAGCAATGGTAGCTGCTGTTTTTGCCTGGATCATATCGGCGTAATCCTTACCGATGGCGGCATCAGCGTAGCTCAAGGCTTTCATCAACATGGGTTTTACCTGCATGGCTACATCCGTTCCAATAGCGCCCAGTTTTTTCAAACGGCCCATGCCGGTTAAAATCTGCTGTGTGATATGGCGGTCTTCCGGTCCGTTTTTCATCCAGGAAAATGCACCATTGGGTAATTGCAATGCTTCCATTTTACTGAGCCATTCTGCGATGGAGAAATCTTTGTTTCGGCTGAAGTAGCTGGCCAGTTGTTGCATTTGCTGTGTTTCATTGGTCGCGGCTAATACCCAGGGTGTTTCTTCGAGGAGCAATTGCTTCAGCGCTGAATTTTTTTCGAGGTTGCTTTTTAATGAAACACTGTCTTTGTTCAGCGCATCCAATACGTTCCGGATTACAGGACTCCTGTGCAGGATATAGCTACCCAGTTGAGCAGCATAGAGCTGATGGAACAGTTGCAGTGCAGATTCTGCAACAGGTCCTGAAATAGAAGGGATGGCCATTACTGCATTCCACACAGGATTAACCGTATATTCTACGGTAAACGACTGGTTGGTAGCAGTTTCACTGTTGTGTTGCATCAGCTTGTTGAAGCGGAATTGCTGCGTGGTGTCTTTAGGTAAATACAAAGGAAGGGTTTCTGTGACCAGTTGCCTGTTGGTCAGAACCGGTATGATTTGTTCTTCACCATCGCTGTAATTACCTGCCTTTGCAATTACCCGCCAGGTAAGCGGCTTATTAAAGCTGAACGGAATTTCGATCGGGAAACGAATCACCACCGATTCACCTGCTCCTACTGTGAAATATTGTTGCGGAAAAATATTCTGAAACCAGCCATCCACAGAACGATTGGTAGTAGCATCCAGTAATTCCAGCGTAACCAGACCACTTTGTTCTTCTGTACTGGTATTGGCAATCCGGGTGCTGAACTCCATATGGTCTCCTTCGCGCAGGAAACGGGGGGCATTGGGTTGCACCATGATCTTTTTACGCGTGATCATTGTTGTTGTGTTGCTGCCGAATGCCAGGTCTTTGGTATGGGCAATGCTCATCCACTTCCAGGTAGTTACTGATTCGGGCAAACTAAAGCTGAATCGGATCATTCCGCTGCTGTCGGGTTGTAATTGTGGCAGGAAAAAAGCGGTTTCATTCAGGTTCTTTCTGATCTGAACTTCTTCCACTGCATCTGTCTGGTTAGCGTCGGCATCATTATTGGCTACGTCACTGTTTCCACGGATCTTCAGGTTTGCAGCCAAAGGCGATCGCAACTCCGGAGCAGCAGGCATGGTAAAAACCTTCTCGTACAAGGGTTCCTTAGTGTTGAGACCGGAGGAAAAATTGTTACAGTTGTTGATCCAGACATCGGAGAAGATGGTTGGGTTGTTGTTCATTCCGCCGTAGTTCATAAAATCATTTCCACTGCCGGCCAAAATATCCCTGGTAAAATAAAATTCATTCACACAGGTATCGGGTGCATTCCTGTCGATGTGCCGGGCAATTTCAAATTGCCTGCTGCCAAATTGATTCATCCAGTTATTTGATCCCCAAAGTGCCGGCAGGTTCCATTTATGCGGAGCAATTGCATCTAGGCTGGCATCGTACATGGCGGTGAGCAGTTCTGCTTCAGCAGGCTTTCCTGCATGATTCAACACTTCAATGGTCCAGGTTTCTTTGTTGCCCGGCTCGGATTCTTTCCTGAAACTGGTATAGTTTACCTGGAGTTTTTTGTTGTTCCAGGGAACCTGCACCATGTATTGCCAGGTATAGCATCTTCCTGCAGCAACAAATGCATCTGTAACAATCAGTCTGCCGCGGTGTTTTTCGGTGATGGGGATATTCAGTATGGCATTGCCATCTGCCAGCAGGTACTGGTACTCCTGTTCGCCGGTAGCGGATTCTGCTTTTATTTTACGGGTAATATACCGTTTGTTCAGGCTGCTGAAATTCAGCAAGCTGGCAGTGTTCCCGGGTAATATCTCCTGGTCTGCACTTCCGGTGAGCTGATAGGAGGGGAAGGGCAATTGTTTTCCGGCCTGGTCGTACACCAGCACATACTGATTCACTACCAGGGAATGTCCTGCAGTATCAAAAGCCGTGGTTTCATATTTATATACTCCTGCTTCAATCTGACCCGGGCTTAAGGCAACTGATTTTTTATTGCCTGCATACAGGATACTGTCTTTCAGGGTAACCGGTGTTAAATTCCAGGATCTGTAATCCGATTCGTGGCCGTATTCATCGTTGGGGAATGCTGCTGTAAATGCAGCTTCAGAAAATATAAACTGATCCGGGCGCTGCCACAAACGCTTTCGGATAAGCCTGTTGGGCGTAGAAGCTTTATACAGCCGGACAATAACTTTGGAATTGTATGTATTCCCGAATGCATCTGTTGTATCTGCCGTTATTGCAGTAAAACTGTTTTTTTCCACTGTAACCGAAAACTTGTTGCGCAGTTCCATAGCCTGCGTAGCAACAAAAAATCGGGCACGTTGCTCTGCGGTTCTGCCATTGTTGTCGGTAGCGGTAAGTTCTATATAGTACTGCCTGTCTGCATTGTCTGGTGTAAAAGGTATCTCAAAATGACCCTTTGCATCGGACCGGGTTTCTCCGGTAACCGGAGAAAAATCGGGTAACCTTTCCGGATAATAATCGGTTCTGCCGGTAAAGAAAACAGATGCTGTAATGGTGTAGGAAATGCGTGCATTGCCAACAGCATTGCCTGCATAGGCTTTTGTCTGGCCTCCGATCCGGATGCTGTCCGAAATATGGTAGCCCGGTTGCATCCGGTTCATCACCAGGGTAAGGTCGGGCCGTTTGTATTCTTCCATCCTGAAGGAAATCTGAGATCCGTTGAATCCACCGGCTTCGATATACCATCTTCCGGTTAAGCCGGTTTCGGGTAAACGGAAAGCTCCGGTAATGGAACCAAAATCGTTAAGAGAACAGCGAACAGAATCAATCAACTGGTGGTTGGCATTTCTCAAACGAACCACCACAGGTGTTCTGTTTTGGATCAGTTTGCTTTTTTGGGTAGTAAAATCTCTGGTAACTGCAATGCCTTTGAATTGCAGCTGCTGCCCCGGACGATAAACAGTACGGTCTGTAAAAAAGAACATTCTGTTGTTTTCCTGTTCGTATTCGAGCTGCTTTTTTGGGTTGTTGTTGTGCAAAGCGGGGTAGGGGTAGAGGTTCATCTCCTCTGTTTCCGCAATCAACGTTTTTTTATTACTTTGAATTTCCAGCACATAGTTGTTGTAGGAATTGTTTGGGTTTGCAATGCTGAAACTGCCGTTGCGATCTGTTTTTACCCTGCTGTGCAGCTGCAGTGTTTTGAATCTTCTGTTGCCGGATAAACCTTCCTGGTAATTATTGGTATAGATGGTTACATCTGCAGAAACAATGGGTTTTCCGGAATGGAGGTCTCTCACAAAAAATCGGTTTCCGTCTTTGAAATAGGTTAAATCGGAAATGGTAAAATGACTGGTAGAAATGGCATTTTTGGAAATATCAAAATCCTTTCCTGAACTGAAAATAATGAAATAATCACCCTGCGGCAATCCGGCAATTTTGATTTCCACCGCATGTTGCTGGTGGTCGCCGGTATGCGGCAATATTTGTACAAAACTATCTGCCGGCTGGTGGGCTGCCATAATACTTTTATAGTCTAGTAAATAATTGTTCCGGAGAAATTCCCTGGAATGGAGCGGGTAAATTCTGGCATAAACCGTGTTGAGGTTCTGGTAACGGATCAGTGCCCGGAAGGGTTGATCCGGAAGATTGGTTTTTTCTATATTGCCACTCAGGAATACACTGTTGATTTGCTGATACAGGCGATGGAAACCATTCTGTCCCCAGATTGCTTCACCCAGCAATTGTTTGGCAGTGTCGATGATCTTCAGCGCATCATTCAGTGCATAGCGGTTGGTGGTATCACGAAAGGGTTCGTAGGTTGAACCACGATCCATTTCCGATGATGCCTGCAGGTACAATGCCCTGGCAGAAATGGTTGGGTGGTTGTATTGGAGCAATTGGTTCAATGCAGAATGGTATATACCTGCTTTGTTGGCAAATTGCGAGTTCTTGTTGGCCCAGTCTATCCGGTCTGCATCATAACGGGCCATCATATTTCGGTTACCTGCCTGTTCGTGCAGCTGCAGCATTAGCTGGTAAAGACCAATGATCTTGAAATTGTTTTCGCCGGTTGCTGTTGCATTGAATTGCGTACGCATAAAAACAGCTGCAGGACTCAGGAGGGCAGGGTTGCTGAGTTTCTTTTGATAAAAGGAAGTGCTGCTGTAGTTTTCCTTGTTCTTGTAATATTCCAGCGCTTCTGTGGCCAGCAGGTCCAGTAAATTATTTTTGAAAATTCCCGTTGTATCATTTCCTTTTAATACAAGGGCATCCAGTTGGCTTATTGGAGTAGCATAGAGCAGATTGGGCGCTTTTAGTGCAGCGTTGTAATGCGTTTCAATTGCTTTTTCAAAATCTTTTCCGTTCCAGGTATTGATATCGGCCTTGCCAGGAGTGGAGGTGGTTTTTCTGCCCAAAATAGTCCAGCGCTGTTCCTGAAAATAGCGCAGGTATTTTTTAGCCAGTACCATATGCAGGATGCTTGCCTCTGCAATCCCCTCGGCCTGGTCCAGTTCTTTTTGAAGTTGTTGTACCTGCGAACCAATTTCTGCGGCACCTGTTTTTTCTTCGAGGCTTAAAGTATAGAGCAGGCATTTGATGGCCTGCGCAGATTGCTTTTCGCGTTTGGCGCGATCGTACAATTTGTTTACTTCAGTGAGGGCGGAGCGTGGCAGATCCCTTGAAATGATCAGGGTATCAATTTCCGTCCATTTTGCTGTGTAGGAAAAATCGGAAACCTGTGCTGTTGCAGAAAGGCAGCACAGCAAAAGCGACACAAAAAGCAATTTTCTCATCTGAAAAGTATATAAGTAAAATTAACCTTATTTGTTGGGTGAACCAGACCGTTGATCTTGTTTTAACAAGGCTATATGCACAAAAAAATCCCGAAGCAGGAACTTCGGGATTACTATCAAAAGCGGTTCTTTTATTTCTTGAGTGCAGAAGCCATGGTGATACCGATATCAGCAGGGCTGGCAACTACGTTGATGCCGCATTCTGCCATGATCTTCATCTTGGCAGCAGCAGTATCATCGGCACCTCCGATGATGGCACCGGCGTGGCCCATTCTTCTTCCGGGAGGCGCTGTTTGACCGGCAATAAATCCTACAACCGGTTTGGTTTTATTTTCTTTGATCCAACGGGCGGCATCGGCTTCCATACTTCCGCCAATTTCACCAATCATGATGATTCCTTCTGTTTCCGGATCGTTCATCAGCAATTCAACTGCTTCTTTGGTAGTGGTACCAATGATCGGGTCGCCGCCAATACCAATAGCTGTGCTGATGCCCAGTCCTGCTTTCACTACCTGGTCGGCAGCTTCGTAAGTAAGGGTTCCGCTCTTGGATACGATACCGATTTTTCCGGTTTTGAAAATGAAGCCGGGCATAATGCCTACTTTGGCTTCACCAGCAGTGATTACGCCAGGGCAGTTAGGACCTACCAAACGGGTATTGGTACCCTGGAGATAGTTTTTCACTTTCACCATGTCCTGAACAGGAATGCCCTCGGTGATACATACCACCAGGCCAATGCCTGCTTCTGCAGCTTCCATAATGGCATCGGCTGCAAATGCCGGTGGCACAAAAATGATGCTTACGTCTGCACCTGTTTGCTTTACCGCGTCGGCAACGGTGTTAAACACTGGTTTGTCCAGGTGGGTAGTACCACCTTTGTTGGGAGTAACGCCACCAACTACATTGGTTCCATATTCAATCATTTGAGTAGCATGGAAGGTACCTTCTGTTCCGGTAAAACCCTGAACCAGGATTTTTGAGTGTTTATTTACGAGTACTGACATAGCCTAATGTTTCTGGAATTTTAAATTTCGGGGCAAAAATAGGTGAAATTCGGTTTGTGGGGGTGCTTAAGTGCCATAATGCCATAAAAAAATAATGGCATCTGATTTGTAATTTTATCCGGGTAAGTAAAACAAACAATTAACTTACATTAAATAAAAACAAATTATGAGTACGAAAAACATTACCCTGATTGTAATTGCCGGATTGATCCTTTTAGTAGGAGGAATGGGCTGCAACGGATATAATGGATTGGTGAAGCTGGATGAAAAAGTATCTCAGTCCTGGAACAACGTGCAGAGCGACTACCAACGCCGGGCAGACCTGATTCCTAACCTGGTGAACACCGTAAAAGGAGAAGCCAATTTTGAGCAAACCACACTCGATAATGTGGTAAAAGCCAGAGCCAGCGCTACACAGCTGAAGGTAGATCCCAAGGATCTCTCTCCCGAGAAACTCCAGGAATTTCAGGCAGCTCAGGGACAATTGTCTCAGGCACTTGGCCGGTTGCTGATGGTAACCGAAAATTATCCTAACCTGCGGGCCAACGAAGCGTTCCGCGGATTACAGGCACAATTGGAGGGTACAGAGAACCGAATCAAAGTGTCCAGGAATGATTTCAACGCAGCTGTGGCAGAATACAATGTTAAGGCAAGGTCATTTCCTATGAACATACTGGCAGGTATTACCGGATTCAAGGTGAAAGAAGGCTTTAAGGCCGAAGCCGGTTCCGAAAAAGCACCTGAAGTAAAATTCTAAAAATCCTGCATGTTCGGAATATTCAAAAAATCCCCCAAGTCGTATTTTTCTCCTGAGGAGAACGAGGTCATAGTGGAAGCCATCCGGAAGGCCGAGCAGCGCACCAGTGGTGAAATACGGGTGTATGTGGAAGGGAAATGCAAACTGGTGAACCCGGTTCACCGGGCAAAAGCGGTTTTTCACCAACTGAAAATGGAGCAGACTGCAGCCCGCAACGGGGTGCTGATTTACCTGGCCATGGACGACCGTCAGCTTGCTGTGTGGGGCGATGAGGGAATACACCAGCGTGTAGGGGATGAATTTTGGAATAAAGAAGTTGCACTGATCATCAGCGAATTCAATCAGCAACATTTTGTAGACGGAATCGTCCGCATCATCCGGGATATCGGAGAGGCCCTGGTTACGCATTTTCCCTATGATGCGGCAGGAGATAAAAATGAATTATCGGACGATATCGTTTTTGGAAAATAACTGCAAAGCCCCTTCGTAAACCAGGAGGGGCTTTGTTAACACCCATTCATGAAGAAACTTGTTTTCATATTCCTGTCTTCACTGAGCCTGTTAGCGGCGGGAGCGCAAAATATTTTGCCCAAGCCCAATCCGCCCCGGTTGGTGAATGATGCAGCCGGAGTACTTTCGCCTGAACAGGTAGCCATACTGGAGCAGAAGCTGGTGGCGCTGGACGACAGTACCTCCAATCAGATTGCCGTGGTGTTGATCAGAACACTCGATGATTATCCCATAGAAGAATATGCCAACAAGCTTTTCAGAGAATGGGGTATCGGAAACAGGAAAACCAACAACGGTGTGTTGATCCTGGCTGCAATCGACGATCGGAAAGTTCGTATCGAAGTTGGGTATGGCCTGGAAGGAGCTATTCCGGATGTTACGGCTTCCAGTATATACAGAAATGAGATTGTACCTGCATTCCGGGAACAGAATTATTTCAGGGGCATCAACAACGCAGTGGATGCTTTATCCAAAGCTGCTGTTGGTGAATATAAAGTAAAACGCGAAAAGAAACCTACTGGTGGCGGCAAGCCCATTGTTACCTTCCTGATTATCCTGATCATTGTGCTATTCATTGTTGTAGGCCGCGGTGGTGGCGGCAGAGGTGGTGGTATGATGAGCCGAAGGGGTGTAGGTGATGTGGCGGAAGCCATGTTCTGGTCTTCGTTGCTGGGTGGCGGACACCGCAGTGGTGGCGGTGGCTTTGGCGGCGGCGGCGGATTTGGAGGAGGGGGATTTGGTGGATTCGGTGGTGGCAGCAGCGGTGGCGGTGGTGCCGGTGGCAGCTGGTAATTCCTATTCAGAGTTTCATGCAGAAAATGCTGATCATATTGCTTTTAAGTATACCTGCTGCAGTGCCCTTGCATGCACAGCTGTTTAACCCCTACCTGCAAAAACAATTTGAAGTAGTAGAGGAGCAAAAAAACAGTACCACCCTTCATGTGTATGAAACCCCGATGAGCTTTTATAGTGAAAGAACAACACATACCCGTTACCGGGTAGATGAAGTGTTTTCCAACGGATACAATTTAACTGCCACTACTTTTTTAATCACCGGCAAGCTGCTTGCATTGGGACAGGAGCAGGTTTTTAATTCGGATCAGCCTTCTGGTATGACCCGATCAGATTCAATGGCCATACAAACAGTGCTGAATAAGCCGGTTCGGATCAGCGTGACCAACAACCAACAGCAAATACGCAGGGATGCTTCCGGAGCTATGTTGTTGCTGCAACCGGAAGATGTTTCCCGTTTCTTACTGCCGCTTTCTGCAGCAGCTATCCGTCTGGGATACAGCTGGTCCGATTCTGCTGTATCGGACAGCAGTAAAACATTCAGTCGCTACCTCGTTACCCAAAAAAATACAGACAGCATAGAAGTGATGGTGTTTAGTGAAATTGAACTTCAGACTGCTTTTCATCAGCAGAACCAGTTGATGTTGCAGCACCTTAAAGGATATGCCAAAGGCTACCGCTGGTACAACAGTAAAACAGGTGTCCTGAAAAGAGAAACGCTGAACACCACGTATAACGGAACTTCCGAAACGGGTGATCAGCGTTTTCCTGTATCCATCAGCATTGTTGCTGAAACACGCCTGAGCACATTGAACTGATCTTATTGTACCATCCTGGATTTTACATAGTCCGCCAGTTCCTGTAATCCTTTGCCTTCTTTTGCGGTGGCCAGCGCTTTCAATACCAGGTTGTTGATATAAGGATCTGTTTGGGGTTTGCTGTCTTTTGGAATAGATTCCCTGAACGCAACAATCAGATCAATGCCCTCCTTGAATTTGGCTGCATCCGTTACCTTGTTCAGGCATTCGGAAAACGTAAACATGGCTGTGAATTTTTCTGTTGAGAGTGGCATTTTCTTAAAGTTGCCTGCTATATAATCGTAACCGGTTTCATCTCCGAATGCGGCAATGATCATGGAAATGGCATTGTTGAGTTTACCCTTTGTAGGTGTTTTAGATAACTTCAGGGCAGTAGCATAAGCAGTGCTGCTGTCGATCAGTGAAAGGGCTTCCAGCGCGGCACCTGCAACAGAATAGGAAGAGTCTTCGATGGATTGCAGGAACAATGTTTTATAGTCCGGATTTCTTTGTTTGCCCAGCAGATCGATGGCAGCAGCTTTCACCAGACGGGAAGGATCTTTTACTGCCAGTTGTTCTGCTTTTTGTACATCTGCAGCATTGATTACTGCCTGTTCCAGGCTGTTCAAAGCTTTGATGCGGATTCTGAAGAAGGGGTCGTTCAATGCATCAGACAAAATGTTCAAAGCTATGGGGTCGCCTGTTTTTCCGGCAGCAGCTTCCACCGCTTCCATTCTGTCGCCCAAATGTTTTCCGTATTTCAGCTGGTGAGCGTAAGCTTCCAGCGTTTTGTTTTCTTTTTTCTCTGCAAGTAAAATGCGTTCGGGATCAGCTGTAATCAGACTGGGTTTGGTGGCAGCCGGAAAATAAAAGCTGTCCACTTTATTGTTCATCCATACCTGGTAGCGTTTTTTAGAAGCACCTTCGTATACATCAATGCTTACAGGGAGTTTAAACAGGTTGGCACCCTGTGTCTGTTTCATAACCACAGTGGCCAGTTGCGCAGCTGCATCATATCCATAGGTGATCTCCAGCCTGGGATGGCCGTGGTTAAAGTACCATTGATTGAAGAACCAGTTCAGGTCTTTGCCTGTAACGGATTCAAATACCAGTCTTAGCTTGTGTGCACTGCCATTGCCAAAGCGATATTGTGTAAGGTATTGATGCAGTGCAGTAAAAAAGGCTTCATCGCCTACATAGTTGCGCAGCATGTGCAGGATGCGTCCTCCTTTCTGGTAGCTTACCAGGTCGAACATATCTTCCTGACTTTCGTAGTAAAAACGAACCAGGTCTTTGCCTGCAGAAGATTTGCTTCCCAGGTAGGCCTGCATGTCTTTTATATTATCATAAGCGGCTGCATCTCTTCCGTATTTGTATTCGGACCAAAGCAGTTCGCTGTAGTTGGCAAAACTTTCGTTTACGGTCAGATTACTCCAGCTTTCTGCCGTAACCAGGTCGCCAAACCATTGGTGAAATAATTCATGCGCAATGGTACTTTCCCATTCATTGCCATCGGTTAGCTGGCGGGCATCCTGCTGGGCACTTTCCTGGTGCAGTGTTGCAGTGGTATTTTCCATAGCGCCGCTTACGTAGTCTCTTCCTACAATCTGACTGTATTTGTTCCAGGGATAGTCAATGCCCAGTTTCTTTTCAAAAAACTGCATCATTTCCGGCGTGAGGCCAAAAATTTTTCTGGCCACTTTTTCATATTCCTTTTCTACATAGTAGCTCACTTCTTTTCCTTTGTAGCTGTCTTTCACCACAGCAAAATCACCCACACCAATAAAGAACAGGTAAGGGGCATGTGGCTGGCTCATTACCCACTGATCTGTGCGGGTTCCATTGCCGTGGACTTGTTGCCTGGTTAACTTGCCATTAGACAATGAAACGAATTTTGCCGGAACCGTGAGATTGAATTCCTGTGTGCAACGCTGGTTGGGTCGATCAATGGTGGGTACCCAAACAGAAGTGGCTTCGGTTTCGCCCTGGGTCCAGATCTGGGTAGGCTTGTCTTTGTCTGCGCCGGTTGGGTTAATAAAATACATTCCCTTGGCGTCGGTAATGGCGGCGCTTCCCTTAGCTTCCAGTTCATCCGGTTTGGCTATGTAGCTGATAAAAACCGTATAAGCTTCATTTCTGCTGTAGCTTTTGTTCAGCTGAATCCGAATCTGTTTGCCATCGTACTGGTATTTCAACGGCAGATTGCTGTTGTTCTTTACCAGAGCCACCTGTTTAATTTCCATTCCTTTAGCATCCAGTTGCAGCGAGTCGGTAGGGTAGAAGTGTGGCTGCAGGGTAAGCCATGCGCTGCCAATCAGCTGCGATTTTTCGAAGTTGAATGCGGCGTTCAGCCGGGTATGTTTCAGGTTGTTGATCTTGGGAGCGGTTTCGCGATAAATGCTTTTCCATTCTTCTTTGGGTACCTGTGCAATAGCCAGTTCAGTTGCTAAAACAAAAACGATCCATAGTATCTGCTTCATGTATTCCGATTAAGACGTTAAAGATAAGTGGAGGGAAAAGCGCACCCAACTTGCATTTTAAGTAAATTTGTTAAAAGACTGGAATCATGTTCAGGCAATCTTATCATAAAATGCTGCTGGCAGGACTGGCTTTCTGGCTGATGACGCAGGCAGCTGTGGCGCAATCCAATAACTTTCTTTATATACAATCGGAGAACAGCCAGCCTTATTATTTACAGCTGAAAGGCAATAATTACAGTTCCAATGCCAAGGGCTATCTGTTGATACCGCAACTGAACAACGGAGATTATTCCGTTGTGATCGGGTTTGCCGGAGATCAGTATCCCGAAAATACATACAGCTTTACGGTAGAAAACAAACCCAAAGGATATTCCCTGAAGCTTACTTCAGAAGGAGAGTGGATTTTGAAAGACATGGTATCGATGGAAGAAATCAGGGGTATTCCCTCCGGATATGTTCCTACTAAATCTGCAGGCAGACAGGTGCAAAAGCTGATGGAGAAAGTATCCGAGGCCGGAATTGATCAGGTTTACCGGATCCGGAATGGTGCAAAAGCCGATACCGTAACCCTGTTTATTTCCACAACGCCGGAACCGGCGGTACGCAAGAAGCTCTCCAAACAATAAATCATGCCAAGGTATTTTCTGGAATTAGGGTATAAGGGTACGGCCTATCATGGCTTTCAGGTGCAGGAAAATGCCGTTACCATACAGTCGGAAATAGAAAGGGCATTAAAAGTATTGTTCCGGACCGATTTTGAATTAACAGGCTCCTCCCGTACAGATGCCGGGGTGCATGCTTTGCAGAATTATTTTCATTTTGACACTCCGCTGCAACTGACCAGCCGGCATGTATACAACCTCAATGCCATTTTACCTGCAGATATTGCTGTGCACAGTATAAAGGAAGTAGCTCCCGACGCACATTGCCGTTTTGATGCAATAGCCCGGGAGTACCATTATTACCTATATACCCGGAAAGATCCCTTTATGCAAGACAGGGGCTGGCACTATCCGTACCAGCTGGATTTGCAACTGCTGAACGATGCGGCTACCCTGCTGAAGCAGCACACCGATTTTACCAGTTTTGCCAAGCGCAATGCACAGGTGTATACCCATAACTGCACCATCCGGGAATCCCGTTGGGAATTGCCGGAGCCAGACAGCCTGCGTTATACGGTGCAGGCCAATCGTTTTTTGCGCGGAATGGTACGTGGTCTGGTGGGTACCATGGTAAAGGTAGGCAGGGGCATGATCAGCCTGAATGAGTTTGAAAATATCCTGCTGGCAAAAGATTGCACGCGTGCCGATTTTACCACACCTCCGCAGGGGTTGTTCCTGGTGCGCGTAATTTATCCGTAATTTTTTTTTGCTGCTGAAACCCTTTGGGGAAAAGGACTTCCGCTTCCTCGTCTTATTTATTTCTTAAAAACATTTGATCAGATGAAATTCCTGCTTATCTTTGCAACCCGCCTGACAAAAAAGGCGCTGCTCTTTGAAGGATAAGTTGATATGAACGGCAAAAAAATTCCAATTTTTTAAAATAAAATTTGGTGGTTCAAATAAGATGCTTACTTTTGCCGCCCGTTCGATACAAACGGCACTTCATACAGACAGTTTTACCGGATTTTTTACAGGTAAATCCTTCTTAGAAAAAACAACAAAACAGTTCTTTACATCTACTTTTCTTTACTCAGTATTTTTTGAGATTTCTTAAAAAATATTTGGTTAAATAAAATAAGCGACTTACCTCTGCAACCCCAATCAAATGGGTAGCGGGAGTAACGCTAAAAGATCTTTGAAAGTTTGGAAGCAACAGTAACTTGAATTTAAGATTCAGGCTAAGGTTAAAAGCATCAAAAAATAAAATACATATCAGACGTTAATTTCGATT
>JAEUVE010000004.1 GCA_016786865.1 Sediminibacterium sp. | reverse complement strand
CACCTATTTGATCTGCTTCATTGATGATTGACAGTTTCTCCGAAGCTGAGAAACTCCTTCTTGTTCTTGACATGATTCCTAAATTTAGTGACTTAATTGTTGTTACAATCTTGTCCAGCTATTTAGGGGGTCAATACAATTGTTTTGCATGATTTCCAATTCACACAATTCAGAAACTAGCATCATTAAATAACTCCTGTGCTTATTAAACCTATCATCAGAATTGCTACTCTTATCCAAAAGCTCCCTAAAGTGTTTTCTTGATGCAATAGATACCTGTAAATCTTGCCATCCTAATGACTTTAAAGCCATTTCAAACTTTACAACTGAAGCATTAACATCCCTGAGTGTTATAGGTGCTATCTTCAATTTGGTTGCTGCTAATTTTAAAGCTTCAATCAATGTAGTTGGATAGAATGGCTCGTTAACTGCAACCTTAGCAAATGGATTAAATCCCTTTAAAAGGGACTGCATTTCCTGTTCCAGTAACTTTTGGGTCTCCTCTTGCCTATCTTTTAAGGTCTTGAGGATATTCATGCCTTTTAGCATTACCTGCTTAGGATTGGGCTGATTGGGGTCGTAAAAACGATACTTGATATACCACTTGGAATTTACCTTGGCTTTCTTAGTACGCCAGTCTTTGGGGAATACAGTTAATTCACTAACTGAACATCCATTGGGAAGGTTCGTCTTCATGTGCTAATTTTTGGTAGCTTTTTTGGTAGCTTTTAAGAAATATGGCACTTGAAGCATTTAAATGAAAAAAGCCTAAACGATTAATAAACAATCATTTAAGCTTCTTTCTTACTGTAGCGAGGATGGGAATTGAACCCATCACCTCAGGGTTATGAATCCTGCGCTCTAACCAACTGAGCTACCTCGCCATTTCCCTTTCGGGCTGCAAATATAGGGGGTTTCCGTAAAAAGAAAAAGGTTAGTAAGCCAACAATTTGCTGATTCTTTCGGCCACTTTGGTGGCGGTGGGCAGCATGGCGGTTTCCAGGGCCACATTAATGGGTACGGCGGGCAGGTTTTTCGCCCCCATTACCTCTACCTTGGCATCCAGGAAATGATAACAGTCATTGGATATCCGAAGCGACAAAGCTTCGGCAAAAGAGTTATTCTGTTGTTCTTCGCTCAATACAAGCACTTTTCCGTGGCGTTTTACCGAATTAAATACGGTTTCTTCGTCCAGCGGAAACAGGGTCCTCAAATCCAGCACTTCCACCTGGCCCGGGTATCGCTCTGCAGCGGCTCTTGCCCAATATACCCCCATACCATACGTAATCACACAAACCGTTTCTCCCTTGCGGATTTTCTCTATTTCTGCCTGCACCACCACATTGGCCTTGCCCAGGGGTAAAATATAGTCTTTGGCCGGTTCTACCGAACGGGCTTCGTCGGTGCCGGGTACCTTGCTCCAATACAATCCCTTATGCTCCAGCATGATCACCGGATTAGGGTCCAGGAATGCCGCCTTCATCAATCCCTTCATATCGGCCGCATTCGACGGATAAACCACTTTAATGCCTTTGATCGATAACAGGGTGCTTTCTATGCTTCCGCTATGGTATGGACCGCCGCCGCCATAAGCGCCCACGGGTACCCTGAGCAACATTTGCACCGGAAATTTTCCATTAGACAAATAGCAGGATTTGGACACTTCCGTTACCAGTTGGTTCAGGCCCGGATAAATATAATCTCCAAACTGGATCTCTACAATCGGTTTCATGCCCATCGCCGACAATCCCACGGTTGAGCCAATGATATAGGCCTCCTGGATCGCTGTGTTGAACACCCGGTTATCCCCGTATTTTTCTGCCAGCGTTGCCGCTTCGCGGAACACCCCGCCCATTCTGGCGCCCACATCCTGTCCGTACACAATCGCTTCCGGATGGGTTTCCATCAACTCGTCGATGGCATGCAAGGCTGCATCCACCATCATCACACGCTCTCCGGCCTTCGGCACCCGCTGTCCTTTCTCTTCCTTTACCGGTGTAGGTACAAATACATATTCTTCCACCGAACGAATATCGGGTTCTGCCGCTGCCTGTGCTTTCTTGAAATCATTCAGCACCAGTTCCAGCGCATCAGTTTCTACCTGGTTTATTTCACTCTCCGTGTATCCTACCCCATTCAACAGCAACCTGAGTTTGGGAATCGGATCGTATAATCCATGCTTCAGCAGGTCTTCCCTGCTTCTGTAAAATTCTTTTCTTACCCCGCTGGTATGGTGCCCCAGCAGCGGAACCTTTGCATGCACCAGCACCGGCTTGCGCTCTGTGCGGGCATAGTTCACGGCCTGCTCCATGGTTTCGTAACAACGCATGAAATCGCTTCCGTCTACCTGCATCCGTTTCAATCCCTTAAAGCCACATGCATATTCATACGCATTCATGGTTCGGATTTCATCGGCCGAAGCGCTGATGCTCCACTGGTTGTCCTGTACCAGGTATACAATCGGTAATTGTTTTAATGTAGCAAACTGAAGGGCCTCACTCACTTCTCCCTCACTCATACAGCCATCGCCCAATGAACACAATACTACCGGTGCTTTTCCGTCCACCGATTTGCGGAGTTTATGTTGAAGCGATTTTTCCAGGAACTGTACCCCCTGGGCAAGTCCCGTTGTAGGGATGGCCTGCATTCCGGTGGCGCTGCTCTGGTGTATAATGGATGGCCGGCTTTCGTCTTTACTGCTTGGATGACAGTAATAGGATCTTCCTCCGGAAAACGGATCTTCTTTCTTTGCCAGCAATTGCAGCATCAGCTCATAGGGAGCAAACCCGATAGACAGCATTAAGCTGTCGTCTCTGTAATAAGGGCTTACCCAGTCGCAGGGCAGCAACTGCATGCCTGTTGCCAGTTGTATGGCTTCATGGCCCCGGGAGGTAGAGTGCACATACTTACATACCGCACGATTGGCATCGTAGGTTTCACTCATCGACTTGGCAGTCATCATGAGTTTATATGCTTGTAATAATATGCTGGGTGTTAACATTATTTTATCTCTAGTTCAAACATTTTCTGTTGCTCCAGGTATCCTTCCAATAGATCTCCCACCACACATTCTCCCACGCCTGCCGGCGTTCCGGTGTATACCATATCTCCGATGTTCAGGGAGAAATACATGGATATATGCGACACGATTTTATTGAACGAAAAAATCATATCCGATGAATCACCTTCCTGCACAATCTCCTGGTTCTTCTTCAGCGAAAAATGGATGGGGTTTTTCAGCAGTGGGTCTGTTAACGGAATCCATTCGCCGATTACCGCCGAGTTATCCCATGCCTTGGCTTTTTCCCAGGGCAGTCCCTTCTTTTTCAGTTCGGCCTGTATATCGCGTGCAGTAAAATCGATTCCCAGTGAAATAGCGTCGTAATAGGCATTTGCCTGGTTTTCCTTTACGTATTTGCCATTTTTGGAAATACGCAGCACCAGCTCTGTTTCGTAATGTAACTCGTTGGAGAATTCAGGGTAGTAAAAAGGAGTATGAGACTGCAGCAGGGCAGTCTTAGGTTTCATGAAGATCACCGGCTCCTCCGGAACGGCGTTGCCCAGTTCTTTTGCATGATCGGCATAATTTCGGCCAACGCAAAAAATTTTCATAGTACGACACATTTAAAATAGTAACCAGATAATCCCTGTTGGAGCCTTGGCTCCGGGTACGGAACGGATTACATGAATTATATTTCCATGCTTATAACTACGAAAGGGCTGTTTTTATTATGTGAAGCTTAAATTATTTGCGGTATTCATGGTTTTTTCCAGCCCGATGGCAGCAAACTGCTCTATTATTTCGGTACACGCGGCTATTTTCCGGTCGATCACCGGCTTTTCCTCGGGCAACCATTTGCCCAGTACAAAGTTCACCTGCCCGCCCTTGGGGAAGTTGTTTCCGATGCCAAACCGCAGTTTGGGATAGGCATCCGTACCCAGCGTGAGCTGTATATCTTTCAGGCCGTTGTGCCCTGCATCACTTCCTGTTCCCCGGAGCCTGATTTTATTCAGCGGCAGGGCCAGATCGTCTACAATGGTCAGGGTGGCCGATACATCCAGTTTTTCCTTGTCCAGCCAATACTTGAATGCCTTCCCGCTCAGATTCATGTAGGTGGTGGGTTTAATGCATACAAAGGTTTTCCCCTTCCATTTTACCTCAGACACTTCGGCAAGGCGGTCTGTTTTAAAGAACCCATTGTGCTTGCGCACAAATGCATCCAATACGTCGAAGCCGATATTATGGCGGGTATGACGGTATTCATCTCCAATATTACCCAGGCCTATGATCAGGAACTTATGCATGCCCGCAAAAGTAGCTTCTTGTGGTAAACCGGCAAAGTATCTGATAAAATCAGCCGCTTTCTGTACCTTTATACCAGATTTTATTGCATGAGCAATTCCACTGAAAGTTCTGTTGTTAGCCTGTTTAAAAAGCTGCTCCGGATTGGGGTTACCCCCGATCTGGATTATCTGGAGCGCAAGAAAATTGAAGTCATCAACTTCGTTATGCTGTTCAACAGTCCGGTTATTGCCCTTTTCTTTGTACTGAACCTGCTCAACGGCACTTATCTGCTGGCTTTACTCAATCTGGTTTCCGTATTGGGCAATATCATGATTCTGGTACTGCATCATTACGGCAAAAAACGGGAAGTAAGGCTGCTCATTTCTTTCAGCTTTTTGCTGATTTTTAGTATTGAATCCATTTTCTTTCGCAACGGCACCGAATATTTTCTCTTTACCAACCTGATCATCACCCTGATTTTGTACAACAACAGAAAATTCATTTACTGGATGGCTTTTCTGAACTGCGCTGCTTTTGTAGGCATTAAACTATTGCACACCACTTCCTTCTATTATGTCATTGTTCCCCATAGCCGGGTTATCGGCAATACGGCCCTCAGTATTGCCATGTCTGCAATTTGTATGCTCTATTTTAAATACCAGCAAAGCGCATTACTGCTACAGATCCGCGAAAAAAATTCGGAGCTGGAAGCCATGAATAAGAACAAGGAGAAATTATTTTCGATTGTTGCACACGACCTGCGATCGCCGGTGGCACAGTTAAAAACCGCGCTGGACCTGCTGAACAGGGATTTTATTTCGGCCGATGAATTCCGGGAGATGACGGGGCAACTCACCAGGCAGATAGACGATATGCAGCTCAACCTCAACGACCTACTGCTGTGGAGCCGGAGCCAGATGGCCGGGATTATTGCTTCACCCGAAAAAGTTCCGGTGCGTGCCGTGATAAAGGAGATCATTGCTTTAAAAACCCCGCTGGCCAATGCAAAAAAGATCCGTTTCAGTAACCTGGCCGATGATATAGATGTTTGGATCGATCCAGATCACCTGAAACTTGCCCTGCGCAATATTCTTTCCAATGCCATTAAGTTCAGTTACGAAAATGGCCTCATCGAAATCAGTACTTCCTACAGCCCAACCGAAGCGGTGATCGCTATCAAAGATTCCGGGGTGGGCATGAGCAGTGAGGAAGTAGAACGGTTGTTTTCCGACTCTTTTTATTCCACCCAGGGAACTGCCCACGAAAAGGGGACCGGCCTGGGTCTGATGCTTTGCAGAGAGTTCCTGCAAAAATCGAATGCACATTTGAGTGTTACCAGCAGCAAAGGTGCGGGCAGTACGTTCTTCATTCGTATTCCGGCCGCTGCTCCACAGCAGGTACAGGCATAAAAAAAGGCCCGGTGTAACCGGACCTTTTGAAAGATATCAGGAGAATTACTTCTTCTTTTCTTCTTTGGCTTCTTCCTGCTTCAGCTGACGGGTCATTACCACAGATGCAATAGGAATACGCGGTGAGTTCAGGATTTCCATGTTAGGCGCTTTCACGTCTTCTACACGGATGTTTCCATTCAGTTCCAGGTTGGTGATGTCTACTTCAATGGCAGAAGTCAGGTCTTTTGGTAAAGCCTTAATCTTCAGCGACTTGATTTTAGTAACCAGTTTACCACCATTTCTCACACCAATGGATGTTCCTGTGAATTTAATAGGCAGGGTAGCGATTACTTTTTTGTCGCCAACCAGCTCCAGTAAGTCTACATGAATCAGTTGATCACTTACTTTGTCGAACTGCAGGTCTTTCAAAATACATTTGTATTTTTTTCCACCAATGCTTACTTCTGCCAACTGAAATTCACCAGTGTACACTAAAGGCTTGAAAGCCTTCGCAGGAGCGTAAAAATTTACCTCCTCAGCACCCCCGTAAATTACACCCGGCACATTTTCTTGAGAGCGAATCTGGCGGGCGGCTTTTTTGCCATGTTCGGTCCTCAGAACACCTTCGATTGTAATTGTATTCATTTTTATAAATTTTGGACCGCGAAGGTAAGGGAAAGAAGGGAGTTTTACGGCATTGCAGGGCTTTTTTACCCCATTTGCACAAAAAAAGGCAATTAACCCATTGAATATGAATTAATTGCCTTGATTTTAGCGATCATTTTTACTTCTCTCTTCCCCGCAGTTGCGAATGGATAAAGAGGCTGGTAATGCTCTTATTTTCATAAGCGTTCCGGATGGCGATAGCAAACAGATCGGCCACGGAAATCGCTTTGATTTTTTTGGATTCTTTTTTCAGCGGAATGGTATCGCAAACGATCAGTTCTTCCAGCACGCTGTTTTCGATGTTTTCATACGCGTTTCCACTCAGTACCGGATGGGTAATCAGTGCCCTTACGCTGTTGGCGCCTTTTTCTTTCAGCAAACCTGCTGCCTTGGCCAGGGTACCACCGGTATCACAGATATCGTCTACCAGTACAATGTCTTTCCCTACCACATCTCCGATCACGACCATGCTGGCGATTTCATTGGCACGCTTCCGGTGCTTGTCGCAGATCACCATTTCTGCATTAAAGTAGCTGGCGATTTCCCTTACACGGTTGGTACTGCCCACATCCGGTGCAGCAAATGCCAGGTTCTGCAGTTTCAGTTGTTCAATGTATGGAATGAATATTGCGGAACTGTCTAAGTGGTCTACCGGTACATCAAAGAAACCCTGGATCTGTGCAGCATGGAGGTCCATGGTAATTACACGATCTGCTCCGGCTGCTTCCAGCAAAGTGGCAATCAGTTTGGCGCCGATGGCTACACGGGGTTTGTCTTTCCGGTCCTGGCGGGCAAATCCGTAGTACGGAATCACCGCAATAATCCGGTGAGCACTCGCTCTTTTTGCTGCATCGATCATGAGCAACAACTCCATCAGGTTATCTGTTGGCGCGTAGGTACTCTGTACTAAAAAAACATAATCTCCACGAATACTTTCCAGAAAGATGGGCTGAAACTCGCCGTCGCTGAATTTCTGGATATTGATTTTTCCAATGGAGGCACCAAAACGGTGTGCAATTTTTTCTGCCAGCTTCTGAGAACCCGTGCCGGAGAAAATCTTAACAGAAGGATTCATATAAATGGGGTATACTGATGTGGAATATTCAGCGAAGATATTAATTCGATCAGGAAATTGTATTTTGATTTTACAATTGTGTGTATTATGAGGAAATGTTCTATTAGGGATTGGGCAGCAGACGATCAGCCCCGCAACAAACTGATCCAGAAAGGCTCGCAGGCCCTGAGCAACGCGGAATTACTGGCCATTTTAATCAATACCGGCACCCCCGAGGAATCTGCTGTGGGTATTGCCCAAAAATTATTACAGGCTTCCGGAAACGATCTGCATAAACTGGCTGGTCTGAGCCCCAAAGAAATGGTACGGCTCAAGATCAAAGGACTGGGTGAGGCCAAAGCCATTGGTATTGTGGCTTCCCTCGAATTGGGCATTCGGCGGAGCGCTGCTGTACAGAAAAAAGAAAGAATCGGCAGCAGTCGCGATGCTGCGGGTTACCTGCAGGCCCGCCTGCAGTACCTGCACCACGAAGTGTTTGCGGTACTCTTCCTGAACAGGGCCAATAAAGTGGTGCATTTTGAAATCATCAGCGAAGGCGGCATCACCGGCACCGTGGCCGATCCGCGCATCATTCTGAAGAAGGCGTTGGAGAACAATTCCACAGGAATTATTCTATGTCACAACCATCCGAGTGGGAACCTGCAACCCAGTTCTGCAGACGAATTACTGACCCAAAAGATCAGAACCGCCGCATCTTTTTTAGACATTTTAGTAACAGACCACATCATCGTAAGCCAGGAAGGTTATTTCAGCTTTTCAGATGAGGGTTTGTTGTAATCCGTTTAAGCCTGTGCGGTTGGTCCGCCAAAATGCATCGGAATTTCGATCTGCTCCAGGTCCTGTATGGTGCCGTTGGCTGCCTCATAGCGATCGATATTTTCTTCCAGCGCCTTCATGAAACGCTTGGCGTGCATGGGCGTAAAGATGATCCGGGATTTTACCTTGCTCTTGGGTGTACCGGGCATTACATTCACAAAATCAATTACAAATTCTGCATTACTGTGGGTAATAATGGCCAGGTTGGCATAGGTACCTTCTGCGGTTTCTTCACTGATTTCGATGTTCAACTGGTTGTTGGGCTGTTGTTCCATATAACAGGGTTAATACACAAATGTACCTTTTCAAAGATTATTCGCGGGTGAAAACACAATTTAAAATAGTTTTGCAGCCATGTTAGTATTAGATGGAAAAATTGCCGCCGCTTCTGTTAAGGAAGAACTCCGGTCCCAGACCGATGCTTTGCTGAAAGCAGGTAAACCCACCCCCCACCTTGCCGCCATCCTGGTTGGTAACAACGGTGCCAGCGAAACCTATGTGGCCAGTAAAGTAAAAAACTGTGAAGAAACCGGTTTTCAGTCTTCCCTGATCCGTTTGGAAGAAAATGTGGAAGAAGCGGTACTGCTGGCAGCCATCGAAAAACTGAACAACGATCCCGGTGTAGACGGTATCCTGGTGCAGCTTCCCCTGCCCAAACACATCAGCGAACAAAAAGTGATTGAAGCCATCAACCCCGCCAAGGATGTGGATGGATTTCATCCTTCCAATATCGGCAAACTGGTTCAGGGCCTGCCGACCTTTATTCCGGCTACCCCCTACGGCATCCTGCTGATGCTGGAGCATTTTAAAATTGAGACCAAAGGAAAACATGCCGTTGTGATCGGCCGCAGCAATATTGTGGGCCGCCCCATGAGTATTCTGCTGAGCAGCAATATTCCGCAAGGCAACTGCACCGTTACACTTTGCCATTCGCACACACACAACCTGAAAGAACTTTGTTTGCAGGCAGACATCCTGGTTGCTGCATTGGGCAAACCTGAGTTTGTATTGCCCGAAATGGTCAAAGAAGGCGCGGTAATCATCGACGTAGGCATTACCCGGGTAACCGACCCGACTGCTAAAAAAGGATTCCGCATTAAGGGCGATGTGCATTACCAATCTGTTGCCCCCAAATGCAGCGCCATCACACCTGTACCAGGTGGCGTTGGCCTGATGACCATTGCCGGCCTGCTGAAAAACACCATGCTGGCTTACCGTAACAACAGAGGCAACTAATGCAAACAACACCGATCGTTTCTACATTGCCCGTTATGGAGGCGTTCTACACCCTGCAGGGAGAGGGCTTTCACCAGGGAAGAGCCGCCTATTTCATTCGCCTGGGCGGTTGTGATGTAGGCTGTTTCTGGTGCGATGTGAAAGACAGCTGGGATGCTTCCAAACATCCTGCCCTTCCGGTGAGTTCCATTGTGGAAGAAGCAGCTAAATTCCCCGGAAGGCTGGCCGTTATTACCGGTGGCGAACCTTTACTGCACAACCTGGCCGAACTGACCGCTTTATTGCATGAACAGGGGTTTGAAACCAATATGGAAACCTCAGGTTCTTCCCCACTCTCCGGTGAATGGGACTGGATCTGTCTTTCTCCCAAGAAGTTCAAAGCGCCGCTACCCGAAGTGATTGCGGTAGCCAACGAACTGAAAGTGGTGATCTACAACAAACACGATTTTGAATGGGCCGAACAATATGCCGCACAGGTGGGTCCGCACTGCAAACTTTACCTGCAGCCCGAATGGGACAAAGCCGCTGAAATGACCCCGCAGATCATTGAATACATTCAGGAAAATCCAAAATGGCGCATGAGTGTACAGGTGCACAAATACCTGAACATCCGCTGATCCTGCCGGTCTTTGCTTTTTAACAAACTCCTCTGCCTGTTTTTTCCGATATTGGTTCTGCAATGAAAAGAAAGCTATTCATGTTGGTGCTGCTCCTGGCTACAGGTGTAGTTGCCAACGCCCAGCAATACGACCCGGAAAAAGTGAACCGCAAAGTAATGGCACTCTACGAAAAAGCCATTGGCCTGCTGAGAGACGATGCCTTTCGGGAAGCCGTTCCCCTGTTGCTGAAAGCAGTAAAAGAAGACAGCAGTTTTGTGGATGGTTATTTGTCGCTGGCCGGTACTTTTGGTCAGCTGAAGCAATACAAACGTTCTCTTCTGTTTTACGAAAAAGCCAAACAGCTCGACTCTGTTTATTTTCGGGTATACGAACTTCCCTACTCCATCAACCTCGCTGGTAACGGACAGTTTGCGGATGCACTGCAAGCCGTGAACCGTTTTCTCCAATTGCCCAAACTCAACGAACGCAGTATCAAGAGTGCAACGTACCGGAAAAACTCTTATGAATTTGCCCTCCGCTTTGCCGCCAGTCATCCGGAAGATCACTATGCTTTTACCCCGGTGAACCTGGGAGACAGTGTGAACTCTCCTTTTGCAGAATACTATCCTTCTGTTACCGTTACCGATAGTTTACTCGTGTTTACCAGAAGAGGCGATCATCGGAGGGAAGACTTTTTTCAAAGCACCATGCGTGGGCATGATTTTGGCAAGGCTTCACTGATCGATGGGGATATTAACCTCGAAGAACAGAAAGGGGCCATCACTGTTTCGCAGGATGGTGAATGGATGCTCTTCACAGGCCGGTTTAATGTGGGCGGGTACGGCAATTTCGATTTATACCTGTCGTATTATACGCCACAGGGCTGGAGTGAACCCCAGAACCTGGGCCCGGCAGTGAACACCGAATTTTGGGAAAGTTCTCCCTCGCTGAGTCCTGATAAAAGCACATTGTATTTCAGCAGCGACCGGCCCGGTGGTTATGGTGGTTCTGATCTCTATGTAAGCCATCGCCTGCCCAACGGACAATGGTCTCCTGCAGAAAACATGGGCCCCGAAATTAACTCTGCAGGCGACGACCTGGCTCCCTTTATTCATGCAGACAACCAGTCTTTGTATTATACATCCAACGGTTTAACCGGATATGGTGGCTCCGATTTGTTTCTTATCCGAAAAGATTCGCAGGGCAAATGGAGCAAACCGGAGAACCTGGGCTATCCCATCAACACCATCGAAAATGAAGGCAGCCTGGCAGTGTCTGCAGACGGACTAACCGCTTATTATGCCAGTGATCGCAGCGACAGTCGCGGCCTTTTGGATTTGTACAAATTTGAACTGCGTCCGGACATTCGTCCTAATAGAACCTACTATGTTAAAGGCGTGATCACCGATCGCAAAACCGGTAAAAAACTTCCTTCTACAGTGGAGCTGATCAACAACGAAACCGGCACCACACTCATGAAAGTGCAGACCGATGAATCTGGCGCTTATCTGGTGACCCTTCCATTGGGAAAAAATTACACTTTCTCTGTGAACAGAAAGGGTTATCTCTACTTCAACGAACTCTACAAACTGGGCAGCCGCATGCCCGACAGCGTGTACCGCAAAGACATTGCCCTGCAACCGATTGAACTAAATGCTTCGCTTACGTTCCGGAACATTCAGTTTGCTTCCAATGAATTCAGCCTTCCTGCGGATGCTTCCATTGAACTGGAAAAGCTCTATCAGGTATTAACAGACAATGCTGCGCTGCGCGTGGAAATTGGCGGACATACAGACAATATCGGCCAACTCGCCGACAACCTGAAACTCTCTGCCAACAGAGCCAAAGCCATTACCGACTGGCTGATCCGCAAAGGCATTGCTCCGGAAAGAGTTACCTACAAAGGCTATGGCGATACCAGGCCTATTGCCGACAACAAAACAGAAGCAGGCCGCGCAATCAACAGAAGAACCACCGTTACAATCACCGGTATTTAACGTAGTAATACGCTACTCCGGAGCCTGGATTTTGCAGAGCTTGCGGTCAAAAAAAAATGCAGGATAATTTGTTGCACCAGGTGGCTTTTACCCTGATTCCCGGACTGGGTCCGGTTTCCAGAAAAAAACTGATCCAACATTTTGGAACTGCTTACCGCATCCTGCAGGCCAGCGAAGATGAACTTCGGTCCATGCCGGGCATTGGGGAGGCATTGGTAAAACAAATACGATTGCACAAAGCATCGCTCCTTGCCAGTCTGCTTGCCGAAAGAACCGTTCGCTTTGTAACACAACAGAACATACAACCCCTGTTCATCACCGATCCGGCTTATCCGCAAAAACTACTCCATTGCCCCGATGCTCCTACCTTGCTGTTCTGGAAAGGCAATATCGATCTGAATGCAGCTGCGGTGATCAGCATCATTGGTACCCGAAGCAATTCTCCTTACGGACAACAGGTTACCGAACACCTGGTGGCTTCCTTGCCCAAAGAGGTGCTGGTGGTCAGTGGACTTGCCTATGGCATTGATGCCATAGCACACAAAGCAGCCCTGAACAACGGGCAGCATACAGTTGGGGTACTGGCCCACGGACTAGACGATCTCTATCCGCCCGCCAACAGAAATCTGGCGAAGCAGATGCTGAATCAAGGCGGTTTACTCACCGAATTTCATTTGCAGACCAAAGCAGACAAATACAATTTTCCCAGAAGGAACCGCGTAGTGGCCGGCATGGCCGATGCCACGGTAGTGATTGAAACAGCTGCCAAAGGCGGCAGTATGATAACAGCAGATCTGGCCTTTGGATACAACCGCGAATTGTTTGCTGTGCCCGGACGGCTGAACGATGCCAAAAGCGCGGGCTGTCTTCAGCTGATCCGGCAACAAAAAGCCATGATTTATACCGGCCCGGAGCAGTTCCTGGATGTCATGGGTTGGAGTTTTCCGCGGCCGGAACCTGCGGTACAAGATGCTTTTCAACCGGATTTATCCCAAACGGAGCACCAATTGGTTAAATTTTTAACGCAAAAAGACTGTTGGACCATTGGGGAGTTGCAGCAACTGCTTTCAGTTGATCCGGGCAGCATGGCCAATATGTTGCTGAACCTGGAGATGCAGAATATCATCCGAACCCTACCCGGTAAGCGCATTTGTCTGCTTTGATTTTTTGTTCCAGCGGATCAGTAAAAAGAAGGCCAGCAGGGCAAAGAAACCCGGCGCCAGAAATGCATACTTGAAATGATCTGCCTGGTTGTTATAAATCTCTGCAGAAAACAGCGCACCTGCGCCGATACCTACTTCCAATGCAATGTACATGGTGGCAATGGCCTTCCCCCTGCTCTCTGGTGGAGACAGATCCACGGTCCATGCACTGATGGCCGGACTGTTGATGCCCCAGCTCAATCCGTAAATAACCGAACCAATCATCATCATGGTCACCGATCCCGCAAAAGCCAGGATCACCATAGAGATTACGAGTACAAAAGACGACACCAGCAATACCGGCACCCTTCCATAACGGTCGGATACTTTTGATGCTACCAGCCTGATGACCAGCGATGCAATGGTGAAGAAGGCAAAGAACATGCCTTTGTTGTGCATACCAAGATGTTCACTTAAATCTGGTGCAATGGTAATGGTGCAACCAATCGACAAGCACAGCAGGAGATTTATCAGTGCAGGTTTAAACGCAGATTTTTCAACGATTTCATTTTTGCTTACACGCAGATGTTGAAGCGCAAATGGTCTGGGATTTTTCAGGGTCTCTTTTACATTATACAAAATGGCTAGAGATCCCAATGCAAATACAGAGGATGCATAGAACATGGTATTGTAACTGAAATGATCCACGAGGTAACTTCCGATCATGGGTCCTGCGGAGGAGCCCAGCGTATACCCGATCGACAATGCGCCCAGCGCCTCCCCTCTTCGGGACTCATGCACCACATCCGCCCCATATGCGGCTGTTGCTGTGGGCTTGAATCCGGTGGAAAATCCATGCAGAAAACGCAGGAATAAAAATCCGGCTACTGTGGTGAGTACAGGATACAGCAATGAACAAACCACGCACACCAGCGAGCCAAAGATCATCACCGGCACCCGGCCCACCGTATCGGTGAGTTTTCCGCTGAACGGCCTGGAGATTCCTGCCATGAGGGTAAACAGGGCAATGATCAGCCCCTTATAGGATTCTCCGCCTAATAAACTGATATAACCCGGCAATTCGGGTATCATCATGTTGAAACTGGTGGAAAAAAGGAAATTACTGAGGCAGAGCAGGCCGAATTGAAAGGTGAAATAGGGTGTATTGGCCGTTGGTTGTTGCTCCTGCATCCGCTTTAAAATCGTGTTAAGCTGCGAAGTTAACCAATTTTTTTTGGAGGGAATTTGCACAGTCCGCTATCTTTGCACATGGCAACAAACAACAACCGCTCCACCAAAAGCAATACCTCCTCCAGATTATTCGGCGAGGGCTTAACCTTTGATGATGTTCTGCTGATGCCTGCCTTCAGCGAAGTGCTTCCAAAAGAAGTGAACATCAGTTCCCGACTTACCAAAGACATTGTATTGAACGTTCCCATTCTGTCTGCAGCAATGGATACCGTTACTGAAGCCAATCTGGCCATTGCACTGGCAAGAGAGGGCGGACTGGGCATTCTGCACAAAAACATGTCGATCGAGAAGCAGGCCGAACAGGTTCGCAAAGTAAAACGCAGTGAGAGTGGTATGATCATCGATCCCATCACCCTGCTGGTGGATGCAACCATCGGAGATGCCATGCTGCTGATGAAGGAAAATAAAATTGGTGGTATTCCGGTAGTGGATGAAGCCAATAAACTGGTGGGTATTTTAACCAACCGCGACCTGCGCTTCGAAACAGACAAACGACGCAAGGTGAAGGAAGTGATGACGAAAGAAAACCTCGTTACCGCTCCTGAAGGAACCGACATGAAGAAGGCAGAAAAAATTCTGCAGAACTATAAAATTGAAAAGTTGCCTGTTGTAAACAAGCAAGGCAAACTGATCGGGCTGATCACTTACCGTGATATTCTTCAGATCCGCAATTATCCCAATGCGGTTAAAGACAACCTGGGCAGATTGCTAACCGGCGCTGCTCTCGGCATTACAAGCGACCTCATGGACAGGGCCTATGCCTTGCAGCAGGTAGGTGTGGATGTGGTTACACTGGATAGTGCACACGGACACAGCAAGGGCGTAATTGATGCCCTGAAAGCGCTGAGAAAAAACTTTAAGAAATTACAGATCATCGCAGGCAATGTGGCTACCGGTGCCGGAGCAAAAGCCCTGGCTGATGCCGGCGCTAACTGCGTTAAAGTAGGTATCGGACCTGGTTCCATCTGTACCACCCGTATTGTAGCCGGTGCAGGTGTTCCGCAACTGACTGCCGTAATGGAAGTGGCCAAAGCCTTGCAACCACTGGGTATTCCGTTGATTGCCGATGGTGGTATCCGTTATACAGGTGATATGGTAAAAGCCCTTGCTGCCGGCGCCAATGTGGTGATGATGGGTAGTGTGTTTGCAGGTGTGGAAGAAAGCCCCGGCGATACCATCATTTATGAAGGAAGAAAATTCAAGGAATACCGTGGCATGGGCAGCCTTGGTGCAATGAGCCAGGGAAGCGGCGACCGCTATTTCCAGGATGTGGAAGCAGATGTTAAAAAATATGTTCCGGAAGGAATTGAAGGAAGGGTTGCCTACAAGGGTAACCTGAGTGAAATCATTTACCAGTATGTGGGTGGTTTAAGATCAGGTATGGGGTACTGCGGCGCTAAAAATATCAGTGAGTTGCAAAAAGCCACCTTCATCAAGATCACCAATGCAGGGATGAAAGAAAGTCACGCGCACGACGTAGATATTACGAAGGAAGCGCCGAACTACAGCAGAAAATAAACTGGGCCATTCTTAAACTCAATCCTTTGAATACAATGCAACGGTTAGGACTCTCCCTGTTAACGGGCGTACTGCTCACAGCTGCCTGGCCCATGGCGCCATTTACGCTGCTGATATACATTGCTTTTGTACCGCTGCTGATGCTGGCCGACCTCATTACAAAGCCCCGTAGTTTCTGGGGCTTTGCTTTTATAGCCCTGCTTCTTTGGAATGCCGGCACCACCTGGTGGATGTGGAATTCCACAGGCGTGGGCGCTGTTGCTGCCATCATTGCCAATAGCCTGATCATGACCCTGCCCTGGTGGGGATATTTCATTTTCAAAAAAAGATACAACAGCAATTTTGCTTTGTTGATGCTGGTATTGTTCTGGCTGGTTTTTGAATATGTGCACCTGAACTGGGAACTCAGCTGGCCATGGCTTACCCTGGGCAATGTTTTTGCCAACTACCCTTCGCATGTTCAATGGTATGAGTACACCGGTGTGGGCGGTGGCAGTCTGCTGATCCTGCTGATGAATGTGCTGGTGTACCGTTTAACCAAACAGATTATTGCCAAAGCGCCGATGAACAAAATCCTGATTCAGGGATTGCTGACTGTGCTCTTACCCATTTCCATTTCTTTTCTGAACCAATACATTTATGCAAAAGCAACTGCGGTAAAGTCCGCAGACAATGTAGTGGTGGTACAACCCAATATTGATCCTTATCAGAAGTTTGAACTGAGCACTGCTGCGCAACAGATTCAGCAACTGATTGCATTGTCCGAAGCTGCAGCAGACAGCAATACCCGGCTGGTCATCTGGCCAGAAACGGCCATGAGTGTAGCCGAATGGCAACACCTGATTCCGCAGAATCAATACTACCAGCCCGTATTTGAATTTACGCGCAAACATCCGCAACTCACACTGGTGACCGGCGTTGAAACCTTCAAAAACTACGGCACTACAAAGGCAACACAAACCGCACACCAGGCAGAGAATGGCACGTATTACGATGCATTCAACGCTGCCATGGCCGTTCAGGCAGACCAGCCGATTCAGTTGTACAACAAAAGCAAGCTGGTTCCCGGTGTGGAATCGCTGCCCTCTTTTCTCCGGATCATGGCGCCCCTGTTCGAACAGTTCGGCGGCAGTACCGGCGGCTACGGCCGTTCCGATTCCGCAGGTGTGTTTGCCAATCCCGGCAATCCTTACATAGCGGCTCCCATCATTTGTTATGAAAGCATTTATGGTGAATACGTAGGCAGTTATGTAAAAAGAGGCGCGAATATTTTAACCGTCATCACCAACGATGGGTGGTGGGGCAATACGCCGGGTCACCAACAACACCTGGCTTATGCAAGGCTGCGGGCCATTGAAACCCGCAGATGGGTGGCCAGAAGTGCCAACACCGGTATCTCTGCCATCATCAACGAATACGGCGAAATAGTAGAGCGCAGGGAATGGGACCAGCCTGCCACCATTAAATTCGCGGTACCGGTAAGAACCGAAAGCAGCTTCTACGTACAACACGGCGATTATATTTTCCGATACAGTTTATACCTTGCCCTGCTGTTCACCGGGTTCCATGTTTTTATAACCCTGCAACGCAGATTCAACAAAAAACGGATAAACCAATGATTCATAAAACAGTAAACAGGAACGATTCCGTAATGCAGTACACTGTTACCGGCATAGGTTTTCCCGTGGTACTGGTTCATGGATTTGGAGAAGACAGCAGCATCTGGAACAAGCAGGTGGATTTTCTGAAAGAACATTGTTTACTACTGATTCCCGATCTGCCCGGTACAGGAGCTTCCCTGAACAAGGCCAATGAACTGAGTATGGAATCGATGGCTGCGGATATCAAAGCCATGCTGGATCAGGAAAATATTCATCGTTGCCTGGTCTTCGGACACAGCATGGGTGGATACATTACACTTGCTTTTGCGGAATTATACAACAGTTACCTGGCAGGCTTCGGCCTGGTGCATTCCACTGCTTATGCAGACAATGAAGAAAAGAAAAAGAACCGGCAACGGGGCATTGAAATGATTGCGCAATATGGCGGCTATGCTTTTTTAAAAAACTCCATCGCCAATTTATTTGGCAATGCGTTTAAAACAACTGCGCCCGAAGCTGTTGCAGCCCTCATCGAAAAAAGTAAACAGTTCAGCAACCGTGCTTTGCAACAATACTATCAGGCCATGATGCTGCGCCCGGACAGAACCGCTGTACTGCGTAATACTGCATTGCCGGTTTTGATCATTGCAGGCACCGAAGATATTGCCGCGCCCATCGGAGATGTTTTGGAACAGGCTGC
Organism: Sediminibacterium sp.; assembly: GCA_016786865.1. Classification (GTDB taxonomy): domain Bacteria; phylum Bacteroidota; class Bacteroidia; order Chitinophagales; family Chitinophagaceae; genus Sediminibacterium. The sequence continues at coordinate 1,354 of JAEUVE010000004.1, read as the reverse complement.
CCTTTCGGATCAGATTCAATTGCATGTACTGCAAGGCGTAGGACATATGGGCATGCTGGAAGCAACAACAGCACTGAATCAATACCTGCTGAATTTTATTCAGCAGCACACAGGATGAATAGATCCTGATCAACCGATACTTAAACCGTAATACCTATTGTATGAGCAAAACAATTTTAATTACCGGAGCCAGTTCCGGATTTGGTAAAGCCATTGCAGAAAAATTTGCCGCAGCCGGATGGAACTGCATCATCACCGGAAGAAGGGCAGAGCGTTTAAATGAGTTGGCTTCAACGCTCAGCAACCATTACAGCATCCGCGTATTACCTCTGGTTTTCGATGTGCAGGACCGGGAAGCTGTAGCAGAAGCAATCGGCAATATTCCTGCAGACTGGCAGCAGATAGACATCCTGGTGAACAATGCGGGTCTGGCACTTGGCAGAGACAGCTTTGATCAGGCTTCGCTCAACGACTGGGACACCATGATCAATACCAATGTGAAAGGACTTATGTATGTAACCAAGGCCGTACTTCCTTATTTAATCAAAAGACAGAAAGGACATATCATCAACATTGGTTCTACTGCAGCCAAGGAAGTATACAAGGAAGGCAATGCATATTGCGCCAGCAAACATGCGGTAGACGCTTTGAGCAAAGCCATGCGCATCGACCTGTTGCCGCACCATATTAAAGTAACGGCCATTCATCCCGGCGCTGCTGAAACAGAATTTTCGATGGTGCGCTTTAAAGGCGATCAGCAAAAAGCCAGCCAGGTGTACGAAGGGTACAAGGCCCTGCAGGCAGAAGACATTGCAGAAATTATTTTTTATGCATCCAACCTGCCGGAACATGTTTGCATCAACGACCTGGTGGTTACCTGTCTGGCACAGGCGAACTCGTATTACACCCACAAATAAACAACAAACAGCCTGAATACTGGTGACGGATCAGGTCGTTTTATGATATTCGTCATATTACGATGTTGTGTAACATAAGTAGCAGACCCCCCACGAGGGGGTTTCTACTTTTGGTATGCAAAACACCACAATATGAAACGCCTGATTATACTGGGAGCCGGCACCGCGGGCACCATGATGGCCAATCACCTGCAACACGAACTGGATACCAACGAATGGGAGATCCAAATCATCGACGAGCGGGTGGAACACCATTACCAGCCCGGCTACCTGTTTTTACCATTTGATATTTACCAGGGATCATGACGAAAAGTTGGGGGATATAGATTTTAGGCATAGATTTTTGTTAGCCGGAACAGGAAGAATGTAGTGTCTCTGACTCCTCTTGAGGTAGCCCGGAAGGCCTTGATCTTGGCATTGAAGGATTCCGCTGAAGC
>JAEUVE010000011.1 GCA_016786865.1 Sediminibacterium sp. | reverse complement strand
TTTGTACCAAACTGAGTTGAGTGTAATTTTTTGTCATAAGCAACCAAAAGGTCGCACTACTTGGTCAAAAGGCAAAAAGCCCTCAAAAGCTTTTTTGCCTTTTGTTTAAAAATTGCACTTATCAGTTGAACTCAGCATATTTTTAACAGCCGATTTCCGGTTTAGAAATGCTTCAAGATATTCCTGACTTATAGATAATTCATCACAGTTTCCTCGCTTGTTATTATGTGGGTTAATTAATCTTAGTGTTTTACGATCTAAGTAATAATAAAAAATATTTACTATAACAGACTTTGATATTTGACATAAATGAATACCAGGCTTGTCGAAGCTATTACAAAAATTATTCAGGCTCCCCGTAAAACTTAATTTGTCTGAAGTATGCCTTATACCAGTTAAGCTAAACTGCGGTTCTTTAAAATAAACCCATTTAGTCTTGCCACTAGATAAAACACAGATGATGTCATTTATGTTTATCTCAAAAGAACAGGCTTTTTGATTCTTGGTAGTATGTAATTTAATTTTTGGTGGGCTTAGCAAAATTGAATATTCTTCTTTGACTACTTGACATATATCCCACATAAAAAGTGGGGATTTAAAGTATTCATTTTCTTTCTTTAGTTCTCTATTTTCTCTTTTCAGTTTTGTTATCAGTTCATCTTTAGGCTTCATACATCTTTCATTTGGCGTAAGCGATTTTAAATATATTTATTAAATGTGCTGAAGTAGGATTCAGCTTTACGTAAAATACGTTGTTTCTGCGAAAGTGCTATCTGCCAAAATATCTTCACAACGGTATTGCCATAGGTAGTCCTATCTCAGCTACCAGTTCACAATAAAAAGTGGAAGCTATTTTGTAATAGCATGAAGATTAAAAATTGTGAAGTATGAAAAAGATTATATTGACACTAGCTTTTGCTGCTTTATGGATAAGCTCTGTGACTGCTCAAACTTTCGACGAATGGACTAACCAGCAATCCACTCAAAAAAAATACCTGATTCAACAAATTGCGGCCCTACAAGTTTATCTCGGCTATGCCAAAAAAGGGTACAACATTGTAACCGGTGGGATTAATACTATTCATAACATAAAAAACGGGGATCTCAACCTGCACCGGGATTTCTTTAACCGGCTCAAAAATGTAAATCCTGGCATCCACCGGTATGCTAAAGTGGCGGATATAATTGCTTACCAGGTAAAAATCATCAAACAAACAAAACTTGTTCTTACGCAAATCAGGGAAACAAAACAATTTACTGAAGCTGAACTGAATTATTGCAAACAGGTATTTGACACCCTTTTGGATGAATGTATAAAAACAGTGGAAGAATTAATACTGGTTACAACATCAGGTGAATTGGAAATGAAGGATGATGAAAGGCTGAAACGGATTGACGGGTTATATGCGGATGTTCAAAATAAGTATTCATTTACCTGCTCTTTTAGTGAAGATATGGGTTTACTGGCTGTACAACGTTTGGGAGAGCAGATGGAAATCAATCGTTCTAAAATAATAAATGGAGTAAAATGAAAAAGATAGTTGTGATTTTGATTATATGCAGCATGAGTTTTCAATTAAAAGCACAAAGTGACGAAGTGCAACAACTCTTGCTTAATATTGAAAAGCTGGCGCAGTTTAAAAAGATTTTGCAGAATATGTACGATGGGTATAAACTCCTCAATAAAGGATATACTGCGGTTAAAAACATATCGGAAGGAAATTTTAATATCCATAAAACTTTCTTAGATGGCTTGATGCAGGTAAGTCCAGCAGTTAAAAAGTATAAACGTATTGCAGATATCATCAGCTATCAACTTCGGATAGCTAAAGAATATAAACTTGCCTTTAATCGATTTAAAGAAGAAAAGCAATTTACTGCTGAAGAAATTGATTACCTCGGTAAAGTGTATAACAACTTTTTTAATGAGAGTTTAAAAAGCCTGGATGAACTGGCTATGATCATTACATCAGGAAAGCTGCGAATGAGTGACGATGAAAGGTTGCAGGCTGTTGATAAAATTTACCTGTCAGTTGAAGAACAGTATTCTTTTCTAAAAGATTTTACTAATAATACCACAGTGCTTTCGCTGCAAAGAAAATCAGAGCAGGCGCAGATTGAAATGTCACGCAGATTGTACGGATTGAGTAGATAGCTTTGCTTTAAAAGAAAACCTTACTTATGCATTAGTTTGACCTTACGCCTTACCCTTTTACTATACAAAGCTTTTTTGTACCTGTATCGCTTATAGCTATTATAAGCTATCAATCTTACCATTTTGTCTGGTAACCCGTGTTCTTTTTAGCAATCGTTACTGTAATTACATTCACTTTTAAAGTCTCAACCCACAGGAAACAGCCAACTGATTAATTAAATCCCCATTTGTATCAATTTGGATCGCCGCCGATAAACCAATAAAAACATTGTTCTTTATTGTATAGTTATAATAAAGCTGCCCAATGCCTCCAAGCGAAAACGTTTTTTGAGGTGATTTATTTATGATTGCAATTACTGGTGTTGGAAGTCCAGTTGCAGCGGGATATAACACATTTATTTCATCAAAATAAGAAGAAGATTGATAACGTAATATCGGTCCAACCTGCAAACCAAAATCATTGATTGTTGATTTAATAAAACTTATCCCAACTTTACTTGTTAGCTGTAACCCACCGGTAGTATAGCGATAAGAGGCATCAATAAGATTACCATTCCCATCAGAGTATAAAATGGGAAAAGCCCCGCCGTGTAATGTCGCACCTAATCCAAAAGATATTGAAAGATTCTTACTAAAGAATCTTTTGTATTCACTGTTTATATTTAAACCATTTATATCACCTGTACCATGCTTCCCAAAACCAATATCTAACTGCACTGATTTTTTTAAATCTTGAATATTCTTTTGGGCATTCACACTTGTATAAATAAAAAGAAACAGAAATAATAATTTAACTATTTGCATAATACGGATGATTTAAAATACAAACTACCCATTAAATTTAAATGGGCAGTTTAATAATGTTTGGCTAAAAGGCATTTTTAAGAGTTGAAAACTTTAGTTTCTTCTCTTAATATTCGCATAACTGATATTATAAACTTGTGTGATCAGATCTGTGAATTGAATGGTTGCCATGCCCAGATTGTCATCTCTGTTTTGGCTGGGTATGGTTGTGGAAACTGTTGGGCCGGTTTGTCCTGATGGAGGAGGCATCGTTATTGTCGTACTATTTGATTGCCCACCATCTTCTTCCCACCAATTTTCATACATCCAGTTACCGAATGTAGAGGTATTCCAGTTTCCTACAAAATGTCCAAAATCTTTCCAATTCTGATTTCTGAAATTACTGCGTTTCCATTTTCCAAAAGCACGTACTGATATTTGTGCTCCACTTCCGTTGGTTGGGACTACCTCTCTTATCCTTTTTTTCTGTTTTCGGAAAACTATTTGCTGCAACTATGCAATAATCGTGTGTTTATGAAATTGTGTGTAAGAATAATTTGCATTGCAATCGCTGTATTGCTTATTCCTCATTTTGCAGAAGCCCAGGGCATGGCCAATAGAATCCACAGCTTGCATGAAGTGCTTGAGAAACTATATGACGATATGATGCCGCTGTGTAGCCGTTTGATTGGTGTTGGTCGTGGTATTGCAGGCTTTGCCGCCACCTGGTATATTGCAGCAAGGGTTTGGGGGCATATATCGAGAGCGGAACCGGTCGATTTCTATCCCTTATTTCGTCCGTTTGTTTTGGGTTTTGCCGTATTAATATTCCCTTCAGTTATTGCTATGATTAACGGTGTAATGAAACCAACTGTAACCTCTACAGCAGCAATGGTAACAGATTCGGATAAAGCCGTAGCTCAGCTCTTGAAGATGAAAGAAGAAGCGATCAAGAAAACTGCTTACTGGCAAATGTATGTGGGTACAAATGGATCAGGCGATAGAGATAAGTGGTACAAATATCACTATGGAGATAAAAGCGAAGGCTGGATAAAAAGCATAGGCAATGATATCAAGTTTGCGTTTGCAAAATTCTCTTACAATTTTAGAAATTCCATTAAGCAATGGATGGCTGAAGTATTAAAGGTTTTATTTGAGGCCGCTGCACTCTGTATCAATACCATCAGAACGTTTTATTTAATTGTGTTGGCAATCCTCGGTCCATTGGTATTTGGCATTGCCGTGTTCGATGGCTTTCAACATACACTCACAGTTTGGATTGCCCGCTATCTCAACATCTTCCTGTGGTTGCCTGTTGCTAATATTTTCGGCGGCATTATGGGTAAAATCCAGGAAAATATGCTGAAAGAAGATTTACAGCAGATAGCAACCAATGGCGATACTTTCTTCAGTTCAACGGATACTGCCTATCTCATTTTTATGATTATAGGAATCATTGGCTATTTCACTGTTCCATCTGTTGCCAATTATATTATTCATGCCGGAGGTGGTAATACATTGCTTTATAAGGTAACTAATATGATGAGCACTTCCACTCGTACTGTTGCTTCAGGAGGCGCTTCAATGACAAGAGATGCGCTTGGTAGTGGTTATAATAAAATTGCAAATAGCATGGCGGATGCAGGTGCATCAGATGGTTACTTTAAAGGCGGCAATAGTAACAATGGTGGAAGTGGATATATGAAGGATAAGTTAAGAGGAAAGAGCTAGGTAGGCCTACTTTCTTTACCCCAGCATATAGCGGTATTGGAATTTAATTTGCTTTCGGTTATATAGTGTGTAGAAAATGTGTGAGTGATGTTTCAAAAACCAAAAAATATAGACACCGCTTTTAGGTACATCCGGCTATTCAGTGTGGCGTTCTTAGTTGCCTGTGTTATCATATCTCTTTTTATTGCGTACAAAAGCTATCAGCTTTCATCCCAATCTCAAAACAAGGTTTTCATATTGGCAAATGGAAAGGCATTAGAGGCTTATGCCGCAGACAGAAAAGATAATATTCCTGTAGAAGCCAGGGACCATGTAAAAATGTTTCACCACTTTTTCTTTACTCTCGATCCCGATGATAAAGTAATTCAGGCAAATATCACCAAGGCTTTATACCTGGCTGATGCTTCAGCAAAGCAACAATATGATAACCTGAAGGAGAATGGTTATTATTCTAACCTCATATCAGGTAATATCAGCCAGGAAATTACTATGGACAGCATCATTATTAATACTGATATATATCCATTTTATTTCAGGTATAAAGGTGAACAGAAAATAATTCGTCCCACAACTATTGTAACCAGGAATCTTGTTACTGAAGGTTATTTAAGGAATGTATCCCGTAGTGACAATAATTCACATGGTTTTTTGATTGAGAAGTGGCGGACATTGGAGAATACAGATATCAACATTCAAAACCGGTGATATGTGGTTGTACAAAGCAAGGCAAAAAGATAAGGAAACCGTGGACAAAGTAACTGTTTCTGATAAGGTAGCTGGAAAGATTGCAGGACTTGGCATTAAACTACAACAACTATTTGCCGAAAAGATGAACAGGGTTTTTATGAACACAGATTTTAAAAGATTAAAAATCATCCTGATAATTTTCTGCATCTGCGCAGGCGGTTACAGTATCTACCTTATTGCAAAAAGTGTCATCAGTCCTGATAGAAAGCAAAACAGTTTTGAAGTGCAGCAAATGGATGTACCAAAACATTTTGATAAAACCGGGGATGAAAATTTAATTCCTGAAGCTTATGTGGATGAAGAAACCTGGCAGCAGGTAAAACAATTCAGGAATTATATGGATAGTCTGAAACAAAAAAGAAGGAATGAATACGACAGCATCCTGCAGGCCCGGCCGGGTTTGATGGACAGTGTGCAGATGCTGGAGCAAATCTATTTATCACAAAAACAAAAATGAAGTGTATGAGCAGTGTGCAAAGGTCGCAGGCCTTCCTGCGTAAACGAAAAATGATGCTGGTGTTGCCCTTATTGGTAATACCATTTCTTACAATGGCATTTTGGGCTTTAGGTGGCGGTCAGGAAAAGGAACAGACTACTACAGTAAAGCAGCAAGGTTTAAATTTAAACCTGCCCGATGCTAAAATGAAAGACGAGAACTTAACAGACAAACTCAGCTTTTATGATAAGGCAGATAAAGATTCAGCCAAGCTGGAAGAATGGATGCGGACAGATCCTTATTACAAACAAAATGAAGACACATCATTTTTACCTGTAAACGAATTGGAAGTACTCACTCAAAACTCGGCTTCAAAATACAATCAGCGGCTCAACTCATCACCGTATGAAGCTACTTCAAATAATCCTGAACAAAAGCTAATGCAAAAATTAGCATTACTGCAAAAGGAAATTAATAAACAGCCCGAAGCAATAGTCAATGAAAACCCGGATGCAACCAATTACAAACAAGATGAAGAATTTTCCGGTGAGGTAGATAGACTGGAAAACATGCTGTTCACAATGAATAAAACAAATACCGGCGATCCCGAGATAGAACAACTAAACGGCACATTGGAAAAGATACTGGATATTCAACATCCGCAAAGGATAAGGGAAAAGCTAAAAGAAAAATCATTACAACATAAACGGGTGGCTTATGCCGTAACTACTCAACCTGGATTGGCAAATGTTTCGTTGATGGATACGAACAAAAGCAAAACTAATACTGTAAATAAATTTTACGGCTTGGATAAGGACAACTCGATTGCTGAAGAAGGACTGGCTATTGAAGCTGTTGTTCACAGTAATCAAACATTGGTTAATGGTTCCGTTATTCAACTAAGATTGTCAACAGATATTTTTATCAATGGAGTTTTAATTCCTAAAGGCCATCCAATAAATGGCACAGCTTCACTTAATAATGAAAGGCTTGAAGTAGAGATAACTTCTCTCCGCTATAAAAACACTTTATTCCCGGTAAAATTAGAACTATACGACATAGATGGCTTGCCGGGTATTTATATTCCCGGTTCCATCAGCAGGGATGTCGCTAAAAACTCTGCCGATAACAGTTTGCAGTTGATGGAACTCACCACGCTGGATCCTTCGTTGAAAGCACAGGCCGCCGCTGCCGGTATCAATACCGTAAAGAATTTAATGAGCCGGAAAGTAAAACAGGTAAAAGTGATGGTGAAAGAAGGTTACAAAGTATTGCTGAAAGATAAAAACACTGAGTCCGATTAATAACTTTTAAACTTTATAAAATGAAACGATTAGTGTGTATGATTTGTGCAGGTTGGTTGTTCGTTTCTGCTGTGGCACAAACAAAGTTGAACATCACAACAGATAAAACCACAAGCCTGGTATTTCCATTCGCTATTAAACATGTTGACCGGGGCACTTCATCAGTTCTTGCACAACAGGTAAAAGAAGCCCCTGAAATTCTATTAGTAAAAGCAGCCGCAAGAGATTTTACTGAAACAAACCTGAGTGTGATAACAGATGATGGCAGTGTTTATGCTTTTACAGTCACTTACGATAATAAACCTGCTGTATGGGTTTATTACCTGCCTGTGAACAGAACCGCTACAATAAGCTCCTATGCTAATGCCATATTGGACAATGAACGGATTACGAAAGGTATAAAAGACAAAAAGTATAATATGAATGCCGGAGTAAAAGGCATATACATCAAAGACAATACTATTTACTACCAGATATATATTAACAATGAAGGAACTGTTGATTATGATATAGAATTGCTCCGTTTTTTCATTAAGGATAAGAAAAGAAGTAAAAGAACCGCTGTACAGGAATCAGAACAGAAGCCCTTGCACATTACAGGGAATTACAACAAAGTGAAAGGAAGCAACAACACTGTATTTGTTGTAGCACTTGAAAAGTTTACGATTCCTGATAAAAAATATTTAGCTGTTCAATTGATGGAGAAAAATGGAGGCAGGCATTTTCTGTTGAAAGTTCGCAATACGGATATAATGAAAGCAAGGGTATTGCCCGATTTGAAATGAAAAGTGAACATCCCATAGCTGATGAGGTGCTTGACCTGATAACTATCGCTTTATCAAAGGGCGAACATTATATGGCTTATAATAACAGCCTGTACTTTATTGACAAGGATGATATTCATTTTTTTAAAACAAAAGAAGAAGCAACAGAGTTTTCTAAAGATAATATCAGTGACCGGGACAATTTCTCCGTTCTTCATTTCAATTCACTTAAAGATATTCTTGCACAAATTCCATATGGTGAAGATATCAGGCATCAATTAAATTCTGATCCTGACGCCAATAGTTTATACAACAAAGATGGCAACGATTTTACAGATGCATTGATTGACCACTTTGAATCACAACAATTGTCAGTATTCGATAAACAATTAAAAACAAATTTTATGAACAATGAAAATCTTCAGTATTTGACCGACAACATCAAATACATGGGCTTTGGTGAAACACTTAAAGCAGAGTTGGAAAGAAACATGAGTGAGGGTAAAGGAGAATTTCAACTTCATTTTAAAGCGGAGGTTAACAAGAAGCCATTTGAGGCAACGCTTAATTTCCGTAAATCTGATTCTACGGATATGTATTTTTTCAACAACTACCATGCTTCATTAGAAAAAAGCAATGGAGAAAAGAATGGGCAAACATTCTACCTGAATAAAGGTAAAGGAGTAACAGCGAAAGAAGCTTATAATCTGCTGGATGGCCGTGCTGTTCACAAGGATCTTGTGACAAAAGAAGGTCAACCATATAAGGCATGGATACAGCTTGACTTTGAGAACAAAGACAAGAACAACAATTTTGAGGTAAGACAATTCCATGAAAACTATGGCTATGATTTAAAAGCAGCTGTAGAAAAATTTGCTGTGGCCGAGTTAAATGACCCTGATAAATCTAAGACGCTGATGCAATCACTGGAAAAAGGGAATGTCCAATCGATAACCATTGAAAAGGATGGCAGCAGCCACAAAATGTTTATGGAAGCAGACCCACAGTATAAGAAAGTGACACTATACGATTCAAATATGAAAATGCTGACTAAAGAATCGCTGGAGCAATACAAATCTGGAATAGATAAAGGCAGCAAAGAAGTAAAGGAGGGCCAGGAAAATGATAAAAAAAAAGATTTGAAGCCAGTAACGAAAACTGAAAAGGAAAAGCTGGAGAAAAAGAATGGACAAAGCCTGTTGCCTAAAAAAAGGGAAAGCAAAGGCAAAGGTTTAGGAGTGTCATAGTGCACCCCTAAACCATTTTTTAATATACAACAGCAGTACCATGAATATTCAGAATATAACGGCATTGGCAAGCCAATTACAATCTTTAGGGTTTGACAATTTGGGAAGTTTGCTCTTGAAAAGGATTTGTTTTAAACCTGATAATTTTTATTTGAACCACAAAATAGCAAAGGATAAAGAGCTATTGGAGTACCGGTTTTATTTTGAGAGGCAAAGGAAAAGCGATGCTTATATGTTACTGTATTATGAAGTGACGTTACAACAGGAAAATGTCTTTGAAGAGTTAATGATCGCCGGGATTAACATAGCAGACCTTGAAAAGCAAATGACAACCATAAGCTGGATGTCAGCATTTAATCTCGATGAAAGAAAGAAATTGGACCCAAACGATAAAACAACCTGGGAAGTGGAGGCAAAAGTTGAATCTGTTGTTGAAAGTTTAGCCGCACTTGAACTGGATGAAAAAGGTAAAACCGTTGCAGCTGCACTTAAAGTGAAGTTTTGGCTCGGAACTCCATATCATGAAATCTTTGGGAGTATTCCCGCAGTAAAGAATAAATCAGATATCAGTCAACGGTTTTATTTTTCTGAAAATAGTGTTGGAATATCTGTTGATGAAGCATATCGCTTTTTGCAAAATAAATGGCTTGAAAAGCAACTGCAATTGAAAAAGAAACAAACAGATACAACCTCTGAAAATGGTAACGACGAAACAAACGGTACAACGGGAAGCGGCTTATTAAAAAAACGCCGGATAAATCCCTCTTTTAAAGGGAAACGAAACAAGACTAATCAGGATTAAACTGTATGGAACTGTTCCCGCCATTATCAGGGTTTTACCAGGCCATTGCAGATGATGCAAGAATAGGCAGTACTCATATAAGTATTTATATGGCGTTACTGCAACAGTGGAATATAAATGGTGGAAAGAATCCCGTGAAAATTGAAAGAATCTTAATTATGAAAGCCGCAAAAATAAATGCCCGGCATACATACAATAAATGTATTAATGATTTGCATGAGTTCGGGTATATTTTATATGAACCAGCACCAAACGGTTCTGTAACCAGCCGGGTATTTTTAAACAAGTGTGAAATGTAAAAGTGAGTTTATGGCAGGAAATTCAGCAGTACCGATTTTGATCCCTTTTGAGCCAGAGGAATTCTGGTCTCAAATCCGGCTGATCATTCGGGAAGAAGTGGAACGAAATAAAAAAGAACAGCACCAGGAGCCTGGCATTTTAGAAACACCGGGGTTGAATGAAAAACCGCTATTCAAAATAGAGGAAGTTTGCAGTCTGTTCAAAGTGACAAAGCCTACCATTTACGACTGGATAAAACATGGAAAATTAAAGCGTGTAAAGATCAGGTCAAGGGTCTATTTTTTAGGTAGTGATATTAGACAGTTAATGCAGGCTTAGCCTATGATGGCAGTGGGTTTCACTGCCTTTTTTGTGCACAAATAAGTCTTTAAATTCAGGACAATTCCAGTGCTAAAAAGTACCTTTAAAGTGATATTTATCAAGCTGAATAAAGTGAGATAAAGTATAGTAAAGTTCTTCGTAAAAATGGGTTTTTATAGACCAAAAAATAGACCCAAAAAAGGAAAACCCGCTACCAGAGCGGGTTTTAACGAAACAAGTGCGGACCGGACGGGAAGCAGCTGGCTTTTGTAAGAGCCGTAGACGGAAAACCCCAGATTTTCCTGCTTTCTTTTGATGGTGGAGAACCTTTACAGTTAACCAGATTCAAATATGGTGCCTCCGGTCCTAAATGGAGCCCGGATGGGAAAAAATTACTGTTTACAAGCAGCATTTCATTAAAAGACCTCTTAAAAGACTCCCTGTTAAACCCATCCAAATTGCTGCCCAAATGGCCCATGGAAAAACCGGGTTTCGAGAAGAATGAATTCCTGAAAGCCTCCACTGCCAAAGCAGATCCGGATGGCAGTACCGAAGAAATCAGGGCTTACCTGGAATTAAATGCTGCTGACCGGAAGGCCAAAGTGATCAATAAACTGAATTTTCAGGAAGAAGCCACTACTTCCGGTGAAATTGCTTTTAGCCATATTTTTATTGTTGCTGCAGAACCCAATGCCATTCCTAAAGCACTTACCAAAGGGTTCTACCGTTTCGGTAATGCCGACTTTACTCCCGATGGTAAAAAAATTGTTTTCAGCGGAAGCATGGATTCTACCCTGCATCCCGACCGGGCGTTGGAGAGCCAGCTCTTTATAGCCGATACAGATGGCAGCAACCTGAAAAAAATACTGGGCGCACCAGGCAAAACCTTTAGTAACCCGGTCGTTTCTCCGAGTGGAAAATGGCTGGCTTTCCAAATGGGCGCAGTTTCTTTTGTGGATGTTCCTGCGTTGGCCATCATGCCCTTGTATGGCTCCGCAGCCGACATAACCCTGCTTCCCTTCGACCGAAACAAAAGCGGGCTCAACTGGAGCAAGGATGAGCAGTACATTTATTTCAGCGCGCAAAGCAATGGTGGCGCTCCTGTTTACAGGATGCAGATCAGCACCAAAAAAGCAGAACAGTTAACTGCTTCCGATGCCGGTATCAGCAGCTTCGATATTTCCGGCAATCAAATGGTGTACGTTAAAACCGAAGTGATCAATCCTTTTGAAATATACAGCAGCGATGCTTCCGGAAAAAACGCCACCCGCATCAGCAATTTCAACCACGAATGGCTGAGCAGGAAACAACTCAGCCTGCCTGTTAAAAAAACCTTTGTAAACGAAAAAGGACTTACTGTTGAATACTGGGTAATGAAGCCCGCCAACTTTGAGGCCGGAAAAAAATATCCAACCATTCTGAACATTCACGGAGGTCCGTCTGCTATGTGGGGACCCGGAGAAAGCTCTATGTGGCACGAGTTTCAGTACTATGCCGCTAAGGGATATGTTGTGGTATATGGTAATCCGAGAGGCTCTGGTGGTTATGGTGCAGAATTTTTGCGTGCCAATATCAACGACTGGGGAGCTGGTCCTACCTCCGATGTGCTTACCTCTCTGGATCTTGCTGCCAAAGACGGATTCATTGATACCTCCCGCCTGGCTGTTACTGGAGGCTCTTATGCAGGATACCTGGTAGCATGGATCATTAGTCATGACCAGCGCTTCAAGGCAGCTTGTTCACAAAGAGGTGTATACGATTTAGGTACTTTCTTTGGGGAGGGAAATGCATGGAGACTGGTACCCAATTACTTTGGAGGATATCCATGGGAGGAGACAGTAAAACCGGTCATTGAGCGGGAATCTCCTTTGAAATATGTTGCAAACATCCACACACCTTATATCATTTTCCATGGAGAAAACGATTTAAGAACCGGAGTTATTCAAAGTGAAATGCTGTACAGAAGCCTGAAAATTCTTGGCAGAACTGTTGAATATGTTCGCCATCCCGGTGGCACCCACGAACTGACCAGAACCGGAAACAACCGCCAGCGAATCGATCAGATGCTTCGAACCATTGAATTTTTTGATCGTTTCATTCAACATTAAAATAGTTGAATGCTTCAACAAAAAACCGGCCCGCGATTACGCGCTGGCCGGTTTTTATTTTTCTATTACTAATAAACCTTTTTACAGGGTCAGATTTGCTCCGCACCAAAATAACGATGCAATACTTTCGGCAGGCGGATGCCTGTAGCTGTCTGATTGTTTTCGAGCAAACAGGCCACGATTCTGGGCAATGCCAATGAACTGCCGTTCAATGAGTGTGCCAGCTGGGTTTTGCCATCGGCTCCTTTAAATCTGCACTTCATGCGATTGGTCTGGTAATTCTCAAAATTGCTCACGCTGCTCACTTCGAGCCAACGCTGCTGTGCAGCACTATAAACCTCAAAGTCGTAGGTGATGGCACTGGTAAAACCCATATCGCCACCACATAAACGGAGAATTCGATAGGGCAATTCCAATGATTGCAATAAACGTTCTACATGAGCAATCATATCCTGCAACACTTCATAGCTCTTATCCGGATGTACGATCTGAATGATTTCCACTTTTTCAAACTGGTGCAGGCGGTTGAGCCCGCGTACATCTTTTCCATAGCTGCCCGCTTCCCTTCTGAAACAGGGAGAATAAGCAGTCATTTTAACAGGCAGTTCCTCTTCTTTCAAAATGGTATCGCGGTATACATTGGTAACAGGCACTTCCGCAGTGGGAATCAGGTAAAAATCGTCTTCTGTTGCATGATACATCTGGCCCTCTTTATCGGGTAGCTGTCCGGTAGCATAAGCAGAAGCCGCATTCACCATAAATGGGGGCAGGTATTCTGTATACCCTGCTTCGGTATTGAAATCCAGGAAGTACTGAATCAGGGAGCGCTGCAGTTTGGCACCCTTGCCGGTATACACCGGAAATCCGCTACCGGTAATTTTATTGCCCAGCTCAAAATCGATCAGGCTGTATTTTTTTGTCAGCTCCCAATGTGGAACTGCATCAGACTCCAAATTGGGCATAGCACCTCCGGTTCTGACAATTTCATTTTCTTCGGGCGTTTTTCCTTCGGGCACTTCGGGTGCTGGCAGGTTGGGTAACTGTACCAGTGTATCGGCCAGCTGTTTTTCTACAACAGCCATTTGTTCTTTCAGGGGTTCCAATTCCTGCTTCCAGCCAGCCACATTTTGCTTAATGGCTTCTGCTGCAGCCTTATCGCCCTTTGCCATGAGCATACCGATTTCTTTTGAAGCAGCATTCACTTTGGCCTGTGTATCGTCGAAGGAGGCCTGCAGTTTCTTCCGGTCATCATCCAGCTGTACAATAACATCTACCAATTGCAGTTCCTTAAAGTTTTTCTTTGCCAGCCGCTGCTTAACCATTTCGGGGGCTGCTCTCAAAACACTCACCTGTAACATAAATACGCAAATTTCCTGCAAATATACCCTTTGCGGGTTGATGATCGCATCCTTTGGAGCTTTACCTTTGAGCCATGTTCATAACAGACGATTTACAACAACGCTGGTGGGCGCTGGAAGCCAAATTGGTAGAGCGTTTCGGGAAAAAACCCGATCTGGAAGCCGTTTTGTTCCTGATCGGGATGCAGGAAACCGGTTTTGTACAGGAAAAAATCTCCAAAGAAGAGAAGCAGGATCTGATGCATGTGGCCGTTTGTACGGTGCTGGCACCGAGTGGGTACTACATCAAAGAGGGGAATGATCCCGACGGATGGCCGCATTTTAAGCAACTCAGGGCTCTGCCGGAAATGAACTTACCGGATCAGGAAAATTTCATCAAAGACCATGTATTGCTGTATTTTGAACAAGAAGGCTTCTGATGAAATGATCCTCTTTATATACATTTAATTTTATCTCATTGTTTTTTATTGAATATTTGCACAAATAAAACCTGCTTTTATGAATTTTCCTGAAGAACTGCGTTACACCAAAGACCACGAGTGGATTCGCCTGGAAGGCAATGTTGCAACCATTGGTATCACCGATTTTGCACAGCATGAGCTGGGCGATATCGTTTATGTAGATATCAACAGCGTTGGAAAAACACTTGCCGGAGAAGAAATCTTTGGAACCGTAGAGGCAGTTAAAACTGTAAGTGACTTGTTTTTGCCTGTTGCCGGAACCATTACCGAAGTAAATCCACTTCTGGAAAAGCAGCCTGAACTGGTAAATACCGATCCTTACGGAGATGGCTGGATGATCAAAATGAATGTAACCGATACATCCGCTGTAGCGGGCCTGCTGAGCAAAGATGCTTATGCTGCCCTGGTTGGATAATCAGCTACACTCCCCGTTTACTCAATTAGAATCGTTTATATACAACGAAGACTGCGCCTTATTGTACCATGTGCAATAAGGCGTATTGTTATGGAGTTATAGAGTAAAGAAGTATCTTTAACGGCATATACCCTGGTATGAATTACAACGAGCTGAAAAAACTCATCGGGCTGAAAAAAGAGGCGATCACGCTTGAAAACAAGATATTTAACCTTGTTACTTTTTTGGTTTTTGTTGCCATGAGTATCAGCTTCATGAGTAACCTCTATCTGGGCATGAACTCTACCCTGAATTGGCTTGTTTTTGCCCTGCTCACCATTTCTTTTTTGTTCTTTTACCTTTCCAGGTACAAAGACATGTATAAAAAAGTGAGTGGCTGGTACATTCTGTTCTGCCACCTTTTTTATGTGCCCGTATGGTTCACCAACGGCGGTATTGAGGGTCCTACCATTATTGCATACAGCCTGATACTAACGATTGCCATGCTGATTCTCCCCAAGAAATACCATTCGCCGTTTATTGGGGTTACCATTGCCATTATCATGCTGCTGATTTATACTGAACAGCAGCATCCTGAATGGGTGGTTGCTTATGCAAGCGAACAGATAAGGCAAATAGACATGGTGTTAACCATCTTCCTCTATTTTGGTATTATTGGTATAACTGCAAGCCTTTACAAACGAACTTATGATATGGACCGGGAAGATCTGATCAAAAAATCGATTGATCTCGAAGAGTCCCGTGAATACCTGTCAGAAACCAAAATGCAGGCCGAAGAGGCAACCAGGGCCAAATCCAGGTTTCTGGCCAATATGAGTCATGAGATCAGAACACCGTTAAACGGCATCATTGGCACAATCGATCTGATGCAGCATACCCCTTTATCTTCCGAACAGGAAGAGCTGATGCAGTCTTTAAAATCCAGCAGCACCTTACTGCTGGAGATTGTGAACGATGTTTTGGACATTTCCAAAATTGAAGCAGATAAACTGGAACTTTTTGAAGGTCCATGCAACCTGGATTCGATTATTAAAAATGTTCTCTCCATTTCCTCTCCCCGGATTACCGCTTTAAAAAAAGAACTTCAGATCACGTATAATATCGACCCGAAAACAGAGTTGGAAATTATTGCAGATGAAAGCAGGATCAAGCAAATCCTGATTAATCTGGTAAGCAATGCCATTAAGTTTACAGATGCCGGCGCAATAAAAATTGAAGTAAGCTCTCTTCCGATAGACGAGAGCATCCAGGAGCTGAACTTCGCAGTGATTGATACCGGTATCGGCATCAGCGAAGAGCATATGCGCACCCTGTTTATTCCATTTACACAAATAGACAATTCTGCAACCAGGAAGCACAGTGGTACCGGGCTTGGCTTATCTATCTGCAGAAAAATCATAGAAGAAATGGGTGGCCGGATCTGGATTGAAAGTGAGCTGGGAAAAGGATCTGCTTTCAGGTTTATAATTCCGGTTCAGATTAACCTGGTTAAGAAAACCCACAGCCGGGGCACAGAAAACAACACCAGAACTCCTGGAAGCGAGATTCAGAAATCCCTGAAATTACTGGTTGCAGAAGACAATGGCATGAACCAGTTACTGGCGAAAAAAATGTTCAGCAAAATCGGTTATGAAATAGAAATTGCCCATAATGGCAAAGAGGCATTAGAGAAAGCCCTCAAGCATAATTACGATTTTATTTTCATGGACATTCACATGCCCGAAATGGACGGACTGGAAGCTACTGTTCAGATCCTGAACAGTCCCCTGGAAAAAGTACCGGTTATTATAGCCATGACGGCAAATGTGGTGAAAGAGGCAGAAGAAGACTGCCTGGAAGCCGGAATGAAAGACATTATCACCAAGCCATTTACCATTGAGCAACTCAAAAGAGTACTGGATAAATGGACCTCCTAGACCATCATTCATGAACAAGAAATCTGCCCTGGTTCCACTGTTGGCTTTTCTGCTTTCACTCAGCTGCAGTATCCTTCTTTTTACGCTCCCCGGAAAGCAACTGCCTTCTATTCGATGGCTGAATATTCCCTATACAGACAAATACGTACATGCAGCTATTTTTTTTACACTTTGCTACACTGCTGCTGCCGCTATTTTTGGATATACCGGTAAAAAAATCGGAGGACTTTTTGCCCTGATCATTGCCGGAATTTTTCTTTCCTATGGAATAGGAGTTGAATTTTACCAGGAGCGGGCAGTGGAAGGCAGGAGTTTTGAATGGGCAGATATTATGGCGGATGCCAGTGGCTGTGTCCTTTTTCTGGTTTGGATCCGGTTCAGAAAGCCCTGAAAAAAAGTTGGCCCCTGTAGAAACAGGGGCCGCAACCAAAACTAACTGCTTATGAGAAAATTCTTATTGAATCATTGTATACTTTAGTTCAATTAGCGTGCCAGAAAAGGGCTTTTTTGTTAAAGCTTTAATAAGAAACAAATGCTTTCCTGACCTGCATTTTGTACCACAAAGGTCTGCATAATAGACGCAATAAATGCCCTTATGTTTAATAAGAAATTGTTAAAGAATAAGGCTTGCCGCAGAAACCGTATTTTTGCACCGCGTATGGCTTACTTCAACTGGAACGACAGCATTAATTTTCTATCTAAAATGACCTTTCGTCGTTTCCGCAATGCATTGCAGGTATACAGCAGTTACCAACTGTCTAAACTTACCGGCAAACCCATACAGTGGGGATACCCCATTTCCATATCCTTTGAGCCCACAACTTCCTGTAACTTAAGGTGTCCGGAATGTCCCAGCGGTCTGAGGGAATTCACCCGTCCTACCGGTATGCTCCAAAAAGATTTTTTCCGGGAAACCATTGATGATATTTACAAGGACCTGCTTTACCTGATTTTCTACTTTCAGGGGGAACCTTATCTGAATCCTGATTTCCTGGATATGGTTCAATATGCCCATAAAAAAGGGATATACACCGCAACTTCTACCAATGCACACTACCTCACCGATGAAAAAGCCAAAAAAACGGTAGAAAGCGGGCTGGACCGGCTGATCATTTCCATTGACGGTACTACACAGGATGTTTATGAACAATACCGGGTAGGCGGAAAACTGGAAAAAGTACTGGAAGGTGCGAGAAACATCGTAAAATGGAAGAAGGCCCTGAACAGCAAAACACCCTTTGTATTTTTCCAGTTTCTGGTGGTAAAACCCAATGAGCATCAAATAGATGCAGTAAAAAAGCTGGGTGCCGAAATCGGGGTGGATCAGGTCAGGTTTAAAACAGCCCAGGTGTATGATTATGAAAATGATCCCAACGGACTGATACCCGACAACAATAAATACAGCCGCTATAAAAGAGATGCATCCGGTAAAATGAAAGTAAAAAGCGGACTGAACAACCATTGCTGGAAGCTCTGGCACGCCAATGTGATTACCTGGGATGGCCTGGTGGTACCCTGTTGCTTTGATAAGGATGCCATGCACCAGCTGGGAAACCTGAAAACCCAAAGTTTTAAGGAAACCTGGCACAATGCCAACTATCAGCAGTTCAGAAAAGAGCTGATGACCAGCCGGAAAAACATAGATATATGTGCCAATTGCAGTGAAGGTTTAACTGTTTGGGAGGATTAATAAGATCATTTACAAGGTTTTATGTAACTTGGTGTTTTAACAATGAGTATAGAAAAAGACATCCAGCAACAGGTGTTCAGGAACATCTACCAGAAAGCAACAGTAAATATTATTTTTTCTGCTGGCTGGCTTTCTGAGCACATCAGACAATTTTTAGAAGAAGAGGATATTACCCCTCAACAATACAATATACTCCGGATCCTTCGCGGAAGTATGAAACCTTTGAGCACTTTACAGATCCGGGAAAGAATGCTCGATAAAATGAGCGATACCAGTCGTATCGTAGACCGGCTGATCAAGAAAGGGATGGCCGAAAAAAAAGTGTCTGCAACAGATAAGAGGCTGGTCGATGTAAATATTTCAAAAAAAGGCCTGCAACTGCTCGAAAGACTGGATCAGAAAAATGACCAGCTGGATGATCTTTTAAAGAACCTCAGTAATGCAGAGATAGAACAACTCAATAATTTATTGGATAAGATGCGCGAAAGGGGATAGCCATTACTATATTCGCATCATGAAAACCTGCATCATTCTTCCCCTGCTTTTTTCCATTGTCTGCTGCATGCAATCAGCAACTGCTCAGCAATCTCCCAACTACGAATTCAGGGGAGTATGGGTGGCCACTGTAGAAAACATAGACTGGCCCAGTAAAAGAGGAATCCCTGTTGCTCAACAGAAGGAAGAATTCATTCGTTTGCTCGATATGCACCAGGCCAATGGCATGAATGCAATTGTGATGCAGATCCGTCCTGCAGGTGATGCGTTTTATCCTTCACAGTATGAACCCTGGAGCGAGTACCTTACTGGTAAACAGGGACTGCCTCCCAACCCATATTATGATCCGCTGGAATTCATGATCAGCGAAACGCATAAGCGTGGCATGGAATTTCATGCATGGCTGAACCCTTACAGAGCCGTGTTCAATATTTTAAAATCCTCTGTAGCGCCTTCCCATGTTTCTAAAATTCATCCTGAATGGTTTCTGGTTTATGGCGATAAAAAATACTTTAACCCCGGCCTTCCGGAAGTGAGGGAGCATACGGTAAGAGTGGTAAAAGACATTCTTACCAGGTACAATATAGACGCCATCCACATGGACGATTATTTTTACCCGTATAAAATTGCCGGCAAAGAATTTCCGGATGAAGCCACTTTTCAGAAATATGGAAAGGGCATGAGCAAAGACGAATGGAGAAGAAGCAATTGCGACAGCATTATTGTTCAGCTGCACCGCACAATTCTGAACACCAATCCCAGAGTGAAATTTGGCATAAGCCCTTTCGGTGTATGGCGCAACAAAAGCCAGGACCCTATGGGGAGTGATACTAAGGCTGGCACAACCAACTACGATGATCTCTATGCCGATATATTACTGTGGCTGGAGAAAGGATGGATTGATTATGTAACGCCGCAGTTGTATTGGGAAAGAGGTCATAAGCTGGCAGACTACGATGTATTGCTGAAATGGTGGAACGACCATGCTTACGGTAAACAGGTATATGTGGGAATGGGTATTTATCGCGCAGGAAGCAATGAGGCATGGAAAAGCAAATCTGAGCTTCCCAACCAGCTGCGTGAACTAAGAAAATACAAAACCACACAGGGAAGTATTTATTTTAACAGCAGGGTTTTTGAGAAAAATCCCAATGGATGGAACGACACGCTGCGAAATAATTTTTACCACTACCCTGCCCTGATCCCTCCTATGCCATGGATCAACAACGACATACCTGAGCAACCGGTACTGCATAGAAAATCGGCTTCTGAGATCGAGGCTACGTATAACGGAAATCTGCAGCTTAAAGGATTTGGGCTCTTCGTTTTACCGCAGGATAAAGAACTGAAATTCATCAATACCCAACTGGTTCAGATTATTTTAAGCAATAAGTCTGCCGTGATTGACCTTACCAAAGTGCGTGATGGGGAGGGCAAGAAGATATACATTGCTTCCATCGACATCAACAACAATGTAAGCGATCTGAAAGAATTAAAGTAAAGGGAATTTAGCCAAATACCACTTTATTGACTGCGCCGGGAAATTTGCCAAAGCGTTCTTCCACAGCAGTATAGCGGTGTTCGAATATTTTCCTGAGTTCATTTTTCACCATAAGGGTATTGGCAATATCTCCCAGGAACCAGAACGGTATCCGGTAGTGTACGATATCGGTCATTTCAACTCCTCCTTCAATGGCTTTAAAATGATGCTGGTGATGCCAGAGTGCATATGGACCAAATCGCTGTTCATCTACAAAATATTGCCGGTCTGCCACATGGGTAATTTCGGTCATCCAGTAAAGCGGAACTCCCAGTAAAGGACTAACCGTATACTCTATGATCTGGCCCGGATACATTCTCTCGCCATGGTGCTTGCTGGTAACATTGAAACCCAGGTTGGAAGGGGTAATGTTTTTCAGGTTATCGGGTCTGCTGAAGAAATCCCAGGCCGCTTCGATGGAAATAGGGATCTTTTGAATTGTTTTGATGCTATAGGTTCTGGACATAGAATAAGTATTAACTGAATAACAGTATTTCTTTAATAAGGTTCATGGTATCTTTATCCTATGACAACCCGGCAACAACAATTAGCGCATTTTAACCTTATTTATCAATCGCTCAATACACAGCAGCAAAAAGCGGTGGACGCATTGGAGGGCCCCGTGATGGTGATTGCGGGTCCGGGAACCGGCAAAACCCAGATTCTGAGCGCCAGAATTGGTAAAATATTGCTGGAAACGGATTCCCGCCCAGAGAATATTCTTTGCCTCACCTATACCGATGCCGGTGCCGTAGCAATGCGTAAAAGATTGCTGGGTTTTATCGGACCCGATGCCTACAAGGTTAATATCAGTACTTTTCATGCGTTTTGCAATGATATAATTCAGGACAATCTTTCCCTGTTCGAGAAAACTGCCCTCGATCCTGTTTCGGAGCTGGAAAGCATTGAGCTGTTCAAGGAACTGATCGACAACTTTCCCAAAAACCATCCGCTCAAGCGCTACCGCGGCGATGTTTATTTTGAAATCAACAACCTGAGGCAGCTGTTCAGCAATATGAAGCGCGAAGGATGGATGCCCGAATTCATCCTCGGCTGCATTGATCAATACCTGAGTGAAATTCCGACCAGAGACGAATTTGTATATAAAAGAGCATACAAGCAATTCAAAGCCGGAGACCTGAAGCAAAATAAGATTGAGGAAGAAAAGGAAAAAATGGAAAAGCTCCGGGCTGCTGTGAATGAATTCAATCGTTTTCAGGACCTGATGCGGAAAAGAGGGCGCTACGATTTTGACGACATGATCAACTGGGTATTGAATGCTTTCAAAGAAAACAAGTTATTACTGGCCAGATACCAGGAACAATACCAGTATGTGCTGGTAGATGAATTTCAGGATACCAGCGGAACCCAGAATAGCCTGGTGGAGCAGCTGATCAGTTTTTGGCAAGACCCTAATATTTTTGTAGTGGGAGATGATGATCAAAGTATCTATCGTTTCCAGGGAGCAAACGTGGAGAACATGGAGAAATTTGCAGACCGGTATTCGGCTTCCATTCTCACCATAGTGCTTACCAACAACTACCGCTCCACACAACCCATTCTGGATGTTTCCAAAACACTGATCGAAAGAAACAACGAACGACTGGTCAAAAAAATTGACGGGCTTAGCAAAAATCTGGTTGCCGCCAATACAAAGATCAATAGTCTTACCGAACCGCCACAGCTGCAGGAATACGAATCGCAGGAGCAGGAAATGATTCACCTTACCCTGATGGTTAGTGATTTACTCAACCAGGGTGTTGAACCCGGCAGAATAGCAGTGATTTATAAAGAAAACAAGTATGGTGAAGTACTGGGCACCTACCTAAAGCAAAAAAACATTCCTGTATACAGCAAACGAAACCTGAACATCCTGCACATCCCCCTGGCAGAAAAAATCATCCTGCTGCTGAAATACCTGGCAGCAGAACATGATATTCCCTATGGTGGAGATGAGATGTTGTTCGAAATACTCCACTTCAACTGGTTTGGCATTCCGCCAATTGAAATTGCCAAAATGAGCGCTGCTGTAGCGGACAGAAAATTCAGCGACAATAAAACCTCTCTTCGCAGATTTATTTATGATACCGCCAACCAGCCTCCAAAAGATTTATTCAGTGTTCCGGTTAACGGGCTTAAAAAAGCCAGTGATGCACTGGAAAAATTAATCGGGGATGTTCCCAATTGTACCCTGCAAAACCTGTTCGAAAACCTAATCAGGGATGCCGGGGTTTTGAGTACGATCATGCAGGATCCTGAAAAACACTGGCATCTGCAGGTACTGACCGGACTATTCGACTTCATTAAGGAAGAAACCAGAAGGAACCCCAAATTAAATTTGCAGGAATTGGTGACCATTATTGAACTGATGGAGAAGGAAGAACTCAGCCTGCCGCTGGTGCAGGTAAGCGGTAGCGACAAAGGGGTAAATCTGTTAACGGCACATGGCTCCAAGGGTTTGGAGTTTGAATATGTATTCCTGGCAGGCTGTAATGCTTCCAACTGGGAGAAAAAAAGAAAACCCGGAGGTGGATATACCCTTCCCGACACCGTATTTGGTTCTCAGCCTAAACTCAGCGACGAGGAAGAATTGAGAAGACTTTTTTATGTTGCGCTTACCAGGGCAGAAAAAAAACTGACCATTTCTTTCAGCAGATACAAATCGGATGGCAAAGCCCTGGAACCTTCTATGTTTATTGCAGAAATTCAGGAAGAACATCATCTGCCTGTTCAAAGCATCGTAGTTGGTCGGGAGCAGATCAGCGAATTCAGTGCGCTGGCTTTTGAAGACAATTTAAAGCCGGAGCTGGAAAAATCTGAAACGGAGTTCATCAACCGGATGCTGGAGAAGTTCGTCATGAATGTAACGGCCCTAAACAACTACCTAAAATGTCCGCTGCAATTCTACTTCAACAACCTGGTTCGCGTACCCTCCGGAAAATCCGAATCAACGGAATTTGGCTCTGCTGTTCACTATGCTTTACAACGGCTGTTTCAGCAGATGCAGGAAAAGGACGTATTTCCTCCTGTAGAAGTATTTGTAGCAGATTTTGAATGGTACATGCGCAGACATCGGGAAAATTTTACCAAAGAGCAGTTTGCAAGGCGAATGGAATACGGAGAAGAGGTACTGAAAAACTATTACAATGCATATCTGGATCAATGGAATAAAATAGTAGTGATCGAAAGAACCATTAAAAATGTGGTGGTGAAAGGCGTTCCCCTGAAAGGAAAACTGGACAAACTGGAATTCAATGGCAATCAGGTGAATGTAGTTGATTACAAAACGGGAGATATTGAGAAAGCTAAAGATAAATTACTGCCGCCCAATGAAAAAAATCCGGATGGAGGAGATTACTGGAGACAGGCTGTTTTTTACAAAATACTCGTAGACAACTACGAGCAAAAAAAATGGCAGGTAGCCAGCAGTGAGTTTGATTTTATCGAGCCGGATAAGAAAAAGGCATACCGTAAAGAAAAACTGGTTATTACTCCGCAAGATATTACCACCGTAACAGAACAGATTGTTCAGGTTTGGGAAAAAATTCAAAACAGGGAGTTTTATACGGGATGTGGCAAACCGGAGTGCCACTGGTGTGGATTTGTAAAAACCAATCAACTGGCAATCAGTCTGCATGAACCCGGGGATGCGGATGAAAACGAATCAGACTATTAAAGGAAAGCTGTTAAGTTTGCACAATCAAGTACAACAATGAATGCACTGAAAAAGATATTATTGAGTTTGTTGATTTTTGGGTCCATCAGTTCCATGATGAGCTCCTGTGCCAATATTATTCCTCCAAGCGGAGGTCCCAGAGACAGTTTACCTCCCCGACTGCTGTTTGCTGTACCCAGGGACTCTGCCCTGAACACTGCTCCCAGGTTAATTACCATGAACTTTGATGAATATGTAACCCTGCAGAACATCAACGAGAACCTCATTGTATCACCAACGATCCCCAATATGCCACAGGTAGATGCCAGACTGAGGATCGTAACCGTACGCATCAAGGACTCTCTTGATCCCAACACTACATATTCAATCAACTTTGGTACTGCACTAAGGGATATCAATGAGTCGAATATTCTGAAAGATTTCAGGTATGTTTTTTCTACCGGAAAAACCATCGACAATTATTCCTATAGTGGCAAAGTATTTCTTGCGGAAAAAGGAAAAACAGATTCTACGCTAATTGTGATATTACACAAAAACCTGCACGACAGTGCCATCGTAAAGGAACGGCCACGTTATTACACCAGGATCAAT
Source organism: Sediminibacterium sp. (assembly GCA_016786865.1). Classification (GTDB taxonomy): domain Bacteria; phylum Bacteroidota; class Bacteroidia; order Chitinophagales; family Chitinophagaceae; genus Sediminibacterium. The sequence goes on along the minus strand of JAEUVE010000011.1, from coordinate 320,606 downwards.
GGTAAGGGAGAATTCCAGTTTACCAACCTTTCTGCCGGCAGCTACCGGGTATATGTATTGCCCAATGATTATACCAAAAAGTACGATGACAGTACCAAACTGTTTGCTTTCCGGTCCGATACACTGTTAGTATCCGATACTACAGGTTCCGATACACTCTACGCATACCAGGAATTCAAGGAAAAGCCCAAACCGGTTAAACAGCCTGTTGTGCTGGATAAATCGGGTAAGGAAGACAAAAGACTTCGCTACATCAGCAGCCTTGAGGGAGCACAGCAGGACCTGCTCAGCAGTCTGAAACTCGATTTCAAAAAGCCCATCCGGCTGGCCGACAGCGCCAAAATTGTTCTGACCGACAGCAATTATCGTCCACTCAGCGGATACAAACTTATCCTGGATACCACCAACACTGTTTTAAGCATCAGCTATCCCTGGAAGGAGCAGCAGTATTTCAGACTGCTACTTCCCAAAGAATCAATAACCGATACCACAGGAACTACGCTGCCAAAAACGGATACCCTTCGGTTCAGTACAAAGCGCGAGTCGGATTACGGAAGCATTCAGCTTCGCTTCAGCAGGCTGAACCTGAGCAGAAACCCCGTACTTCAGTTTTTTCAGTCGGATAACCTTGTAGAATCTGTTCCCCTGAACTCTTTTGAGCTTACCCGGAAATTATTTCGCCAGGGCTCTTATGAAATGCGGATTCTCTACGATACCAATAAAAATGGCATTTGGGATCCAGGAAGTTTTGGTAAGGTGAAAAAACAACCAGAGGTTGTACAACTCATCGGCAAGCCGCTGAATGTAAAAGCCAACTGGGATAACGAAGTAAGGATCGAGTTATAACAACGGCTGGTTTAAACAACTGCACTAGTATGTATAAAAGCCTTCGCCGGTTTTTTTTCCCAGCTTTCCTTCGCGTAACTTAGCCTGCTGTAACGGAGATGGCGTAAGCCTTTCCGGACAACCCAGTGCTTCCCAAACAATATTGCTGACGCTGTAATTAATATCAAGACCGATCAGGTCCATCAGTTTAAATGGCCCCATCTTAAATCCGGCGGCTTCCATAGCTGCATCTGCCTGCCCGGTAGTTATCAATCCCTTTTCTACCATCAACATGGCCTCCAGATAATAATGTCGCGCAACGCGGTTAACTATAAAACCCGGAGCATCCCTGCAGATTACCGGAACCTTACCCAGTTGCTGCGCAAGCTGATATACCTGTTCTGCCAATAAAGGGTTGGTATGGCTTCCCTGAATTACTTCCACCAGCTTCATAACAGGTGCCGGGTTAAAAAAATGCATCCCCACCAGTTTGTCCGGATGATCCATTCCTTCCGCTATTGCATCTATACTAATGGAAGAAGTATTTGTGGCAAAGATGACTGCAGGGTCATTGAATACTGCCAGGTCGTTGAATAATTTGGTCTTAATCTCCTTGTTTTCGATAATGGCTTCAATAATCAGATCTGCTTTGCAATCGGCCAGTTCCTTACTAAACCTGATCCGGCTCAGAATCTGTTCTTTTTCTTCCGCTGTTATTTTAGCTTTTTCGACCAGTTTATTCAACTGTGCAACAATCCCCAACCTGCTTTTCTCCAGTGCTGCCGGGCTTAAATCGAACTGTATGGTATTAAACCCGGCCTGTGCGGTTAATTGGGCTATTCCGCTGCCCATTGTACCTGCACCACAAACTGCAATTGTTTGAATCGCTTTCATACGCTTTAAAAAGGCAAGATACTTACATCTTATCCACGACAGCCCTTTTGTGGGCACCAAAAGAAAAAATTGGTGCTAATTTTATCGCATGGCTACAATATTACAGCAGCTGGACCTGTTTGGCATGCCCATGGACGTAACGCCTCCTCCTAAAAAGAAGAAGCAGGCTACGGCCAAAAAGGCAACTGCCCCTGTACCTGTTATGCCTCCTGCTGAAATTCCCTTACCCCCTGTGGAAACTGCAGTAAAGGAGGAGCCGGTGGTTTATGCCAATGAACAGATTGTAGTAAAATTAAAGCCCAAAGCAACCCCGGTTGTAAAAGAACCGGTTGTGAAAGAACCGGTTGTGAAAGAGTCCGTTGTAAAAGACCGTATTTTGAAGGAGCCCCAGATCAGGGAAGAACAAACGAGGGAAACAGTAGTTAAATCTGCGGGTAAAAGAGGACGCAAATCTTTTAAAGAAATAGATGCCACTGCAGATCTGATTGATGTTCCGGACGACCAGGCGCTTCAACAAAAGCTGTATTATTCCATCAGTGAAGTGGCGGGCTGGTTCAAAGTAAATACCTCCCTGTTGCGGTACTGGGAAAATGAGTTTGATATTCTCCAACCCCGAAAAACCAGAAAAGGAGACCGACTGTTCCGTATAGAAGATATCAAAAACCTCCAGTTGATTTATTTTCTTTTAAGACAACGTAAATTTTCTATTGAGGGAGCCAAAAGCTACCTGAAAAACAATAAGCAGAAAATTGATACGGAAACACAACTGGTACAAACCCTGAAGGGATTCAGGACATTCCTGCTCGAACTCCGTTCATCTTTGGGAAATTAATCAGATCTGGTGCACATTTACATCGGTTGAGGATGCTGCCAGTTTTACTCCATTGGCTTCCAGTAATTCAATGACCGAAAGAATGATTTTTTGTTTATCTCTGGCGAACTCGTCAAAGGATTGCCGTGCAGAAGTATAGTATTCAATACTGATCACATGCGCATTTTTTCCTGTATCCATCAGGTATACCAGGCTATTCTCAGAAAAAGGAGCGCCAACAACCTGCTCTATTTCCTTCAGCAGTTTGCGCAGCCGGTCCGAACCGGCACTCAAATCCACTTCCAGCTTAATATCTCCTTTTCGCTGCGAACGTAGTGAGAAATTATCTACAATGGTATCTACCATCTGCTTGTTGGGAACGGTAATAAATGTTTTTTCCTGCGTACGGATGCGCGTGCTTCTTAAGCCGATTTTTTCTATCGTTCCCGTAAATCCGTTCACCTTTACCAGATCTCCTGTAGCAAAAGGCCGATCAAAGAAAATGATAAAGGAGGCAATCAGATTTTCCAGACTTTCCCTGGTAGCCAGCGCAAGGGCAGCACCTACGATACTTAATCCGGTTAAGATATTTCCTACATCTTTATTAAAGGAAAAGCGAAGGATAAGGAGTATTCCGATGATGACCAGGATAGCTTTAAAAAAGTCCTTAAAGAAAAGAATCAGCTGGTTGTCGGTCTGATCAGCAGTCAGATTGGCTTTTTCTTCGAGCACCATCGCAATAAAATCGATCAGTCTTAAACAAAGCCATATGAATGCAATGATGAGGATACCATTGGTTAATGAATCAATCAGCTGCCGGGTAGTGATGCGGTATATTTTTACATTGAGTGCCTCCGGAAAATGAAGACCATCAAATGCAATCAGGCCAATCATCAGTACCAGAAAAAGATCCAGTGGCTGTACAACCAGATTTAAAAAGGAATCCCTTGCAACACTCTTTCCTGCCTTTCCTACCAGTTTAAACAGCAGTTTAGCCAGGTATTTGGAAATGATTCGTTTGGTGAGTAAAGCCAAACCCAATACCAGCAGTACATACAGATAGCTTTCTATGGTATTGTTCAATATTACTTTATGCAGGAACTTATCCATACTGTAGCATTAGTTAAATTGAAGCAGTTTTACATCATTACCGTCGAACTCGGCATAAGTAAAGTTACTGATCCAGTCGCCCAGATTAATGTAACGGCTTTTTTCGGAAAGCCTGAAATCGATGGGATAGTGCCTGTGACCAAATACAAGAAAATCATAGGGCTCCTTTTGAATCAGTTCTTTACTGTATACAATCAGCCATTCCTGGTCCTCTCCCAGAAAATGCGCATCGGCTGTTCCGGTTTTTTCCCGGCTTTTTCTACTGAAATAATTGGCCAGTGCAATACCCCAGTCCGGATGCAGTTTTCCGAATAACCATTTACATACCGGGTTACGGAAAATCTTTTTAATGAATTTATACCCATGGTCTCCCGGGCCCAGTCCGTCTCCGTGACCAATATAAAACTGCTTATTGTTCCAGTTAAAAACCCGTGGTTCATGATAAACCGGAATATTCAATTCCTTTTCAAAATAACCACTCATCCACATATCATGATTACCGACAAAAACATGAACAGGAATCCCTGCATCCGTAAGCTCAGCCAGCTTACCCAATAACCGCATATATCCTTTTGGTACCACCGAATGATACTCATACCAAAAATCAAAAATATCCCCTACAATGAAAATGGCTGCCGCACTGTGCCGTATCTGATCCAGAAAACGAACGACTTTTTTCTCCCGGATAAGGCTGGCCGCAGCATTGGGTGCGCCCAAATGGAAATCTGAAAGAAAGTATATTTTTTTTTCCGGTGTAGCTGTCATGTGATTATTGATTTCTTTCCCTGAGGTAAGCAAGAATATCTCCGCTTTCGATCAGGTGTCCCTGATTAACAGTCCGATTATACCAATATGCCCAGGCAGTTGTTTCCCTGTTATTGATATAAACCGTAGTTAAGATTCTTTTGTAAAGGGGCGCTTCTCCTTCGTTATTGTTTACCCCTTCGTAATCATCCAGCTGTGCAAGCGCCCAGGAAAATTCATCTGCTTCCCTGATGGTATACAACTCACCTTTAACAAAGGCATTTTCTTCTGTAGGAACGCCTACTATGTTTCCCCCCAGATCGTACAACTTACCCTTCACAACAGCTTCTCCCTGCAATACAAAGTATTTACTGATATACCCATAGGCAGGATGCTGAAAGCCACTTCTCAGAGAGCTGTACACAAAAATGCTTTGCGGATTATTCTCCATAAATGGTTTTATCATTCATCAATCAAAAAACAGAATACTTCTTTAGGGCCATGCACGCCAACTACCAGTGTTTTTTCAATATCTGCTGTTCTGCTGGGACCGGTAGCCAGACTTACCATTGAAGGAAAGGAACTGCCATATTTTTCCCGGAGCTGCATTACAGCATCCTGAACATCGTAAACCAATTGTTCCGGGTAAGCCAAACAGATATGCACGGGCGCATACACACTCACGGTTCTGCCGCTTTGCTGTGCACTGCTCAGCAACATACTTCCGGTTCTTGCCACAAGAAACTCACAGCCCGTCAGCGCCACATCACAATGTGCCAGATCTTCTGTGTAGGAAATTGCCAATCCGTTTTTCGCCAACATTTCCCTGATCGCATCTTCCCTGCAATAAACATTTTTCCACTGCCTGGCTTCAATGAGTACCTGCAGCTGGTTCACCAGCTCCGCTCTGTTGAAACAATAGGAAAAGCGGCCCTTCAGGCCATTGAAGTTTTCGGCAAACTCCAGCTCCAGCTCCTTTCCAGATACCGGAAAATGAGCAATGTTATCGGAAGCGGCTGAAAAGGGAGCAGGCACTTTATGGACAAGTGCCTGCTTTATTTTATTTAAAATATTTGTTCTGGAATTGCTCATTATGCGTTTGCAGATGGTTCGGCAAGGTTGGAGGAATCGGTCTTATCTGCACCCGACACAGTCGTATCCTGATTTTCAGCAGCAGGCACACTGATTGTTTCGGCTTCAATTTCCAGCAATTTCTTTTCCTCAAAAGGACGTTTACCAATCAACACTTCCACATCGCTCTTATGCAATACTTCTTTGTCCAGCAGTTCCTTAGCCAATACTTCTACTTCATGCTTCTTCTCTCTGAGCAGATCAAGTGTACGCTGATAGGCGGCATCAATAATTCCGCGAACTTCCTCATCAATGATTTTTCCGGTTTCTTCACTGTATGGCTTTGTGAAAGTATTTTCCTGCGATGGATCATAAAAGCTCACATTACCAACTTTCTTATTCATACCATATGCAGTAACCATACTGTAAGCAATACGGGTGATTTGCTGAAGATCATTGGCTGCACCGGTGGATATTTTTCCGAAGAAGATTTCCTCTGCGGCTCTTCCGCCCAGAGTCATACAAATCTGATCCATCAACTGATCGGTATTATAAAGATATTGCTCTGTAGGAGTGTATTGGGCATAACCCAATGCAGCAGTACCTCTCGGCACTATGGTCACTTTAAGCAACGGATATGCATGTTCCAGGAACCAGCCACAGATCGCGTGTCCTGCTTCGTGATAAGCAATGATGGATTTTTCATGCGGGGCAATAATCTTATTTTTCTTCTCCAGACCACCAATCACACGGTCAATGGCATCCTGAAAATCGCTCATATCAACCGCCTCCTTCCCTTTACGCGCAGCAATCAGTGCAGCCTCGTTACATACGTTGGCAATATCTGCGCCGGCAAATCCAGGTGTTTGTTCCGCAAGTTTGTGCAGATCGAGTGTTTCAGAAACCTTGATGGGTTGTAAATGTACTTTCAAAATGGCTTCCCTGCCCTTCACATCCGGCTTATCAATAGAGATCTGACGGTCAAAACGGCCCGGTCTCAACAAGGCGGTATCCAATACATCGGGTCTGTTGGTAGCAGCCAGGATAATAATACCGGTATCACCACCAAAACCATCCATTTCCACCAGCAACTGGTTCAGGGTATTTTCCCGTTCATCGTTGCTCATGATGGCATTTCTTCCGCGTGCGCGTCCGATGGCATCTATTTCATCTATGAAAATAATACAAGGGGCTTTTTCTCTTGCCTGCTTAAACAAATCTCTTACACGGCTTGCACCCACACCAACAAACATTTCTACAAAATCACTACCGCTTAAGCTGAAGAAAGGCACTTGTGCTTCTCCGGCCATGGCCTTAGCTAATAAGGTCTTACCGGTTCCGGGAGGTCCAACCAGCAGGGCTCCTTTCGGAATCTTACCTCCAAGAGATGTGTATTTTTTAGGGTTTTTGAGGAAGTCCACAATTTCCATTACCTCCACTTTAGCCTCATCCAGACCGGCTACATCTGCAAAAGTAATGTTCACTTTTGCACCTTTGTCGAACAAGGTTGCCTTAGACTTGCCAATATTGAAAATACCGCCTGCTCCGCCGCCACCAGGACCCGCTCCACCCATTTTACGCATCAGCAATACCCAGGCGCCGATAATAAAGAGCAGGGACAATACCGTATTGAACACCGGACCAAACCATTCCGGATCTGAAACCGGGTTGTCCGGCACTTTAGTCAGTGCAGGGTTGGCGGCATAAATATCTTTCAGTTCATCATTGAAGCTCTTGAGATCCACCACTTCAAACTCAAACAAAGGCACACCGGTTACTTTGGCCTTCTCCTTGCTCAAATCTTTCTTGAACCTGCTTACGTAAAAGTCTTTCCGGAGACTGTCTGGTTTAATATATACGCGGATACGATCCTTGTTCTTCACAATATCCATCCGCTCCACATCCCCCTGAATCAGCATCTTATTGATAAATTCCTGTTTGCTGGTTTTAGACAAATCAGGAGAAAACCGCATAAACTGTGCAGAAAGCAGGATAACCGCTACAATAGCATATATCCAGTATATATTGAACTTCGGCCCCTTCTTGGGGGCGCCGCCTTTTTCTTGATTCATTTCTTTAAATTGTCGGTTTTCCTTTGCCATATCTTATTCCTCAGATATAAAAAATTTATAATAAGGTCCGCTGTAACCAGGGGCCTAGTTTTCATGCATCTGCGCTACCGCATCGCTCCACATTTCTTCCAATTGATAGAATTTTCTTGCTTCGGGGTGCATTACATGCACTACGATATTGACATAGTCGATCAATACCCATTGAGCAGCCTGTTTTCCCTCATGTTTATAAGGAAGTTCTCCGCAAACCTTCTTAACCTCATCTTCAATATGATCACTGATTGCTTTTACCTGTGTAGTACTGGACGCTTCGCATACAATAAAAAAATCCGCTGCGGCCTCAGGTATTTTCCTCAGATCCAGACTGATAATGTTCTCGCCTTTTTTATCTAAAATGGCCTGAATAATGGTCTTAAATATTTTGGAGTTGCGCGTTAACCTAACGATCGCGCGTTTTTCGCGGGTTTTCAGGACAGAAAGAGGTTCCAATAATGATGAATATTTTAGTGAATTAATATTGCCTGTTTAACTTCGTCAAAAATAGTAATTCTTTGCCACGATCAGCTGTTAAAACTACCATAGGAAGCCAGTTTACACAATTATCCGTTGTAGACAGTACCAACATCTATGCCATGAAGCTGCTGCAGGCAAATTTGGCTGGCCACGGCTCCGCTTTCCTTGCCAGGGAGCAAACAGCCGGTAAGGGGCAGCGGGGCAGAAAATGGCAGGCCAATCCGGGGGAAAACATATTGATGTCTGTGGTTCTGGACTCCTCTTTTCTGGTAATTTCCCAGCAATTTCACCTTAGTTTGGTGGTTGCGTTGGCCACTTTCGATTTTTTGGAGCGGTATATTCCGGAAGGTCTCAGTATAAAATGGCCCAATGATATCTATTGGAATGACAGAAAGACAGGCGGAATTTTGCTGGAAACCAGCTTATCCGGAAACAAGTGGCAATGGACCGTTGCGGGGATAGGGGTCAATATCAACCAGGTTGATTTTCCCGATCTGAACAAAAAAGCCGTATCACTCAAACAGATTACCGGAAAAACCTATGACCCTGCGTTGCTGGCAAAGGAACTCTGCGGTTGTATCGATCAGCGATACAAACAACTTAAAAAACAGGGATTTCTGCCCCTGCTTGATGCTTACCGGGAAAGACTGTACAAAAAGGGAGCGCTGGTACGTTTAAAAAAAGACAATATTGTGAGCAAATACCTTATACAGTCGGTATCCGAACAGGGTGAACTGATCGCTGAAGCGGGGATGGAATATGTGTTTACGCACGGCTCAGTAGAATGGATCGGATAGGCCGGAATTATACCTGGTTGGTAATTTTATCGAGCAGCTGATTTTTCTTGTCCTGGGCCAGGTAAACTTCTCCCTCATTGCTCATAATCACCACAAAATCCTTTTTATCTACTTTCTTGATGTGATTCAGGTTAACCAGGTAGCTCCGGTGTGTCCGGAAAAAAGGCCCGTCTGTTTCGAGGTATTCAAAATCCATTAGTTTCTTGGTGATGGTGAGAACACCATGACTGGCAGTAAAAATTTTAGTATAACTGCCCTCCGCCTGCATGTAAATGATATCGTCCTGCTTTACCACAAAAATGGTTTCCGATGTCTGCAGAACAATTTTTTTCTCCAGCTGATTAAAGTTTTCCCGAAGAACCTGGTATTGCAGCCGCTCACTACCGGGTCTTTCGATATTCAGCTTTTTAAGCGCTCGTGCCACGTGTTCAAGGCGAACAGGCTTTAGTATATAATCTACCGCCGAACTCTCAAAAGCTCTCAGAGAGTAATCGCTGTAAGCAGTAACAAAAATAATTTTGAATTGAATCAGCTGCTCATCAAAAAAATCAAGTAGCTCAAACCCACTGTACCCAGGCATTTCGATATCTAAAAAAACCAGGTCGGGCTTCAGTTTATTAATGGTCTTTACCGCTTCCGGAACATCCTTACAGTCTGCCAGCACCTGAACCTGCTCAAAGTTTTCGGCTAAAAGACCATGCAATGCTTTCCGGGCATTGGGCTCATCATCTACTATGATTGCTTTAATTAATTCCATGCCTCCCGAAGATAATCATGAAGCCGTCTTTTTGGAGCAGTTTTTTTTAAGTCACGGCATATAGTTTATAAAACCAGCCATTTTTATCAGAGGCCGGTATCATTTTTTGCATAATCCGGAATAATCAGTGTAATGGTGGTTCCTGCAGCCTGGTTATGTTCATCCAATTTATCCAGAATTGTGTAAGTGATTTTTTGTTTGTAAAGCCGGTTAAACAAATCTATTCTTTCTGCTATTGCCTTTGTAGCAAAACTGGATGGTTTGCTTTTATTCCTTGTATTGATAATGGCAGATTGCTTTCTGCCAATTCCATTGTCTTCAATAATAACCCGGATACCATCGTCCGTCTGTTCAAAAGAGATCATTAGTTTTTTATGCCCGCTTTTATGCATCAGTCCGTGTTTAACCGCATTCTCAACAAAAGGCTGCAACATGAGCGATGGAATATAAATTGAGGCTGGGTCTTCTTTGAGATTGGTTGAAATGGCATAACTGAAATCCTTATCGAATCTGGCTTTCTCCAATTCCAGGTACAAACGCAGATTATCCATTTCTTCATGAAGTGTTTGCAGCTGACTGTCGCTTGCCTTCAGTGTTTTACGCATGAGATCACTGAAATTACCCAGTAAAGTGCCTGCTTCTGTTTTCCGGTTGTCGTACAAAAGTCCCTGAACCGTATTGAGCACATTATACAGAAAATGGGGGTTCATTTGTGAACGAAGTGCAACCAGCTGACTTTTAAACAACTGTTCATTGAGCGCCTGCTGAGACAACAATCTCTTCGACCACCATTGCAAGAAAAGATAAATGGCACCAAAGAACACTAAAAGGACCAGGATAATAAACCACCACCTTAACCAGAATGGAGCAAGGATGTGGAAAGAATAAACGATGAGCTCACTTTTATAATGACCGCTTCTGTCCTGGGCCTGGATCTGAAATACATACTTACCGGGAGTTAAACGGTTATACGTAATGGATGTGGTAAAATGATTGGTTGTTTTCCATGCAGTATCCAGTCCAAGCATCCGATAACGATAAATCAAGGAAACCGGCGATTTAAAGTGTAATGCTTCTATATTGAAAACAAAGTTGTTTTCATCGCTTTGAACCGATGAATTGTTTTTTACAATTTCGCCGTTTGCGGTAACAGTCAATACCGGAAAACTGATTCTGCGTTGTTGTTTACGTTCGGAAAACTGGTTTACCAGTACCCCTGTGGTAGTGGCCAGAAAAAAACGATCCGGATTAACTGCAAAATCATTGATCTGCAATTGTTCCAGACCGTATTCATCAGATAAATTACTGACATTTCCGGAGGAAATATCAATCAGTTCAAGGCTTTCATCGGTAAGTGCCCAAATGGAATTATTGAAATAAGTACAATGTTTAATATTATTGCTTTTTAACCCATTGTCTTTATTAAAGACCTTTACTACCCTGCCGTCCCGAATGATATACACACCATCGGTTGAAGTGCCGGCAATCAGGTCCCCGCCTTTCATTTCGTAGAGTGTACGGGCAACAATCGGTTTATTGTCCGGATTTTTAATTACAAAAAAAGAGCCATCGTATCTGTATTCGTACAAAGCATCTTCATACGCTACCCAAAAACGCTTTTTATCGGAAGAGGCAAATACCGAATTGCTTCTTGTATTGCGAAGCGACAGTACTTTGTAACCCAATCGGGTTTCAAAAGGTTTTGCATACGATTTATAGAGCTCACAACTCAGATCGGGCATACGATCATTCACATTTCCATATTTCCCGTTCAAAATAAATGCACCGTTGAAATAGGAAACAATGATGTTGCCGAAGGGATCTCTTGCAACGCCCTTGCTGTAATCATATTTTTCAAAAGGGTCTGGTCGGCCATCTTTGAAAATACCTCTGGTGGTGAAAATCAGCTTTTCTGTTGTATCGTAGGTAATGAATTCAATTTCCCTGGATGCGGGAAGGTTGTATTTAAAAATGGTATTTGCCTGAACATCAAATCCGGCGAGCAATCCCTTACTGCTGCCTGTAATTACCTTATACGGGTTAATGGCTCCTATTGCTGTGATATTATCGATATTGCCTGCCGGATGTATTTTATACAGTTTATTTTCGAGTGAAGGGCAGGTAAACAAGCCATTATCAAGTGTGCTGACCCAATAATTACCCTGGTAATCCTTTACAATATCTGTAACACTCTGATCGGGAAAGAAAAGGGTTGTTTTCCCTGAGCGGGGATCCCAGAGATAACCACCAGATTGTGTACAGGCCCATTGTTCATCCGCCCCTGTTGTGGCATAATGGTATACAACCGTATTTGGCGGGAGCGATATGGGAGGAAGGCTTTCTGAAGTATTGTTGTTAATTACAAAGCCAGACTTCCGATTCATTCCAATGGGCGATACAAACAAAGATGACCCGTTACTGATTGTACGGATGTCTCCCAGATCCTGATAGCCTGTCCGACGCCAGACACCCCCTTTCGACGGGGTATAGGTAAACAGCCAGGCATTGCCTCCATACGCATAGATTGTTTCACCAATATTGGAGAGGTAGCTGACCCCTTGCTGCGGAGGAGTAATTGATTGAACGGTAGATCCGTTTTTTTTGCTGATCTGGTAAATTTCCTGAAAGGAAGCTACCCAGATATCAGTCGACGTTACAACAATATTTAAAAAAGTGGTTGCTGAAAAAGCAGCCTGGTCCTTTAATTTAAATTGCCGCAGGGTATCGTTCCTGTAACAAAAAACTTCTTTGTAAAAATTCATGCACCAGATATTACCCTGCGGATCTTCCTGCAAATAACTCAGCGATTTCAAACTGGTTTTATCAAAAAGGATTTCCGTAAAGTTTCTTCCGTTAAAACGATACAGGCCCTTGTCTGTTGCCAGCCAGAGATAGCCTTTCGAATCCGAATGCATATCATAAATAACCTGTGTCGGAAGCTGTGCCGGATAGTTGAATTTCTGGAAATAAGGGAACTGTGCAGTGGCATTCCCCAGCAATACAACCAACGCCAAATAAGTCAGCAACTGCTTCATATCTGCAAATATTTATAATATTATCTCAAGTTAATATATGTTTGGCAGAAAAAGTGCATTATAAAACAGTTAGCGTGTTTCGTGAAAGAAAACAGCCCGTTTAAATAAAAACCCCCGCTCAAGAAAAAAAATTATTCAACTTTACATCATTACTAACAGTAATAATTGGGGGTAGAGAGCTGCAATTTATTTGCAGCTTTCTTCATTTATAGGGGTATAAGCGCCGGATTGATCCTACTTTTGCGGAAATGATAAACCTGAATGTCCAACATCAAACTCACTCAGTTTTCACACGGCGGTGGATGTGGTTGTAAAATCGCTCCTGCTGTTTTAGACAGTATTCTCAAATCTTCTGCTGCCCAACCTGATTATCCCAACCTGCTGGTAGGTAACAGCAGTAAAGACGATGCAGCTGTTTATGACCTGGGTAACGGAACTGCCCTGATCAGCACAACAGATTTCTTCATGCCTATTGTGGATGATCCCTTTCAGTTTGGAAGAATTGCCGCAGCAAATGCGATCAGTGATGTTTTTGCCATGGGTGGAAAACCGGTAATGGCACTGGCCATACTGGGCTGGCCCGTAGAAAAGCTGTCTCCCGAGATCGCCAGAGAAGTGATTGAAGGAGGAAGAAGCATGTGCCTGGAAGCCGGTATACCACTTGCCGGAGGACATAGTGTTGATACCACCGAACCAATATTTGGCCTCTCAGTAAACGGTTTAATTGCAACAGAAAATCTGAAACAAAACAATACCGGTAAAGAGGGCGATCTTCTGTTTCTGACCAAACCTTTGGGTGTGGGTGTATTGTCTACTGCTCAGAAAAGAGGGCTGTTAGACGAGGCAGACCTGTCTGTATTGATTCACCAGCTCAACCAGTTGAATCGTTCGGGAGAGGCGCTTGGTGCTATCAGTGGGGTACATGCCATGACCGATGTAACCGGTTTTGGCCTGATCGGACATTTAATGGAAATGACCGAGGGCAGCGGGCTTGGTGCCACTATCCAATACAGCAAAATCCCTGCGCTGGAAGCCGCTAAAAAGCACCTTGCGCAAAGGGTTGTGCCGGATGCTACCTACAGGAACTGGAATGCATACAGCAGCCAGGTAGGTTTTGGGAAAGGGGTGGATGTAATGCAGGCTTTTTCGTTATTGCCCGACCCACAAACCAATGGCGGTTTGCTGATTGCAGCTGCTCCTTCGGCGATTGCTGAAGTGCAGGCTGTGTTAAAAAGCTTTGGACTGGAAGCTTATACAGAGCCAATTGGTCAGCTTAATGCTGCAGGTGAAAAAAGAATCCAGGTAGAAGCCTGAGCAGCTAAAAAACCATATTGCCCTTGTTCTTGATTTGCTCGTTGGTTAATTCCACGATCATCTGCACACCGTTCAGGTTGCGGACGGTCTGGCGGATCCAGTTGCATTTTTCATCATCTACATATTCGTACTTCATCAGCCAGAGAAAGTCCATGTGCTTGAACTCCGGGAGCAGATATTCCCCATCAAACTGATTCTGGTACAGATAATGTACCAGCGAGTTATTGGGTTCTTTATACTGATAAATGGAAAAATAATAGCTCCTGTTCTTTTTCTTAAGGTGAATTTCAATTTCGGGATTCAACCTGAAATCATAGCCCAGCATATTGTTCAGCTGCATACAAAACTGATAGTTTTTCATAGTAGCTGTAATACCCAGCAGGCGGGTATCTTCAAAAAAATCATCATTCAGTTCATCAACGTCCAGTCGAAGTTTCATACGACATATTTAAAACTCAATATCGATCTTTCTTTCTTCGGTACCGCGTTTGATGATCAGTACCGTTTTATCGCCTTTTTTAAACTTGGAAAGCGACAGCATGTAACTGTTTACATCCACAAATTTGTATTCGCCCAATTGCAGCAGGATATCTCCGGCCTGTAACCCTTTTTTCTCCGCCAATTTTCCGGGGCTTACTCCATCAATGCGAAGACCAGTTCCGGTAAAACCGTAATCCGGGATAACTCCCAGGCTAACAGTGAAGCGGGTGCTTCTGCCCATTTGTTGCTCTGCGGTTTTGGTAAAAGGAATTTTACCCCTGCTGTCGGCCTGTTCAATGATTTTGTATACCATTAATAAAATGTCTTTGCTGCCGGCATAGTGAATTTTATCCCAGTCGTCCGAAGCCTTGTGATAGTCTGAATGACTTCCGGTGAATAAAAAAAGAACAGGTATATCTTTTCTGTAAAAGCTGGCGTGATCACTGGGACCACTTCCGGCACTGTCGATCTTATATGCAAGTCCCTGTGCAACGGAAGGGATGATCTGTCCCCAAACCGGAGAAGTGCCGTAACCGCCAATGGTTAACTTTCTTGCAGTATCATACCGGCCTACCATGTCCATATTGATCATATAGTTGGGCGTAATCTGTTTTGTAGGATGCTCCAGCCAGTATTTGCTTCCGAATAATCCCAGCTCCTCTCCGGAAAAATGAATGATGAGATAGTTATTTCCTTTGGGCGCCTTTGCGGAAAGCTTACGGGTTAACTCTATCAGTGCCGCAGTTCCGCTGGCATTATCATCAGCGCCATTGCGGACTGCATGCCCTGTATCCAGGGCATTTTTATCTTCTCCATAACCCAGGTGATCGTAATGTGCTCCCAAAACAATGGTGGAAGCCGCATTGTTGTTGATATAACCCACAACATTTCTGGCTTTTCGTATAGCTTCGGTAAAAGATACACGGAGTTCTATCTTTAAAGAAGCTGTATAATCCGGAAGGTATTTTTTCTGACCCTGTCTGGTCAGGTAAACCACCGGAATGGAAGCTGCTGCGGTACGATCGTTTTTGTTGAACTGAACATTGTCTGTTAAAGAGGAACTGTTATACAGAAAAAGGGCTGTAGCCTTTTTGGCTGCTGCATTGGCCGCTTCCTTTTTAATAACTTCTTCAATATCAAAATGCGGGTTGTTTTTGTTTTCTTCCAAAATATCGCTCAGATCCCTGAACCAGGGTTGGTCACCTTCACTCAGTGCAGGAGCCTGGTTACCTGTAACATATCCTGTAGCACTGAATGCAAGTGGGAAATAATCGGTTATTAATCCAAGTGCTTTTCCATCAATTTTCAATTCGGTGTTTTCATTGATCTTTTTACCCTCGTTGATTTCAAATTCCTGGATATATCCGTTATTCCCGGCCGGTTCAATGCCGATTTGTTTGTATTGTGCAATGATGTACTCCATGGCCATCAGTTCTCCCTTGGTACCGGTTCGTCTTCCTTCCAGCGCATCGTCGGCCAGGTACTGTACATGCTTGGTCAGATTGCTCATAATCAACGAGGCTTCCCGGGCAGCTTCCTTGCGCAGTTTACGTTTAGACTGGGCCTCAGACAGCAGGGGGAGCAGTAAAATAATCGCAATCCATTTTTTCATAATAACAGTTTGTGGTACAAAAGTAAGCGGAAGGAGCATCCGTAAAACGGATTCTGTATGAAATCCTGTACATTCTGTTCCCGATCTCGTAACCTTATCCTGATCCTTGCACCTACTTTTGCAACCTTGGCAACACCAAAGTTTCATATTGCATTAGTCGGAAACCCCAATAGCGGCAAAAGCTCCCTGTTCAATGCCCTCACCGGACTGAACCAGAAAGTAGGTAATTTTCCGGGCGTTACCGTAGATAAAAAAACGGGAATCTATTCTGTAGACAGCGAAAAAGATACGGAACTGATTGACCTGCCAGGCACTTACAGCCTCTACCCCCGAAGGGCGGATGAATGGGTGGCTTATAAGGTACTGATGGGTGCGGACGAATCGGTTAAACCCGATATGGTGATCCTGGTTGCGGATGCCAGTAATCTGAAACGCAACCTCCTGTTCTGCAGCCAGATCATTGATCTCAAGATTCCGGTAATCATGGTGCTGACCATGAATGATATTGCTGCACAGAAAGGAATCAAGATAGATATTCCCGGTCTGGAGGTAGAACTGGGTATTCCGATTGTTGCTGTGAACCCCAGAAAAAACAAGGGATTAACCGAATTAAAAAGAGCCATTGCCAAACTGACCCGCTCAACCCCCGAAGCTTCGGCCCGCAGCAACGATTTTATTGATGTAGCAGCCCTGGCTCCGGAAGCCATTCAGGAAGTAAGAGCTGCTTTCCCCAATCTGAGCGAATATGCAGCCATACACCACCTGATCAACCATGAGGAACTCGGCAACGGAAAAGAGCAGGCTGTTATTTCGGAAATCATCACCAGAACCGGTTTCAATGCCACCAAAACGCAGGCGGAAGAAATCATGCAGCGGTACAACCATATCCGGCAGGTAATGCAAAAAAAAGTGGTTGAGCCCGGCCCGCTTCAGAAAAAATTATTCAGCAACAAACTGGATAATATTTTACTGCACCGTACCTGGGGTTACCTCATTCTGCTGACGGTACTGTTCCTGCTTTTCCAGAGTGTATTTGCACTGGCTGCCTATCCGATGGGGCTGATAGAATGGTGCTTTGCACAAATCAGCAGCTGGTTAACCACCACCCTTCCCCAGGTATGGTGGAGCGATCTGCTGATCAATGGTATTGTTGCAGGACTAAGCGGTATCATGGTGTTCATTCCGCAGATCATGATTTTATTCGGAATCATCACTATGCTGGAAGACAGTGGCTACATGGCACGTATCGGTTTCCTCAGCGACCGGCTGATGCGCAAGGTAGGGCTCAATGGAAAAAGCGTAATGCCCATGATCAGCAGTTTTGCCTGCGCTGTACCGGCCATCATGAGCGCCAGAAATATTGAAAACAAAAAAGAAAGGCTGCTCACCATTATGGTAACACCATTGATGAGCTGTAGCGCCCGTTTACCGGTATATACCATATTGATTTCTCTGGTAGTAGACGATCATTATTATTTCGGTTTCGTGAGTTTACAGGGGCTTGTAATGATGGGGCTTTATTTCCTCGGTACTTTCATGGCCCTGATGGTAAGCTATGTTTTAAAGTGGTTCGTCCACATTAAAGAAAAAAGCTTCTTTATCCTGGAACTGCCTATTTACCGTGCTCCCCGCTGGAAAAATGTGGGAATCACCATGGTGGAGAAAGCCCGCATATTCGTTACCGATGCAGGTAAAGTGATCATGATTATCAGTTTGCTGCTCTGGTTTCTCAGCTCTTTCGGACCCGGTAACCGGTTATCCGATGTTGAAACCAAATATGCGGCCATGATCAAAGCGGCTCCGCAGCAAACTGATTCGCTGAAGAGGCAACTTTCCACCGAAAAATTACAGAACTCCTATGCAGGAGTGCTTGGCCAGGCAATTGAACCCGTCATTAAACCACTGGGTTACGATTGGAAAATCGGTATTGCCCTGATTACTTCATTTGCAGCAAGAGAGGTATTTGTGGGAACCATGGCCACCCTTTACAGTGTAGAGGAAGACGATGATCAGTCTCTCCGGGAAAAACTAGAATCCGCCACACATGCCGATGGATCTAAAGTGTATACACTTCCGGCTGCATTTTCGCTGATGGTGTTTTATGTACTGGCCATGCAATGTATGAGTACCCTGGCAGTAGTAAAACGAGAAACCAAATCTTGGAAATGGCCGGTATTTCAGCTGATGTACATGACAGCCCTGGCCTATGGAATGAGTTTACTGGTATACACCCTGTTGAGTTAATCTGCAAACTGCAGGTATACCGAAGTGCCCTTTTCCGGCTGACTTTCTACCTTAATGGTGCCCCCGAGCATTTCAATGAAGTCTTTGGTCAGAATCAGGCCGAGTCCGCTTCCTTTTTCATTACCGGTACCTGTAGTGCTCTGGTATTGCTCCCCATCAAATAATTTATTCTGCATATCCTGGGTCATACCCACTCCGGTATCGCTCACCGAAATCATCACCAGCGAACCTTCTTTGTGCGCATAAACAGTAATGACTCCTTCCTTAGTAAACTTGTTGGCATTGCTGATGAGGTTGCGCAGGATGAAGCGCATGGCATTGATGTCTGATTTTACAAAAAGATCCTCATCCACCAGGTTCACCATAATATTCGATTTCAGCGAAGACATGACCTCAAAACTCTTGAACATATTGCTGACCAGGGTACGCACGTGTACTTTCTCCGTTTCTACTCCTCTGCCGCGCATCTGCATAGACCCCCAGTCTACCAGGTTATTCAGCAATTCCACCGTACCGTCTATCTGCTTACCAGCCATATTCATCAGTTCCACAGAGTCCTGCTGACTGAGAATTTTACGTGAATTCAGTTCAATAATCGATTTTACTGCACCAATCGGGTTGCGAACGTCGTGTGCAATGATGCTCAGGATCCTGTTCTGCAATTCCATTTGTTGCTGCAGCTTAATACTTTGTTGCTCCAGTTGCTTATTCAGGAGGTTCTGATCCAATAATTTAACCACCTGACGCGCCAACGACTGCAATGTATACGCCTGTTCCTCGTTCAATGCACCGGGCTTCGTGTCGAATACAGCGATGGTTCCCATCTTGAACCCGTTACTGCTGATGAGCGGAGCACCTGCATAAAAACGGATAAAAGGATCTCCTGTTACCAGCGGGTTATCTAAAAAGCGTTCATCCTGTGTAGCATCAATCACTTCAAAGACCGGAACATCTGAAGTGATTGTATGACCACAAAAGGAAATATTTCTCGGAAACTCAGTAGCATCGATGCCAACCCTGGCTTTGAACCACTGTCGCTGGGCATCCATAAGCGAAATGATGGCAATGGGAGTACGGCAGATGGTTGCAGCCAGCTTAACCACATCATTAAACTCCTCCTCGTAGGTTGTATCGAGTATTTCATACCGATACAATTCCCTCAAACGGCGTTGGTCGTCGGATGGTATTTGCGGAGGTACCATAAAGAGATTGATTTGCTTAAGCGGCCCGTTCTTTTTTCGCATTAAAAATGAACTTTTCCTACCCTTTAACGCAGAAATGAACGGTTTATTGGATAAAACAGGTAAATATTCTTCGATTATTCGAAGCATATTTACCTGTTAATCAATATTTTAGATAGAATCCCACGCGGCCAGAATTTCTTCCGTGTGGTTTTTGGTGTCTGGTTTGGCAATGATTTTACGGATGACGCCCGCTTCATCTATCAGGAAAGTGGTTCGGGTGGTTCCCATATAGGTTCTTCCCATGAATTTCTTTTCGCCCCAGAGGTTGTATTTATCTACGATCTTTTTTTCCTCATCGGATACCAGGGGGAACGGGAGTTCATACTTTTCCTCAAATTTTTTATGGCTCTTCACGCTGTCTACGCTCACACCTACTACCTGGAACCCTTTTTTCAATAAAACACTGTAATTGTCCTTGAGGTTACAGGCCTGCGCCGTACAGCCCGGTGTATCGTCTTTTGGATAAAAATATAAAACGACTTTTTTCCCTTTAAAATCGGCCAGGGAAATAGCCTTTCCATTCTGATCAAGTGCTTTAAATGCAGGCGCTTTGCTGCCTTCTTTTAATACTGCCATGTTGTTATTTTTATTGGTGCACGCTGGTTGGAGGGTATCAGGACCAAGATTTAACTACTGGTTTGCTCATCCCGCCTTACATTTGTGCAATTTATTCAAATATCATGCCCAAAGATCAATCTATCAAATCAGTTCTCATTATAGGTTCCGGACCAATTATTATCGGACAGGCCTGTGAGTTTGACTATTCCGGTTCCCAGGCTGCAAGAAGCCTGCGGGAAGAAGGGATAAAAGTAGTACTTATCAACAGTAATCCGGCCACCATTATGACAGATCCGATGATGGCAGACAGGGTGTATTTATTGCCATTAACGGCCGAAAGCATCGAAAAAATTCTTCAGGAGAATGAAATTGACGCAGTTTTACCAACCATGGGTGGCCAAACTGCACTCAATCTCTGTAAAGAAGTAGATGAGCTGGGTATCTGGGAGAAATACAATTGCCGGATGATTGGGGTAGATGTAGCAGCTATTGATACAGCAGAAGACCGGGAGAAATTCCGCCAGCTGATGGTGAAAATTGGCATGGCCGTGGCTCCCAGCCATGTTGCCAACAGCTTCTTGGAAGGAAAAGAATTTGCCCAGCAGATCGGATTCCCGCTGGTCATCCGTCCTTCATTTACACTGGGTGGAACCGGTGGTGGTTTTGTTCACTCCAAGGATGAACTGGATGCAGCACTCGAAAAAGGATTAAAAGCTTCTCCTATACATGAGGTTCTGGTAGAAAAAGCCGTTTTGGGCTGGAAAGAGTATGAACTGGAACTGTTGAGAGACTGCAACGATAATGTGGTGATCATTTGTACCGTTGAAAACCTGGATCCGATGGGGGTTCATACCGGAGACTCCATTACGGTAGCTCCTGCCATGACCTTAAGCGATACCGCTTTCCAGGAAATGCGTAACAAAGCCATCCTGATGATGCGCTCCCTGGGCAACTTCACAGGAGGATGTAATGTGCAGTTTGCCCTGAATCCGGAAACGGAAGAACTGATTGCCGTGGAAATCAACCCAAGGGTGAGCCGTTCTTCTGCGCTGGCATCCAAGGCAACCGGTTACCCAATAGCAAAAATTGCCGCCAAACTGGCCATTGGATACAGCCTGGACGAACTGAAGAACCAGATTACCAAAACTACTTCGGCCTATTTTGAGCCGGCATTGGACTATGTAATTGTTAAAGTACCCCGCTGGAACTTCGATAAATTTAAAGGAGCCAACGATACCCTGGGACTTCAAATGAAAAGCGTGGGTGAAGTAATGGCGATTGGCAGAAGCTTTACCGAAGCATTGCAAAAAGCCTGTCAGAGCCTCGAAAATGAAGCTGTGGGACTGGGCTACTATGGAAAGAGTCTCATGAAAAGCGAGGAACTGGTAGAATACATCAAGACCCCGAAATGGGACCGTATATTCCGGATCAAAGACGCCCTGATGCAGGGGTCTACTGTAAAATCCATTGCGCAGGCTACAGGTATCGACAGATGGTTTTTATACCAGATTCAGAAAATTTGTACCACGGAAAAGGAAATGGCACAATACAGCCTGGACACCCTTCCCGCCGAATTACTGAAAGAAGCCAAGAAAATGGGATTCTCCGACCTGCAGATTACCAAAATCCTTTCGGACAAGTGTACAGAGGAAGAAGTGTATGAGAAAAGAAAGGCACTGGGCATCACAAGGGTATACAAAATGGTGGACACCTGTGCAGCAGAGTTTGAAGCCAAAACACCTTATTTCTACAGTAGTTTTGAAGGTTAACTACTTTATTTGTTTCAAAAAGGCTGCCTCATCAGGTAGCCTTTTTGATTTACTGCATAATTTTTGCTGTTAAGCTGCATAATATGGCAAGAGAACACAAGCAAATTTTCCAAACCAGCAACCCTACCAGGTGGCAACGGTTTAAATGGGCAAGCAGATTATTGGCTTTTTTTCTTTTTATAGCAGTATTGGCTATTGTTATCGCCATCAGAACGGCCTACATGCCCACCATTCCCATTCTCCAAAGCAGCACATTCAAAAAAATTCTGGAATCGCCCGACACGAACGATTCCATAGCAAAAGAATACCAGGGATTTAGAAAATTCATCGATAACAAGTGGGCAAAAAAAAATCATGCAGGACTGTATGTGCACGAAGAACCTATTCCAGTAGCAGGGCAATTCAGCAGCAATCTGGGCATCCGGGCAGCTTTTTACGTAGACTGGGATCCACAGGCTTTTTTTTCGCTCAGAAGAAACATCAGTAAAATCAATCTTGTTTTGCCCGAGTGGTTCTTTTTTGATCCGGAAGGCGACTCCATGGTGGTACGCAGGGAAAAAAGAGGATATGACCTGATTAAAAAAGCCCGTGGATTAAAAGTAATGCCAATGCTGACCAACAACATCAATGGGAATTGGGATGGGAAGGTCATCAACAGGATACTCAACAACAAAACAAAGCGGGAAAAGCTTATCAATGATTTGTACAGACATGTTAAATCGGAGGGATTTGCAGGGGTAAACATAGACCTGGAAGAGTTAATTGAATCCGACAACAGGGTACTCTCGAATTTTCAAAAGGAACTGTATGAAAAATTTCATGCAAATGGATTACTGGTTTCACAGGATGTAATGCCGTTCAATGAAGACTATGACTATGCTACCCTCTCCAGGTACAATGATTATCTCTTTCTAATGGCGTATGATCAGCATACATCCGGTACAAGGCCGGGACCCATCAGTAGTCAGAAATGGATTGAAGCAGCAGTAGACCAGATGGCCCAACATGTACCCGAAGCAAAAATTGTGCTTTGCATTGCCGGATTTGGTTACGACTGGCCACAGGGTGGCGAAGGCACCGATGTTACTTATCAGCAGGCATTGAGCATTGCAAAAGAAAACGGCAGCCCAATTACTTACGACAATGATTCCTACAATCTTTATTTCAAGTACCTGGATAATAACCGGCACATCAGAGAGGTTCACTTCACAGATGCTGCTACCAATTTCAATACCATTCGTTTTTCTACAGAATATGGTTTGGCCGGCACTTCTCTTTGGAGAATGGGAAGTGAAGACAGCAGGCTTTGGGACTTCTATCACCTGCCCCTGGATAAAGAAGCAGCCAAACAATTCAACTTCGAAGAATTCAGCAGGGTCAAAAGCAGCAACGACGTAGACTTCATGGGCGAGGGGGAAATTCTGGATGTTATTTCTACGCCAACTCCCGGAAAGATCAGAACAGAGCTGGATACCTCCTGGATGCTGATCAGTGAACAATTTTACGACACGTTGCCTTCCATGTTCGTTGTAAAGCAGTTTGGAAAATCAGACGCAAAAAAAATGGTCCTCACCTTTGATGACGGACCACATCCCAAATACACCAGACAGATTCTGGATATTCTGGATCGCTATAAAGTAGTAGCCAATTTCTTTGTAGTGGGAATTGAGGCAGAAAAAAACATCCCACTCATCAAACGAATCTATAATTCAGGGCACGAGTTGAGCAACCATACGTTTACGCATCCCAATATGGCCACTGTAAGCAGGCAGCGGGCCTTTCTGGAAATGGATGCCACCCGGCTTTTACTCGAAGCAGTAACTGGCCGGAGCACCATTATGTTCCGTGCGCCTTTTAACGCAGACAGCCGTCCGGAAACCATGGAGGAACTGGTTCCTGTTGCATTAAGCAGAACCAAAAACTACCTGACCATTGGAGAAAACATAGACCCGCTCGACTGGGAGGCAGGAGAGGTAGAAAACTTTAATGCAGACAGTATCTTCAACCGGGTTGTCCGGATGAAAGACAATGGCAATATCATCTTGCTGCACGATGCCGGAGGCGACAGAAGCGCCACAGTAGAAGCCCTTCCTAAAATCATTGAATATTTCCACAAAGAAGGGTACACGTTTACCACAGTAGCCGATCTGATGGGTAAAACCAGGGATGATGTAATGCCTCCCGTACCAAATTATAAAGGAAATTACCTGCTCCGCTTCAATTATTTTCTGGCAGAAGCCGGCTATTATTTTGGAAAACTCTTCAACGCCATATTCATTTTGTTCCTGGTGCTGGGCAGCATTAGATTGGGCGCATTGTTGCTGTTTTCTACGCTACAGAGAAGAAAGGCCAAAAAAGAAACACAAACAGGAAATTTATATCAGGGACTGGTTTCAATCATTGTTCCTGCCTACAACGAAGAAGTGAATGCAGTCGGTTCTTTACAGAATCTGCTTCGTTGTGATTATCCCAATTTCAATATCATTTTCGTGAACGACGGAAGCAGCGACCAGACCCTGGAACGTGTTACTGCTGCATTCAAAGACAATCCCAAAGTAACCATTCTGGATAAACCCAATGGAGGGAAAGCTTCTGCATTAAATTACGGTATTGCCAGCACCAATGCAGATCTGGTTGTTTGCATTGATGCAGATACCAAATTGAAACCCGATGCGGTCAGCAAACTGGTTCAGCATTTCAACAACGTGGATGTAGGTGCGGTAGCCGGAAATGTTAAAGTAGGGAATGAAAACAACCTGATTACCCGCTGGCAGAGTATTGAATACATTTCCAGTCAGAACATAGACCGACAGGCATTTGGCTATTTCAATGGTATTACGGTTGTACCGGGGGCCATTGGGGCCTTCAGAAAGCAGGCCGTTGAAGATGCAGGCGGCTTTACATCGGATACACTGGCAGAAGATGCAGATCTTACTGTCCGGATCCTGAGATGCAACTATATCATCCTGAACGAGAACAGCGCCATTGCCTTAACAGAAGCTCCTGAGTCCCTGAAAATGTTCATGAAACAGCGTTTCAGATGGACTTTTGGGGTACTGCAGACCTTCTGGAAAAACCGGGATGCATTATTCAACCAGAAGCAAACCATCCTTGGCTTTATTGCTTTACCGGATATATTACTTTTTAAATATATCATGCCACTTTTTGCCCCATTTGCCGACCTGTTGATGCTGATCGGATTGGCAACGGGCAGTGCAGGTGAAATTGGACGCTACTATGCCGTTTTCATGTTTCTGGACATTTTGGTTGCCTCAATGGCTTTCTACCACGAAAAAGAACCGGCCTGGAAGCTGGTCTGGCTGATACCACAGCGGGTTATTTACCGCTGGCTGTTGCTGATTGTATTGTTCAAAACACTCCGCAAAGCAGTTAAGGGAGAGCTGCAACATTGGGGTGTACTGAAAAGAACAGGAAATGTACAGGATGCCATCTAAAAAACGCTTTACTTTGCATCACTTTAGTCGAAAAAACATACTATGAAACTGAAAGACATACAGGTACTGAACGAAAAGGAAACAAGAGGTGGATTTGGTGAGGGCATGCACGAAATTGGCAAGGAAAATCCCAACGTGGTTGTGCTTACCGCAGATCTGGCGGGTTCTCTGAAACTGGGGCCGTTTATGAAAGATTTTCCGGATCGTTTTGTACAATGCGGTATTGCAGAAGCCAACATGATTGGTATTGCTGCGGGTATGACCATTGGAGGTAAAATTCCTTATACCACCACTTTTGCCAACTTTAGTACCGGCCGCGTATACGACCAGATTCGTCAAAGTGTGGCATACAGTGATAAAAATGTAAAAATTTGTGCTTCACATGCAGGACTTACGCTGGGTGAAGATGGAGCTACGCACCAGATTCTGGAAGACATCGGGCTCATGAAAATGCTCCCCGGAATGACGGTGATTGTACCATGCGACTTCAACCAGACCAAGGCAGCCACAAAAGCCATTGCAGCCCATGAAGGGCCGGTTTATTTGCGATTCGGAAGACCCAAATGGCCTAATTTCACCAAAGAAGACGGAAGTGATTTTGTAATTGGCAAGGCGCAGAAATTGAGTGAAGGTACCGATGTATCCATTTTCGCCTGTGGTCATATGGTTTGGAAAGCTATTGAAGCAGGAAGAATCCTCGAAGAAAAAGGAATCAGTGTTGAATTGATCAACTTACATACCATTAAGCCGCTGGACGAAGCCGCCATTATTGCTTCCATTTCCAAAACAAAATGTGCCGTTACAGTAGAAGAGCACAATATCATTGGTGGAATGGGAGATGCAGTAGCACAGGTAGCCGCTAAAAATCTGCCGATACCCATAGAGTACATTGGCACAAAAGATACTTTTGGTGAAAGTGGAAAACCAACAGAATTACTTACAAAATACGGGCTGGATACTCCGTTTATTGTTGCTGCTGCTGAAAAAGCAATGAGCAGAAAATAAATTTTAAATCATTATATACAACAAAACCGCAATGCCTTCCATTGCGGTTTTTTATTTATAAATACTGACGATTTACGACAAAAACATCTTTAAAAATTTAGTAACTTGTTGGTACCGGATACCTCTAATTCATAGATTAAAACTATTATAAGTTTAAGCAAGGAAGCTGACCATGAAGATTACGTTTAACCAAAAGCAATTCAACAATCTTTTCCCATTTCACCTATTGATGGATCAGGCCGGAAAAATTTCTGCTTGCGGAAAAACATTGTCTAAACTTATACGGATTCCAACCGGAACACCTTTTTTAGAACAATTCAGGATCATCCGACCCGAAGGAGATATCCGGGCATTTGAACAACTTGCTAACCTTACAGATCAGTTATTGGTTATAGAAACCAAATCGGATAAACCGGTACAGTTTCGGGGCCAGTTTGAGCTATTGGAGGACAGAAAAGAAATCTTATTTGTTGGTGCTCCATGGTTAACGTCTACAGAAGAGATCGATCAACTTAATCTTTCCCTGGACGATTTTGCCATCCATGATCCGTTGATCGATCTGTTGTACATATTGCGAACCCAGGAAAACAATACGGAAAAAGTCAGGACACTTTTGTCTACCATTCATGCACAACGGAAAGACCTGAAAAGACTTTCTGCTATTGCAGAAGAGAGCACCAATGCATTAATCGTTACCGATACCGAAGGAAGGATCGACTGGGCCAATAAAGCCTTTACAAAAATCACCGGATATACCCTTGAAGAGGCAAAAGGAAAAAAACCAGGAAGTATACTACAAGGGCCAGACAGCAACAAAGAAACCGTCAACTACCTGAAAACCCAGATCAAAAACCAGCAGCCCTTTGTTTGCGAGCTGATCAATTACCACAAAAGTGGTAAACCTTACTGGATCAGAATCAACGGACAGGCATTGTTCGACCAACATGGAGAACATGCAGGTTATTTTGCCATGGAAGAGGATATTTCGGAGGAAAAAGAAAAAGAAAGGAAGCTGAAAGCATATGATGAACGATTCAGAAGAGCATTGGAAAAAATCGGGGACAATGTGTGGCAACACAATTTCCAAACAGGTGTTACAGAATTCTCCCATCACAATATAGAATTCAATGGATTCCTCAATCCCAAAAGAGGAGAAGATGGCCTCTGGTTACTGAATGTTCACCCTGATGATAAAATTATTCTGAGAGAGAACGACCGAAAATACGATGAAGGACTCATAGACCACCACAGCATTGAATACAGAATCATCAATGCAAAAGGAGACATTCGCTGGGTATTGGACAGAGGCGTAATTACTGAAACAGACAGCAATGGCAAACCAATCCGAATTAGCGGTACACATACGGATATTACTAAACTCAAAGAAGCAGAATCGGCTTTTGAAACACAAAGAAAGTTCTATGAAAGCATCCTGAACAGTATCCCGATGGACCTGACCGTATTCGATAATACCCACCATTACCTGTTCATTAACCCTGTTGCCATCAAGGATCCTGAATTGCGCAAATGGATGATTGGAAAAAGAGATGAGGATTATTGTGTTTTCAGAAATCGCCCACTCAAGATCGCAGAAGATCGCAGAACCTTCTTCAACAAAGTGATGGCTTCTAAACAACTTCAGTCCAGAGAAGAAATGTTGCCTCAGCCGGATGGTAGTAAAAAATATTTTATCCGGAACATGCACCCGGTACTGGACGAACACAACGAGGTTAAACTGGTGATCAGCTATGGATTGAATATAACCGACCGGAAAACGATCGAAGAGCAGGTTAAGATCAACGAAAAGCGTTACAGAGACCTGTTCAATTACAGTCAAACACTGATTTGCACACACGATCTTACCGGAAAAATGATCACAGTAAATCCAGCCATATGTGCTGCAATGGGCTACACAGAAGGTGAGCTTATTGGAAGAAATATCAAAGATTTTATTCCTGCAGAAAGAAAAGAGCAATTCGATAAGATTTACCTAAAAGAAGTTTTAGAAACAGGTAAGGCCGAGGGCGTGTTTATTGTTATAAGCAAAACCGGTAAGCGGATCTTCCTTTTATTCCAGAACTATAAAGTGGAGGAAGAGGGCGCTACACCATACATTATCGGATCTTCACAGGATGTAACCAAACGGATGGAAGCAGAACAGGAACTGATCAAAGCCAAGGAAGCAACAGAAAAAGCAAGTAAGGTGAAAGAAATTTTCCTGGCAAATATCAGCCATGAAATCCGCACACCAATGAATGGGATCATCGGCATCGGAGGACTTTTACTCAAAACCAACCTTACCCCTAAGCAGGCCGATTACACCAAGCTGATTCTGGAATCGGGTAATAACTTGCTGCACATTGTAAACGATGTGTTGGATCTCACAAAAATTGAATCTGGTAAAATTGAACTGGAACATATTCCTTTTGATCTTGCTCATAAGATCAATGTAACCATCCGGACTTTTACTTTCAAAGTGGAAGAAAAAGGACTGCAGCTGGAATTCATCAACAATGTACCAGCAGATACCGTGCTGATAGGAGATCCGTTCAGGCTTGGTCAAGTATTGAATAACCTCATTGGAAATGCGATTAAATTCACCGAAAAAGGAAGTATAACTGTGACTGCCGAACAAGTTGGAGATGATGCTCAACCGCTGTTCGAGTTCAGGGTAAAAGATACCGGCATTGGTATTACCAAAGATCAACTCCCCTTGATATTTGAAGAATTTGTTCAGGCATCTTCAGATACCAGTCGGAAATACGGAGGTACAGGACTGGGATTGTCTATTTCAAAAAATCTGGTTCAACTGCAGGGTGGAACAATCCGGGTAGAGAGTACACCCAATGTAGGCACTACCTTTATCGTTAGGATCCCTTATGAAAAAGGCAACAAGTCGATGTTAAAACCAGCGCTTTCTGAAAACCGTGTTTATGATCGCATGGATAAAAAAAGAATTCTGGTTGCTGAAGATGTAACCATTAATCAGATTATTGTAAAGCAAATTCTGGAAGATTGGGGACATGATGTGGTGATTGCAGGAAATGGTCAGGAAGCCATTGATAATCTGAAAAAAGAAGATTTTGACCTTATTTTAATGGATATCCATATGCCCAAGATGGATGGGTATGAAGCTACCCAGATCATCCGAAACATGAGCCAGATCAAAAAGGCTTCCGTTCCGATTATTGCATTAACAGCCAACGCGTTTAAAAATGAAATAGATCGTTTTTCCGATGCAGGGTTCAATGATTATATTACCAAACCTTTCACTGAGCAAAAGTTATTCCGCTCAATGAGCAATTTGCTTCAACTGAATACGGAATCCGAAGAAACAGATAAAGAAGCAACAAATGTTCAACAGGCAGAAAAAAATATATCAGCAAAATTGTATGATGTAAGCGGATTGGTAGGAGCCAGTCCTGATGAGAGCGACCGGGAATTCATTCGTGAAATAGCTGCTGTATTTGTCAAAAACACACAGGTAGATCTTGCAGCCCTCAGTAAATCTGTTGCAGACCAAAACATCAACGATATTTATCAGATCAGTCACCGGATTAAATCATCTATCTACAACCTGGGGATCAAAGAAATGTTCAAAACAATTGAACGCATTGAGTTTTACGCAAAGAGCAAAGAAGAAACAGATAAAATACCTGCACTTACAGAGGAGTTGATCAATTACCTGAATAAGGTTTTCATTCAGATCCGTATGGACTATGAACTGGCTTAAACTATGCAATTAGCTTATCTAAATCAGGGTGCAAGTCGTTCCCGCTTCCATTCATGATTGGGCTGTAATGTGTACTGAAGACGGTCGTGTAAACGACTGCTTCTCCCCTGCCAGAATTCAAAGCTTTCGGGTACAACGATGTATCCACCCCAATGCTCAGGACGGGGTACCTGGGTTTCATCGGGATACTGCTCAGTTAACTTTTTAAAATTATCTTCCAGAAACTGTCTGTTGGGAATAACCTGGCTTTGCGGTGAAACCCAGGCACCTATCCTGCTTCCCGGAGGACGGGAATGAAAATAAGCATCGCTGTCTGCAGCCGGGATTTTTTTTACTTTCCCTTCAATCCTGATCTGACGTTCCAGCTCTTTCCAGAAAAAAAGCAATGCCGCCTGTCCGTTCGCTGCTATTTCCTGCCCTTTGGCACTGGAATAGTTGGTAAAAAAAACAAATCCTTCATGTGTATACCCCTTCAGGAGTACGATTCTTGCCGAAGGTTTTCCTGCAGCACTTACGGTTGCCAAAGTCATGGCATTTACCTCATCAATATCAGCACTGGTGGCTTCTTCCCACCATGCGGTAAACTGCTCGAAAGGATTATCAAACGCATCGGCTTCATCAAAAGATTTCAGCATATAATCGCGTCGGATATCGGCTATTGAACTGGACGACATAAAAGATTTTTTACAAAGTTAGCCGTATTTTCCAAAACTACTCTGTAATGTCCATCTTACTCATCTCATGCTTGCTGGAAATATAAGTATATACTGCAGGAATAACCAGAAGAGTCAGTAACAACGAAAACAGAATTCCTCCCACAATTACAATACCCAGTGGTATACGACTGGTTGCCGCAGCACCAATACTTAAAGCAATGGGCAATGCACCCAGGGCAGTAGCAAGGCTGGTCATCAGAATCGGGCGTAAACGCTGCGTGGATGCTTCAATTACCGCTTCTAATTTAGGAAGACCAAACTCCCTTTTCTGATTGGCAAATTCCACAATCAGGATACCATTCTTGGTTACCAGTCCGATCAGCATGATCATACCAATCTGAGAGAAGATATTGATGGTCTGATCAAAGATCCATAAACAAAGTAAGGCTCCGGCCAATGCCAGCGGAACGGTAAGCATAATGGTGAACGGATCTTTGAAGCTTTCAAACTGAGCTGCCAGTACAAGGTAAATGAGAACCAGGGCCAAACCGAATGCAAAGCTTGTATTGGAAGAACTTTCTGCATAATCCCTTGAAGGGCCGCTCAGGGCTGTTTTAAAACTCTCATCTAGCAAACGCTGCGAAATGGCTTCCATGGCTTTAACACCGTCACCAATTGTTTTACCCTCGGCAAGTGATGCGGAAATCGTAGCCGCCTTAAAACGATTGTAGTGATACAAAGTAGGCGGGTTGGAACTTTCTTCCAGCTTTACCACTGCACTCAGCGGAATTCTTTCACCGCGGTTATTTCTTACATAGAGCTTTTCAATATCTGCGGGCTTCTGTCTTTCTCCGTATTCTACCTGTGAAATCACCTGGTATTGTTTGCCATTCATGATAAAATAAGCCAGCCTTCTGCCACTGAATGCACTTGAAACAACATCAGCAACATCGGCAGTGGATAAACCCAGATCCTTTGCCTTAATACGATCTATGGTAATCTGCAGCTCTGGTTTGTTGAACTTCAGGTTTACGTCTACGTTCTGGAATGTTTTGTCTTTACGGGCTTCCTCCAGGAATTTAGGAATGACCGTCTTGATTTTTTCAAAATCGAGGTTTTGCAAAATAAACTGAACGGGGAGGGCTCCTCTTGAACCGAGGCCCACAGAAATGGTTTGCTCCTCCACGGGAAAAATCCGGGCATTGTTGAAACGGCCCAATTTTTTACCAATGTCTTTGGCAATTTCAGACTGACTGCGATCCCGCTGATCAGGGTCCACCAGCCTGATCCTGGCATTACCGGAGTTTACTCCACCGGAGCCGCCAAAACCGGGAACAGCTGCAAAAACAAAGGATTTCTCCGGAACCGAATCCATCAGGTATGCCAGTAATTTATCACCGGTTTCCACCATGTACTGGTAACTGGATCCTTCGGGGCCGGTCATTTGAAAACGAACACTGCTCCTGTCTTCGAGCGGAGCCAGCTCACTTTGCAGGTCTTTACCAATAAAAATGATTCCCAGCAAACAGGCTGCAATAATTACCCAGGCCATCCATCTTACACGTAAAAATGCGGTGAGCAACTTTCTGTATCCGGATTCCATCCCTCTGAAGAAAGGCTCTGTCATTTCATAAAACTTACCATGCTCGGCATTCTTCCTGTTTAATACCACATTCAGAACCGGGGTGATGGTCAGTGAAACAAAGGCCGAGATCAATACCGCAGAAGCAACTACAATTCCAAACTCACGGAAAAGACTACCTACAAAACCCTGCAGGAAAATAACCGGCAGGAATACTACTGCCAAAGTGATGGAAGTGGAAATGACTGCAAAGAAAATCTCCTTGCTTCCTTCGAGTGCAGCCTTTCTGATTGGAAGCCCGCCTTCGAGTTTGCGGAATATATTTTCGGTAACTACAATACCATCATCCACCACCAACCCGGTTGCCAGTACAATACCCAACAGGGTGAGTACATTCACAGAGAAGCCTGAAATGTACATGATGAAGAACGTAGCAATCAGTGAAATAGGAATATCAATCAGCGGACGTATAGCAATCAGCCAGTTTCGGAAGAAGAAGAAAATTACCAGTACTACGAGCGAGAAAGAAATCAGGAGGGTTTCTTCTACCTCTTTAATTGAATTTCGGACATTCTGCGTTTGATCGATGAGGGTAGTTAGCTTAAAATCACCTTTTTCCGATTTCTGAATATCCGCAAGACGCTTATAAAACTCGTCGGCTATTTTAATATAGTTGGCGCCGGGTTGCGGAATAATAGCCATACCTACTGCATTCACCCCGTTTAATCTCCAGCTGAACTCATATTGCTCAGGACCAATTTCTACTTTAGCGATGTCCGACAATCGTACGATACCTGTTGCATCCTGACGAATGATCAGGTTCCTGAAATCGTCTTCTGAGGTAAGGCGACCCAATGCGCGGATCGTCAGCTCTGTATTGTCTCCATATATTTTACCGGAAGGAATTTCTACATTCTCCGTGTTCAAAGCTGTCCGGATATCACTAAATGCGATGTTGAAGGCATTCATTTTATCCGGATTTATCCATATCCGCATGGAAGGGCGTTTTTGCCCAAATATGTTTACTGCACTTACCTCTGGTATGGTTTGTAATCTTTCCTGCAATACGTTTTCTGCATACTCACTCAGTTCCAGCAATCCTTTTGTACCGCTTTGTACTGCCAGCATGATGATGAAATCACTGTTGGCATCCGATTTACTAACCACGGGAGGCGCATCCACATCCTGTGGCAGGTTTCTTACAGCCTGACTCACTTTGTCCCGCACATCATTGGCTGCAGCCTCCAGGTCTTCATCGATGTTAAACTCTACGGTAATATTACTGGCACCATTTGAACTGGAAGAAGAAATACTGCGGATGCCCGGAATTCCGTTGATGGATTTTTCCAGAGGCTCTGTGATCTGACTCTCAATGATATCTGCATTGGCTCCAGCATAAGAGGTTCTTACATTCACCACAGGAGGATCAATGGCAGGATATTCCCGCACAGACAAAAAACTGTATCCAACCACTCCAAACAAAACGATGAGGATATTCATCACCGTTGCCAGTATAGGTCGTTTTAAAGCTAATTCAGATATATTCATTGCGTGGAGATGCTGGGTTCTACGGTTTTACTAATTCATTCAGTTGCTTAACACTTCTGACCTTAACATCAGATTTAGGGCGAACAAACAATACACCGGTTACGACTATACTGTCTCCCGGATTAATGCCATCAACAATTTCTGTTGATCCTGCATTTCGGACACCGGTTTCCACATCTACAAAAACACCTTTGCCCTCTTTTACCACAATCAGCTTTTTGGCAGTAGCGTCTGGTATAATAGCATTGGAAGGAACCAATATACTCTTCTTGCCAATGCCTGTTTTCAGGTATACTTTCACAAATGTTCCCGGATTGATGGGAGCGCCTTCCAGTACTGCCCGTACTTTCAGGTTTCGGGTAGTAGCGTTAATCTGCGGATCAGTTGCAATCACCAACGCCTTCCTGTTCGCGGAACTTTCATTAGACCGGATCGTCACCATTTCACCTTTTCGGATCAGATTGGTGTACAATTCAGGTACATTAAAATCGATTTTCACCTGGTCTACCTGTTGCAGGGTAGACAATACGGTTGTTGGAGTTACATAGGCTCCGGGGCTGATTTGTCTCAGACCAAGAATTCCGTCGAATGGGGCCTTAATAACCGTTTTATCAATCTGGGCCTGTGTTACTACCAGATCTGCCTGATAGCTGTTTACCTGATTCAGGGCTATATCGTATTCTGCCTGGTTAATACCATTGATTGCCAGTAACTTTTTCAGTCGCTGTTCGGTCTTTTGAGCCATTTCCAGCAATACCCTGGTTTTGTTCAGGGTAGCCTGCAGATCTGCATCATTGATCCGGGCCAGTACAGTACCCCTGGATACCTTTGCTCCATCCGGCACATTCAGATAAATAAGTCTGCCGCTGATTTCTGGAGTGATACTGATGGTTTCTTTGGGAATTACGGCGCCACTTACTTCCACCGTACCGGAAACATCACTGCTGCCTGCAATAATTACATCTACAATTGTTGGTCCCTGCGATTTGTTGTTTTGAGCCGGTGCTGCTTTTTTCTGTTTACAGGCAAATAGAAAAACAGAAAAAGAAAGACCAATAATAAGTTTTTTCAAAAGTTGGTTTTTTTGGAGAGAATAAAGATATAATATATTTAAACCCAACCCTCTATCCGTGATGAATGGCCGAGGACTAAAATTTACCGGCTAAACAGGAAGCACAACCTGTACACTGTTCATACAGATCAGCAGATTTTTGTTGAGTTATAAAACAAGATTAATATATGTTGGGCCCGGACAACAACCTTACTCTTCTTTCCGGCGATACAATCCTCCTCTCCAGTTGAACCTGGAAGATTTGTACAGTTCGAGGTTTTGGGTAATCCAATGGCCGAGTTCCAGATCATTCAGTACTTTGACCAGTTCATAACTGGGTCTGAACCTCCGCATAAACGTATCCAGCTCCGGAGACTGCAGTCTGGTAACTTTCCGGACAAACTGTTTGGAGAAACGGCTGTTTACATAATTCTCCTGCTCCTGTTCTATCAGTCTCTGTTGTAGAGTGAGTATGCTCCGATTGTGTTTAAACCGGAACATGTTAATAATGCCTTCGAGGTCAAAGCCAACGGTTGCTCCCGGATTATATGTGGAATTCTGTACAATTCCCAGGGTAGGTTTTTTGAAATTAAAGACCTTGGCATAGTCCTGGCGATTCATCGTAGAATCATACCGGTAATAATTATTCCGAACTTTCACCGCGGGCAGTTCGGTTGCCCGAACATGAATCATTACGTTGAAATTATCCAGATTGTGAATGGTATCGACCGCGTATTTCATGGTTGTTTTTCCGATCATGGAAAACCAAATGGAATCCTTTACCGGAACAACCAACAGATACCTGCCGGCAGAATCCGTGATGGTACCCCTGCCGGAAGAACTCTGCACAGCAACTGCTTCCAATGGACGGCGTGCGGTGATATCGTATACAGTTCCGCTTACTGTAGCAAATTGCCCAATCACAATACCGGGCAAACCCACTGATAAAAGTAAAAATGCAAAACAGTAAATACGCAACCGGATACTCAAGTGCAATTAATTAAGTTGTAATATTAAATCAGCAGCCGCATAGTTCCTCCTCAATTGGCCGAATTAACGAGTTTTTTGCAGTTTAAAACTTTGTTTCGAGTATATAGGGAAGCATCTTTCGCCAGGT
This sequence comes from Sediminibacterium sp., assembly GCA_016786865.1. Taxonomy (GTDB): domain Bacteria; phylum Bacteroidota; class Bacteroidia; order Chitinophagales; family Chitinophagaceae; genus Sediminibacterium. The sequence goes on along the minus strand of JAEUVE010000011.1, from coordinate 284,609 downwards.
AGGCCAATCATGCGAAATATCTGCTCCCCATACGGACAGATCATTCCAGATACCTTTATCGTAGAGGATCCGGGAAAATCGTTTACCTGCTTCGGGATCTTCAAAACTGCCACTTCCGGTATAAATATGAATATGATGGCTGGCCCTGATTTTTTGCAAATACCATTCATCGTTCAGGTTGGGAATATAATGCTCAGGGCTGTTGAAGTAAACCTGGTCGTCCCAGAATCCTTTGGTGTATTCCGTTAAGTTGTAAACTCCGCTCATACAAATGGCTCCATTCAGGATATCCGGACGCTTCAGAAAAAGATTCATTGCATGTAAAGCACCAAAAGAAGCACCACAGGTAAAAATCAAGGTATCATTCCCGGTTTTGCTGCGGATATAAGGAACTACCTCGTTGAAAACATATGCATTGAACTGATTGTGGCGGATGGCTTTGTGCTCCGGGAGCATGTCGTTGTTCATCCAGCTTTCCTTGTTCAGACTGTTGATGCTGAACACCTGAAATTTACCCGTATCAATCAGATGCATCAGGTCTCCGATTAACTGAAAGCGTTCATACTCGAGGTAATCCGCAGCTGCTGTGGGAATCATAAGTACTACAAAGCCGGCTTCCCCATAACGGGCAATCGGCATTTCAGCCTGAACGGCCTCACTGAACCAGGAATCTAATGCTCTGTTCATTGTAATTAATTGATGCAGCTCTTCCTGATTTCCTTCCAGAGATCCCTGTAACATTGAGCAGCATAACTGCTTGCGGCAAAAATTTCAAGAGGTGCTTCGTGCACACCCATCTTTTCAACATCACTCAGGTAAGGGATATAATTTTTGAAGAATAGTTTGTCTTTATAAAACTCATTGATAACCTCGTGGTGTAGGTTTTTACGGTGATCTACCATACTGAAGAAGCACCTGATCTTACCCGTATCCACATCGTTTTCTTTGCAATAATGCATTACTGTTTCGAAAGAGCGGATAGACAGGGTTGTGGGAATATTCGGCATAAGAATCCAGTCTGCCCCTTGAAAAACAGCATCATGCAATGCGGAAATACCCGGAGGGCAATCCAAAAAAACAATGTCGTATTGTTTTTTTATGGTCGACAGCAATGAAGCAATTTTTTTCTTCGACTGCTTCATATTGGCCAGCAAAATATCTGCATGCCTCGAAGAAAGATCAGCGGGAATAATATCGAGGTTTTCATATGAAGTATGCTGTATGGCATCTTCCAGGTCCATTTCATTACTGAGGATTTTTTTTGCTTCATTCTTAACAGAAGCATTTACCCCCAGATAAAAAGAAGAAGACCCCTGCGGATCCAGATCCCAGATCAGCGTTTTGTATCCTTCTTTGGCAGATAAATAAGCCAGGTTGATGGAAGCAGCTGTTTTACCAACGCCCCCCTTCAGGTTGTACAATGCTATGGTAACCATGGTAACTGTTTTCGGATGTATTGGAAGATAGTAAATTTACAGTAAGGCTCCCAATAAAAGGCAACCCATTACAATAATAGGTGCAGGAATCCGGTTGTACCGCAACAGGTAGAACGTGGCAGCAATAATGCCGATATCCCAAACAGCAGCCCACTGAAACTGATAAATATGAACAAAAATATTGTCCTTCATCAGATATGCGGTGGAACCCGCCATGATACCCACTACGGCAGCATTGATTCCTTCGAGTGACCGGTAGATGACGGCATATTTTTTCAGGTTTTGCCAAACAGGGAAAAAAAATAGTACCAGCAACACACTGGGTAAGAAAATACCTGTTGCGCCAATGATGCTGCCCAGCAAGTGCATGGCATCCCCCTCTTCGCTGAGGGCCATTCCTCCTGTGAATGCAGCAATCGAAAATACAGGACCAGGGATAGCCCTGACAATTCCGGAACCGGTAAGAAAATCCTGCCTGTCTATTTTCAATACATCGCGCCTGTTCTCCTGGATCCGTTTGGTCTGTGGTCTGGTAACATACTGCTCATACATCAGAGGAATCAACACATCACCTCCGCCAAATACCAGGCTTCCAAAGCGATAGTTGTTCTCGAACAGGTTGATGGATTTTCGGTTTTTCCAATTCTCCGCTGTAGCGGTTTCCGACAAATATCCCGTGATGCCAAATAAAAGGAAGAACAGAAGCAGATTGCCCCACCTGATTTTTTTGGGCGGCACTTCTTTTTGAGGAATTCTTTTCTCACTGAAATTGGTGGCGATACCTGCCAGCAGGATCAGTACCGGAAAAATCCAGGGTGTTTTAAAAGCAAGAAAAGTAGCAATTGTTGCCACTACCATAATTACCCTGGTAATGGTATTGTGAACGGAAATTCCGAAAGTACGATACGCGGAATAAGCAATAAAGCCAATGGCCATTGGCTGAATAAACTGGAAAACAGGAGCCTTCTTCTGAATGCCGGCGAAGTAATCCAATAAAAAAGACAGGCCCGTCATCAGGGTACAGGCAGGCAGCACCCAGACGAGCAAGGTAAGCAGTGCAAGCCAAACCCCTCCACGTTTATAACCAATCAGGGTAAGGGTTTGAGTAGAGGATGCTCCGGGCAATAACTGGCAGAAAGCATTGTATTCAAGCAGCTCTTTTTCTGTCAAATCCCTGCGTTCCTGAACAAAGGTTTTCATCATCATACCCATATGACCCTGCGGGCCGCCGAAAGCAGTTAAACTATGCAGTAAAACCGATTTCAGGAAGGATATGTGACGGAGCAGAATCATTTTTTCAGTCCGATTTCTCTCAGTCTTTCATCCAGGTATTCTCCCGCAGTGGCATCAGTATAAGCTTTGGGATGATCCGCATCTATGCAGCTTTCCAGACAGGCCAGGCTCATCGCACTTTTGGGGTGCAGAAAGAAGGGCATGGAAAATCTGCTGGTATGCCATAACGAACGTGGAGGATTAACTACCCTGTGTGTTGTGCTTCTGAGCTTATTATTGGTTAAGCGCTGCAACATATCGCCCACATTTACCACTATCTGTTCGGGCAATGAAGTTACATTCACCCACTCACCCTGCTTGGTGAGGATCTGCAGACCATCTGCAGAAGCACCAACCAGCAAGGTTATCAGGTTAATGTCTTCGTGTTGCTCTGCCCGGATGGCCGATTTGGGTTCCTGGGTAATCGGAGGGTAATGAATACAACGCAGGATAGAGTTTCCGTCGTCTACAAAATCATCAAAATAATGTTCATCCAGATCCAGGTACAATGCAATGGCCTGCAACAGCGCTTTGCCGCTTTTTTCAAAATTGCGGTATGCATTAAAAAGGGTTTCATTGAGTTCCGGAATTTCTGCAACCACAACATTATCGGGATATTCCGGTTTCAGCGGATGATTGCTGCCCACCGTCTGGCCATACTGAAAAAATTCCTTTAAATCAGGGGCTTCGCTCCCTTTGGCATGTTCACGGCCAAAGCTGGTATAACCACGCTGGCCGGCCAATCCGGGTATTTCATACTTTAGTTTCTTTTCCAGTGGAAGCGCAAAAAACTGCTGCACATAGGCATATTGATCTGCAATTAACTGATCAGGGATGCCATGATTCTTTACGGCAACAAAACCAACTTCTTCGTAAGCTTTGCCCAGTTCCTGCACAAATGCAGCTTTTTGGGCAGGTGATCCGGAAATAAATGCAGCCAGGTCTACTACGGGTATGGCCATAGCATATCGTTTTGGGTGAACAATAAAATGATCCTGTAAAGTACGAAACTACTTGTTATGTAGCACCCGCGTGCATAAGCGGTGAATCAGTAAATTTTTATTAACGCCTGAGCCTGGCCGGGTTATTTTTTTGTCCTGGTTTTTTTAAGCGCAGAGAGCTCGGCCCGGATCTTTTCGATATCCCTTCGCAGCGATTCAATTAATGTACCAAGTTGTTCCAGATCCTGCTGTGAAGCAAGCCCATAATTGGATGTTTTATCGAGTAAATGCTGACTGGTAGCCGTTTTCTGAAAAAAATAACTGACTTCGACCCCCAGAATTTCAGCAATTTGCTTCAGTCTTGTGGCGGAAGGGTCCGTTTCACCCCGTTCTATTTTAGCATAGGCCCCTGCCGTAATACCCAATTCTGCCCCCATATTGTCCTGGGTGTAATCTTTTTGCTCCCTAAGCTTCCTGATGCGATATCCAATTGATTCTTTCACTTGTCAAATTTGAGAAAGCATCAATTTTTAAGCTGTCTTTAAAGTATATTTTGAATCATTAATAGTATAAATATTGTCTTTATAGGCGTATTTTATACTTTAAAGACAGAAAAAAGCCATAAAACTCATGCTTTCAGGTTCAGACACCATTGATGGAATATGCCCGTCTGGCAGGAATGCCGCTATGTTCCGTACGCTGAAGCACGAATACGGTTATACCGGTGGAAGAAAATCCGCCGTATATAGCAACAGCGGTAACAGAATTATGCTGGGTGATACCACAGGGATCCTCCTGGGCTTATTACCTGTTTATGCAAACAAACTGGAATTTATAAGACTTGATACTTACAATCTTATCAATGAAAATACTGCAGGTTTACATGACCGGCTTTTTACCAACCTGAGATTATCCGCTGAGTTATTAATCGATACGGGATTCCTGTTGGTGGTTACCAACAAACCTTTATATCGAATTACAAAAAAGGTAACAGAACAAGTATTTGAAAATACAAACCTGATTGCAGATTTTACCAATCGTATGTGTAACAGTGATGCTGGGGAACTGCAACACTATCTGCTCTTCAAAAAGAGATGTATGGACGTGCAAACTACGTCACTCCTGAATCGCTCCTTTTCGGGGAAACGGTTCAGCAATATGCTACCCGACGATCTGGTTCGCTACTGTGTGCATACAGCCTGCAGCAAAGACGCCATCTTACTGAATACCATCAAGGGCTGCGATACCATGGCCGCACCGATATTGTACCTGAACAGGCAGGATAACGGGAACAGAAAATTCCTGTTGTTATGCCCGGAAAATACCAGGGCTGATTATGCAAACCTTCAACTGATGCTTGCTACAGAAACTGATTTTGACTGTTATATCTCTGGCAACGAACTGTTTATAAATGATTCTTCCGGACAACTAAATACCGGGTTGCCGGCAAAACAAATCAGGGAATATATCTGGTATACAGAAACCGGAGTTGGCTTTTTCGATAACAGTTTCTCGCTCGCAGAACCTTATTTACTGGGAATCCGGAAGAACACCGCCATCTATTTGATGTATGAATACGATGCCCGTACAGTACTGAATCAGGAATTTCTCTCAACAATGCAGACAAAAGCCGGTAAATACATTGTTTATGCCCATGAGTGTACACTTTCTTCAGAGCAGCTGCAAAGAAAAAAAATTCAGTTTAAACAGATCCGGTAAAATATCTGTCAACCGTTTAATTTCCGTAAACGCTCAGAAATTTAATGCGCATGATTTTTAACTGTTCCCAGTTGTAGTCGTATTCCGCCAGTTCTTCCTGCGCCAGCTGCAGAGAAGATGTTTCGCAATTCTTGAAATATTCAATGATTTCTTCCTGATCTGTTTCATCCAGCCATTCATCAATGGCATAGTCCAGATTCAGTCTTGTGCCGCTGGCAGCAATGGTTTCCATTTCTTCCAGCAGTTCATCCAGCTTGAGACCTTTGTTTCTTGCGATGGTTTCGAGTGGGATTTTTTTATCTACGTTCTGAATAATATAAATTTTGTTGCTTCCGGAATTGGCTACACTGCGCATTACAAAATCATCCGGTTTTTCAATTTCATTTTCCGCTACATATCTGGCAATCATTTCCACAAAAGGCTTACCATATTTGAGGGCTTTACCCTTGCTCACACCCTGGCATTTTTCCATTTCTTCCAGGGTGGTAGGATACAGTGTAGCAGCATCCTGCAAAGAGTTTTCGAGGAAAATTACAAACGGGGGCAACCCTTTGCGTTTGGCCTCTTTCTGACGCAGCTCCATAAGCATGGCAAACAATTTTTCGTCGGTTGCTGCGCCGGTTTGTGCAGCCGTTTCCGCATCATCGTCATCGGCATTGGCGTCTTCGAACAAATTGTTCAGCACAATTTTAAAGGAAGCAGGTTTTTTCAGGAATTTTTCCCCCTTAGGTGTTACTTTAATAAGACCATATTCTTCAATGTCTTTCTGCAAAAGGTTTTCCAGCAACATCTGGCGAACCAGGCTGTTCCATAAATGCGCCTCCTTGTCTTTACCAATACCAAAAACCGGTAAGGCATCGTGCCGGAACATGGTGATCTGCGGAGTAAGTTTACCCATCAGCACATTCACCACATAATCGGTTACAAATCGTCCGTCCAGAGCCTGTACCACTTTCAATACACGAACCACATCTTCTTTGGCTTCGATTTTCTCTTTGGGATTTCTGCAGTTATCGCAAAGGCCGCAATTGGGCGTATCCCAATCTTCTCCAAAATAATGAAGCAGTATTTTTCTTCTGCAAACAGAGCTTTCTGCATAAGCCACCATTTCATCAATCAGCTGCGCCCCAACTTCTCTTTCGCTCAATGGCTTATCGCGCATCAGGTGTTCCAGCTTGGAAACATCTTTGTGCGAATAATACATTATACATATACCTTCCAATCCATCCCGTCCGGCACGGCCGGTTTCCTGATAGTAATTTTCGATGGATTTGGGAATATTAAAGTGAATTACAAACCGGATATCCGGCTTGTCGATACCCATGCCAAATGCAATGGTTGCAACAATTACCTGTACGTCCTCATTCAGGAACTGGTCCTGTCTTTCCGCGCGCAGCTTCTGATCCAGGCCGGCATGATAGGCCACAGCCTTGATCTTATTGGCTACCAGTAATTCAGCCAGTTCTTCGGTGGTTTTACGGTTCAGGGTGTAAATAATCCCGCTCTTCCCCTTTTGCTGGGAAATAAATTTGACAATGCTCTTAACGGTCTGCTCCTTCTGGATCTTTGGCTGAATTTCATAATACAGACTGGAACGGTTAAAGGAAGAGAGCAGCACATTCGGATTACGCAGCCCAAGGTTCTTTACAATATCACTCTGCACTTTAGGTGTGGCAGTAGCGGTTAACGCAATTACAGGGATATCCGGATTAATGATATCCATCATTTCACGTAAACGACGGTATTCCGGACGGAAATCGTGTCCCCATTCCGAAATGCAGTGTGCTTCATCCACTGCAAAAAAAGAAATGTTCAGATCGCTGAAGTATTCCAGGTTCTCCTGTTTGGTCAGGGTTTCCGGAGCAACATATAATAATTTGGTTTTACCGCTGTTCAGGTCGTCTTTTACTGCCTTGATCTGGCCTTTATTCAGGGAGGAGTTAAGAAAATGGGCTACTTCGTCGTTTTCACTGTAGCCTCGTACCAGATCAACCTGGTTTTTCATCAGGGCAATCAGGGGAGAAACAATGATGGCACATCCGGGCAACATGAGGGCTGGCAACTGATAGCAAAGGCTTTTACCGCCGCCGGTAGGCATGATGACAAAAGTATCCCTGCCGTCGAGCAGGCTGTTGATTGCCTGCTCCTGTGTACCCTTAAACTCACGAAATCCAAAATATTGTTCAAGCGCCTCGTATATATTGTAATTATGAACGGCCGCTTTTTTGGCTGTTTTCCTGACAGCAGGTTTCTTTTCAGCCGTTTTTTTGGTGGTTGCCATCTCTCAAAATCAATTTTCTGTAGCTAGTACGATCTATGCCTATAAGTTAAACAAAATATTCTTAAACCCGCTTAAAAATGCAACAAATTGTGACGAATGCCGGTATTTTGTAAATGGGGGAGCTAAGTTAGCAAACTGTACCGGCAATATCGTCCCTTTGATGTTAAAGTTTACCTTTGCGCCAATGAAATCTGTCATATTACAAACCGCAATCAGCACAATTGAAACAGAAGCCCGATCTGTGCAGGAATTAACCTCCTACATCGATGAAGGTTTTGAAAAAATCGTTCATGCCATCCACCGCTCAAAAGGACGACTGGTTATCAGTGGTATCGGTAAAAGTGCAATCGTTGCCCAAAAGATCGTGGCCACCCTCAATTCTACGGGTACACCTGCATTGTTTATGCATGCTGCAGATGCCATACATGGAGATTTGGGTATGATCACGGCAGAAGATGTGGTAATGATCATCAGCAAAAGTGGAGAAAGCCCTGAAATTAAGGTATTGGTACCCCTGATCCGGAATTTTGGCAACAAACTGATCGGAATGGCGGGCAATATGGACAGTTTCCTGGCAAAAAATGCCGACTGGGTAATCAATTCTTCTGTAAACAAAGAAGCCTGTCCCAACAATCTTGCGCCTACCAGTAGTACCACTGCCCAAATGGTCATGGGAGATGTACTGGCTGTATGCCTCATGGAGCTGAATGGTTTCAATAACCGGGATTTTGCCCGTTTTCATCCGGGAGGCAATCTTGGCAAGCGATTGTACCTGCGGGTAGAAGATATTGCTGCCGCCAATGAAAAGCCGGCCGTGTTGCCGGAAACCTCTCTGCGGGAAGTGATTGTGGAAATCACTGAAAAAAGATTGGGAGTTACCGCAGTAATCAACAGTTCAAACAAGCTAATCGGGATTATTACAGACGGAGATCTGCGCAGGATGCTGGAAAAAACAACCGACATCAGCCAGATCCGGGCTACAGATATTTTAACCCCCCATCCGGTTACCATTGCTCCGCAGGCGCTGGCGGTAGAAGCATTGGAATTGTTAAGAAAACACGACATTAGCCAACTTATTGTTACCGAAGAGGGGCAATACAAAGGAATTCTACACCTGCACGATTTAATCAGGGAAGGAATTGTTTAAGAAAGCAATAAGTTCATATTAAACTCGTTCAATATTCGTGTACTATTGCACCTGATTTTTTAACAGCTTAACACAAAGTATTGCAATGAACAAACACCATTATGTGGCAATTATGGCCGGGGGTATTGGCAGCCGCTTTTGGCCTAAAAGCCGCACATCGTATCCCAAGCAGTTTCTGGACATCCTCAATACAGGAAAATCCCTGATCCGCTGGACCTACGAGCGATATGCAGATTTTATTCCAAACGAAAATATATACATCGTTACCTCCGAAGAATACGTTGATATTGTGCAACAGCAGTTGCCCGAGCTTCCCGTAGAAAATATTCTGGCAGAACCCAGCAGAAAAAACACCGCTCCCTGCGTAGCCTATATTTCCTACAAGTTGCTGCAAAAAGACCCGGAAGCATCATTGATTGTTGCCCCCAGCGATCATATGATTCTGGATCCTGAAAATTTCAAGGCCATTACCCTGAAAGCGCTGGATTTTGTAGCGCATATCAAATCGCTGGTTACCCTCGGTATTAAGCCTACACATCCCAATACCGGATATGGCTATATACAGCACGAACCCATGCAGGTTGCAGATGGCATTTACAAAGTGAAAACCTTTACAGAAAAACCCAACCTGGAACTGGCCAAAACCTTCCTGGCCAGCGGTGATTTTCTATGGAATGCAGGCATATTTGTTTGGCAGGTTAAGAATGTTATGAAGGCTTTTGAAATGTATCAACCCGAAATGTTTGAACTGTTTGATGCGGAAAAAGCACATTTCAATACCCCAGATGAAAAAGAAGCCATCAACCGTATTTACCCTTTATGTACCAATGTGTCCATAGATTTCGCAATTATGGAAAAGGCAGACAATGTGTACGTAATTCCTTCCTCTTTCGGATGGAGCGACCTGGGTACCTGGAACAGCGCTTACGATAACCTGGAAAAGGATTATCTGGGCAATGCAACCGCATCGGACAATGTGATTGTGATTGATGCTACCAAGTGCATGGTTTCCGCACCACACGATAAGCTGGTGGTACTGCAGGGGTTGGATGATTTTATCATTGTGGATACCCCGGATGTACTCCTGGTTTGTAAGAAAGAAAAAGAACAGGCCATCAAGGAATATGTTGCCGAAGTAAAACGAAATAAGGGAGACCAATACTTATAAACGATTGTTAGTTAAAATAAAAAAGGGATGATGTTCATCCCTTTTTTATTTATGATTACATTTGGTATAACTTGAACAATCTGACCATGGCTCAACCACGTACAGTAATTACCGGAACCGGCAGTTATATTCCACCGCATATTAAAACCAACAAAGAATTTGCAGAGCAGGATTTTTACGGAGAAGATCACGTGAAAATTGCTACCCCATCAACTGTGATTGTTGAAAAGTTCAAAGACATTACCGGAATTGAAGAACGTCGGTATGTGGGAAGTGAATTCAAGGCATCCGATATCGGTATTATTGCAGCAAAACATGCAATTGATGATGCAGGAATTGACCCTGAGTCGATTGATCAGATTATAGTAGCGCATAACTTCGGAAACGTATTAAAAAATACGATTCAGACTGATGCCTGTCCATCGCTCGCATCTCATATTAAAAGTGGACTGGGCATCCGGAATCCCAACTGTGTTGCATACGATATTCTTTTTGGTTGTCCGGGATGGATTCTGGGAGTAACACAGGCAGATGCATTTATTAAAGCAGGCCTTGCCAAAAGATGTTTGGTAATCGGAACGGAAACACTGAGCCGTGTTATAGATCAATACGACAGAGACAGTATGATTTTCAGCGATGGTGCCGGTGCAGCAATTATTGAAGCTGCAGAAGGCAATGAGTCTTCGAAGGGAATCATTGCAAGCAATATGCAAAGCGACTGTGTAGAAGAACTGGAGTACATCACCATGGGCAAATCCTATCTGCCTGATGCCGATCCCGCAGTTCGTTACATTAAAATGAAAGGCAGAAAAGTGTATGAATATGCCATTAAGAATGTTCCCACGGCCATGAAAGCCTGTTTGGAAAAAAGCGGCGTCCATGTAACTGAGGTAAAGAAATTTTTTCTGCACCAGGCCAATGAGAAAATGGACGAGGGCTTTATCAAAGCGCTTTTTAAATTATACGGTATCAGGGATGTTCCCAACAACATCATGCCCATGAGTATTCATAAACTGGGTAACAGTTCTGTGGCAACCATCCCCACGCTCTATGACCTTGTAAAAAGGGGAGAACTGGACGATCATCGGCTGGAACCGGGCGACATTGTTATGTTCGCATCCGTTGGGGCAGGAATGAACATCAACGCAATCTGCTACAGGGTCTAATAACCTCTCACATTCTTTCCGGCCAGGTAGTTCAGGAAGGCTTTATTAACCACCCGATTGCCACCCGGTGTAGGATAATTGCCGGTAAAATACCAGTCTCCGGTATTGGTAGGGCAACTGTCGTGCAAATCTTCGATGGTCTGATAAATGACCTGTACAGGAAGGTTAATTCCTTCGGGTGTAATCAGCTCTGCAATCTTATCGGAAATTTCCTGTGTGGTAAACGGTTTATAAATCTGTCTTACCACGTTTTCTGAATCCAGCAGTCCCTGTTCGTTTAATTCATTGATCCTGTCTTTTACCTCCGTAAGTACGTGCTCCAGATTTCTTTCCTTCAACAGAGCTATTGCAGCGCGAAATGCAATAAAATCTCCCAACTTACTCATGTCTATACCGTAACAATCCGGGTAACGGATCTGAGGTGCCGAAGAAACTACAATAATCTTCTTTGGCTCCAGGCGAGACAACATTCTGACAATACTTTCCTTTAACGTAGTTCCCCTTACAATACTGTCATCAATAACTACAAGGGTATCTTCATTTTTCCGAACGGTTCCATAGGTAATATCGTACACATGCTGAACCATTTCATTCCGGTTGGCATCTTCTGTGATAAAAGTCCGGAGTTTTACATCTTTGATGGCAATTTTTTCCTGGCGGATCTTTCTGTTCACCATTTCTTCCAGCTTCTCCGGGGTAAAATCATTTCCCCAACTCAGGATACGCTCTACCTTAATTTTATTCAGGTACTCTTCCATGCCTTTTACCAGGCCGTAAAAAGCCACTTCCGCAGTATTCGGTATGTAGGAGAAAATGGTATTTTTCAGGTCGTAGGAAATACTTTCCAGTACAGTCTTACTAAGATGATGGCCCAGTGCAATCCGTTCCCGATAAATTTTTTCATCGCTTCCTCTGGAGAAATAAATCCGTTCAAAAGAACAGGCTCTCCGTTCTTTTGGTGCAAGAATCTGTTCAATGCGATAGCCGTCTTTATCATCGGCAATCAGTGCCATTCCTGGCATCAACTCTTTCACTTCGTTTTCCGCTACATTAAATGTAGTGCGAATGGCAGCACGTTCACTGGCTGCTACAATTACTTCATCATCTATATAGTAGTAGGCAGGACGAATACCATGTGCATCGCGCATTACAAAACTATGTCCGTTACCCAGCAATCCTCCAATAGTATAGCCACCGTCGAACAATGGGGTTGCTTTTTTCAAAACTGCGGAAATGTCTGCCTGATTGGGATGGGTAGCATCTTCAAGCGACAGAAAATGATGAATCACTTCCATCATTGCAGCCAGGTCACTTTGCTTTTGAAAATCACCGGGAGCCATTTGAATGATATCGAATAACTCATCTGTATTCACCAAATTAAAATTACCTGCAAGTGCAAGGTTTTTACCAGGTGCCAGGTTCCGCTTGATGAAGGGATGACAGAATTCAACATTGTTTTTGCCCTGTGTACCATAGCGGAGATGTCCTAGCAACAATTCGCCCAAAAAAGGAAGATGCCCTTTCATCAGCCCCGGATGAAGTTTGATATCGGGCTGGTATTTTTCCAACTCCTGAATTTCCTGGCCAATTTTGAAGAAAAGGTCTGCAATTGGCTGGGGCGCATTGCTCCTGACTCTGTGCAAAAAGGGGTTACCCGGCTCCGTGTTCAGTTTAACCGTAGCCAGACCGGCCCCATCCTGACCCCGGTTGTGCTGCTTTTCCATCAGGAGATACAGCTTGTTCAGGCCGTAGGTTACCGAACCATACTTCTGGAGATAGTAGGAGAATGGCTTACGCAAACGAATATAGGCAAGGCCGCATTCGTGTTTTATTTCGTCGCTCATGGTAGTTGTTAAAAAGAAAGTGGCGAAGTTACAACTCCGCCACCTTTTTTAAAGTTAATTATATACTGGTTCCTTCAAACCGGTTAAACTACCTGCCAACCAAAGGAATTCGTGTATAAAATGGTCAATTGACTTCTGGAAACCAGGGTCCAGCAATTTTCCATCTGCATCAAATTTCTTATCTACAAACGGGGTAACCAGCATATGTGGTGAAGCTATACCGAACAAAGCCGGTATCAGCAACAGCATTTGCTGACTGGAGCGCATTCCGCCCATCGCACCCACAGAGGCTGTGGCAATGCCAAAAGCCTTCCTTGTCTGCTTGGGAAAATGATCCAGCAGGTTCTGCAGCGCCGGAGAATAACTGCCATTGTATTCCGGGGTTACCAGAATAAATGCATCTGCGGCAAACATTCGTCTGGCCAATGGTTTAAACTGTTCAGGGGTCTTTTCTACTGAAGTATATACTTCCTGCAGCAAAGGCAGATTCCACTCACGTATATCAATAATTCCTACTGTGTGCTCTGTCTGGGCTTTCAGCGCCTCAAAGAGATGCAAGGCAAGCCTGTTGGAAACACTCCCTGCCCTTGGGCTTCCGGATATAATTTCTATGTTCATATACTTACTAACAATTATTGCGTCTTCTGGTTCTGAAAAATGCGAATTAAGCCTGCTTAATCATTTGAACAGCCAGATTCAGCTTAATTTCATCCCCTACCACTACACCACCTGCTTCGGTAGCTGCGCTCCAGGTTAAACCAAATGCTGCACGACTGATTTTACCATTGATTTCAAAGCCTGCTTTTTGCTGGCCGTATGGATCAGTAACTGCACCGCCAAAATCAACCGCCAGTTCAACAGGCTTGGTATTGCCCTTAATGGTCAGGTCTCCTTTCAATGTATACTCACTACCGGATTTTTTGGTAAAGGAATTAGAAATAAAGCTGATTTTAGGGAATTGGGCTGCAGAGAAAAAGTCATCGCTTTTCAGGTGTGCATCGCGTTGTTCGTTATTGGTAGAAATACTGTCTACATCTGCTTCAAAGCTGATTTTTGCATCACTGAAGTCTTCTGCGGAAGATTCCATAACTGCATCAAATTTTTGAAAGCTACCAGTAACATTGGTGATCATTAAGTGTTTCACTTTAAATGTGATTTCACTGTGTGCTGCGTCGATTTTGTAGGTTGACATGATTGATTGTTTTTGATTTGAATAATGATATAAGAATTGTTATTTAACTTTCTATGAGAACGCCCATTTTACCCAACTGGTAGTCTCTGAATGCTTCCATGATTTGTGTTTCATTGTTCATTACAAAAGGGCCATGCGAAACAACGGGCTCTTTCAGTGGCTCTCCTGTTCCAACCAGTACCACACTGTCTTCAAGTGCATTCAGTTCTATACCATCTCCATCTGTATTGAAGGCCGCCATATAGAATGCTTCTATTTCTTCTGCATTCCCTACCTGTAGCTGTCCGTCTATTACATAGATAAATGCGTTATGCGAGCGACTGAATGGTATAAAATAGCTGCCCCCTTTGCGAATGCGCACATTAAACATATTTACAGGAGAAAGCGCCGGGATGGGACCTTTTATCCCGTTCAGTTCACCCGAAATTACCTGTATGGAAGTTTTTTGGTCATCGGAAACAACCACTGGTGTTTTTTCGGCAGTTAAGGGAAAATAAACAGGCTGATCCATCTTATTTTTTGCAGGAGAATTGATCCAGAGTTGAACCAATTCCTGTACACCACCCTTTTCATGAATATCTGCCGGTGGCCGTTCGCTGTGTATCACCCCCATGCCTGCATTCATCCACTGGGTTCCTCCCGCATAAACCACATTATCGTTTCCGCGGCTGTCGCGGTGATGTACCCCTCCACGATAAATAAATGAAACCGGGGAAAAACCTCTGTGCGGATGCGGACCAACACCACTATGTTTCGGATCATTCTCTTGCGGAACCTCCAATATGGCATGATGAAGCAACAAAAACGGATCCAGCATACTGATTAATCGGGATGGCAAAGGCTGACGGATGGGAAATCCACCCATATCCATTTGCTGCGCAAAAGCAATTTGTTGTATAGTTCTATGTATATACATGTATTTATATAAATTTTTTTATTCTTCCCCCCGCAGTTTTTCAAGCAACTCATTCAGTTGTTTTGCATCGGCAGTTTCAATTTTCACCATATCTTCCATCAGTGCATTGATCTTTTCTGTTGAAGCCTCCAGTATGGTTAATCCACTTTGAGTAAGCGTAATAACAGTTTCTCTTCTGTCGGTAGGAGAAACGGAACGCTTCACGAGCTTTTTAATTTCGAGCCTGTCTATGATCCTGGGTACATTAGAGCTTCTTTCAATCATTCTGCAGGTGATATTCTTCACACACATTTGCTCCGGGTGCTTTCCTTTTAAAATGCGCAGTACATTGTACTGTTCATGGGTTAAGCCATACCCTTTTAGTTCATTGCTCATTCTTGTTTTTAACCACCACGCAGTATAAAGAATGTTCAAGCTTGCCTTGTGCATCTCATCCTTGAATTTATTACTTTGTATTGCTTGTTCCAATTTCACAATGCAAATATACATGTATATACACCTAATTTCCAAAAAAAATATTTTCGCCTCTCTTTTTGGCTTTATCCGGTAATAAAAAAGGTTCAAAAGGCAGGCTCCAGCTGCCTTTTGAACCATACATAATAATTTTTATAAACTTATATTCCGCTAATTTTCACGGGATTTAGCAGCAGCTTCTGCAGCTTTTCGCCAATCTTCCAATCCTTCGCAGCTGGAATAATCTTTATCGATCAGTACATAATAGGTAGGGATATGATCCTTAAACCATTTTTCGAGTGTACTGGTTTTTTTCTCTTCTAATGCCCGTTGTGCAATCCTGTTATAATCTTCTTTCAGGTTTTCACGGTGTGGCTCTTTTTTGGTTTTATAGTAAATAATACGCACCACTTTACGGTTGCGGTCGTCCAGATAAATCTGCGGTTCAGAAATATCTCCTGGCTTCATGGTACTGATTGGCTTAATCATTTCCTTGTCCAGCATATCCAGTGTGATAAAAGTTGAACCATCCCTGCCGGAAAGCGCACCGGCACTGAATTTACTGGATTCATCATCACTGTACTTATTTACAGCTTCTGCAAAACTGATTTTTCCCGCCTTAATATCATTGCGAATACTGTCCAGTTTACCTTTTGCTTCATTTACCTCATCGTCGGTTACCGGAGGTATACGCAGAATATGTCTTACAATGGCTTCATCTCCTGAACGGCTGATCATCATGATGATGTGCAGACCAAATTTGGATTTGATCACCGGGGAAATCTGTCCTTCCTTCAAACGGAATGCTCCGGAAAGAAAAGCAGGATCCCAGAATTTATCATTTCTGTTCAGGGTATATTGACCGCCGTTCTCTTTTACTGCAGGATCTTCGGAATAATTCTTGGCCAGTTGCTCAAACTTTTTTGCTCCCAATGCCTCTGCCTGCTTCTTGTAGTCGTACATCTGCTTAGACACATAATCCTCTACATCCTTGTTGGCTTTTGGATAAACCACAATCTGACTTACTTCAATTTCACTTTCATAAAAAGGAAGACTGTCTTTGGGGATTTTATTGTAGTAAGCTTTTACTTCTGTTGGAGTTATCTTAATGGCATCCACAATTTTACGCTGCATTTGATCTGCCAGCTTTTGCTCTCTGAATGCTTCACGGAAATCGTCTTTTAACTGGTATACCGTTTTACCGGCAATTTCTTCCAGAATATCTTTTGAACCGTACTGTTGTATCGTCTGACGAATCCGGTTATCCAGTTCGGCTTCAATTTCATCATCTCCAACTGTAATGGAATCCTTTTGTGCCTGCAACAAGAGGGCTTTTCTGATCAGCTGACTTTCCAACACCTGGCATTCACTGGGAATATTGGGATTATCCTGCCCCTGCGACTGACGCTTGATGTCGGCGATGGTATTTTGTATGTCGGAACGGAGGATGATTTTATCTCCTACCTGACCTACAATTTTATCTGCTACCACTTTTTTGGTTTGTGCCTGTATTGCAGAAAAACTGCCCGTTGCCAGTAAGAATCCTAAAATTACCAGTTGCTTCATCAATTTCATATTTATCAAAAATAAATAAACAATAGCTGTTTTACCCCTCCTTCACTGCTTTTAACAAAACATAAAAGCCTCAAACCACCCGCCGGCTATGTATAGAAAAGGCGTAAGGCTTGAGGCTTAATTAATATAGTTTCCTAGAGCGTACGCTTCACTTCCTCTTCTTCAAATGCTTCCACGATATCGCCTACACGGATGTCGTTGAAGTTTTTAATAGTCAGACCACACTCCATATTGGTTGCAACTTCTTTTGCATCGTCTTTGAAGCGTTTCAGGCTGCCCAGCTCCGCACTCTGTCCTTCTCCTTTAGGATATTCCACAATACCATCCCGGATAATCCGGATTTTGCTGTTTCGGGAAATCTTTCCTTCCAGAACATAACATCCTGCAACGGTTGCCTTATCGAACTTATATACTTCACGAATTTCAACGTTGGCGGTGATTTTCTCCTGGTATTTTGGTTCAAGCATACCCTCCATAGCACTCTTGATTTCATCAATCGCAGTGTAAATGATAGAGTACAACTTGATCTGTACGCCCTCAGTTTCTGCCAGCTTGTTGGCTTGCATAGAAGGACGAACGTTAAATCCGATGATGATGGCATCGGATGCAGTAGCCAGCAATACATCACTTTCAGAAATCTGACCAACGCCTTTCAATACTACGCGTACCGCGATCTCTTCGGTAGAAAGTTTCTGCAAGGAATCACTCAGGGCCTCTACAGATCCGTCCACATCTCCCTTGATAATGATATTGAGCTCCTTGAAGTTTCCGAGTGCCAGACGACGACCGATTTCATCCAGGGTAATATGTTTTCTTGCACGAAGACCCTGCTCACGAAGAATCTGTGCACGTTTGGTCGCCACTTCTTTAGCTTCGGCCTCATCATGGAACACTTTGAACTTTTCACCAGCCTGTGGCGCACCGTTTAATCCAAGTATCACTACTGGTGTTGATGGTGGAGCACCGTCAATACGCTGATTTCTTTCGTTGAACATGGCTTTCACACGTCCAAAATACTGACCGGATACAATCAGGTCTCCCTGACGCAGTGTTCCGTTCTGAACAAGGATGGTAGCTACATAACCACGGCCCTTATCCAGAGATGCTTCAATAATTGTTCCGCTGGCCTCCCTGCTAGGGTTGGCTTTAAGATCCAGCAAATCGGCTTCGAGCAATACTTTTTCCAGCAACTGGTCTACATTCAGACCCTGCTTGGCGGATAATTCCTGGTTCTGGTATTTACCACCCCAGGCTTCCACCAAAATATTCATCTGAGACAGTTGCTCGTATATTTTCTGCGGATTAGCTCCGTCTTTATCAATTTTATTCACTGCAAAAATCATAGGTACACCAGCTGCCTGAGCGTGACTGATGGCCTCTTTGGTCTGAGGCATCACCGCATCATCTGCAGCAACTACGATAATGGCAATATCAGTGATCTTGGCACCACGGGCACGCATGGCGGTGAACGCTTCGTGACCCGGTGTATCCAGGAATGTAATGGCTCTTCCATTAGGGAGCGTTACCTCATATGCACCTATGTGCTGGGTAATACCTCCGGCCTCACCGGCTACCACATTGGCATTCCGGATATAGTCGAGCAGGGATGTTTTACCGTGGTCTACGTGACCCATAATGGTCACAATCGGCGCACGCTGCTGCTGTGCTGCTTCATCATCTGCTTCTTCCTCTTCCTCCATTTCATCCGCATCTTCCACTCCGATGAACTCTACTTCGTAGCCAAACTCACTGGCTACCAGCTCTATCACTTCCGCATCCAGACGCTGATTGATGGATACCATGATCCCCAGGTTCATACACTTACCAATAACATCGGCAAAGCTTACATCCATCAGGTTGGCCAACTCACTTACGGTAACAAATTCCGTTACCTGCAGTTTGTTGTCTTCCATCATTTCTTCACCCATTGCTTCAGCAGCTTCATCGCGCTTAGCCCTTCTGTATTTGGCTTTCAGGCTCTTTCCTCTTCCTCCGGTTCCTGCAAGTTTTGCCTGCGTTTCGCGGATCTTTTCCTGAATTGCTTTCTGATCTATTTCTTTGTCTTCATGACGGGGAGCATTTCTGTCGTGGCGACCTCCGCGGTTTCCGCCTTGTCCGCCTCTGTTGAATCCGCTGCCCTGTTGTCCGCCGCGATTGAATCCACCACCGCTGTTGTTATTACGGGCCGGAACGATCGGACGATTCGGTCCGGTCAGTGGTCTTCCTTCCGCATCTTTTGCAACCGGTGCGGTAGAAGTATTGTCTCCTTTCTTATCTACGGGAATACGCTTGCGTTTGCGTTTTTCGTCTCTTCCAGCTGGTTTAGGTCGGGTATCACTGTTCACCGGAAGCTCAATTTTTCCTAAAATCTTAGGACCCTCCAGCTTTTCGGCACGGATATTCTCAATGGTCGGAGCCGCAGGTTCTGCTTCTACTACCGGAACCGCTGGCTTGGGCGTTTCTGCAACCGGAGGAGCAGCTTGTGGAACCGGCTCAACAACTTGCTGCGGAGCTGCCGGAACCACAGGCTCAGGTGATTTTTCTGGTGCTGCAGGTTCAACCTTCTTCACCGTCTTTTTAGGCCGGGTGGAAGAATCTATAGCGGAAAGATCAATTTTATGAATGACTTTAGGACCTTCAATGCCGGTCGCTTCTGTTTTGGGTTTTTCCGGTTCTGCTGCCGGAGCTGGCGGAGGAGTTACAGGAGCAGGTTCTTCGGCTTTTACTTCCACAACGGGTTGTACTTCTTTCGGAGCAGGTGCTTCTGCCGGTACTGGCGCCGGTGCAGGGGCTGCTACAGGTTCCTCTGCCTTAACTTCTTCCTTCACTGGTGCAGGGGCGGCTTTTTTCTCCTCTTTTCTGAAGGTGATCTCCTCCTCATCCTTCTTCTTACGCGCCTCGGACTGTGCCACTTTCGGGATCTCTACCTGGTCTGCCTTGTTCTTGGCAACCTTATCGCTCTGGAACTCTGCCTGCAAGGCACGATACTGGTCTTCCTGAAGCTTTGCAGTAGGTTTCAGGTCATCTCGGTTAAATCCTCTCTTCACCAGGAACTCGATCAGGGTATCCTGACCAATGTTGAATTCCTTAGCGGCTGCTAACAGTCTGGGTAATTTCAGTTCTGACATTCTTTGTTTTTAAGTCCATGGTCCATTCGCTATCTGCCCATGGCTATGGACTATTGTCCACGGGCATTTTATTAATGGCACCAATCATTGACCCGGAGCTGGTCTGTTACGCTCCAAGACAAAGATACGTGCTTATTAGCTGCTTATTCTTCTCTATCAAATTCTTCCTGCAGTACCTTTCTTACATCTTCAATGGTTTCACGCTCCAGGTCTGTTCTTCTTTCCAGCTCATCCACAGTGAGTTTCAGGATACTACGGCCGGTATCACATCCGATTTTTTTGAATTCATCAATGATCCATGGCTCAATTTCATCACTGAACTCATCCAGGTCAATATCAAACTCATCGCTCACTTCTTCATCTTCACGGTAAACATCAATCTCATAACCAGTCAGCTCACAGGCCAGTTTGATATTCACCCCCCTGCGTCCGATCGCCAGGGATACCTGATCTGCCTTAAGATAAACATTGGCCTGCTTTTTCTCATTATCCAACTCCATATAGCTGATTTTAGCAGGAGTCAGTGATCGCTGAATCAGCAACTGGATATTGGTAGTATAATTGATTACATCAATGTTTTCATTCTTCAGTTCACGTACAATTCCGTGAATACGGCTTCCCTTCATACCCACACAGGCACCCACAGGATCAATACGGTCATCATAGGACTCCACCGCTACTTTGGCGCGGTCTCCCGGATCCCGTACAATTTTCTTAATGGCAATCAGACCATCAAAAATCTCCGGAACCTCAATTTCCAGCAATTTAGCCAGAAACATCGGGCTGGTTCTGGAAAGGATGATTACAGGTGAGTTATTTTTCATGTCTACCCGGGCAATCACTGCACGGATATTCTCTCCCTTTTTAAAGTAATCCTGCGGAATCTGCTCGGATTTTGGCAAAATCAGCTCATTTCCCTCTTCGTCCAGCAACAACACTTCTTTTTTCCAAACCTGATACACTTCAGCGCTGATGATTTCGCCAATACGGTCGCCATATTTCTTTACCAGCACATTTTTCTTCAGGTCACTGATACGGCTTGCCAGGGTTTGTTTGGCTGCAAGAATGGCACGACGCCCGAAATCAAGGATGTCTACCTCCTCATACAATTCTTCACCAACTTCAAAGTCGGGTTCAATCTTAGCTGCATCGGTATAGGCAATTTCAGCCAGCGGATCCATTACCTCACCATCTTCCACAATCATACGGCGGCGGATGATCTCCAGGTCTCCCTTCTCCGCGTTCACAATAACGTCGAAGTTTTCATCACTACCGAATTTCTTGCGCAACAGGGTCTTGAATACATCTTCAACCACTTTCATCATCGTGGGACGATCTATATTTTCTGCGTCTTTAAACTCCTGAAACGCCTCTATTAGATTGATACTGGCCATAACGCTGTTTTTTGTGTCTGCTAAAATTTAATTTGAACGGTTGTTGATTTTATATTGCTAAAAGGTATTACCAGCTGACTGGTAACTGCTTTCTTTCCTTTGCCTGTTGTTGTTGCAAGAATTATGTCTGCTTCTGCTACAGCTTCCAGTACCCCTTCTTTTTCGGTACCATCCAGAAATTTCACCTCCACTGTTCTTCCAATATTTTTGGCATACTGGCGATGCAGTTTAAGGGGCTCATCAATTCCGGGAGAAGAAACTTCCAGGGAAAAATCACCCTCGGGATATAACCCGGATTCTTCTATCAGTTTATAGAGCTTTCTGTTGATGGAAACGCATTTTTCAATTTTGATACCCTCGTCCCCGTCTACATAAACCTTGATATTATTAGTCGGTTTAATGGTAACGGATACCAGGAAATAAGCAGGCTCTTCTGCCAAAATGCTGCTCAGCATCTGCTCTATCTTCGGAATATTAAGGTCTGTTGCCATGTTAAAAAAGGAGAAGGGAACGATAGTCGTTCCCTTCTGTTGATTCTTTGATGGTGCAAATATACGATAGTAACAGGGTATTCTCCAAATTTTTAGCACCCCCGGGGTTTTCAGCATTTTAACAAATGAATGAGCGCTTTCTTGGTAATTTTAGGGCCTTATGTTTAAAGTATTATTCTGGTGCTTAATGATTTACCTGGCTTACCGCTTCCTATTTGAACTGGTTATACCTGTAAGCCGAACAGCCAGTCAGTTAAAGCGGAAAATGGCAGAAATGCAGGAGCAGCAAATGTTTCAGCAGCAGCATGCCCGTCAGACACCCCCTCAAAATCAATCTGAGACCGGTTCCCGGCCCGGAAAAGAGACCAGAAGGGACGATTACATCGATTTTGAAGAAATCAAATAAGTTTATAAATCAAGATCCAGCACTGTTTTGGGCGCTTCCAGGTGAATGGTGCGCAGGCCGACCTGTTGTGCCCCCTGAATGTTTTTGAAAGTATCGTCTATAAAAAGCGTTTCTGCCGGATCCAGCCCCTGCTCTTTCAGTATCTGCTGAAAAGAAGCCATGTAGGGCTTTCTAAGGCCAAGCGTCTGGGAGTAATAGGCATGAATAAAATAGCCGTTAAAATCCTTACCAGGATAAGCCCGGGTAAAATCTGCCATGAACTGGTCGTAATGGATCTGATTCGTATTGGAGAAAAGGTAAATATTGTATTTGTTTCTGATGCTTTCCAGCCACTGAATACGTTCTGCCGGAAAATCGAGCAGCAAAGCATTCCAGGCATCCCTAATCTGATCATCAGTCAGCTCCAGCCCCGCTTCCTTTCTGAACGCGTTGTAAAAATCCTGCGGAGACAAGCGGCCGGTTTCCAGTAACTCAAAGAGATCATTGGAGTACTGTTGGGTAAACATTTCATCAAATTGATGAACTCCCAGCCTTTTAAAGGCTTTACTGGTTAACTGATAGTCAATGTTTAAAAAAATACCGCCTAAATCAAAAATGATGTTCTTTACAGGTTCCATGCCGGCAAAACTAAGCTGCAGCAGTTGAAATTTAATTTGTTTTTGTAGGAGCAGCGGCTTCTGTATGTGATAATTCTTCTGAAATCAGCTCAAAGTAATTGGCCTTAAACCGTTTGTTGTGCAGCTTTCCCTGCACCCTGGCCTTCCGGATAGCATTACAAAATCCATCTGATGCATGCGCATCTCCATGAGAGTCGATATCTGTTCCTGAAACAAAATACGCCTTCCCCTTTATGCGAATGGCCAGATCGCAGGTTTTACCGGGAAGCCCTAATTGACACTGCCCGCAACCTACTTCCGCTATAAACTCCGGACTGCTTTTTTTTACATGAGCAGACTGCTTTTTGTGAGACTGAGCATTGGATGCCGTTGCAATAAAAAAGGTTAGTGAAAGAATCAGTATGGGTTTCATTCCATTCGGTTTGTGATACAATATAAGCAATTAAGCATCAGAAAATGTTATTCCCTTCCCATCTTTTAATGTTTCGTACCTTGCGCCTTCAAAATTAACGTCATGACAACAGAACAGGTATTGCGCAACAGAAGTGAAAACAAATGTGAACTATGCGAATCAGCCAACGAGTTGAAGGTATATGAAGTTCCGCCGCAAGACAGTTCTAACCCCGATAACAATATCCTTGTTTGCACTACCTGCCTGGCTCAGATTGAAAAAAAAGCAGCGCTGGATCAGGAACATTGGAAATGCCTGTCTACCTCCATGTGGAGCGAGGTTCCCGGGGTTCAGGTGGTTTCATGGCGAATGTTGAACAGGCTGCGTTCAGAAAGCTGGGCTGCTGATCTGTTAGACATGCTTTACCTCACCGATGAACAGCTGGCCTGGGCAAAAGCAACCGGAGATCATGAAAGCGACGGTAGTGTTGATCTGCACAAAGACTGCAACGGAGCTGTATTGCAGCAGGGAGATACTGTAGTGCTGACCAAATCACTCGATGTGAAAGGATCTACTCTGAATGCCAAAATGGGAACTGTGGTAAAAAATATCCGCCTCGTACCAGACAATACGGAACAGATTGAGGGAAAAATTGAAGGCCAGGTAATTGTAATCCTTACAAAATACGTTCGCAAGCAGGGCAACTGATTTTGGACCATCTAACAGAACCGATAGCATTATTGGAGGGTTGATTTCTGCAAGAGACTGCTTTTCAGTAAAAACTATATAAAAAAAACTGCAAGTCTAAACAAATGATGCCTTTCAGCGTTGATTGCTGCAAATGAATAAGTAACTTTCATCAAAGGCTTTTCATGAGTTTGCATACCAACAAGCAACCAGGCCAATCAGGGGAAACTGCTTCAGACAAAGGTTTATTTGAAACGCTGTTCAAAAGAATGGCCAAAGGAGTTATTTGTCAGAACAGAGACGGTAAAATCATTACCGCCAATCCTGCTGCCGAAAAAATATTGGGGCTGACTGTAGCTCAGATACAGAAAATCATTGATCACAAAGAAGAGGAAGACATTATCCATCAGGATGGGAGTCCGTTTCTTCCCGAACAATACCCATTCTATCAGGTAATCCAAAGCGGTAAAACGGTGCAAAACATCGTAATGGGAATTTTTCATCCCGAAAAAAAAAACGCGGATATGGATTCTTGTGAATGCAGAACCCGAATTCAAGGGGAGTGAATCGAAGCCTTACCAGGTTTTTATCTCCTTCACAGATATAACAGATCAGATTAATTCAGAGAAAGAACTGCGTTTTCAAACGGGCCTTCAATACCTGCTTACCAAAATTTCCAAAACCTATATTAACCTACCCATTGAACAGCTGGATTCCGCCATCAATAACTCTCTGGCAGAATTGGGAGAATTCATAGGTGCAGATCGCTTCTATATATTTCATTACAACCGGAAACAAAACACATTCAGCAATACACATGAATGGTGTGCCAAGGGAATCAGCCAGCAAATTCATCTGTTGCAGAACCTGCCCATTAATGATTTGAAAGAGTGGGCAGCGCTCATGGACCTCGGAAAAACCCTGCATGTGCCGGATGTTTCTGAATTACCTAAAGGAAACGGATTAAGGATATTTCTGGAACAACAGGAAATTAAAAGTGTGATCTCTGTTCCTATCATGGAAAATGGTATATGTTCCGGGTTTATAGGACTGGATGCAGTAAGAAACAAACATGTTTTTTCTGAGCCCGAACAAATGTTGCTGACCGTTTTTGCGGAGATGCTGGTGAATGTGAAAAGCAGAAGCAGGACCTTGGAATTGCTGCAAAAAAGCGAAACCAAATATCGGGAGATCACAGAGAATATGTCGGACATGGTATGGACTACCGACATGAATCTTCAACCCAATTTCTGCAGCTCCTCAATCGTAAAAATATTTGGATACCACCCGGCTGAGTTCGAAAAAGTGCCGCTTACCAAACTCTATCCACCTGAAACAATTGAGAAGATCCATCAGTTGCAGGAAAATATCCAACAAAAAATTGACCAGGGATCGCTTTCCCCTAACGACCAATGGAATATTGAGGGAGAAGCTTTTAAAAAAAGTGGAACCCGCTTCTGGTTTTCCACTAATATACATCCCCATCACAACGATGAAGGACAAATGATTGGTTTCATTGCCCTCACCAGAGATATCACAGAGCAGAAGTTGGCAGAACTGGCTTTGAGAGGTAGTGAGAAACGATACAAAACCCTGTTCTACGACTCCCCCGATGGATACCTGATTGTTAAAAATGGCATATTCATTGAATGCAATAAAGCGGCGGAGCTAATATTGGGAGGCAGCAGATCGATGATCTTAGGGAAAAGGCCTGAGGAAATTTCTCCCGAAATTCAACCCAACGGACAAAAATCTGAGGAGCTTGTACACTATGTAATCAGTGAAACCTTTGAAAAAGGAAACACCTCGTTTGAATGGGTGCACAATCGCTTCGACGGAACCCCCATATTGATTCAGGTAAATCTTACGAGTATAGAATATGAAGGCGATAACCAGGTTATCCTCACTACCTGGCGTGATATTACTGTTCAAAGAAAAACAGAAGAACAGGTACGGAAGTTATCCAGAGCTGTAGAACAAAGCCCTGTAAGCATCGTAATTACCAACCTCGACGGAAACATTGAATACGCCAACCCAAACACATTCAGAACAACCGGTTATACACCCGAAGAACTGATTGGAAAAAACCCCAGGGTATTGAAATCGGGAGAAACCTCCCCGGAAGAGTATACCAATTTATGGGATAATATAACTGAGGGAAAACAATGGAAGGGTACTTTCCATAATGTGAAGAAAAGCGGAGAACTGTATTGGGAGCAATCCACCATCAGTCCGATTTTTAATGACCGTGGAACCATTACGCACTTCCTGGCCATCAAAGAAGATATTACTGAAAGAAAAAGAATTGAACAGGAGATCAAGGACCTGAACCAAAACCTGGAGGAGAAAATAATGATGCGGACAGCAGAGCTGGAACGGTCCAATACTGCTCTGGAAAAGGCCCGGATGGAAGCAGAAAAAGCCAACCTTGCAAAAAGCGATTTCTTGTCGAGAATGAGTCACGAACTCCGGACCCCGATGAATTCAATTCTTGGTTTTGCGCAATTGCTGGAAATGGGTGAACTAAGCGTAACACAAAAGAAAGCAGTAAACCACATACTCAGAAGTGGAAAACACTTACTGGATCTGATCAACGAAGTGCTGGACATTTCAAGAATTGAAGCAGGCCGGGTATCCATTTCTGTTGAACCGGTCGAAATCAACAGCATCCTTCGGGAAATTTCAGATACACTAAGCCCTGCTGCGGCTGCGGCGGGTGTTACCATAGAAATAATGCCGGCCGCTACAGATCCCCTGTATGTGCGTGCTGATTGTCAGCGGCTCAAACAAATCTTACTCAATCTGGCCAATAACGCCATTAAATACAACCAACCTGGTGGATGGGTTCAATTAAAACAGGAACTAAGGCCACAAAATGAAAAAGGTATTGTACCGGTCAGAATTTCGGTTTCCGATGGTGGTAAGGGTATTGCAGAGGAAGATATTCGCAAAATATTTACTCCTTTTGAAAGGGTAGGTGCCGAAAAGACCGTTATTGAAGGTACGGGACTTGGACTTGCAGTAGTAAAGCAGCTCACTGCATTGATGGGTGGAGAGCAGGGGGTTGAGAGTGAAATAGGTAAGGGCAGCAATTTCTGGATTGAGTTACCCAGAACGATTAAAGAATTAGACCGGGTTCAACAAAATGGAGATCTGCAGAATGGACAGCAGAAAGAAGTAGCGCAAAAGGGATACATACTTTATATCGAAGACAATGTTTCTAACATTGAACTGGTTGAGCAAATTATTGCAGCCAATAGGCCCGGTATAAGCCTAATCACCAATATGTTTGGCAAGCAGGCCGTACAATTGGCCAAACAGCATCAACCTAAACTGATTCTGCTAGACCTGAATTTACCGGATATGCATGGATCGGATGTGCTGGAACAACTGAAACAGGATGAAGCAACCAGCGGAATACCGGTTGTGATCATCAGTGCGGATGCAATGCCGAAGCAGCTTACAGCCATGTTAAAGGCCGGAGCAAAGAATTATCTTACCAAACCCTTTGATATCAGCGAATTCATCAACATACTGGATACTTATTTCAAATAAATTATTGCTAGCATGGAGTCTCGTTTAACAGATGCCCGTATTTTAATTGTAGACGATCAAACTGCCAATATTGAGATACTGGAGAACCTTTTGCTCATCAAGGGATATAATAATGTCAGAAGTACCAGTGATCCAAGAGAGGCGCTGCAGATCGTTCAGGAGTTCAATCCGGATTTATTGTTGCTGGACCTGATGATGCCACACTTATCTGGCTATGATATCATGGCTCAGCTCAAAGCTGAACAGGAAACCGACCGGTTTATGCCTATTCTGGTTTTAACTGCAGATGCAACACCAGAAGCAAAGAAAAAGGCCCTCACCGAAGGAGCAAGCGATTTTGTAACCAAACCATTCGACCTGGTTGAAGTAGATCTCCGGATCAAAAATCTTTTACTGAATGTATATCTGATGGATCAGCTCAGAAATCAAAATCACCTGCTGGAAGAAAAAGTAACAGCAAGAACAGCTGAACTCAGCCAGATGAACCGGGAACTGGTGATTGCCAAGGATCAGCTCGAAGAGCATCTGAAGGCTATAAAGCTGCAGAACAATATGCTCAAGGAAATTGGCTGGATACAGTCGCATATAGTAAGGGCACCGCTTGCCCGGCTGATGGGCGCCATCACTGTATTACAAATGGTTAATTCCAGTGAGGAGGAACGTAGGGAAATGATTGACATTGTACTTACCTCTGCCAAAGAACTGGATCAGGTGATCCGGGAAATTGCCGAGAAAAGCCATCTGGCTAAAATTTTGGACGAAAAAAATGCCGGACATCCCTCCGGCCAGCCAGTCTGATATGGCCGTTATCACTCCCTCCTTTTTTTAACAGGGAAAGCAATATTTCATTATTTTTGCCACCCTCATAAGAACAATACTGTTCTTTGGGCCTATAGCTCAGTTGGTTAGAGCACCTGACTCATAATCAGGGGGTCCCAGGATCATGCCCTGGTGGGCCCACTTGAAAATCAAGCACTTACACAGTTTT
This sequence comes from Sediminibacterium sp., assembly GCA_016786865.1. Taxonomy (GTDB): domain Bacteria; phylum Bacteroidota; class Bacteroidia; order Chitinophagales; family Chitinophagaceae; genus Sediminibacterium. Next base: position 255,842 of record JAEUVE010000011.1, on the reverse strand, counting down.
TCTGAGTAGGTGCTTTTTTATTTGCACATGTTTTGATACATAAAATTGGTATGGTCTATTCCTGTTTTAAAACACATATAAATAAGAGGGGAGTCCTTACCAATGAATTTTCTGTTTAAAATATCTTATTGTCACGATTAAGAAAAGTAATGATTTCCAGAGCCGGAGCTTCCATGCAGCAATTAAATATACGTTCCAAGAAAAGTCTCAGTGTATTTTAAAAACCTCTCGCATCCATCTTTCGTCGTTTCATCAAAAGAGTATTTTTTTGAAACCACTTACTTATCATATTTATAATTTTTTACAAAAAGCTTTCTCCCCTCTTTTCAATTACTTAATTATGAAGACAAGGCACAATAAAGACAGTATTCATTTACAATACTTTTATTAAGACGAGCAATATCAATATCATCATAATCTCCACGTAAGAAAGCATGTTTTGAAAACAGATCTGTACAATGAACAAAATGTATGTGGGTGTGGTTGACTATATTGTCTGTACTGTCAGACGGAAAATCTAGGTGATCCGCTTTTATAATAATGTTATCTATCAAATAATTAATAGCAATTTCACTGGCATATAATGATGTCACACCCTTAAAAAAACCCGGCCATTCACCGGTTGATTTTTTAAATTCTGTGACAAGTAATTCGCGACTTATTAAAACCGTAAGGCTTGCCACATTCAAAATATCTTCGCTTTTCCCGTACCAGCTTGACCCAATATTATATTGATATGTTTGCTTTAAGGGAAGTTTTAAGCGATCTGCTAATTGTTTTAGCTTCTGTTTGGTGTCGTTATCATGATTGTAACAGCCAAGTCCAGTTTCAAATCCTGTTGGATAATAATTGTTCCAATTATCAGTCAAAACAATATCTATATCTGTTTTAAGAATAAAATCATAGCGCTTTAGCCAATGCTGGTTTGATAAACACGCAATACTGTTTATATATAAATACTCACTAAAATCAGAGTCTGAAATCGATATTGAGAGCATCTGAATCAGTATTAGTTTAGAATTCTTATTACCAAGAACAATAGGAACGGAGTAGTTTTTAAATATTTCATGATAAGATGGATCATAAAATATTACAATATCAGTGTTCACAATATCTATCAGTTCTGCTGAGTATAAAAATATCTTAAACATAGCATACTGGTCATTTTTATAATCGAGATACGCTACAATAGCCCGTTTATTATTTGTATTACATTTCATCTTTTATATTATAGATTGCACTTAAATAAAGCTTTTCCTTCCGGGTTAAATAGTGTATAACTTTTAATTAACTGGATCACAGCTCCTTTTTTGTCAACAAACCGAGCTATCCACTTAGCAGGATATTGAGATGCAAAAAACTTAACGTTAATCTTTCTATTAGATATCATTGCATTGTTTTCCCATTCATTTGCCCTAATTCTACTCTCGTATATGTTATTATTGCTCAGATCAAAAACAGCAAACAGAATGTATTTAACCAAATCTTTGATTTTCCAATCAATCTCTATTTCTAACACATAATAGTTGAATAACCCTTCATACCACTCCTTCGTTTTAGTCTTGGAATCAGTTAAAATTGGTAAATCCTTATTTATTACATCTTTTTGAATTGCGATTTTGTAAAAATCAATTCCGGCATAAATTTCATAAGATTCTAAGGTTCTTTTTGTACCTAAGCCATACTCACCTTCGATTGCCGGCTGCCCCAAATTTATTCCCAATAGGTTCTGTATTTTTTTTATTGATTTTTGATGCTTTGCTTGCCAAGCCGAATCATCATCCCATTGTTTGGGCATGCCTTCCCTTATATATTGATGCCAAACCAACATTTTATTAGGATGGAAAAGATCGTATCCGTTTGTATAAGCTCTAACCGCGATAGAAATTTCCTCACCAATGAAATAAACTTCAGGATCGTGCTTGACATCAATACAAAAAGAGCCTAACGTAAAACAAAAGCCCGCTGAATAAAATCTTGACAATACGGGGGCGGAAAGGGTCTGCCAATCCGGTATAGTCTCCGCCTCACACATAGGTATTCCTTCAGGAGAAAAATGAGTAAGTATCATCTGAAGGGCTGGCGCATTCATATTTATATTCTGCTCCTTTTCAAGCTCAAATGAGGCTGGATAGCCTGTTAGAATGGGTTTTTCAATGCCCTGATCCTGCAAAGAGCTAATCATCGTTATCATTTCGTCATCCCAGTTATTTGCAAAACGTGAATGGGAATCAATTTGCAAAGTATATGTTTCTCCACTGTATAGTTGCTGGATACTGTTTCTTGCCCAGCCCACACCAGCTGATATCTTATGATCTACATCAATAATTTTAAATCTAGGATCCTTCCGGTAGTAATCCAGATTATCAAAAGTATCATCCTTCTTAAACTGGCGACAAATAGCTACTGTCAACTCATCAGGTCGCCTCGCTTTACTCAGAAGATCCTCAATAGTTGGTATCAACTGAGGATCTCTATACGCTGCAATCTGCACAAATATCGACATTATAATACAAATTTTATGGCTTTCAGAATTTGCTCTTAACTATCTGATAATAACTAGTTTCAACACTATCTATAGATAGAGAAACTGGAAGCTTTTTCACAAATAAATTTCTTAATTGAATGGCATCTTCAAAGGAAAAGAAAATGCATCGCTTTTCATAATTCAAACTATCAATATTACCCATTAACGAAATTTGATTTATATTTCCGATTTTTTTAAGTACTTGAATTGATGCTAACGAGTGTGTAATGATCGGGATTTTATTTTCAAAAAGTACAACAATTTGAACTCGTTGCCGATGTAAACTATGAGGAGTAATATCCTCTACCTTTCCTGTTACAGTTACTATTTGGGTAACAGGAAAGGTGAACAACAATATAAACCCTAATATTAATAAGATTACAATATATGCAGGTCCGAATCTAGTTAGTTTCGTCGGAGGCCTATTTAATAAATTTTGAATACTCACACTCATATCATTAACAATCAAACTCCTAGTTCTAGTTGATTTTTTACTAATTCGTAATACTTACCTTTCTGTTTAATAAGTGTTTCATGCCTTCCAATCTCTTCAACTTTACCATTTTCGAGAACTATTATTTGATCTGCATTTTTGACAGTACTCATTCGATGTGCGATAATAAGAACAGTTTTCCTTAGAAAAAACTTACTTAGATTATGCATTATTATTGACTCACTTGTTGCATCAAGACTACTAGTTGCCTCATCAAAAAATATATAGTGAGGATCTTTATAAACGGCCCTGGCAATTAATATTCGCTGCTTCTGCCCACCGCTGATGCCCGCTCCAGAGTTTCCAATTTTGGTATAAGCACCTAAAGGAAGTTCAGCAATAAACGTTTCAAGATGAGCGACAGAAATTGCGTATGTCAATCTTTCAATATCTATATTTTCATTCATAGCTATATTGAAGGCTCCCCATTTTGAGTACGCATTAAATGTATAATATTTTTTCTTTTAATGCTAATGGGCTGATTGTAGCGTAGGCGAAGCCGAAGCGAAAAGAAGCCCATTAGACTGGTTTTGTTTTTCTCGGTATACCCTTGGTGGTAATCCTCCAAGTGCATCATGTGGTCGATGATTATTGTAATCATCTATCCATGCATCCGAAATTTCTCTTACTTGGTTTAAGTTATCAAATGAATAGGCATCCAATACGTGACCGCGAAAACTTCGATTGAATCTTTCAACGTAAGCATTTTGTGATGGCTTGCCTGGCTGAATATACTGGAACTCAATTTCATTGGCCTTACTCCACGATTGGGTTAACTTAGATATAAACTCTGGGCCGTTATCCATTCGTATCTTTTGTGGTTTACCAAAGCGGTTTATTAAATGGCGAAGCACCCATATTACTCTACTGCTTTTTAAAGAATAATCAATCTCGATGAATAGCACTTCCCGGTTAAAATCATCTATCACATTAAACGATCTGAATTTGGTTCCGTTACTTAATACATCGGTCATAAAATCTATGCTCCAGGTTTGTGTAAAGTGTTCTGGTACTTCTAATGATTGCTTTTCCCGTGGAGGCAAGCGTTTCTTAACCTTGCGCCTTAGGGGCAGTTTTAAGTCCTTATAAATGCGATGCAGTCGTTTATGATTAACAACTATACCTTGGTTTCTTAATCGATGATAATACTTCCAAAAGCCTTCTAAAGAATGATCTTCAGCTAAATCTTCTAGATGCTTGATGATGGTGCTATCATCTTTTACAGACCGATAATGCAAACTGCTTCTGCTTATTCTTAGTACCCGACACGCCTTGCCGATGTCTTTTGGACGCTCATCTCTGAGCTCCTCAATGATTCTTCGTTTTTCGCAAGGCTTTAAAGCTTTTTTTCGATGATATACTTTGCCGTATCTAACTCCATGGCCAAGTTGGCATACATCCGTTTTAATCGAGCATTTTCTTCTTCCAGCTCTTTAATACGTTTAAGCTCACTGGCTTCCATACCACCATAACGTTCCCGCCATTTATAAAAAGTGGCTTTACTAACTCCATACTCCCGATGGATCTCCTCGGCTGATTTTCCTTGCTCAAACTCCTTTAAGATGTTGGCAATCTGTGTGTGACTGAACTGACTCTTTCTCATGGTTTACGATTTAAATTTATAAACTTTTTGTCTACAAATTAACCGTACTCTTTTTTGGGGAGCTTACCAAGATATCTGAGCCTGCTCCCTAACTTTTAAAAAGTGGTGGGAGAGGGATTCGAACCCCCGGACGTTTTACCGTCTGCGATGTTTCACGTCGCTGCTATCGACCGCTCGGCCATCCCCGATCAGCGTTAGCTGTTTGGGGATCTGGGTGACTGTAAAAGTAAGTTAAGTAAGCGTAGAAAAATAGGTAACCCATTCGGTGACACTAAATCTTGTGAGTTGTAATTCATTAAAAATCAAATAATTAGAGAGCAGGTTCATTGCCCTTCCTCTCTGCAAGTAAATCTTTAAAGCCCTACAAATAACAGTAAGCTGTGGTTTGTGGGCTTTTTTCTGGAATTCAGCACTATTGGTAATTACATCGTAAATAAAAAAGTTTAATTAATTGACAACCAATTGAAAATGCATCACTTCTTTTTTGCGTTGAATAATCATTGCAGGAAACTGATTTGTTGAGTCTGCAAGTGTGTATCGAATGTAAAAAGGGTTTATTTGAACTGAATTCTTGTTACCAAATCATTGAAATATTGAGGAGACCAAATAGCCAGACCTCTGTCATCACGTATGAACCGGACAATATCTTCCCTGACATTCTTAAAAGAGATGGAAGCAATTTTATTCGTCAACAGTTGTAAGAATTGCGTTTGAGTAATCGTTTCATCTTTCCAATCCCCACTGTCTCTGGCTCGCACAAGAAAATGATCAAGATTTAACGGTACCCCTTTCTTAATATACCACTCCATATCATACCAATCTCTTCCTTTCACCCTTTCTTTCCATTTTCGAAAAAGAAGGGCATGCATTTTACCTGCAAAGAGATCTGGCGAACTAAAGCATTTTACATAAAAAGAAAATGGCTTTAACAGCAATTTTTCTTCTGTTTCAAATCCCAGAGGAGGCGCTGTGTCTACCTCAAGTTTTATCTTGATGTTAGGCCTTATATTGAGGCCCGCCTGTGGTATAATGTTTTCCAGAACTAATTCTTTCCAGGTTGTCTCTGACTTTAGAAAAGCAGAATCAATATTAGTTTGAGACGTCTTAATTTTTTCTTTAACACTTACGGTCATACCTAATGCACCAAACTCTGTTACGATTCCTTCCAGATAAGGTTCCAGAGAAAATTTGGGATTCACTTCCAACAAAGAAAAATCCAGGTCTTCGGAAAACCTGTCTAACCCATAAAATACACGCAGGGCAGTGCCTCCGTAAAAAGCTGCCTTTTCAAAAAAACCTGTCCGCTGCAAACCAGCGAGAGCAATTTCCTGCATGATTTCCCGAAGGGCTTGTTCTGCCTGCTCCCGGCTTGTTGGTTTATATTCTTCCAACCATTGCTTTATCATAATTCTTCCAGTGTTTTTGTTAGTATATCAAGGCTTCCCTTTTTAGGCGCATCAACCCTCCAACGATTCATCTCCTGATAATTAAGTTTTCTAAGCACATCCCTTTCCATCCTGAGATCTTCCAATAGAAATTCTTTAACCTGCTTTGAACTGCGGAGTATTATTCCAGAGGTGGCTATAATTTTATCGCATAAAGCTTTCTCTGGCGTTGCCATCAACACCGTCTGTTTTTTTGTTAATTCTACCTGCTGTATACCAAAAGAATAATAAGGCAAGGGAATATGAATATAGCTGAATCTTCCTGCTGCCGTTTGATACACCGCGCTCTTTTGGGTGGTAACGGAACTGGTTTCATACACTTTTTCAGGAATAAATCCCCAATAAGACAATGCACTTTCCAATGAAACATAACTTGGCCCTAATAGGTGATTGGCTAAAAGGAAAGCTTCCGGTTTGGCAATATTCAGTTTAGGGCCCGGTATATACACGCCTCTTCTTACTAGTACAAGAATACCTTGTTTTACCAGTTCCGCTATTTTATCATACGGCCTTTTATAATCCTTTAGCAAATCAAGGATTACCTGTTTGGTAATAGGCTGTTCCGCATAATCTCTTATAGCTTCCAGAAACTCCATTTATGTAAATTTTGAACATTTTTATCGGAATAATTCCGATATTTCGATTAAATTTAAACATAAAAGTGCGCATTTTAACAATATTTATCGGATTTTTTATTTCTTATCTCCGACAAACTTGTACGTTAATAAGCCCTTCCTATAGCTTGTAGATCACCGCTTCATAAGGCCGCAGTTGTTCGCCGCTGCTGGTTGGATAGTTTTGTATCAGCACCCGGGCCTTATCCAGTGCATACCCCGTTTTTACCGTTGCCGGCTTATCGCTGAAATTGAGCAGCACCAGCAGCTTTTCTCCCTTCCATTCGCGGGTATACGCATACACAGTGGTATGTTCGGGATCCACCAGGCTGTATTTTCCATAAGTCAACACCGGATTTGCCTTGCGCAGCGCCACCATCTTTCTGAAATAATTCAACACGCTGTTCGGATCCTTTTCCTGTGTTGCCGCATTGATCCGGGTATAATTGCGGTTTACATTGATCCACGGCTTTCCGGTACTGAATCCTGCCTGCGCACTTGCATCCCACTGAAACGGTGTGCGGCCATTGTCTCTGCACTCGAATTGTAACTTTCGCAGGTAGGCTGCAATATCTGCTTTTTGGTTCACCTGGTTTTTGTACTCGTTCAGGGTTGCCATATCCCGATAGTCGTTGATGCTGGTAAACCCTGCATTGGTCATGGCCAGTTCATCGCCATTGTACAAATAAGGTGTGCCCCGCATAGACAATATAAAGGTGTTCAACATTTTGGCAGACAAATCGCGATACGCTTCGCTGTCGTTGCCATATCGGCTCACCATCCGCGCCTGGTCGTGATTGGCCAGGAATACCGATATCCATCCTTCTTTGGCAAATGCACTGTCCCATTTGCTGAATACTTTCTTAAAATGAGGAATACTGTATCCTTCCGCCCTGGCGATATCCACTCCTTCAAATGCATAAGCCATGTGCAATTCTTTCCGCGATGCATCCACCAGGTTATGTGCATCTTCAAAACTATTTCCTGCTCCTTCTGCCACACTCATCACATCGTATTTACTGAATACTTCGCGGTGCATTTCTTTTAAGTAATCGTGTATACCGGGCACCATGGAATAGTATGCCATGAAATTCTTTTCATAGCCCTTGGGGAAGGCCGGGAACGTTGTGTCTTTGGCGGCAAACCCAAATGCGTCTAACCGAAATCCGTCGATGCCTTTGTTGGCCCAGAATTGCATGATGCCATACACTTCTTTTCTTAACGCGGGATTTTCCCAGTTCAGGTCGGGTTGTTTCCGCGAAAAATAATGCAGGTAATACGAATTGGTAAGGCTGTCGTATTTCCATGCATCGTGGTTTACATCGAACAGGCTGTAGCGGTAATTGGGTTTTCCTCTTTCCGCTTCCCACCAGTGATAATAGTTTCTGTATTGATTGGTTCTGGAACTCCTGCTCTGTTTAAACCATTCGTGTTCATCACTGCTGTGGTTCACCACCAGGTCCATGATCAGTTTAATCTTTCGGTCGTGCAGCCCTTTCAGCAACACATCAAAATCTTCCATGGTACCAAACTCCTTCATGATGTTCCGGTAATCGCTGATATCGTATCCGTTGTCGTCGTTAGGCGAACTGTATATCGGATTCAGCCATACTGCCGTTACACCCAGGCTTTGGATATAATCCAGTTTGGAGATGATTCCTTTTAAATCTCCCACTCCATCCCCATCACTGTCTTTGAAACTGCGGGGATAGATCTGGTAAATAATAGCTTCTTTCCACCACTTGGCTGCATTGGCACTATCAGCGGCTCCGGCTGTTGTGGTTTCGTTTTGTTTTGTGGATTGCTCGCAACCTGCAAACAACAGGGCAGCAAATAAGATTCTTCTGAATGGTTGGATGATTGGCATTACTAAATATACAACAAAACCTATCCTCCAAACAACCGCTGCGCATTGGCCGTGGTAATGGCCGCCACTTCCGCCTCCGGCAGTTGCTTTACGTCGGAGAGCCTGGCCACCACATATTTTAAATAACTGCTCTCATTTCTTTTTCCCCGAAAAGGCACCGGTGTTAAATAGGGCGAATCCGTCTCCAGCACCAGGTGCTCCATATCGATTTGTGCCAGTACCTCTCCCAGCCCGGCATTTTTATAGGTCAGCACCCCACCGATCCCCAGCATGAATCCCATCCGGGTTATCTGTATGGCCGATTCATAGCTTCCGCTGAAACAATGGAACACCCCCTTCAGCCCCCTCGCTGCATAGGGCTTTACCATTTCGATGGTTTCCTGCATGGCATTGCGGGTATGGATCACAATAGGCATCCCTTTTTCCAGGGCCCAGTCCATCTGCATACGGAACGCTTCCTGCTGCTGCTCCTTGAACTCGGTATCCCAGTAATAATCCAATCCTATTTCGCCAACGGCGGCAAAGGGCCTTTTTTCCAGCCAGTCTTTCACCACCTGCAACTCCTCGAGGTAATTCTCCTTTACATAACAGGGATGCAGCCCCATCATGGCAATACAGGTTCCGGGATACTGTTCCTCCAGGGCCAGCATACCGGGTATTTCCGTACTGTCGATTCCGGGAAGGTAAAATCTGGCCACCCCTTCCGCTTTTCCCCGGGCGATCACTTCGGCCACATCGGTTTTAAATTCTTCTACATATAAATGTGTATGGGTGTCTATCAGGATCATTCTGCAAATTTCGAACATTTTTTAGGGCCTGGAAAATAAATCATCCCTGTTCGCCGTTTATTAGCTGAACAGGTTTTACAAGCAAGAAGAATCAATGTTTCAGAAGATAAACAACGTATTTGGGGAATGAAGTAAGTAACTAACAGTGCGGGATTTAACCATCTTCACTGTCATTTTTGTTTTCATAGGGTACGGATTAAAAACAGGCTGGAGTTTCTACTCTGGCCTTCCCTTTTTTAGGCCGGAGCTATAGTTTTCCGATGGCCTCGAACCGGTACCCCTTTTCCGTAAAATATTCCAGTACCCGGGGCAATGCATACGACATGCGTTCCCAGGCCTTGGTACTGTCGTGAAATACCACAATGGACCCGGGCCCCGTATGCCGGATCACATTGCTGCAGCAGGCTTCCGGACGCAGTTTCTGGTCAAAATCACCACTGAGCACGTCCCACATAATAATTGCATACTTCCCGTTCATGCCCCTGGGCGAAAACGGATAGGGCGGCAGTTCCGGCATGTTCCGGATCTGCGACCGCCGGATTCTTCCGTAAGGTGGACGGAACAGGTTGCTGGCAATCACTTCCGAGGCCTGGTGTATTTCCGAAAAATACACGGCATCGGTATGCTTCCATCCGTTGGCATGGTGCTCGGTATGGTTGCCCACCGCATGCCCTTCGTTCAATATGCGCTGATAGATCTCCGGATACTTCCGTACATTTTTTCCGATACAAAAAAAACTGGCTTTTGCACCATAGCTTTTGAGCATATCCAGCGCAAAAGGGGTGGCGGTTTCATGCGGTCCGTCGTCGAAACTGAGGTAGATGACTTTTTCCGTGGCTGGTAATTTCCAAACCAGTGAGGGATAAATTGCCCTCAGCCACCAGGGTGTTTTTACCAGATACATATCGTAAAGATATTCCATTAAGCATTTCCTTGGTTTATATTTGCAGCATGAATAAGAAAGTAAGGGTTCGTTTTGCGCCTTCGCCCACGGGCGGTTTGCACCTGGGTGGTGTTAGAACTGTGTTGTTTAATTACCTGTTTGCCAAACAGCAGGGTGGCGATTTCATTGTTCGGATCGAAGACACCGACCAGACCCGCTTTGTTGAAGGCGCTGAAGCATATATTTTCAATACCCTGAAATGGTGCGGCCTGCATCCCGACGAAAGTCCGCTGCATGGTGGTCCCTTTGCACCCTACAGACAAAGTGAGCGCAAAGCTGCTTACAGACAATATGCCGAACAACTGGTGAACGATGGTTATGCCTATTATGCATTCGATACGCCCGAAGAGCTGGAGCAAATGCGCATCAACCATAAAACTGCCGAGAACCCTTCTCCGCAATACAACCACCTGTTGCGTGCACATATGCGCAACTCCCTGACCCTTTCTAACGAAGAAGTGAAAGACCTGCTTGCCGCCGGTACGCCTTATGTGATCCGCATTAAAATGCCTTTGGACGAAACCGTTTCTTTTACCGATATGATCCGGGGTGAAGTGGTGTTTCATACCAACCAGGTAGACGATAAGGTTTTACTCAAAGCCGATGGCATGCCTACCTATCACCTGGCGGTGGTGGTAGACGATTATACCATGCAAATTTCGCACGCTTTCCGCGGCGAAGAATGGCTGCCTTCTGCTCCCGTTCATATCCTGTTATGGAAATACTTAGGATGGGAAAAAGACATGCCCCTGTGGGCACACCTGCCGCTGATCCTGAAGCCCGACGGCAATGGTAAACTGAGCAAGCGCGACGGTGACCGACTTGGCTTCCCGGTATTTGCCATGGACTGGACCGATCCCAAAACCGGTGAAAAAACCATTGGCTTTAAAGAACGCGGCTTCCTGCCCCAGGCTTTCATCAATCTCCTGGCTTTACTGGGTTGGAACGATGGCACCGACAACGAAATTTTTACCCTGGAAGAACTGGTGAATAAATTCTCCATGGACCGGGTACACAAAGGCGGCGCCAAATTTGATTTTGAAAAAGCCAAATGGTACAACCACGAATGGATCAAACGCTTGTCTGCAAAGGATCTCAGTAGTTATGTTTTACCGGTATTGGCCGAACAGAATATTGTTGTGAACGATGAAGCTTTGTTGCTCCGCGTAATTGATCTGGTAAAAGAGCGTTGCACCCTGCTTCCCGACTTTGCACAACAGGCCGGTTTCTTCTTCAAAGAGCCTGTGCATTTTGATACAGCGAGTCTGCAACCCAAATGGGACGAAAAGAAAAACCTGTTTTTTGTGGAACTTGCAATGGCCCTGGAACTCAGCAAGAGCTGGAATGCCGCCGATCTGGAAACTACATTTAAAGAGCTGGCTGCAGTGCATCAGCTGAAACCGGGCGAGCTCATGCTTCCGTTCCGCATCATGCTGGTGGGTGGCAAATTTGGTCCGGGCGTATTCGACATTGCAGACATCATTGGCCGCGATGCCACTGTTGCCAGGATCAAACATGTATTGAGTTTGCTGTAATTTTTGTTGCGCGGTTATCCCTGCTTTTCCATCAGCTCCATCACCGGCTGCCAGTGTGTTGCATATAAGTTGCGCAGGAACGCTTTGTCTGCCGGTTCCAGTTGTACAATATGGTTGGTATTGAGCGCCACATGCTCCGGTGTTCGGATACCCGGTATTACCGTAGACACTTCCGGATAACTCAGAATATAACTCAATGCAAGTCCTGCTGCCGTTGTTTGGTATTTATCCAGCAACGGATATACCTGGTCGTTCAGGATATCCAGTACAGTCCGGATGATATGCGGTACCAGGCGATAACTGCGGTGATCGTCTGCAGTGAACACCGTATCCTCTTTTATTTTTCCGGACAACAGGCCAAACTGCAGCGGCATTCTCGCAATGATGCCGTATCCCTTTGCTGCTGCTGCTTCCATGATGGGCAATGCTTTCTGATTAATCAGGTTGAACACCAGCTGAAAGCCGTGTCCGAGATGATTGTTCAGAAAAAACTCCGCTTCGGGGAAGGGCTGAAATGTTATCAGGGAAATACCCCAGTAACGGATCTTCCCCTGCTGTTGCAACTGTTGCATGGCTTCGATACATTCCCCCTGCTCCAGATGGCTCATACGGGCCACATGCAATTGGTGAAAATCGATGGTATCGCGTTTGAGCCTTTTCAAACTCTGTTCACAGGCTTCTACTATGTACTGCCTGGTATAATTTACTTCAATCTTTCCTTCCGCACCCACCCGCTGTCCTACCTTACTGGCAATGATCACATTCGGATTATTGCCCAGGGTCTTTCCCAGCAGGGCTTCCGAATGTCCCAGTCCGTAAAAATCGGCCGTATCAAAAAAATTAATTCCGGCGTTAAGCGCTGCATGAATGGCCTTTTCCGACACCAGATCGTCCGATGGTCCCCAGCCAATTTCCACACCGCCTACATTGGCCGAGCCCCCGATGGCCCAACTGCCAAATCCGATTTCACTCACACGCAGGTCTGTTTTTCCGAATGGTCTGTATTGCATAGTTGTTTTGCTTTATGAATTCCGTTGGTAAACCTAAGCACATTTAAGTTAATTTTACACTTTCAGACTTGCATAATTACCACATATGAAAAGACCGCTCCGGGTATTAGTTGCCAAAGTTGGTTTGGATGGCCACGATCGTGGCGCTAAAATTATTGCAACCGCTTTGCGGGATGCAGGCATGGAAGTAATTTATACCGGACTTCGCCAAACTCCGGAAATGGTGGTCAACGCCGCCCTTCAGGAAGATGTGGATGCCATTGGCGTGAGCATCCTCAGTGGTGCGCACATGACCGTGTTCCCCAAAATCATCGGTCTGATGAAAGAAAAGGGCATGGACGATGTTTTACTCACCGGCGGGGGAATTATTCCCGAAGACGATATGAAGGAACTGAACGCCATGGGTGTGGGCAAACTCTTTGCCCCGGGCGCTACCCTCACCGATATTGCTGCCTACATCAAAGACTGGGTGAGCCGGAACCGGAACTTCTAAATCTTACTAAATTTCCGGCAAAAACAGGCGCTTGCGTTTGGAGATAATCCGCAACGACACTACGGTTACCACACAGAGGAAGAGGTTGAGGTTAGGATCAGTGCTGGTATGCTTCAACCCCATATATACCAGTCCGCCCGCCAAACAGGCGGTTGCATACAGTTCTCCCCGCTTCAGCAAATTGGGCACCTCATTACTCAGGATATCTGCAATCAGTCCGCCGAATGTGGCCGTTATTACACCCATTACCACCGAATAGGTTTCGTTCACTCCGTTTTGCAAACTCACTTCTATTCCGGTGGTGGTAAACATGCCGATTCCGATGGCATCGCTGTAGAATATAAAGCGGCGAAACAGGCGGTTGTTCTTATATGCTAAAAAAGTAATCAGTACGGCCGAAAGCACCAGGCTCAGCGCCAGGTAATCGTTCACCCACCGAACGGGTCTTACCCCGATCAGGATATCGCGGATGGTTCCCCCGCCATAAGCCGTTGCGAATGCCATTACCACTCCACCCAATACGTCCATCTGGTGGGTTCGGGCTTTGAGTGCTCCTGTGAGGGCAAACACAAAAATTCCCGCATAACCAATAATTTCAATCAAATTCACCCATTGAAGATACAATGCTGTAGTATCTTTGCACAAAATTTTTACGTGTATGCCATATGCTACCCTAACGACTGCACTGGACCAGGGCATCTTCACTATTACCATCAACAGACCCGATAAACTGAACGCACTGAACCAACAGGTGATGAGCGATTTAAATGCGGCGATGGATGAAGTGTACAGCAACCCTGCCATTCAATCTGTGATCCTTACCGGCTCCGGACCCAAAGCTTTTGTTGCCGGCGCCGACATCAGCGAATTTTCCGGCGCTTCTGTTGAAGAAGGCAAGGCCATTGCAAAAAAAGGCCAGGATATTTTCTTCAGAATCGAGAACTGTCCCAAGCCTGTAGTTGCCTGTGTAAATGGATTTGCACTGGGCGGTGGTTGTGAACTGGCCATGAGTTGTCATTTCAGAATTGCTGCTGAGCATGCTAAGTTCGGACAACCCGAAGTTAACCTCGGACTGATCCCCGGATATGGCGGCACTCAACGTTTGGTACAATTAATTGGCAAGGGCAGGGCCATGGAATTGCTGATGAGCGCAGGCATGATCGATGCCGCTACTGCACTGCAATACGGCCTGGTGAACTATGTGGTTCCCGCTGAGGAACTGCTGGCTAAAGCCACTGCTGTTTTAACCGTGATCAACAGCAAAGCGCCGCTGGCCGTTGCCGGTTGCATTAAATCTGCCAACGCTGTTTTTGATGAATCCAAAAATGGATTCGACGTGGAACTCCATGAATTTGCCGCCTGCTTTGGAACAACCGATATGGTTGAGGGCACCACTGCCTTCCTCGAAAAAAGGAAAGCCATTTTTACCGGAAAATAAATTGACCACAATATGGAATACAGAATTGAAAAAGACACCATGGGTGAAGTGCAGGTTCCTGCAAATGTTTACTGGGGTGCACAAACACAGCGTAGTATTGACAATTTCAAGATTGCGCAAGACATCAATAAAATGCCGAAGGAAATTATTCAGGCCTTTGCTTACCTGAAAAAAGCGGCTGCTTTAACCAACCTCGATGCCGGTGTACTGGCTGCTGATAAAGCAGAACTGATCGGCACTGTTTGCGATGAAATCCTCGCTGGCAAACTGAACGACCAGTTTCCGCTGGTGGTTTGGCAAACCGGTAGCGGTACACAGAGCAACATGAACGTAAACGAAGTGGTTGCTTACCGCGGACACGTTCTGAAAGGTGGCGCTCTTACAGACAAAGACAAGTTCCTGCATCCGAATGATGATGTAAACAAGTCGCAGTCTTCGAACGATACCTTCCCAACTGCCATGCACATTGCCGCATATAAAATTCTGCTGGAAGTAACCATTCCCGGTATTGAAAAATTAAGGGATACCCTGGCTGCCAAGAGCAAACAGTTCATGCACGTTGTAAAAATTGGCCGTACGCACTTCATGGATGCTACGCCACTTACCGTTGGTCAGGAAATCAGCGGTTATGTTTCTCAGCTGAACCACGGTCTCAAAGCCATTAAGAACAGCCTGCCGCATCTGAGCGAACTGGCCCTGGGTGGTACTGCCGTTGGCACCGGCATCAACACTCCAAAAGGATATGATGTGAATGTTGCCAAACATATTGCCAACCTCACCGGCTTGCCTTTTGTTACTGCCGAAAATAAATTTGAAGCCCTGGCTGCGCACGATGCCATTGTAGAAGCACATGGTGCGTTGAAAACCGTTGCTGTGAGCCTGATGAAGATTGCCAACGATATCCGCATGCTGAGTTCCGGACCGCGCAGTGGTATTGGTGAATTATTCATCCCCGACAATGAACCCGGTTCTTCCATCATGCCCGGTAAAGTGAATCCTACCCAGTGCGAGGCTCTCACCATGATTGCCGCGCAGGTTATGGGCAATGATGTGGCCATCAATATCGGTGGTTCCAACGGTCATTTTGAACTGAACGTGTTCAAGCCCGTAATGATCTACAACTTCCTGCATTCCGCCCGCCTCATTGGGGATGGCTGTGTAAGCTTTAACGATAAATGTGCCGTAGGTATTGAGCCAATTGAGACCAATATCAAAAAGCACGTAGACAACAGCCTGATGCTGGTAACTGCCCTGAACACGAAGATCGGTTACTACAAAGCTGCTGAAATTGCTCAGAAAGCGCACAAAGAACACACCACTTTAAAAGAGATGGCGGTGAAGCTGGGTTATTTAACTCCTGAAGAATTTGATCAGTGGGTAGTTCCCGGTAATATGGTAGGAGAAATTAAATAAGCTCCTTTAACGATAAAAGCAACAAGCCGGCATTCGCGTTCCGGTTTGTTGCTTTTTTTTAATGCACTTTCTTTCCGCCGATATAGGTTGCTGTTACTTTTGTTTTGAGGATATCGGTATCCTTCACTTTCATCAGGTCCTGGTTCATCAGGATGAAATCGGCTTTCTTTCCGGGTTCCAGGCTTCCCACTTCTTTTTCGAGGAAGGCAGATTTGGCTGCCCAGATGGTCATTCCTCTTACGGCTTCTTTGCGCGTTAATGCATTTTCCATTTGGAATCCTTCCGCCGGATAGCCTGCTGCATCTTTGCGAACCACTGCCGCTAAAAAGGTTTTGAATGGAGAAATATCTTCCACCGGAAAATCGGTTCCCAACGGAAGCCATCCATTCTGTTGCAGCAATTGCTTGTACGCATATGCTCCCTTCATTCTTTCTTTGCCCAATCTGGAGGTAGCCCAGTACATATCACTGGTGCCATGCGTTGGTTGTACAGAGGGCACAATGGCCGCTGCCCCGAACTTGCTGAAATCATCCGGATGTACGATCTGCGCATGTTCTATTCTCCAGCGCCGGTCGTTACCTGGTTTAAGGTATTTATTGTAGATGTTCAGTATCTCCCGGTTGGCACTGTCGCCAATGGCATGTGTGCACATCTGGAATGACGTTTTGCTCAGCACATTGGCCAGTGAATCGTAATGCGATTTGTTGCGCAGCAGGAATCCACCCCATCCGGGTTCATCGGAATAATGCTGCAAAAGGCAGGCGCCCCTGCTTCCCAATGCGCCGTCTGCATATACTTTGAAGCCATTTACAAACAGGCGGTCCGTTTTATACGGACCTGTTTTCAGGTACTTGTTTATATTGTTGTCGTTGTCCGATAACATTACGTAGAGCCGCATCTGAAGCCGGTTGGCTTTATGCAATTCATCGATCATCTCCACATCATAATAATTGAGTCCGCAATCGGTTACCGTTGTAAGCCCCTGTGCAAAACAGTTCGTTTGCGCGGCTTTCAGTACGCGGTTGTAATCTTCCTTGGTAGGATCAGGTATTTTGGCGTAAACGGCATTGTCTGCATTGTCTATTAATACCCCGGTGAGTTGCCCGTTCTGTGTTTGTATATCGCCGCCGGTTACCGTTTGCCCCGCCTTGATACCTGCCAGGTCCAGCGCTGTTTGATTGGCTATGGAAGCATGTCCGTCTACACGGGTAATCACCACCGGTATATTCGGGAATGCCTTGTTCAGGAGTTCATTGGTGGGAAATTGCTTTCCGGGCCAGCGGTTCTGGTCCCAGCCCCTGCCCTGTATCCATTTTAATTCGGGGTGCTGCAAGGCAAATACTTTCAGACGCTCAATGGTTTCCTCCCATGTTTTGGTACCAAACAGGTCGGCCTGGAAAAGGGATCTTGCATAGCCCACAAAATGGGCATGGGCATCGATCAGTCCCGGATAAAGGGCCTGACCCTTTGCATCGATGATTTCACCTGCATTGTAACGGGCAAGGATTTCATCATTTTTTCCGATGGCTACAATCTTACCATCTTTGATTGCCATGGCTTCTTTAATACTAAACTGGTCATCTACCGTATAGATCACGGCATGGTGTACGATCATGTCTACATTAGAAGAAGTACAGGAGATCAGGATCGCCAGTAAAAAAAACAGGTATACATGCTTCATGTACCCAAGATAGGAAAAATGTGGCTGGTTTGTACTAGGAAACCTGGCTCTGATCGTCTACCAGTGTTTTGGTTTCCACGGTATGGTGCTGCTCCTTAGGCGGATGCGCAAAAAATGTATTCTGAAAAATCAGGATGGCAATAACGCCCACCGAAATGGCGGCATCGGCTATATTGAATACCGGACGGAAGAATTCAAATTCCTCCCCGCCCACAAACGGCATCCAGGTTGGATAATGTGCATTCGTGATAATAGGGAAATACAACATATCTACCACCCTGCCATGCAGGAATCCTGCATAACCGCCGTTGGCCGGAAACAGGGTTGCTACATTCTGAGAAAATGGATTGCTGTATTCAAAAATAAGTCCATAAAACAAACTGTCGATCAGGTTACCCAATGCGCCTGCATAAATCAGAGAGGCACAGATGATGAATCCGCGGTGGTATTTCCTGCGGATGAAATCACGCAAAAGAAAACTTCCCCAGATCACCGCTACCAGCCTGAAAAGCGTGAGGGCAATCTTGCCGAATTCGCCACCAAACTTCCATCCCCAGGCCATTCCCTCATTTTCTACAAAATGAAGCCTGAACCAGGTTCCCAGCACCAGATGCTCTTCTCCCGCAAAATAGTTCAGCTTGATATAGAATTTGGATGCCTGATCTATAAATATGACTGCCAGTATGAGTAGTATAACTTGTTTTGCTTTCACGGCGCTTTTTTAACGTGAGGCAAAGATAAGGGTTGAGAAATAGTATAAAATCATAAAATGGGGGCGGCTGGCAGGGCAGAAAAACCAGATTCAAAAGCGCAGCACCCCCCGATACTGCGCTTTCTTGGGTAATAAATTACCTGAATCCGTTTTAGATGACTGTTCATCTGTGCCAAAGATCAGCCTGTTCCGCAACAATTCAACCGCGAAATTTACCTGAGTGTGGCACGTAATTTTACGTACCATGCTACGTATGATTCGCGTTGTGGACAATCCACTTATGTAGTTTATTTACAGGTAATTTATATTTATTGCATCATTAATTCTGAATCATGGCAGCTAATTGCTCGGGGCCGCTTCCGCTTATGTCTGTAAGCAAAGCAACAGTTATAAAAAGAAGGAGGTGGCATTTTGAACTCAAAACCCTGGCGCTTTCCGAAGCAATGGGCAAGCCCGAAACTGAAGAAATGCCCATCGCTGCTGCCAGCTTTCTGGACCTCTGCAACCAGGTGTTTACCGTGAACCAGGCAGATGGTATCCGAATTTATATGGCTGCCTTCCCTTTGGATGAAAATGAGCCATGGGTTCCTTTCAGCAAGGGCGGTACTCTTACCGTGGTATATGCACCCTGCCTGCTGAACCAAACCTCCGGAACCTATAAGGATCTTGGCCTGGGTAATTATTTTATGCTTCATCCCTCCCACGGCTGCGTAAAAATTGACCAGCAGACTGCTGAAAGATGGATCATCAACGAATACAGAAACAACCCGTTGAAACTTCCCCTGTTAACCAGGCTGGTACACAATGCAGGGGGAGATCCGGCCTATACCGATACCATTTCGGTATTTCATACCAGAGCTGAATTTGAACAACTGAAAGCAGAAGTGGAATGCCAGGAGGCCGCTACAGTGGTCACCGCTTTTACCTCCTACACCAATACTCCTGAACCCAATGTAAACAGTCATTACCTGAATAGAATGACCGTTGAATACTATCTGGTAGATGCCAACGACAAACTGATCAACATTTCAGAACGCCCCAGGATAAACTTTTTCCCTGGCGAAGGAGAACCCGATATAATCGCATTTAATAATGGTAATTTGTGTCCGCCTTACAATTGCGCCGGAGACACTGCTAATACTTAAGATATGAGATACCTCTCTTTATGGTTTGAACTAACTGCACTGATTATTTGCCTGGTTAACTTCAGGCATCTTCAGACCAGGGCAATGAAGGGTTTTTTACTGCTCCTGCTGATCAATAATGTAGTGGAATGGGGCAACTTTTTTCACCTTTTTGTAATCAACAATTCCAACAACTGGACTGCCAATATCCGCAACCCCTTTGAATTTGCATTCATCGGCTGGTTTTTTAAACAGATCACCGACAACAAACATTTCCACAAAAGAATAAACATCCTCACTGCCGTTATCCTGATTGCTTCGGCGCTGAACTTCTTTTTCCTGCAAGGATTCCGCTACCTGAATTCCTACACCATTATACTCGGCAGTTGCATTGGCGTGTACTATATTTTTGAATACGTAAGGGAAACCATTGAAAAAGCCGATATTCCCGATCTGATGAGCCATCCGTATTTTTGGGTTAGTGTTGGCTATCTGTTTTTCTATGCCGGGCAGAGTGTATTACTCAGCTTTTTTCAGTACTTCCTCAGCACCGGTAATTTTGAGCCTTTTATTCCGATCTGGTCTATATTCATTAACTTAATCAACTTTATTTTATACGCTTGTTTATCTATTTCTTTCTTCTGCAGAATCAAACAACCTGGTATATTGTATCAGGCATAGCCATTGGAGCCACCATCCTGCTTTTTTTGGCTGCTATGGTTGTGTATTTTGTAATTCAATACCAGCAAAAACAACATCAAAACAAAACCGACACCATTCATATGCAGCAGTCGTTTGAGGAGGAGTTGCTGCTGACGCGGGCCGAGGTGAAGGAACAAACCCTGCAAACCATTGCTGCCGACCTGCACGATAATATTGGTCAGTTGCTCAGTATCACCAACGCCACACTCAGCTCCGTGAACCTGAACGACCGGCAAAAATCTGAACAGAAAATAAAAGATGCCATTGGCTTCGTAAACACATCCATCAAAGACCTCCGGCAGCTGGCCAAACTGTTACAGGCAGAAAACCTGTTGCAACAGGGCTTAATGCAGGCTATTGAGCAGGAAATGCAATGGATGGAAAAACATGGTCAATATACCGTTACCTATGTGCAGGAATCGGACAACACCTACAGCCCCAATGCTAAAAAAGATTTGATCGTGTTCCGGCTGTTACAGGAAACCCTGAACAATATTATGAAACATGCCCGCGCCACCGCCATTCATTGCGAACTGCATTTTCAGAACCAGGTACTGCAGCTGGCTGTTTCCGATAATGGCACCGGTTTTGACCTCCTGCAACCAGGCGGTTCAGCTGCAGGACTGGGCATCACGAACATGAAAAAAAGAACTGCCCTGATCGGTGGAACCATTGAGTTTAATTCCGAACCCAATCTGGGCACAACCATTTATATTACGATTCCGTATGAGCAAACATCTTAACAGAATCCGGGTAGCTATGGCAGATGACCATGCCCTCTTCAGATCGGGTATTGCTTCGCTGCTGGCCGAATTCAACGATATCGAGATTGTTTTTGAAGCTGCCAATGGAATGGATCTTCAAAAAAAACTGCTGCTGAACCCGGAGGTGGATGTGGTACTGATGGACATCAACATGCCCCTGATGGATGGCTATGCCACCACCGAATGGTTGAAGCAGAACCATCCGGCCATACTGGTATTGGCCCTAAGTATGTACGACGAAGAGCAGGCCATTATCAAAATGCTGAAAGCCGGCGCCTGTGGCTACATTTTAAAAGAAGCCCAGGTTACCGAACTACATCAGGCCATTCTTCAATTGATGGAAAAAGGATTTTATACCAACGATATGGTTTCCGGAAATATGATCCGGTCGCTTCAGCAAAAGGAAGTGGATGTAAAACAGGCATTGAAACTTTCTGATAAGGAAATTCGTTTTCTGGAACTCTGCGCCTCCGAACTCACCTATAAAGAAATGGCCAACGAATTGGGCATTGCAGTTAGAAGTGTTGACAATTACAGCAGGGGGCTGTTCGAAAAAACCGGCACCAAATCCAGGGTAGGGCTGGTGCTCTGGGCCATGCGCAACCACCTGATTGATCCGCTCTGAACAACAGCTTTTTGGCTGTACGGTTGCCTGCAATCTATTCTTCGTAATACACCCTTTTTACCCGCTGACTCACCGAAGTCATGATTTCATAGGCAATGGTTCCGGTTGCCCTGGCCAGTTCCTGCACCGGAATATGGCTACCAAACACTTCCACAATATCTCCTGCTTTTACTTCGGGTACATCCGTTACATCGAGCATGGCCATGTCCATACAGATATTGCCGATTACAGGCGCCCGGTGACCGTTCACATACATCTGCCCCACTCCGTTACCAAGCTTTCGGTTGTATCCGTCTGCATACCCGATGCGTACAGTGGCAATGGTACTGTTTCTGGTTACTACGCCCTTACGTCCGTACCCTACCGTTGTACCTGCTTTGATCTTTCTTACCTGAGCCACCGTTGTTTTGAGTGTATCTACTACCTGCAGGTTCAATTGCGCTTCTGCCTGGCTGTCTACTCCGTACAAGCCAATGCCCAGACGGACCATATCGAATTGGTATTGCGGGTTTCTCCGGATGGCTGCTGTATTGGCAATATGCCGGATAAACGGATATCCCAGCGCCTGCTCCAATATCGTTGCTGCCTGGGTAAACAGCGCTACCTGCTGTTCGGTAAATGCATCCTGCGCCGGGTCTTCACTGGCCACCAGGTGACTGAACAAAGATTTCACCACAAATACCTGCTGCTGTTGCAGCGCTTCGGCCAACGCATTGATTTCTTCGGGTTCAAAACCAAGGCGGTTCATGCCCGTATTCAGCTTTAGGTGAATGGGATATTGCTGTACGCCTTCTTTTTGCAGATAGTGCTGAAAAGCGTGATAGAGTTCAAATGAAAATATTTCCGGTTCCAGTGTATAGTTCACCATGGTATCGAAACTGTACTCATCCGGACTCATGACCATGATGGGCAGGCTGATTCCGGCTTTGCGAAGGGCCACTCCCTCATCTGCAAATGCCACTGCCAGGTAATCTACCTGCTGTTGCTGCAACCTGCGTGCCACTTCGCCCGAACCAGTTCCATAACTATAGGCTTTAACCATGGCCATCAGTTTGGTGGTTGGCGCCAGCATAGCCTGATAGGTTTTCAGGTTATTAATCATTGCAGTCAGATTAATCTCCAGCACCGTCTGGTGCACCTGCTGCTCCAGCCAATGTGCAATGCGTTCAAACTCAAACTGCCTTGCCCCTTTCAGTAAAATATATTCCTGCTGAAACCGGCTCTGGTTGCCCTGTTCCAGAAAAGCTTCCGTAGATGAATACAGCCTTATTTCAAAAGGCAATGCTGCCCGGGTGGTATCCTGCATCCGTTGTTGTAAATAGCCGGTGATGGCCGGCCCAATAGCGTACAACTTGCGGATATCATTCTTAACCAGCAGTTCCAGTACATCCTGATACAATGCTGTTTCTGTTTGTCCGGACTGTACTATATCCGACAATACCACCGTGGTCGGATTGGTTCCGGCCTGCTGTTTCAGAAAACTCAGCGCCAGTGCCAGTGATACTTTATCGTTGCTGTAACTGTCGTTCAGCACCAGGCAGTTGTTGATGGCTTTGCGCAACTGCATCCGCATTTCTACAGGCTCCAGCCGCTGTATGCGTTCCTGTATTTCGGCAATGGTATAACCCAGCTGCAGAAGTACCGTACAGCAGGTTAGTGCATTCTGCACCGATACATCGTCTGCAAATGGTATGCTGATATGCAGTTCCTGTTGTTGATAGCTTGCTTTAATCTCCGTTGCCGTGCCTCGGATTGTTTTTTGTATAACCTGTAAGGTATGTTCTGCTCCGCTGCCCCAGGTAACCAGTTCGCCGGTATAAGGTATGGTTGAAGCAATATAATCTTTTGCTGCCACCAACACCGGTGCATGTGCAAACAGCCGGGCCTTCTCTGCAAGCTTTGCCGCATGACTGCTAAATCCTTCATTGTGTGCATCGCCGATATTGGTGAGTACCCCAAGCGTGGGTTGTATGATGGCTTCCAGCTGCTCCATTTCTCCGGGTGCTGAAATACCTGCTTCGAATATGCCCAGGGTATGCTGCGCGTTCATTTGCCAAACACTCAGCGGCACACCAATCTGTGAGTTATAACTTCGCGGGCTTCGTACAATTACATGATCCTGTTGAAGCAACTGGTACAGCCATTCTTTTACAATGGTTTTTCCATTGCTCCCCGTAATGCCGATCACCGGTATATTGAACCTGCTGCGATGGTACGCGGCTATCTGTTGCAGGGCTTTCACCGCATCGGGAACCTGCAGAAAATGCGCTTCCGGATACAAGGTTGTATCTACGGGTTCTGCCACCAGGTACGCCCTTACACCCCGGTGATACAATTCGGGAATATAGGCAGTTGCACTTCTTCTGGCGCCACTGATGGCTACAAATAAGGTTTGTTCCGGAAAAATCAGTTTTCGGCTGTCGGTTACAAGATAACGCACCGGCTGGGTGCCATAGGCTTTTCCGGGGAGCTGTAAGCAATCTGCTATATCCTGCAACGTATGGTTCATACACTTAATTTACAGATGCATCTTCCAGGTCTTTGGGTGTTCCTTTCTTATTGATGAATATGGAATAAAAGATGGATCCGGAAATACATACCAGGATCACGCCCAGCGATATGAATACCTGAGTGGGCTTATCGATCCATTCGCTGATATAATGTTCTCCCAGCATTTTAACGCCAATGAATACCAGCACAATCGCAATGCCCTGTTGCAGATAGTCGAACTTGGTTACGGCGCCCCTCAATAAAAAAAACAGGGACCGCAATCCGAGTACGGCAAAAATATTAGAGGTATAAATGATCATGGGATCCTTGGATATACCCATTACTGCGGGGATGGAATCGAGGGCAAACACCAGGTCGATGGCTGCCAGCAACACCACTACCACAAACAGGATGGTATAGGCCGGTTTTCCATTCACGCGTACCACATACTTGCCTTCCCCATCGTGATTCACCAATGGCAGGAAGCGTTTCAGGAATTTATATACTTTGGAATCATGCGGATCAAACTGTTCATCATCGCTTGCGGTGAACATGGTATAACCGGTGTAAATCAGGAATACCCCAAAAATATACAGGATCCAGGAGAACTTGGCCACCAGCGCCACACCCAGCGTGATGAAGATCACGCGGAAAATAATAGCCATCAGGATACCCACCAGCAATACCCTGGAGTAATGCTTCTCTTTTACCTTAAAGGAATTAAAGATCAGGATGAATACAAAAATATTATCGATGCTCAGGCTCCACTCCATGAGGTAGGCGCTCAGAAACTCCAGTGGCAACTGAGAACCGTTGGCCACTGTTCCATTGCTTTCCTGCGCCAGCAGTCCGCCCTCGAACCAGAGAAATACAAAAAATGCCAATGCCAGCCCCACCCATAAAAAGGTTTGCAGCAGCGCCTGTTTGATGCTGATGGTTTTATTTTTCTTGCTCAGCAGCCCAAGATCAAAACTCAGTGCAATGGTTAACACCACACCAAATACCAGGTAAACCAACGAATGTGTACTCATAATTTTTTATTTAGCTGCTGAAGCATATTTTCTTCTTCTCCATCCCTGGAATACAGCGCCTGTCAGCAGCACAAAGGTAACCGGCAGAGCCGTATTGAAAAGCTGCCAGCGCATTTTCTGTTCTTTTACTTTCTGTTTGTTGAGCAGGCGCAATACCACGGTTTTATTCCTGCTCTCGAAGAGTTGCTTGTCCGAAGACAGGTAATCGATGCTGTTTAGAAAAAACTCGCGGTTGGCGAACCGGTAATTTTCCATCGGTATCATCCCCATGGGCAAGGGCCCGGTGGTATTACTGATGGCATTGGTTACAATATCTGCATCGGACACTACGATCTGCTTTCCGGCCTTAACAGCTGTTTTCAGAAAAGGTTTGCCCGTTACCCTTTGTACAGAATCCATCACTCCCTGCGGAAGTCGGTTGGCAAACAATGAATTGAATTGTCCTTCGAGCAATACGGCTACCGGCACATAACTCTGATTAAAACTGTACAGGTCTTCTTCGCGCTGTACACTGTTCAGTGATACAATGGCGGGTGAACTTACCCGGCGGCTATTGCTATCTGTTGCCAGCAGAATCGTTTTTTGTATGCCTCTGGCCATTACCGTATCAATACTCGATGGAAAAATCGGGAGTACCCGGTCTAAATTCTGTGATACCGGATTAGGTGTTCTGGAATTCAGGAACGGATAATAAGGCCAGGGCATCCGCTGCATCCGGATACTGCCATCCGGATTCTTCCCTACCACCAGCGGTATTTTGGAACAGTTCAGGTCTTGCAGCAAATCCGGATTAATGCGTACGCCATATTTAAACAAGAGTTCATCCAGTCCCAGTCCGCGATCGAAGGCTGTGTACTGTCCTTCGGTTCGCTTCAGGCTGTCGAGCTCTGCATAGAGTTTATCGATGAACCATATGATATGCCCTCCGTTCATCACATACTGATCCAGCTTCAGCTGATCTTCTTCACTAAATGGTTGTGTGGGCTTTACAATAATCAGTGTCTGTATAATGGATGCATCGGGATATCCCTGCTTTAAATCGAATACGCCCAGGCGATAATCGTTGCGCAAGCTCTCTCCCAGATCATTTACCGTAAAATCGGTAGGCTCTCCGTTGCCCACCACATAGGCCACCGTAGGAACGGATTTGCGGGTAAGCTTATCGATGGCTACTGCAAATTTATTTTCGAGCAGGGCCTCCGCTGCATTCCTCGTTGCTTCCACGTCTTCCTGTGGTTCTTCATTAATAACGTTAAACTGCCGGTATACTTTTTTACTGCTGCGCAGATCCACCACTACCGGCCGCTGGCTCTTTTTATAATACACCAATGCTGCCGGTATAATCAGCTGGTTGGTAGTAATGTCTGCTTCTTCCGATACAATACTGGTTTTTTCGAACGGCACGCCCATCCTGGCCAGGCTGTCGTATAGCATGGCTTTGAGAGAATCCTGTTCCAGGTCTTCGCCCGGCTTTTTGAAAGTCACTTCAATTCTTCCGGATGCTGGCACATTGAACTCGTCCAGCACATCTTTTACAGCGATGCTCAGCTTTTTATAATCGGCAGGTAGTTCTCCGGTAAGAAACACTTCTACCCGGATGGTACTGTCTGTTTCAGACAACATTTTTATGGTGGAAGGGCTCAGGGTAAATCGCTTGTCTTCGGTCAGGTCCAGCCGCACTGTAAACAGCTGACTGCCCAGGATCAGCGCCACCAACACCAGCAACGCAGCTACTACACGGTATTTTTTCAACGGTGTTTTCATCTTAGTGTTGTGTCTGTTGTTGGTTCACTTGTAGTTGGGTGATATACAAAAAGAATCCTGTGAGGGAGATAAAATAAATAAGGTCTCTCCAGTCGATCACGCCCCTGCTCATACTGGCCGTATGTGTTTTAATACCAAACAGCTGTATATAATAATCTGCGCCACCCGCAAACACCGGAAGCTGGCTGAGTGCATCAAATCCGGAAAACAGGGTAAAGGAAAGGAATGCGCCAATGGCAAATGCTGCTATCATATTCTTAGCCAGACTACTGGCATAGATTCCGATGGCGGCATATACTCCCGATAAAAAAATAAGGCTGATATAACTTCCTGCTGTGGCGCCTTTATCGATGCCTCCGGTTACACTCAGGGCCTGCATGGAAAATGCATAAATGGTGGTGGGCAACAATGCCACCAGAATAATCAGCATCACCCCGAAATATTTTCCGGTGATGATCCGCAACGTACTGATGGGAAGTGTCCTTAATACTTCGAATGTACCGGAGCGCATTTCTTCCGAAATACTGCGCATGGTAATAGCCGGCACCAGGAACAAAAGCAGCCAGGGCATCAGGTTAAAAAATCCGTTCAGGTTAGCATAACCAAAACTGAGCAGGCTGGTATCGGGAAATACAAAAAGCAACAGACCGGTGATCAGCAGGAACAGCCCTAAAACAAGGTACCCGGTAACGGAACTGAAAAACTGTTGCCATTCTTTTTTGCAGATCATCCACATAAATCAAAACTAAAGAAAATTTGCCTGCTTTCGGGTTTCCGATTGTCAACAAAAAGCAAAAGCCGGAGCTGTTTGCTCCGGCCTTTGGTATCATTCAAATAAAAAACGTTTCTCTGCATTAAACAGCAAAACTCTCTCCACATCCGCAACTTCTGCTGGCATTGGGGTTATTGAAATAAAACCCTTTTCCATTTAAGCCATCGGAAAAATCGAGTTCCGTATTTACGAGGTACAAAAAGCTTTTGAGATCGGTAACCACTTTTACGCCATTGTCTTCGAATACCTGGTCCATCGGCTTGATTTCATTGTCGAAATCGAGCTTGTAACTCAGACCTGAACAACCGCCGCCAACAACACCTACCCGCAGAAAATAACTGCTATCTCCGGCAATTCCCGCGTCTTCCATCAGTTGTGCTACCTTCTTCCTGGCCTTGTCGCTTACGTAAATACTGTTTTCTGTTGCTACTGCACTCATAGATTAGTGGATTTTTTCTTCAAACACCAGCTCTTCCAGGCCGTTCTTCTTACGATAGTCGTTGATCGCAGACTTAATGGCATCTTCTGCCAGTACAGAACAGTGGATCTTCACCGGAGGCAGGTTCAGTTCTTCCACCAGCTCCATATTGTCGATGGCCACAGCCTGGTCTACGGTTTTGCCTTTCAGCCACTCAGTCGCCAGAGAGGAGGAGGCAATTGCTGATCCGCATCCAAAGGTTTTGAACTTGGCATCGGTAATGATTCCGGTTGCATCATCTACTTCAATCTGCAAACGCATTACGTCGCCGCATTCAGGAGCGCCTACCAGTCCGGTTCCTACATTCTTTTTAGACTTGTCGAGCGTACCCACATTTTTGGGGTTGCTGTAATGATCAATTACTTTATCGGAGTATGCCATGATATTGTTTTTTTAGGTGTGTTTAAATTAATGATGCGCCCATTCAATTTTGTCCATATCAATTCCTTCCTTGAACATTTCCCATAAAGGACTCATGTCGCGGAGTTTCAATACGGTTTCGCTTACCGCCTTAATGGTATAGTCGATCTGCTCTTCGGTGGTGAAACGTCCCAGACCAAAACGCAGCGAACTGTGTGCCAGATCGTCTCCCAGACCCAGGGCCTTCAGCACATAACTTGGCTCCAGGGAAGCAGAAGTACAGGCCGAACCGGAGGAAAGGGCAATATTTTTATTAAAGCCCATCAGCAGACCTTCTCCCTCTACATATTTAAAGGAAATATTGGCTACATGTGGCAAACGGTGTTCTCTGTTTCCATTTACATAGGCTTCTTCCAGCTGCATTAATGCATTTTCCAGCTTGTCGCGGAGTTTGCTCAGGCGGGCTGCATCGTCGGCCATTTCCAAACGGGCCAGCTCGCAGGCTTTTCCAAAGCCCACAATTCCGGGTACGTTCAGGGTTCCGCTACGCATGCCGCGCTCATGTCCGCCACCGTCCATCTGGGCAGTTACTTTTACGCGTGGGTTCTTCCGGCGTACATACAGGGCACCGATTCCTTTTGGTCCGTACATTTTATGTGCGCTGAAGGTAAGCAGGTCTATTCCGTCCTTGTTTACATCCACCGGAATCTTTCCGGCCGCCTGTGTGGCATCTGTAAAGAACAATACACCGTGTTTTCTGGCAATATTGCTGATTTCCTTAACCGGCATAACTACCCCAATCTCGTTGTTGGCGTACATGATGGCGATTAATATGGTGGTAGGCTTAATAGCAGCTTCCAGTTCTTTCAGATCTATCAGACCGTCGGGCTGTACATCCAGGTATGTTACTTCTGCACCCATACGCTCCAGGTGCTTACAGGTATCCAGTACGGCTTTGTGCTCGGTGGTTACCGTAATAATATGATTGCCCTTGCTGGCATACATTTCGTACACCCCTTTAATGGCCAGGTTGTCTCCTTCGGTAGCTCCTGAAGTAAAAATGATTTCCTTCGGATCTGCTCCAATTAACTTGGCAACCTGCTCGCGACCATAGTCCACTGCTTCTTCGGCTTCCCATCCAAACGGGTGGTTGCGGCTGGCTGCATTACCGAAATGCTCGGTAAAATAAGGAAGCATGGCTTCCAGCACCCTTGGGTCCATGGGGGTAGTAGCGTTATTGTCTAAGTAAATCGGTAATTTCAACATAGTAAATGGCTTGTTTTTCTAGTAACGCAAAAGTAGTGCAATAGGTTCTATAATTTTGGGAGGCCGGAACCGGTATCGGTTGTTTTTCCCTAAATCGAAATCAAATACCAAAAATATTAAAAATATTAACAATGCGTAAGGTAGAACACATCGGAATTGCAGTAAAAGACCTGGAAAAATCCATCGGATTATTCGAAAAACTCCTGAATATCAACTGCTATAAAACCGAAATCGTGGAGTCGGAAAACGTAAATACGGCCTTTTTTCAACAGGGCGAAACCAAGATTGAACTGGTTTCCAGCACCACCGAAGACGGAGTCATTGCCCGGTTTATCAACAAAAAGGGCGAAGGCATCCACCATATTGCCTTTGATGTAGACGATATTCATGCCGAAATGGACCGCCTGGTGAAAGAAGGCTTTACCCTGCTGAACAGCGAACCCAAAAAAGGGGCCGACAACAAACTGGTTTGCTTTCTGCATCCCAAGGGAACCAATGGTGTGTTGATTGAACTTTGCCAGGAACTGCACCCCGACGCCCACCTGCTGTAAACAGTAAACAGATTTACAATCCCAGTTTCTCCACGGCGATCTGCGCGGCAATCTGGCTGGCATCTTTTTTATTGTTGCCCCGGCCGGTAGCAAATACTTCCCCGTCGAGGACTGCATTCATGGTAAATACCCGTCTGCTGCCTTCCAGCTTTTCTTCTGCCAAGTCAAAACTGATGGTTTTGCCGTTTCTGTTGGCCCAGCCAATCAGCTTGTTTTTGAGGTTGATATCGATCTGTTCCAGGTCTTCCACAAACAAATGTGGTATCACAATCTGCTTCAGGATCCAATTCTTCGTTTTGCGATAGCCCTTGTCTAAATACACTGCCCCGATCAGGGCTTCCAGGGTATTGCCAAAAATCTGGCTTCCCTTGAGGGCATTGTCGAACCGGTTGAAAATGGTGAGTTTGCGCAATCCCATTTTGAGGGCAATATCGTTCAGTTGCTGCCGGTTGACCATTTTACTGCGCATTTCGGTCAGGAATCCTTCGCCCTTATACGGATATCGTTTAAAAAGATAATCGGCCACCACCGCGCTGAGTACGGCATCTCCTAAAAATTCCAGCCGCTCATTGTTTTCGTCGGGGGTTTCCTTCACCGATCGGTGACTAAGTGCATTACGGTACAACTGAACATTTCCGGGCGTTAAACCCAACATGTTTTTCAACTGCTCTTCAAAAGCAGAAGCTGCTTTTTTTTGAAACAACCTTTTTAGAAATTGCACCTTATTTTAAGCTACGTATTTTTTAAAGATCACGCAGGCATTGTGTCCGCCAAATCCAAAGGTATTGCTCAACGCAGCCCGTACTGTTCTTTGCTGGGGCTTGTTGAATGTGAAATTCAGCTTTGGATCCAGCTCCGGATCATCGGTAAAGTGATTGATGGTTGGGGGGATAATATCATGAATCACGCTCTGTATACAGGCAATGGCTTCTATCACACCTGCTGCACCCAGACAGTGACCAGTCATAGACTTAGTACCGCTGATATTCAGCTGGTAAGCGTGTTCGCCAAATACATCTGTAATAGCTTTTACTTCTGCGCCATCTCCCAGAGGGGTAGACGTTCCGTGTGTATTGATGTAATCAATTTCATCCGGACGCATTCCGGCATCTTTCAGCGCTGCCAGCATTACATTTTTAGCGCCCAGTCCTTCCGGATGTGGAGCGGTTAAATGATAGGCATCCGCTGTTGCTCCGCCGCCGGCGAGTTCGCAGTAGATATGGGCGCCACGCCTGATCGCATGCTCATATTCTTCCAGAATAACACAACCTGCAGCTTCTCCCATTACAAATCCGTCGCGGTCTTTGTCGTAAGGTCTGCTGGCAGTTGCAGGATCGTCGTTTCTTTCGCTCATGGCTTTCATGGCATTGAATCCGCCCACGCCGGCTTCACTGATCACCGCTTCGGATCCTCCGCTGATGATGATGTCTGCCTTACCGAGGCGAATGGTATCTGCCGCCGCTATCATGCCATTGGTGCTGGATGCACAGGCGCTCACCACCGCAAAGTTGGGTCCACGGAATCCGTGGCGCATGGAGATTTGTCCTGCAGCAATGTCGAGGATCATTTTAGGAATGAAGAAAGGATTGAAGCGGGGAGTTCCGTCGCCCTGGGCAAAGTTCAGCACTTCTTCCTGGAACGTGGTTAATCCGCCGATTCCGCTGGCGAAGATGACGCCTACCCGGTCGCAGTCTACATTTTCCTTACTGATTCCTGCATCTTTTACGGCCATATCACTTGCAGCCATGGCCAGTTGTGCAAAACGGTCCATTTTACGGGCCTCCTTGCGGTCCATAAAATTGGTTGGGTCAAAGCCCTTTACTTCACAGGCAAAACGGGTCTTGAACTTTGTTGCATCAAATAAAGTAATAGGTGCAGCGCCGGACACCCCACTCAACAACCCTTTCCAATATTCTTCCAGGGTGTTTCCAATGGGTGTGATAGCTCCGATACCGGTAACAACTACTCTCTTCAATTGCATAAAATGGACCAGTTTAAAGTGTTAATCCGCCTTTCGAGGCGTTGTGCCGCAAGAAGGCGGATTAAAATTATACCTTACTAAATATGATTTCTTACTTAGCGTGCTCTTCTAAATAAGCTACTGCCTGACCAACAGTGGTAATGGTTTCAGCCTGCTCATCCGGAATAGAGATGTTGAATTCTTTTTCAAATTCCATGATTAACTCAACGGTATCCAAAGAATCCGCACCGAGGTCGTTAGTGAAAGAAGCTTCATTCGTAACTTCTGCTTCATCTACGCCTAACTTGTCAACGATGATTTTCTTAACTCTTGTAGCGATGTCTGACATTGTAAAAGTTTTTGATTACTGGCGCAAAAATATACATTTTGACATATAAGCAATGTTTTAAACAATTTTTGTTTCCACACATGGGCCTATAAACCCCTAAATCCTGCAATAAATCGGGTTTTCCTGCCTTTTTTTTCAAAATGATGGCTATATTAGATACGCTAAACCTTCCAAAATTCTTTCCATGGCCCTTAAAATGATTCAATACGGCACTCCCGAATACGAACAAATGGTAGCATTGCGCCGCCAGATGCTTCGCAAACCCCTGGGGCTGGACTTTACCGAACAGGAACTGCAATCGGAGGAAAAAAATGTATTGCTGGGCTGTTTCGACGAAGATGTTATGGAAGGCTGCTGCATGCTCGTACAAACCGCCCCCGGTGTGGTACGCCTCCGTCAGATGGCCGTTTTATCCGGACTGCAGGGAAAGGGAATAGGCCGCGTGCTGATGTCCTTCGCCGAAAATGTGGCCCGCGACCGTCAGTTTCAGAAAATCATCATGCATGCCAGAACCAGCACGGTTCCTTTCTTCGAAAAACTCGGATACCACGTTACGGGTGAACCCTTCATTGAGCTGACCATCCAACACGTTGTGATGGAAAAGGAACTCTGACCTGCCCGCTTATTTGGCTATTTTACTGTTCAGCATGGCCCGGAGCTCATGCCGGAACGAATCGGTCATTCCCTCTTTGGGTACCAGGAAAAAGGATTTGGCATCGAAATAGAGATGGAAGAAATGCGGACTTTCAAAAAAACGGCTGAATTTGTTCCAGGTCCATTCCATCTCTCCCCGCTCGTTTTCCAGCCGCACACCATACTGGTTAAAAAAAATGGTAAAGCTGTCTTTAAAGGTGTCTGCCCGCTTATAAATACTATTGGGCAATATATACCAGAAGGAAGCCATCATCATCACCCAGATAAATGAGCCCAGCAGAAACGGCTCCGGCCGGATCTTTTTGGTATAAAACAAAACTGCCGCCACCAGGGCAAACACATTTACCAGGATCACCAGTACCCTTACTTCGGGGCGCTGCACAAAATGGTAACGCAGTGCCTGTATCACTTTTTTCTTTTCGTAGGAGAAATGATGTTGCATGGGACAAAAGTAGCGCTCTCCGCCCGATTTTTGCTGCAATCGTTTGCAAAGAATAAAGCCTCCTGCATGCGGGTGGAATCAAAATCATTTCATTATTTTTAGATTCAACCTTTGCCCATATGTCTTTAGCCAAACCGCGCCTGAGCTTCATGCAGATCATCAACATGAATGTGGGCTTTTTCGGAATTCAATACAGTTTTGGATTACAGCAGAGCGCTGTAAATCCGATCTACGATTTTTTGGGCGCCAAGCCCGACGAGATTCCGCTCCTGAACCTGGCCGGCCCCATGACCGGTTTGCTGATTCAGCCCATCATTGGTGTACTGAGCGACCGTACCTGGCATCCGCGCTGGGGCAGAAGAAAACCTTATTTTTTTATCGGCGCCCTGTTCTGTAGTCTCTGTCTCTTCCTGTATCCTTTCAGCTCCACGCTCTGGATGGCTGCCGGATTGCTTTGGGTGCTGGATGCGGCCAACAATACTGCCATGGAGCCTTACCGGGCTTTTATTGCAGATAAGCTTCCTGCCGCGCAACATGCCAGCGGCTTTTTAACCCAGAGTTTTTTTACCGGGCTGGGCATCACCCTTGCCAATATCTCCCTGTTTATTTTCCAGAAATTCATTCCGGGTCAGCACGGTGCCATCCCTTACTGGGTATTTGGTTCCTTCTTCCTTGGGTCGGTCTGTTCCATTTCATCCGTTTTATGGAGCATCAGCAAAACACCTGAAATTCCGCCTACCCCGGAGGAACTGGCTGCACTGCGTGCAAATAAAAAAGGAATATTGCAACCCTTCATCGAAATTGGTCATGCTATTTTACACATGCCCAAAGTAATGTGGCAACTGGCGCTGGTATATCTTTTTCAATGGTATGCCCTGTTTTGCTACTGGCAGAATGCCTCCAAGAGTATTGCACAGTCTGTTTGGAAAACCTCGCCCTCCGGCAACAAAACCCTGTACGAAGAAGCTGTTGGATGGGCAGGTCTGGTGAACGGATGGTACAATGTAGTTACCTTTCTCTCTGCCTTTGGCCTGGTATACATGGCCAAAAAGTTTGGTCCTAAAAAAGTACATGTTGCCTGCCTGCTGATGGCCGGACTGGCCCTGCTCACTTTTCCACACATCCAAAACAAGTACATGCTCTTTGCTCCAATGGCCGGATTTGGCATTGCCTGGGCCAGCATGATGGGCATTCCCTACCTGATGGTCGTAAACGATATTCCCAAAGAAAGATATGGTGTGTATATGGGCATCATCAATATGATGATCGTGATACCAATGATTCTGCAAACCACTACATTCGGTTTTGTTTTACATCATTTTTTAAACAACGATCCCGGTAAAGCCATCAGCTTTGGCGGAGTATTGCTACTGCTTGCCTGTGGCGCTACCCTGCTGATTCAACCTTCCCAACCGGCAGAGGAAGAAATTGTACTGAGGGCCGGAGGACATTAAACATAAAAACAACCATTATGAAAATACTTTGCATTGGCGAAGCTTTGATCGATATGATCTGTACGGATAAAGGCAAATCACTTGCTGCCGGAAATCATTTTCTGAAAAAACCCGGAGGCGCTCCTACCAATGTGGCTGCTGCCATTGCTGCTCTCGGCGGAGATGTGGAACTGGCGGCTAAAGTAGGTAATGATCCTTTTGGCAAACAGCTCATCAACGTGATGGAAAACTTTGGCGTGGATACCAAGGCCATGCTCATTGATCCCGATCATTTTACCACTTTTGCCTTTGTATCGCTGATGGAAAACGGAGAGAGAGACTTTGTATTTAACAGAGGGGCAGACGGTTTACTCACCAAAGAAGAAGTGGATGCCATTGACCTGAGCAAAGTGCACATCATTCACTTTGGTTCTGCTACCGCTTTTTTACCGGGTCCTTTGCAGGAAGCTTACCTGCACTTACTCAACAAAGCGCTGGATCAAAAAATTTACATCAGCTTTGATCCCAATTACCGGCACCTGCTGTTCCCCAACAATACACAATCTTTTATTGATCAGTCCTGGCACTTCCTGCAGCATTGCAACTATTTTAAACTAAGTGATGAGGAAGCCATGCTGATTACCCAAACCAACAGCCTGGAAAATGCAGCAGACATCTTATTGAAAAAAACGAAAGCGGTTTTCACCATTACATTGGGCAAAGACGGCACCCTGATCGGCATGAACAACGAATACCATATTGTAGACAGTATTCCCATTAACGCCATTGATACCACCGGTGCCGGAGATGCATTTGTGGGCGCCATACTTTATCAACTCAGTCACCGAAGTAAAGTGCAGATGAGCGAACTGAACCTGGGAGACTGGAGAAGATTTGTGGCCAACGCCAATAAAGCCGGCGCACGCACCTGCGAATACATGGGCGCTATGGAAGCTTTTGCGCATTTGAATAACCAGATTTTTAATTAAGCCAATTTCATCATCGTGTATCAATACAAACTGCACCAACAAATTAATCAGCTCTGTACCTTTCATAAGCTGGATATTGCTGGAAGCGACAGCGCTTTTTATATTCGGCTGATTGCAAATGCAGCTGCATTACAGGAACTTTATTGGTCTATCTATGGCAGTTTGCCTGCGGGTGAATTGAAGTTCGCAGAACTACTGGGGCTATTGGTAAAAACACACCAGGAAAGAGCTGCTTCTCTGAAAAGCAGGGATCTTCAAAAAGAAAAAGAGGGGGTTTGGTTTCTGAGTAACCAGCTTACCGGTATGAGTTTGTATGTAGACCGGTTCTGCGGTAACCTCAGCAACCTTCCGGGCAAACTGGATTACCTGCAGGGGCTGGGTGTAAATTTCCTGCACCTGATGCCCGTATTCGAAAGCCCTGCGGGTGAAAGCGACGGCGGCTATGCGGTTTCCGACTTTAGAAAAGTGGATCCGCGTTTTGGCACACTGGCCGATTTGAAAACAGTTCAGCAGCGCATGCAGCAGCAGGAGATGTACCTGATGACCGATATTGTGTTGAACCATACTTCGCACCGGCATGAGTGGGCGCAGAAAGCCAAAGCCGGTGATAAAACATACCAGGATTATTTTTACATGTACAACGATCGGGCCGTACCCGACCTGTTTGATGAAACCATGCCCGAAATTTTTCCGGAATCTGCACCGGGCAATTTTACTTTCGTTCCCGAATGCAACAAATGGGTGATGACGGTTTTCCACAACTATCAGTGGGACCTGAACTATACCAATCCGGCCGTATTTGTTGCCATGCTGGATACCATTTTCTTTTATGCCAACCTGGGCGTAGATATATTGAGAATTGATGCGCCTGCTTTCATCTGGAAGCAGTTAGGAACCACCTGCCAGAACCTGCCGCAGGCACACCAGCTGCTTCGGTTGATTAAGCAATGTGTGCATATTGCTGCACCAGGTATGGCTTTACTGGGGGAAGCCATTGTTGCTCCCAAAGAAATCATGAAATATTTTGGCACCGATGCCTTTACCGCAAAGGAATGCGATGTAGCCTACAATGCCACACAAATGGCCCTGCAGTGGGATGCGCTGGCAACGGGTGATACCCGTGTAATGCTTGCTGCACAGCAGGAGTTGCAACAAAAACCTTTTGGCACTACCTGGATCAACTATACCCGTTGCCACGACGATATTGGTCTGGGCTACGACGACAGCATGATTGCCGCGGCAGGTTACAATGCATATCAGCACCGAAAATTCCTGAAGGATTATTACTCAGGCAACCATCCGCTTTCGGATGCTGCCGGGGCATTATTCTCGGTAAATCCCAAAACACAGGACGCCCGCATCAGCGGTACCCTGGCTTCTTTGTGCGGACTGGAAAAAGCATTGGAGTTGCAGAACAATGCCGCCATAGATATGGCCATTGCGCGGATTTTACTGATGCAGGCCCAGAGCATGTTCCTGGGTGGTATTCCCATGTTATTTTACGGTGATGAACTGGGGTATACCAACGATTACAGTTACCTGAACGATCCGGGTAAAAGCTACGACAACCGATGGATGCACCGTCCGGTAATGGACTGGAGTAAAGCAGAAAAACGGGAAGAAGAAGGTTCTGTAGAAAGCCGCATCTTTTCTGCAACACAACGAATGATCCAAATCAGAAAACAATTGTCTGTACTCTCCGATTTAAAAAACTGTACCTGGCTAAATCCGCACAATATTCATGTGGCAGGGTTCCTGCGTGCATACAATGATGAACGGGTATATTGTTTATTTAACTTCAACAGGAAAGCTTCTTTTATTACCTGGCATGCATTCAAAGAACATGGCAGGGTTCCTGTTGCGCTCTATGATTACTGGTCGGGTAAAACATACAAAGTAGGGCCCGATCACGAATACCTTGTGCTCGAGCCCTATCAGTTTTGTATTTTGGAACCGGAACGGTAGTGGCTTAATTACATCCATCGGTCTGGCCTCTTGCAATGGCAAAATTGCCCACTTTCTTTCCCTGCGCCAATCCCACTTCGCAATCTGAACGATAGTGTATACCTCCGTACAACCGCGAATTGGAAGCCTCAACTGCCATGGCATCATAGGCATTAGCCTTTGCCGGTACAATGTAACCCAACACTGTTGCCGCTGCTGCACTAAAAGTGGAATGCCCGGATATATAAGCAGGAAAATTAGGAATACCGGTGGTGGTCTTGATCTCCCGATCCATCTGCGTTGGGCGTGGGTTGTAATAAAAGTATTTGGTATCCCAGCAGGTGATGCCCGCATCCATCACTGCCATATTGAGCAGGGCCAGGTTTCTTGCCCAGCGCACTTCGCTGAACCGCAACGGAACAAAGTCTTCTGCTGCTATCAGGTTCCAGTGTCCGGGTGGGGTGGATGTTCCTACACCATCTGCCCAGTTGTGTACAATCGCAATACGATCTCTGGTTGCATTCTTGCTGTAGTACTTCACTTCTTCCAACTCTGCTTTAAATTTTTCGGAGCTGGTGGATGGTGGCGCAGGCGGACGAATGGCAATGGTAGTAAGTGAATCGAACAGGAAAGGCCTTACCCTTCCATAGAAAGGAAGCATGGGCGGACGACTGGGTGCATCCAGGCTCTTCCAGGGAACTTCCCCTCCTGCTGCCGCATCGGTTTCCAGTTGAGCCCATTGTGCAGGTGTACCTACGGCCTTGCTCATATTGTCGTTGGCTGCCCTTGCAATTACTTTTGCGGCCACCAGTCTTCCCAATGTAACCCCGGCCTCTATATCGCTGCGCGTATTCATTCCGGCCATGATCCTTGCTTCCATATGTTCATTCGCTTTTTGTTGCACGTAGGCGGCATCGGCAGGAAACAGTAATTTCAGCAGTTCCACTGCAGCGG
Organism: Sediminibacterium sp.; assembly: GCA_016786865.1. Lineage (GTDB taxonomy): Bacteria > Bacteroidota > Bacteroidia > Chitinophagales > Chitinophagaceae > Sediminibacterium. The sequence goes on along the minus strand of JAEUVE010000011.1, from coordinate 216,628 downwards.
ATGCCACTACTGCATCTTCGCTTGGATAGGCTGGCAATGTATTTTCTGGTAGCAATGCTTTGATGCCCGTATCTGTTTTATAAGGAGCCTGCCTGGTATACAATCGCTTGTAATAATATGCTGCCACCAGTGCATCATATTGCGCTACGCTTACATAGGCATAGGCCCTTGCCGCATAGGGCGGATTGGAGAAAGGAAATACCGGATAACTGAACGGATTGGCAGCTGATGGCGTTGGATAGCTGCCATCTGCATTCTGATAAGGCGGCAGATTCCTTTTGGCTACCAGTTCACGCATGATTTCATTCCAGCGCAACACAGCTCCCGCTCCCCAATACTGAATGGTTTTGCGCTGTGCATCGGTAAGGTTTTGCTGTAAACCTTTAATCTCATTCAATTCGCGGAGATAAGCCGCATTATTGGATGCCAGCGGCGCAGTTAGTATTACTTCGGTGGGTGTTGCCAGTACCACCGGTTTCCAGTCTCCGGCATCGGCATCTGTTTTAACTGGCTCCAGCATGGGCAGTTCTTTGGTTCTGTCTTCGATCGACCGGTTGCATCCGGGCATAAATGCCAGCAGCAGCAAGAGGGATCCTATATAGATGGTTATTTTTTTCATGACTTATTTTTCTTTTTATTGAAATCAAAAATGTAGAATACGCCCGCGCCAACCGATGTGGTTTGCCCCACGTTTCTGCCCGACAGGGTAAACATGACATTCCCGATCAGCGACAATCCTTCAATAGATGAGAAGGTATACTTTACATTAGCGCCGGCCCTGGTCATGTTCATCTGATTGCTCAAAAAAGGCATATTGTTTTTGGTGATATCAAATCCGCCCTGCGTATGGGCTATATCCAATACCGCTTCTGCAATCCAGGTGCTGCTCCTGTAACCTGTACGCAAATTGTAGTTCGTCATATCAGGCATATCTACCTTGTTGGTATTGTGCAGTTCGGTTGTGTAATAAGACGGCCGATCGATGGTAACCCGGTCGCGAAAAATATAAGCAGCCGACCCTGTTACAAAAAAATGCTTCACCTGGTAATCCAGCATCAGCCTTACCATTGCAGTTTTACTTCGCATTCCGATAGACAACGGAAGATAGTCTGCCACATAATTGGTGGTTGGTGCAGAAAGGGTTCCCAACGTATAAAGCGAAAAATCTCCTTTGCCCCATTTTTTTTCTATGGGCATCCATTTTACGGTAAGGCTCAGATCCTGTAGTCCCTTTTGTCCGGCCAGTGTTCCCATGGAAGCCTTTGTGCTTATATATGGCAGTGCAAAAAGCAGGTTGAGGTTGTCTCTTAATCCGTAGTTACCCATTACTCCAATCATCTGTGAACTTACTGTTCCCAGGTTCTGGTTATTTCTTTTAAATGTTCCTTCCCAGTATTGGTCCCAACTGTTGTGGGTGTACATAAAACCGGTACAGAAATTATTCTTCGACATCATGATGGCATCGATATCGGTTTGACTGTACCCTACTGCCGAACAGTAGATAAGGAACAGCATGGATAATATTTTTTTGATCAACATAGTTGCTGGTTTGGTTTGGTTTTAAAAGACAGTTTTAATGCAGGCGCATACTCAATCCTATGTTCACGGAATAATCGGCAAATGCAGCATCTCCCTTGGCATACACGCCGGTAAGATTGGTTCTGATCTGATCCGGAACGCTCTGTGTTCTATCGCGCATGACCGCTACAGGTACATAGGCATATAGATTCATTTTGCGGAACATATAAGTTATTCCAGGTTCAACCGTGAGTATTCGGCCCGGCCGGCGAAACCCCTCGCTTCCGCCAAACAGATCGTTCACCGGTATACATTCAAATCGCAAACCTCCGGATACGGTCCAGTTCCCCAGGTGATAATTCATACCTGCCCGGATCAGGTACTGATCGGGCACACTCATTACATCGGTGGTATATGCCACTGCTGTTGCTGCAGGTGTTCCACCTCTGGCTGTAGACACACCGTTCTGTTCGCGCGGGTTAATCAGGTAATAAAAATTACCATACAGTCCTGTACGGGGCGACAGGCGGTGATAGAGATTCAGTTCTGCTGTTACGCCTGTTCCTCCGTCGCCCAGTTGTATGGACTGATCTACGGGACCCACTACCCTTGTTCCGGTACTGGTATAAAAACGATCGGTGTACCGGTAATCTCCTGTTGCCAGTTTAATGCCCAAACCAGCCTGCAGATTGAACCTCCGAAACCTGGAAGGATCTGTAAGCCACACATAACCGGCCAAACGGATATCGCCCAATCCAAATGAATGGGTTTCGTGCCTGGCTGTTCCGCCGTGCTCGTACAAAGAAGATCTGGAGTTGGCGATAATGGGAACATATACCGACATACTCCAGCGTTTATTGATGATTTTGGTGATGCCCAAATCCATACTGAATGCATGGTTGATCACTTCGGTTCCCTGCGCCACTCTCTGCTTCTGTTCTTCCGTTCCCACAAAATGTCGGAACGATTTAAAATAGCGGGTGTTGGCAGAAAAGAAAAGACCGGAAGTATCTATATGACTCATCTGATTCAACGGACCACAGGAGGCTCCACCTGCTCCTCTGATGGCAACACAGCCCTGCGAATGAACCTGCTGGTAGGTACACGAAAGGGCAATAAGAAGTACTATAAAATATTTCATTTTAATTTTTTATGGTGTGATCAATCAATTGGGGGATATACACACAAAGGGAACCTCACTGCCATAGAAATGGCAACGCTCCATCCGATATGTACAGGGTGTTACTTCTTCATCTTAAGCCGGGTAGCTACAAGCTGCCCTACTTTTTGTCCGATGTCCGTGCTGATGATACAGGAATTGTGATAATGAAGACCTCCATAGAAACGGGCCCAGTTGTTCTCTTCCGCCGCATGCCTGAACGATTTGAATGAACGGCTCTTAATGCCAAATTCCAGCTCCGTAGAGTCGGTATAAGCAAAATTATCGCCGAACACACTGGTCAGTGCTTCTGCTGCAGATGAAGATATGGTAGAATGCCCGCAGGTATATTCGGGAAATGCGGGTGTTTGTAAATAAGGTCTCCAGTTGATATCGATGTACTTATTAATTACTGTTTCAGGACGAACGGTATTGTGCTTGTACTTTACATACCAGCACTGAATAAACGCATCGAACAATGCAATAGCTGTTTTGGCGGTTGCATATACCGTTGTTGCATAATCGGATTTCGCTTTTTGCGCGGCAATTCCTACCACACTCATCCAGTGGCCCGCCGGCGAAAACTTTTTACTGCCGAACATAACATGTCCGGTTACATTCATCTTAAATGGATTATCGTCCCAAAACTCAGCAATATGTTTTTGCTCGGGGGTAAGGCTGTCCACTGCATTTTTTATAGCCATTACCTCCTGGTAGTACTTACTGTTCTTGTCTGTGATATTGAAAGCCGGCGGCGGCGCAGGATCAAAAATTCCGGCACTGTCTATGACCATTGTTCTGATCTCCATCCAGTGCGGTTCTGCTGCCGAAGCATACATTGGCGGTGTAGGTACCCATCTGCCCGGAATATCTTTTACGGTGTATTTTTCTGCTCCGCGGGTTTCGAGGTAATTGTCTTTCTTACTCCAACGTACAATTTCTCTTCCAATACTGTCTGCAAAAAAACGGGAGGCTTTTTCTACTTTATCTGTTAATCCTTTTTTTCTGGCAACTTTCAGAATACTGTCTGCATACACTTGCATGCTTCCTTCCGGAAACGTAACCGATTCGCCCACTTTCATATAAGCCAGCAAACTGGCCAGTTCTACATCCACCTCCGGTGTTAAGGCCGGTGCGTGTATGGGTTGTAGTCCATTCAACTGTCCTCCCAACGACTGGTACTGGTCGGGATAGGCAGCTGCCACTACTTCATAAGCAGCGATTGCTGCATAAGCGTAATTTCGGGAAGCAACCATGGGTGGAAAATTATTCCCCATCACCACGGAGTTCAGTTCATGAACGGTTGCACTGAATAAATCGGGATTGTGTAAAAATGATTTATACTCATCACTGTTCTTGCAGGAAAATATACATAATACCACAGCAAGGCCTAGTAAGGTCTTCTTCATAAAATTGAGCTAGTTTAGGTAATAATAGAGATAATGCTTAATGAACCAGCATTATACCTGTGGCGGATGATCCTGCAATTTTGTATAGTCTCCACCCAAACAGGCGTGCACAATTGCCCGCTGGATCTTGTCAGCAGTACCACAGCTAAACTGCCAGGAAAAGAAGTGGTCTTCTGTAAAATCCTGTACGGAAAATTTAGCAGTATGAGGATGGGATGAGGAATTCTTTTTAGAAGAATTGTTTTCTACAAAGTCGTTGGCCAAACGGAAGAACTGATCTCTCGCACTGCGGATACCCGCTTTTTCTGCATTCGGAATACAGAGCAACTCCATGGAATCCATGTAGAACCTGCGTTTCACAAAAGTGTAGGAAACACCTTTGATTTCAATTTGTCCGGTAACTTTTTCGTAGATGGGTGAACTGTTGGTGTAAGGAAGGCTTACAGGAACTTTAATATGCAACAACGCAGCTTCGTCGAAAATATCCTGATCCAGCGCTGCCTGCAATTTTTCCTCTGCACGAATTTCCAGTCTGTTGTACAGCAACCTGTATCCGCCCCAGTTAAAGAGCAGGAAGGCAAGCATCAGTATGGCAATTCCTTTTTTCACCTATCCGAAAATACAGGATTTTATTGAACTTTAAAAGTTTTGTTATCGGGTCCAACCCCTGTTATTGTTAGTTTTTTCCAGTGTTTCGGCAGGGTAGATTTCAACTGGGTTATTCCGGCAGGCGTAATCTCCAGTCCGCCAAATCCCATGAGTACCGCCTGCAATACCCCGCCTGCCCCGGTGGCAAAATAAGGGTTGGTTCCGCCCTTGGTTTCCGCAATTACCCGGAAAGGCGGATTCAGGTTGGGCAAATATGCATCCTGGAAAAAATGAAAGGCTTTTTCCGGTTCTCCCAACCGGTTGTGCAGCAGGGAGAAAATGGCCTGGGTCATGGCAGGTGTACCTTCGTTGGGTACCCTGGTTTCGTAGTACTCCAGGTCTTTGCGTACCTGTTTTGGATCGGTGATTTCCTTCAGCGGGTAAGCCAGCAGGTTTACATCTCCCTGCTTGATCCCTTCTCCATTATAGCTCGCATGCTCCCGGGTTACTCCATTCTCCATTTTGAGGATCGGAATATTTTGTGCTACATGCGCCCAGTCTGCATTAACAGGCTGCCCCAGTATTCGGGCCGCTTCTGTTGCATGCTGCAACACCGCCTTTGCCGCAGCATTGGTAAACGCATTGTTGTTTACATTTTCGGCCCACTCATCGGCTGCTACCACATTGTTGATTTCATATTTACCGGGGCCGTTCCGTTCTACCCTGCTGGCCCAGAAATCGGCCGTTTCTTTCAGCAGGGGCCATCCCTTTTCTTTCAGCCATTCCTTGTCTTGTGTTACACAATAGTAATTCCAGGCAGCAATACCCACACAGGCAGTAATATGGTGTTCAAAAGGTCCGCTCAATGCCCATACCGGTGTTTCTTCCACACCAGTAGCCGCGCTCTCCCAGGGAAACATGGCGCCTTTGTATCCGTGATTGAATGCATTCCTGCGGGCTGCAGGCAATCGCTGGTAGCGATACTCCACCATGCTTTTCGCCATTTCCGGGTGCAATACCAGCATGGCCGGATACATCCAGAGTTCCGTGTCCCAGAACACATGCCCGTTGTAGCCCAGCCCACTGAGGCCCATCGGAGACGGACTCATATCGGACCCTTCGCGGGTAAAGGAATACAGGTGATACAGCATGCTTCGCACATCCTGCTGCGATTGCGGATCGCCTTCTATCTGAATATCACTTTGCCAGAGTTTACTCCAGGCTTTATGGTGGAATTCCAGCAAGCGGTCTCTTCCTTCGAGCCTGGCAAAAATGGTCATGCGCTCTGCTTCGTTCAATGCATCATCGTGATGCGCACTGGTAATGGATGAGCCTGCGATGGAAAAACGATACGTAGTACCTGCCTTTAGCTTTTTGGTGAATTTCATCAGGTGCATATTGTTGTCCCACATTTCATGGATCACCCTCGGCTCAGTTCCGTGCGCTTCTTCAAAAAGAAAGGTATTGGAGGCGCACATCAATAATTTTCCGGTCGGGCTCTTTGCCGAAGAAGTCAGCAGACTGATGGTTACATGCGGACGGTCTATTTCGTTGTAATAATTCTGAACGTCTTTTAATGCATCCGGCGCTTCCATTACGCTGGCGGTGCTGAGCTGCAAATCTTTCTTTACCGTAATGCTTACATCCATCAATACAGTAAAAGGCAGGTGCCGCAACGAATAGTAGGTATATCTGATACTGGCCTTATCGGAATAATCAAAAGAACAGGTGAAGCCTGCTTTTTGCATATCCAGTTCCTGCTTCAGGTTTTGTATATCTCCTGCCCCCAGATCTTTCCCGTCTATTCCCAACCGCATATTCAGCAGATTGAAACTGCGCAGGAAATTGCTCACCCTTCCCCTGCCATATTGGTCGTACGCACCGGCCAGTACCACATCCTTTACCTTAAAAGGTTCCGGTGAGGAAACAATGCCAATCATCCCATTGGCTACTGTAACGCCATAGTATCCGGATGCATTTACCGGAGAGGCAGTTATTTTCCAGGGATCCTGCGCATGCAGGGCAGTAAAAAAGCTGCCGAAGATCAGTGCCGAAAAAGCAAGCAATCGTTTCATAATCCTTATTTTGCAAATAATCATTGATTCCAAATTTATTCAATAATAACGGTTGAACCTGATTTTTTCAACCAATATCCGAAAGAACTGTTTGTAATAAAAAAGACTATGAAAAAACTGCTGATGATTGTGTTTGCACTGATTGCCCTTGTGGCAGTTTTGGGTTTTTTACTCCCCTCCGAACAAAAAATTACCCACTCGGTTACCGTTGATTGTCCGGTTGAAGCGCCGACCCGGCTGGTTTCCAATCCGGCCAAATGGATTGCCTGGTGGCCCGGAGCTCAATTGAACGATACCGCCTACACCAGTGGGCAAACCCTTTTCAAGATTCAAAAAGTTTTGCTGAATGGTTTTCAGGCAAACACAGAACGCGGAAGCCTGCAGGGATCAGTAAATTTCAATTTTTTTATGGGGGCCAACGGAGGAACTCAATTCAATATCATCGGTGCTTACCGGCTTTCTCCCAATCCTTTTAAGCGGGTACTCGAATACATGTCTCTGGTGGATACCAAAAATACCCTCCGGGATTTCATACAACAGATAGAAGCCAATTTTTCGGATGTTGAAAAAGTATATGGTTGGAAGATTGAAAAAAAACAACTGGTTCACACTGCCTATATTTCGCTCAAGCAACCTTTTGATCACCAGCCTTCCGTTCTGGAAATAGACAGCCTGGTACAGGAAGTAAAACAATACATTGCTGCGCAACAGGGAAAGGAAGTGGATGCTCCTATCATGAATGTGTACCGCGGCGAAGCCAGCCCATTCGAAGCTATGGTTGCCATTGCCACCGACCGCGAGCTCCCGTCTACCAACCGGTTCCTGCTCAAAAACATGGTACGCAACGGCTATGTGATGGTAGCTGAAGTAAAGGGTGGACTTCAATTGGTGGATTCCTGCAAAAAAGAATTGGAGAACTATGTACTGGATTATCGGAAAAGCTCTCCGGCCATCCCCTTTCAACAAATGATTTCGGATCGGATAAAAGAAAAAGACAGCAGCAAGTGGATTACAAAACTGTTTTATCCGGTAAGGAACTAAGCAGGATTACAGGGAAGCTTTCTGGTTAAATGAGCGGGTAACCGGTGATGAGCTCAGCTCGTAATCATAGGCTAGCGGATTGCAATCACCTGCAGCGGTGCATTGTTTTTGGCTATCAGGTAGGCGGTTCTTATACCAATGTGAATCGGCTGTAGCTGACGCACTTCTCCTGCAACAACAACGCCTCCGATTTCGCTTGTTGTAATACGACCATTGCTGATCCGAAGCAGCGTTCCGTAATCTGCATCCTGCCTGCCCAGTTCCATGCTGTACGGATGAAAGTTGCCCATCAATAACAGCTCTGTGTTGGATGTACCATTGCCAGATAACAGGCTGCCTGCACGCAAAGTGCTCAGCTGGGCTTCGTAGGGCAGGTCCTGCAATTCAAACTGTCCCTGACCATTGTTCTTCAGCAGCGCATTCCCCAAATAATTGGCCTGAAGCTGTACCGACTTCTTCAATAGTTGCTCACCAAACAATTCGGTCATTCCTGCTTTGGCAAAATCCGCCGCATACAGAAACTTCTTCCGCAACAGGGGTATTTGTTTTTCCAGCAAGCCCTTTCCTGCAAATGGCAGTTCTGTTCCCTTCAGAAAATAACTCATCACCTGCTCTGTTCTTCCATTGTTATCAAAGTCATTGATGTAGAGGCTCACCGGTTCTTTCTCAGAAACTTTCAAACGGGTATTGTGTCCGAGATTGCCGGCCAGGATATCGGGGTCTCCGTCTCCATCCACATCCTGCACCGCAATAAACTGCCACCATCCTTTTCTGGAAGTAACCGGCTGGCGCAGGAAGCGGTTTCCCTTTTGCAGGAATGCATCAATACCCCCCCATTCATAACAAAGCACCAGTTCTTTTTTTCCATCCCCGTTCAGATCGGCCCATACGGCTCCGCTCACCATTCCGGGCTGAAGCAGGTCTTTGGAATAAGCAGCTGTAACATCCCTGAATTTTCCACTGCCATCGTTCTGCAACAAATAAGACCGGGGCGCTGTTCCATACTGCCAGGGTTGTACCCTGCCTGCTATAAAAAGATCGGGGATTCCATCTCCGCTGAAATCATGCACTGCTACCCTGCTCTGTGTTGTATAGACAGCGCCGAATGCATCTGCTTTTTTTTGAAGCCTGCCGGTTCCATCATTCAGGTAAAGCAATGGCTGTAAATGCGGATCCTCCCCGTAATATTCATTACCGCCACTGGCAATAACCAGGTCGGGATGTGTATCGTTGTTCAGATCTACCCATTGTGCATCCACCTGTTCCCACATACTGTCTTTGACCAATGCTGGTTGTGGCAACTGTACAAACTTCCCTGCCCTGGTTTGCAGATATACTGCACCGTGATGGGTTTTGGATGCACCCACAAATACATCTTCCAATCCGTCGTGATTAATATCGGCCACCGCAAGTGCCGGTCCCTCGGCCGAAACCATGTGCGGAATCAAGGGCTCCCGGTCAAACTCATTGAAGGGGTTTTCAATATGCCGGTAATTCAGTCCGGTAGAAGCAGTAATGTCTTCGAATACCGGTGTTGTTGTTGAAGTTTGCAGCCTGCTGTAATTAAACAGGGGTAATCCTTTTTGATAGGTAAGCGTTTGCTTTTTTCCTGCAGCAAGTGAAATTGGCTCGTAGCGGTTATCTGGCCAGATCAGCAACGCAGAATCTACCTGTACCCCTTCCAGCCCAACATGCAATGGCGCCTGCATGCTGGATTGAAATCCATGTACTGTTTGCTGTTCGTAGGTATGAATGCCTGCTGGGGTATACACCAGCAGCTTCGATCCCAGTGCCTGTGTATTTACCGGAAATCCTTTCAATGCTATAGAGGCATAAGCCGTTTTCTTTTCTGTGCTGTTGGTATTGTTCTGGTATACCATCACCGGCTCATTGATATTATTGACCACGATATCCAGATCACCATCATTGTCGAGGTCTGCATACAACGCTCCATTCGAAAAACCGGGCGGGTTAACGGCAATACTGTCTGTCAGATTTTTGAAGCCAAAAGACCCCTGGTTCAAAAAAAACTGGTTGGGAATTTTGATCTCCGGAAACTTATTGGTCAGGGCCAGGTCTTTGTCGTTGATTTTTTGCTCTTTTAGTTTTTGTTGAATTTCTTTCCCGGAAATAAAATTGATGTAATCAATATCATTCATCCGTTTGGGAATTCCATTAGACACAAACAGGTCTTTCTTTCCATCATTATTAAAGTCTACCCACAGCGGCGCCCAACTCCAGTCGGTGGCATGTACGCCGGCATATTGCCCCAGCTCACTGAAGTGTCCGTTCGCCCGGTTGTACTGCAGGTTGTTGCGTGCGTATTGTGGTGCATATCCGTAAGCCAGTTTCTGCTGAAAAATAGTATAATCATCTTCGGAGGGAGACCTGCGAATCATGTACGGATCATAGGGCAGCATATCCACAGAAATGATATCCGGCCGCGCATCGTTGTTTACATCTGCCACATCTACTCCCATACTGAACTGGCTGGTATGCCCCATGCGCTGCGTACTTTCTTCTGCAAATCTGCCGTTGCGCTGGTTGAGGTAGAGATAATCGTTTTCATGAAAATCATTTCCCACATAAATATCGGGCCAGCCATCAAGATTGATGTCTGCGACGGCCACCCCCAATCCGTATCCGATCCTGGTGCCGTTGATGCCTGCGCTGATGGTAACATTGGTGAACCGGATCTGCCCGTTGGCCTGGCGGTCGTTGCGATACAACCGCTGTCCGGCCAGCGAATCTGCCTGTCCGTTGAAATAACTCCTGGGTGCATAATTGCCGTCGTGGGTTACCGGATGATTCAGCAAAAACAGATCAAGATCGCCATCCGCATCATAATCCAGAAATGCAGCCTGGGTACTGAAGCCCGAAAAGTTCAATCCGTAATCCGCAGCCTGTTCCCGATACTGCGGAATTCCTTTTGCATCAATACCGGTACATACCAGTAACTGGTTACTGCCTTTTAACTGCAGAAAATTAGATACCCTGCAGATATACAAATCCAGTAACCCATCGCTGTTGATGTCTACCACCGATACGCCTGTACTCCAGGCAGTGTCTGTAGGTATGCCTGCTGCTGCAGACACATCTTCAAAGTGCATTCCTCCCCTGTTGAGGTACAACGCATTGCTTTTTTGATTGGCCGTAAAAAACAGATCAATCTGTCCATCGTTGTTGAAATCGCCTGAAGCTACCCCTGCTCCATTGTAATAATACATGTAGGAGAATAAATTGAACGATGGGGTTGGGGTAAGCTGGTTCGTAAAATTCAAACCGGTTGTCTGATGGTCCAATACCCTGAATAGCGATGCCGCCTGCTGTTTATTGGTACATCCTGTAATGCCTGCAAATGCAAGGACCATCGCAATAGCGGCAATCAACAGCCGCCTGCTTCGTGGGGAACCTGGCATTCGTAAATTAAGCATACGGTTTATTTTGTGGTATTTGCTTTTTCGTTGTAGCGGAAAAATACCGGGTTGCTGTTGTTTTGTAAAAACAGGAATCCGGTTTGCTGCCTGAATTTCACCGGCGCAATATCGCGTACCTGTCCGTTCAGGCTAATGCCACTCTTATAAGGGGCTGTGATGGTATAGCCTCCCTTCCCATCTCCCAGCAATACCTGTCCGTATGAAGCATCCACACTGCAGAACTGCGGCAACAGATCAAAGAAATTACCGGCTGCAAGCAGGTCTGCATGTCCATCCTTATTTACATCCGTAACAGCAATGGCATTAATAGAAGACAATTGTGCTTCGAGGGGCAGTGCACGGATACTGAACTGTCCTTTTCCATTATTGATGGCTACCACCGATGCAGCATTGTTCACTTTCAACACAGCAGCATCTTTCAATCCTTCCTTAAACAACTGTTGCATGGTTTTAGACGCATAGTCCTGGTGTTTGAGGTTGGATTTTTTCAGCGATGGGATCTGATCGGTAATTTCTTTTTTCATGAATACCGGAACATCTTTTTCGCCAATGGTATGGCTGAATATTTTATCGGGTATACCATTCTGGTCAAAATCTTTAATCCACAATTTTACCGGATGTTCGGCGTCGGGTTTCAGGTAGAAGTTTTCTCCGAGATTTCCCAATATCAGGTCGGGATGCCCGTCTGCATTCAGGTCTGCAACATGCATTTGCTGCCACCATCCATATTGTTCTTCCAGGCCCGTTTTTTGTTCTGAAAACTGTTTGCCGTTAAAGCTGAACACATGCGGGTACATCCACTCACCGGTAATGATCAGCTCTGGCTTTCGGTCTCCATTTATATCGGCCCAGGCAGCTGCTGTTACCATGCCCAGGTTGTTGAGCATGGGCGCCACCGTTTCGTTCACTTCGCGGAACACTGCATTACCTTCGTTGTGATACAGGAAGCTCTTGGGATACATTCCGTAATTCTGTGGTTCACTCCTGCTTCCCACCAACAGATCCATTCGGCCATCTCCGTCATAGTCCAGCGGTATGGCTGCTCCACAGTTGGTATGACTCACCGGCAATGCGCCGATCTTTAAACTGAAATTACCCTTGCCATCGTTGAGGAAAATATGATTCTGGTAACTCTCGGAGGATGCCGCAGTAAAGTTTCCTCCACCTCCGGTGAAAAGATCCAAATCTCCATCCTGATCGGCATCAAAAAAGAAAGCAGCCGTTACATCGTTGAACGCATATTTTTTAAAGTCGGGCACTTCCTTCTTTACAAATGCTCCGGATGTTTGCAGATAGAGTTGTCCGGCTTGCCTTAATGCACCACCAATGTAAACATCTTCCAGTCCGTCTCCGTTCACATCTCCCACCGCAGCCTTCGGACCTTGTTTGGAGAGCATGAAAGGAATATTTCGTTCAGTATAAAAATCTACATAATCATCTTCTGTATGCTTTTCGAAGGGCATTTGCAAAGCTTCAAAATAGGGCGCTGCAGCCGGAAACACTGCCGGTAAGTATGGATGGGTTGAAGCCGCAGTATATTGAATGGTATGCTGCTTGTTGATGGCCGGCTTTATCACTGTGGTAACGCTCCTGTCGGGCCAGATTACCTGCAGGGAATCCGGTTGACCGTTTCCGATACCAATGGTTTGCCGGTATTCTACCGAAGATTGAAATCCTTTGCTGGGAATCAGTTCTCTGGTAATGATTTCTCCTCCCTGGTAGAGTTTGATGATGCTTCCGATTCCAAAGGCATTGGGCGTTTTGTACTGTAGCTGAACAGCTATATAACTGCCTTTCTTTTGTTCCCTGCTGTTGTTTTTATATACCAGCGCCTGTTGGTTCACATTGCTGATCACCAGGTCGAGGTCGCCATCATTGTCCAGGTCTGCATAAGCTGCGCCATTGGAAAAAGTAGGTTGATCAAAACCCCAGTTCATTCCTGCATCTTCAAACCGGAGCTGACCTTTGTTACGAAATGCTTTATTCGGTATGGGTACAGAAGGCATTTTATCAATCACCGTTTCCACTTCTTCTTTTTTACCGGTAAGCGCCATCTGGTTCACCACATCATTGGCAAAAAAATCGATGAAGTCCTGATCGGTTACATCGCGGTAAATGCCATTGCAAACAAATATATCGGAGTAGCCGTCGTTGTCTGCATCGAACATCAGGGCACCCCAACTCCAGTCGCTGGCGGCCACACCACTGTAAAAAGCGGTTTCCCGGAATTTTCCTTCTCCGTTATTTACCTGCAGCGAATTCTGTGTAAACTGGTTGTAAAAGCCCTGGTTCTGTTTCAGCTTAAATACATCGTAGCCTTCAAAAGAAGTATTTGTTTTTAACCGGTAATCATCTCCCGGCAACATGTCTGTTGTAAAGATATCGGGGCGGCCATCATTATTGATATCCTGCAAATCGGCGCCCATGGAAGAAAAGCTGATGTGTTGTGTACGCTGTTCTATTTCATCTTTAAATGTACCGTTGCGCTGATTGATATAGAGATAATCTTTTTCGAAAAAATCGTTCGATACATACACATCCGGATAACCATCTTCGTTGATGTCTCCCACAGTAACACCCAAACCAAAGCTGATGATGCTTCCATGAATGCCTGCTTCCCGGCTCACTTCCCTGAATTTTCCCTGATCGTTTCTGTAAAGATGATCACCCCCTCCTTTGAGAAACTCCGCAAAAGGCGCCTGCGCATCCGGAATCTCCCGCATATTGGCATAGTTCAGGCTATTAACCGGTATGGGGCTGTTGTTGACCAGGAAACAATCCAGATCGCCGTCTAGATCATAATCGAAGAAAGATGCCTGTGTGGAATAGCCATCGTTGTCGAGTCCGTATGCAGCTGCACTTTCTGTAAACGTAAGGTTGTGATTGTTAATGTACAACTGGTTTTTCCGAAGTGGTTTCTCCAGCATATTACCGGCATTACACACATAAATATCCAGCCATCCGTCTGCGTTCACATCTGCAAATACCACTCCGGTACTCCACTGTGGCTTATTTCCGAAACCTGCTTTTTCGGAAATATCTTCAAACTGCATATTGCCTTTGTTGAGGTACAGTTTGTTGGCTCCCTGATTGGCCGTAAAAAATACTTCGGGCAGTCCGTCGTTGTTCAGATCTCCCGTAGCAACACCTCCTCCATTGTAAAAGTTTCTGTATTTGAATACATTAAACGTTTTGGTTTCTTCAATGGTATTGGTGAATTGAATATTACTGTTTTGAGCAAGGGTAAACAGTGGCTCCTGTTGTTTTTGTTTACAGGAATTCAGCAGCAGTATTGCTGTTCCGGCAAGTAAGGTTGTACGAAGCATCATGTTCTAAAAATAAGTAATTACAGCAAGCTGTATCAATATTTTACATGGATCCGGTCATGATTTTTTTCGTTAACCGGAATAAAAAAAGGCCCCGGTAAACCGGGGCCCTTCTGAACTTTATACAATCGAAATTAATATCCGAAGTTTTGCTTCAGGTTTGGATTGGATGCCACTGCAGTAGCAGGAATCGGGAATACCACTCTGTAACCATCGGAAGTTGCAGATCTTTCCTGTACAGGCTCATTGAACACCCCGTAACGGATCATATCGTTTCTTCTCCAGCCTTCCAGCCATAATTCACGACCTCTTTCTTTCAACAGATCAGATAAGGTGAGCGCGGATAAAGCAGAAGCGCCTCTTTTGCTGCGAATATCGTTCACGATAGACAGCGCTGTTTCTCCGCCACCGGTACCACCTCTTAAGATGGCTTCGGCCTTCATCAAACGAACATCGGAGAAACGGAAGAAAGGAAACTCATTCTGGCTACCCCAACCTCCATCATTGATGGTAGATGGATCCAGTGGGAATTTATTTGGACGAATACCATTTGCTTCGTTGTTGAAGAACATAGATACGTTTCTGGTAAATACCAGGTCGTTCTTACTTCTGTCTTTCAATACCACAATTGGATTACCGATTCTTCCGTCTTTAGGTCCTCTAACGGTACCTACCAGGAAACCGGCTACTACACCGGTTTGAGTGGTGTAACCTGCCAGGGTATCGGATCTTCTTTTATCGGTAGCTTCAAAACTATCGTAGAAATCGGACAGTGTGGCAAAACCGTTCCATCCGCTTGGAGCCTGTCCGTAGTGGAAGCCCATAGCAGTTTGCCATACCAGTGCAGGACCGTTGCCCGCTCTGGTATCAGAACCGTTTTTACGCACGAAGATATTTTCGGTAGACAGTGCACCATTGTCCCACTTAAAGTTATCCCAGTAGTAGGAGTTCACTGCCAGCAAAGGATTCGCTGCAATGTTGTTGCAATACTCAATCACTTTGTTCATGTCTGCAGCAGCAAACGTGTAAGGACCTGCAGGTTTGGTAGGATCCTGCTTGTACACTGCTTTGTTCAGGTAACATTTTGCCAGCAAAGCCCATGCGGCTTCTTTGGTAGCCTGGGTTCTGTTGGTGCGGCTGAATGCAGGCAGATTTGGTACAGCAGATTCCAGTTCTGCAATGATGGCATCAATGGCTGCAGATCTGGTTAACACATCCGGAACAGCGTTGGCTGCTGCAGTTGCAGGTCTTGTTTGAACCTGTCCATACATATCGCAGGTCAGGTAGCGGAAGTAAGCCCGAAGGAATTGTCCTTCTGCTTTTTCCAATCCTGTTTTGGTTTCTGCAATCAGGGTTGTCTGGAACAAAGCTCCGTTCAACTGGTTCCATGCATTGGTGATTTGGTTATGATCCGGACCCCAGGTGTGCAGGTGCAAACGGCGCCAGGTACCAAAGTCGTCCCAGTCGGTACCACGTGTTGGTCCAAGCAGTTCGTCGGTGGTATGTTCCTGCATACCATGCCATCCTTCCTGGCCACCCACCAGGTTGTTTAACTGCTCATATACTGCAGAAATGGATGGAGCAGATGGTGCACCGCCACTGGTGGTAGGTGCAATGGAATTGGGCGATTCCAATTTAGGCTCCAGTTTGGTACAAGCCGACATGGTAAGCATACCTACGGCCGTTACTACCGGAATAAAATAATTGGTTATATTCTTTTTCATATTATTCAATGTTATAAAGTTCAAAATTAAAAGCCAATATTAGCACCGATTGTGATCACGATTGGTTTTGGATACTGTGTGTAATCAAAGCCGCGTGAAGGAATACCACTCATGCTCTTATCAACGTTCACCTCAGGATCTATACCAGAGTATTTGGTGATAAGCGCCAGGTTTTGTCCGGATGCAAATACAGATAAGGTCTTGATAACTTTGCTCTTCATTGCGAATGCATAACTCAGGTTCACGTTGGCAAGACGAAGGAAGTCTGCTTTCTCCAGGAATCTGGTAGAAACAGATCCGGGGTTGAAAGGATTTTCAGGACCCTTACCTACTTCGTTGGTTACGTTACGACCATTGCGCAAGCTTCCTTTCAGGAACAGGGCGTTGGCAGTATTGTTGTATACATAGTGACCGGTTACCGCATTTAAGAATACGCTCAGGCTCCATCTGTTGTAAGAGAAGTTGTTGGTTAAACCACCAAAGAACTTAGGCAGTGCAGATCCAACCAGTTGGTTAGAAGCGCCGGCAGCATAACGTGCGTTACCGTTACCGTCAAAGCCCTGGAACTGAAGCATAGACCATGTGAAAATAGGTGAGTTGTTGGTAAGCACCTGAGCAAATGCACCTGTTAAACCCTGACCACTTACGCTACCGGTGTTGATGGTAGAAGGTAAGCCGGTAATGTTGTTGTTAACGGTTGTCATGTTAAAGCTCGCATCCCAGTTGAACTTGGCTCCCTGGATTACTTTATAGTTTACACCAAGCTCCCATCCTTTGTTTACTACACTACCATCGAGGTTGATCCACCAGCTGCTGGTTGGAGCAAATCCTCCGGGTGTTGGAGCAAAGAACAACATGTTGGTTCTCTTGGAATGATAGTAATCTAAGGTAACAGATAAACGTCTGTTCTTGGTAGTGAAGTCTACACCAACACCGCTGGTAGCAACTTCTTCCCATTTCAGGTTAGGGTTACCCTGCTGAATAAATCTTGTTACAGGACCGGAGCCTACATCAAAAGTTTGCTGCAGGTTCAGGGCTGCATAAGATCCCAGGTTGTCCTGGCTACCCAGTTTACCGTAGTTGGCTCTTACATTGAACTCGCTGAACAGTTTACCCAGCGTGTTCTGTGCCCAGGCTTCTTCCATTACCCTCCACTTGAACGCGAAGGCAGGGAATGTACCGTAACGGTTGTTGCTACCAAACTTGGAAGATCCGTCGGATCTTACAGTTGCAGTTAAGAAGTATTTGTCTTTGTAAGTGTAGTTCACACGGGCAAATACAGACTGCAGTTCGTTTCTGTTGTAATCAGGAACGAAGTTGGCATAGTTTTTAAAATTGCTGTAGTTCTTGATGAAGTTGTCTGTAGGAGTAACTACAGGTGTGTTCAGTCCCCATCCAAAAGAACCACTGTACTTAGTTTCAAAGTTCTGATAAGAATAACCTGCAACGGCGTTCAGTGCATGAACATCGTTGAATGTTTTGTCGTAAGTAACATAATGTTCTACCAGTAAAGACTTCACATCCAGATTTTGTCTGGTGGTACGGCCATTACCCTGAATTGGGTTACCATAATCTTTACCGAATACACTGATGGTACCGCCATAAGCGCCGGAACCTAAACGTGGATCGGCAAATGAAGTTCTTTCAGATTTAGAGTTATCGATACCAAGCACTGCCTTATAAGTAAGGCCCTTGGCAATCTGGTAGCTGGCAGAGAAATTGGTCAGGAAACGATTGATGAAATCCCTGTCCTGGAAATAAGCCAGCATCTGTGCAGGGTTTCTTGCATCTCCCTGCTGAAAGAAGGAGCCATCTGCATTATAAACAGGCATGGTTGGGTTCAACTGCAGTGCAGCACCCAGCAAGCTTCCCTGGAAACCAGCGTTGTTGGAGAGCGGTGCATACTCATTCTTGGTATTAGAATAAGTAAGGTTTGCTTCCAGTCTTAATTTATCATTGAATAATTTCTGTGCAATGTTGGCACGGGTAGTTAATCTTTTCAGACCACTGTTCTTGATTACACCCTGCTGATCATCGTAAGAACCACTCAAACGAACTGTAGTTCCCTTGTAGCTGTAACCCCAGCTGAGATTGTAATTCTGAGAAATAGCCTGTCTGAAAATCTGGTCCTGCCAGTTGGTGGAAGCGCCCAGATCGAGGAGTTTAACTGCAGCTTCTGCATCGGCAGGAGCTGCGCCACCATCGATGTTGGCCTTCTTGGCATACAGCAGGAAATCTGTTGGGTTCATCAGGTCGTATCTTCTGGCAGTATTTGCAATGCTGGTAGTTACACCAAAATTGAACATGCCTTTTTTACCACCTCTACCCTGCTTGGTCGTAATCAGGATTACACCATTTGCACCTCTTGAACCATAGATCGCAGCGGCAGACGCATCTTTCAACACCGTCATGCTCTCGATATCTGCAGGGTTCAGGAAGATCAATGGATTCTTAGCAGTTGTGCTACCTTCCACACCACTTCCGTTGGTGCCCAGTGTACCACCCTGAATCAAAGGCACTCCATCAATTACATACAGGGGCTCCTGAGAACCACTGATGGAACCGGTACCTCTGATGTTGATGGTTGCAGCAGAACCTGGCTCACCGGTAGCAGGTGTAACGAGTACACCGGTTGTACGGCCCTGCAGGAGCTGATCAGGTGATGCAATCTGACCTTTGTTAAAGTCTTTCTCTGCAACCTGTGCTACAGATCCGGTTACGTCCTTGGATTTTCTGGTACCATAACCGATTACCACCACATCACTTAAAGCATCAGCGGCTGCAGTCAGCTTTACAGATACATTGGTGGATTTTGTTACATCCACTTCTACAGTACCATAACCAACTGAAGAAACAACCAGTTTGTTGATGGTAGAAGAAATGGTGAGTTTGAATGAACCGTCTTCACCGGTTTGGGTACCGATATTGGTTCCTTTGGCAACTACAGATACACCAACCATGGGTGATCCGTCTTTTGAGTCCGTCACCTTACCAGTGACAGTCTTGGTTTGGGCTTGCGAAAAAATCGCAAACAGGCAAGCGAAAGCACCCAATAATATGGGCTTGGCAAGCAACTTTAGATTCATAAAATGGCAGTTTACTGGTTATTAAGCGTGTACAAAGTACACATTTTTATTTCTAAAACAAATTTTTGTTAAAACTTCAAAAAAATAATTGCTATACCAGTTCAACAGGTTTTCCCATGCGCGCAATCCCTTGGTAGACCACCGTCTTCGGCAAAACGATGCACCCAATTTGAAAGAATATAGCAAGCAATCGAACGAAAAAATACTGCTAAAACGCTCTCTTTTAATTGGTTAGTATTTTTTTAAGGTCCGCAACCGTTTGCGGAAACATTTGTTGTTGAAATTTTTTACCTTACAACAAACTTGCTGCATGAATAATACCACGCTCAAAAAAATTGCGGAAACGCTGGGCTGTAGTATATCCACCGTATCCAGGGCTTTAAAACACCATCCAGACATTTCGGTAAAGACCCGGGAAAAAGTGTTGGAACTGGCGCAAACGCTCGATTATGAGCCCAATGCATTTGCTGTGCACCTGCGAACGCAAAACAGCAAAGTCATCGGTTTGATGGTACCATTTATTTACAATCAGTTTTATGAAAGTTTCATAGCATCGGTAGAAGAGGAAAGCAGAAAGCATGGTTTTGCATTGATGATTCTGCAAACTGCAAATGATCCCGCTATTGAAGCAGAGAACCTTAAACTGTTCCGACAAAACAGGGTGATGGGTTTATTTGCCTGCATCACAGCCAACACCACCGATTTCAGCGGATTTCGCAAAATGAATGAACAAAATATTCCGGTAGTGTACTTCGACAATGTTCCAAAAGATCACAATACCTACCGGGTTTGCTTAGCAGACGAACGTGCTGCAACACTTGCAGGGGAAGCCATGCTCCAAACCGGCAAAAAAAACATTGTTGCATTGTTTGGTGATCCGGGGCTCTCCATTACTACCAACAGAAAGAATGCATTAGAAGAATTCTTCCGGAGCAAATTGGCCGGTGTTCAGCTTACTGCTTACCATGCAGCCAATTCGGAGGTAGCAGAAAAAACCACTCTTCAAATACTCAAAGCTGCGAATAAACCGGAACTCATTTTTTGCATGAGCGACGAACTGCTGATTGGCGCAATGAAAGCGATCCAGCAACTGGGATTAAAAATTCCGGATCAAATTGGGGTAATCAGCATCAGCAATGGGTTTATTCCGCAACTGTACCACCCGCGAATTACCTATATAGAAACCAGCGGATACAAATTGGGCAAGCTGGCTTTCACCCATATGATGGCCTGTATTTCCGGAGCTTCGGCTGTAAAGGAACTGGTGCAGGAATCCCTGTTAATAAAAGGAGGATCCCTGTAAGAGATCCTCCCGGAAATTTAAATAGATGCTACCCGTTTTCGGAACACTTCAAACTCAGCTTCGAGCAGGCTGATGCCCTGCTCCTGCTTCGCAGACAAGGGTTCAATACCCATCACGACTTCCACATACAAATCGCTGATTTTTCTGCGGAATTTAAACTCATCAAAGAAAATAGATTTGCGGTTCAGCTCTACTATTTCTCCTTTCAATGCCTGTAACTGCTGCAGCCTGCCATTGGCAACTGAATCTGTTCTGGCCGGCTGAGTTAGTGCGGCAATTTTTTGATCCAGTGAATCCACCAGCACAAATAATTTTTCGTGCAGGCGGTGCAATCGCATTCCCTGCTGATACAGTTGCTCCACAGATTGAGTGGTTATTCCTTTTTCAGGATTTGGCTTTACCTCAAAGGTTTGTTCGTATTGCTGACCGTCGGCCCTTACCACCACTTTGTATTTTCCAACTGGCACCCGCGGACTTACAAATCCGGAATACTGTACAGTGGATTGTGCAATATATCCCCCAAGGGCTACTTTGGGCGGATTCACATTCAACGACCAGTATACTTTATTCAGTCCTTTTAAACCTGTTCCGTTAAAATCACGGATCTTCCGATTAGCCGCATCATACACTTCAATCTTTACTGCATCATTGCTGCGCTGTTTCAGGTAATAATAGATTGCCGGCAACAACACTTTATTCTCTCCCACCCATCCGGTAAGATTAGATGCGGATTGCGGATACTGTTGTGCAAAATCATACGTGTAGTTCTGTACCGGAAACAAAATAGCGTTTTTGTTAACATCGGTCCGGATGAGTTCCCGCAATGGCTGCAGGTTATCGATGATGTATATTCCTCTTCCGTGCGAAGCAATAATCAGGTCCTGCGTTACCGGATGAATTTTAATATCGCGCACGAGGTTGTACCAGGGCATATTCTGGTACTTACTCCGCATCCATGTGGTCCCGGCATCCATCGAAATAAACAATCCCATTTCTGTTCCAAGAAACAACAATCTTTCATCCTTTATATCTTCCCGGATAATATGTGCAAATCCGGTAAACTCCGGCGAGCTGAATCTTTTCCAGGTATTACCTCCATCATTACTCACCACTGCATACGTGTTGTTGTCTCCATACATATGGTGATCCAGCGTTACCAATATGCGCTGCGGATTCAGTACAGACAATTCTATACTGCTGACCCATGCATGTTCCGGTACGCCGGTTTTCCAGATGGCCGGCGCTTTGTTCTCCCATGTTTTTCCACCATTGCGGGTTACCTGCAAATTACCATCATCGGTTCCTGCCCAGATGATCTGTTCATTGCGCGGATCCTGTGTTATGGTAAAAATGGTGCAATGGTTTTCGGCACTGGTATTATCGCCCGTGATACTGCCACTGTTCTCGGCCTGGTTTTGTTTGCTTTTGTTATTGGTGGTCAGGTCTGGTGAAATCCGCTCCCAGTTCCGGCCATGATCCCTGGAACGAAAAACATATTGAGCGCCCATATACAGATTGCTCAATGGCTTTCCATCCTTTCCCTTTATGGCAGACTTACCGGTTACGATAGGTGTATTCCAGTTCCAGCGATGGTCTTCATCTCCGGATAATTTTTTGGGTTTAATGCCAAAAGACAATCCTGTTCTGCGGTCGATTCTGTAAGCTTCACCCCCCTGCGACTCTGCGTAAACAATTTCCGGAATAACCGGATCGGGCTGTACCCAAAAACCATCTCCTCCACCCAAACCCTTCCAGTCTGCAGCTGTTACACCTCCGGGAGCCGAACTCGGCGCCATCCAGTTGTTATTGTCTTGTAACCCTCCGTAAATATTATACGGCGTTTGCAGGTCTGTACTTACATGATAAAATTGTCCTACCGGCAGATTGTTGAGAAATTGCCAGGTGCTTCCCCGGTTCATACTAAAATAAACACCGCCATCGGTTCCCAGGTACAGCATATCGGTGTTCAGCGGATTCACCCACAATGCATGGTGATCGGCATGCGGCGCAACCCCGCCAATGATGGAATTGTTCCAGGAGTATCCTCCATCGTTGGAATAAGCAAAATCAAACGCAGGACGATACACCCGCTTGGGGTCTTTTGGATCGTACACCAGTGTACTGAAATAAAAAGGCCTGGCAGTAATGTTTTCTGTGGAAGCCAGTTTTTGCCAGCTGGCTCCTTCATCGGTGGAAATATACAAACCGGGATTTTTGGCTTCTACAATAGCCAGTATCTCGGATGGTTTGGAAGGATTGATGGTAATCACAATTCTGCCTAAATCTCCCTCCGGCAATCCCTTCGTGATTTTATTCCAGGTTTTTCCGCCATCGGTGGTTTTATACAAACCACTTCCACTGCCACCCGAAACAAATGCATAGGGCTTTCTTCTGAACTGCCATACAGATGCAAACAGGGTTTCTGGTTGTTGCGGATGCATGGCGATATCTGCACATCCGGTTTCTTCATTCACATACAAAATCTTGTTCCAGGTTTTTCCACCATCGGTGGTTTTGTACAAGCCTCTGTGCGGAGAGGATTTCCACAGTGGGCCGGGAGCAGCTACATATACATTCTTCTTATTAACCGGATCCACTACAATTTTACTGATGCGCTCGGTACTGTCCAGCCCCAGTTTTTGCCAGTTGTTTCCCCCGTCGGTGGTTTTGTACAGGCCATCCCCGATGGACACCGAATTCCGGGTATTGCTTTCGCCCGTTCCGGCATATACCACTTTGGCATTTCCCGGTTCCAATGCCAGCGCTCCGATGGATTGACAATATTTATCGAACAGCGGACTGAACGACAGACCGCCGTTCTGGCTTTTCCAGATACCGCCTCCGGCTGTACCCACGTAGAGGTTGATCTGACCATCGGTGGTTATTCCTTCAATGGCGGTAATTCTGCCGCTCATGGTAGAAGGTCCCAGCGCCCGGGCGCTCATCACCTGAAAATACGATGAGTTCAGGCTGGTTTGTGCAGTGGCTGTTACCGCTGCAATCAGCAGCAACATTGCCAGTCTTATTCTTATGTGCATATGATGAATTGTAGGATAAAAAAACTGCTCCCCGTACCGGCAAACAGACTGGTACAAAGAGCAGTTACCGCATGTTTATGAAAACTAATTTCCTTTAAAGATTGCCTCATCGATGGCAGGGTTGATGGTCACTTTTTTGTTCACCATCAGCATCATTCCCTGATCTTGTTTAAACGGCATTTTAATACCAAAGTCGGTAGTTTGATAATCGAGGTATTTAACCGCAGATTTTATTTCCTGACCCTGTTGCTTCATAATCACTTCCATTTTGTATACCAGGTAAGTTTTGGGATCAAAGAAAAATGTTTTTTCGTTGTTGTTCTTAGTGGTCAGTTTTACCTTGAGATACTCATTACCGTCTTCCTCATCCTTGCCCAGGAACTCTACCGTTGAGCCTTTGGTTTTATAATCTACAAATGCATCCTGTATATCCAGGTCATCCAGTTTCACTTTCAATTCTTCTGCAGAAATGGGGCTGAGACTTGCTTTTCCCGCCAGCGGGTTCTGTCCCCATCCATTGGTTGGGGTAACAATATCGATGATTTTATTCCCCTGAAATTCTGCATCTACCCGAACCCCTTTTCCCTGCAGTCCCTGCATGGTAAACGGAATTGCCAGGCCCTGTACCTCTACCTGACCTTCTACTTTGATGGACTGAACTTTTGCCCATTTATCGGCCCCGCCGATAGCAGACACGTATTTATTGATGATTTCATCTGCAGTTTGAGCAGATACAGTTGCTCCTGCCAGCAGCAGTGCAAAAAACAGGATTCCTCTTTTCATAATAGTTGGTTTAGTCTTTGAAACTACCCATTGGTAGCTGTTGTGTACAATATATTACAGAATAAAATAGAAAAAATACAATTCTTGTAAACGGCAGAAAATATTTTTTGAAAGGTTTACTGACAGGATTTAAGCAACTCTGCATCTGCCTGCGGATTACCCAGGTCTTTGGCCTTCTGCAGGTCTGAACAGGCTCCGGCCTTATCTTTCAGGATTGCCCTGGTAATTCCCCTGTTCAGCAAGAGGTCTGCATTGGCAGGATCCAGTTGCAGGGCTTTGTTGTAATCTGCCAGTGCCGCTGCATACTGTTTTAGGTTTCCCTTTACCAATGCACGGTTGAAATACAAGTCTGGTTTTGCTTCCAGCAATTGAACAGCCCTGTTAAAGTCTGCCAGTGCCGCCTGATAAGATTGTAAAGCTGCCCGCTCTATTCCGCGGTTGTAATAAGCTGCACCCAGGCCCGGCTGATAACGGATAGCAGCTGTATAATCGGCTATGGCGCCCTGATTATCTTTTAGGGTGGCCTTGATCACCCCCCTGTTGAAATACACATCGGCATAGCCCGGACGAATGGCCAGCACCGCATTGTAATCTTCCAGTGCCTGCGAGTATAATTTAAGGTGCCCGTACTGAATGCCTCTGTTAAACCAGGCCCCGCTGTTCCTGGGATCCAGATCAATTGCTTTACTGAAATCCTTAATAGCACCCAGGGTATCTCCCAGAACTATTTTTACCAAACCCCTGTTCACATACAAATCACTGTTTTTGGGCTTTAGCACAATGGCTTTATCAAAATCCGACGCAGCTGGTTGGTATTGCTGCAGGTTTCTTTTGGCTACGCCCCGGTTATAATATATATCTGAATTGGCCTGACTTTCCTGCAAGGCCTGATCAAGATCTGGTATGGCACCGGCAAAATCATTGAGCTGCATCTTGCTCAACGCCCGGTTGAAGAAAACATTTTCGATACTGGAATCGAGTGCAATTACCTTGTTGTAATCCTGTATGGCTCCCTTGTGGTCTTTCAATGCTGCTTTTACTATGCCCCTGCTGTAATAAATATCTGCTGCCGGTTCCAGCTGTATGGCCTTATTGAAATCGGCAAGCGCCCCCTGCATATTGTTCAGCCTGGTTTTTACATAACCCCTGTTGAACCAGGCGCTGACAAAACCAGGAGAAAGCCGGATGGCATTGTTGTAATCAGAAAGGGCGCCGGCAAAATCCTGGAAATCCGACTTCTGGATGGCCCTGTTAAAATAAGCACTCGCATTTTTGGGATTGTAGATGAGCGCCTTGCTGTAATCCTGCATGGCCCCGTCTTTGTCGTCGAGTGCTGCACGCACCACGCCGCGGTTAAAATATACGTCTCCGTATTTGGGATTAAGTGCCAGCGCCTTATTATAATCTTCCAGCGCAGCTTCCGGTTTTTTTAGCCGTTCCTTTTCTATACCTCTGTTGAAGTACACATTGGCATTGTTCGGGTTCAGGCCAATTGAAATGGAATAATCTTCAATAGCACCTGCAACATTGTTCATGAGCCCTTTTACAATCCCTCTTTTAAAAAAAAGATCTGCATTGGCAGAATCAATTTCAATGGCAAAACCCAGATCCTCTTCTGCGCCTGCATAATTTTTCAGTTGCTGTTTGGCCAGCGATCTGTTTACATACAGATTCACCTCCTCGGGCAACAGCTCCAATGCTTCTGTAAAATCCTGTACAGCGCCCTTATAATCTTTAGTCGCCATTTTTTGTTGTCCGCGCTTCACCAGGATGCCGGCATCCTGTGCCTGGGCCTGCAGAGAAAACATTCCAATTACCAGTACAATTCCTGCAAGGGATTTTCTAAAAAAACAGACCATAGTTATTTGCTCAATTGGGCACAAGATAATTAAAACTCACTGCTCACAGATGCCCGCATCAGGATCACCACATGTTTGGATACCGTATTGCTGTATACAGGAAGCGAAGACATGGCCTTCCACTCCGGGGAATTGCCAAAGCTGTTCCAGTGCGCATCACGATCGGCCATATTGCGGAACCGGGTCATATAGATCAGGTTGGGCATTTGCGCACCAACAATTACCCGGCCATAGAAAACCGCGTTGAAGTCCAGTTTTTTAAACAAGTCAATTTCACCTCCCTGGTTAAACATGTGCACTTTGCGCAGGTGCAGGTTTTCGGTACTGCTCTCATAACTTCTGAACTCATATACGGCTTCGGGAGACGGCTTAAAACTGGCTGCTGTATTGTATTTTTTATGAAACGAAAATGCTTCGGACAACATGGTTTCGATCCGGTTGTAGGGAACGGTACCGTCTGCAGCTGCTGGCTGCAACAGGGCGTTATCTGTAAGCGGATTTATCTTTCCAAATTGGTGTTCGATCCTTGCCAGCTGATCCAGCGACAACAATGGAATCCATACCAACAATTGCTTGTCGGCAGCGGTATCGTTTGCGAGCGGTAAAAATGCCCCTACTTTAGGCACTCCGTTCCGGTGTAAAAAAGGAATCAGTTCCTTTCCGAGGTACTGTTCTATCTGCGTGATCTGCTGAGGAGTATTGCAGTGATACACTTTAACGAGATAGTAATCCCTCTCCGTTGTTTTTTGTGCGGTGGCTGTAGCAAAACTGCCAACAAAGGAGAACAGCAACAAAAAGTATTTCATGATGATTTGTTTGGGCATAAAAAAGGAACCAATCGGTTCCCCCTAAAGGTACGATTAGTTCCTGCTATTATATTGGCGTATGTTTTTTAGTAAAAACGGGGTTGTTTATTTAATCCCGGTCGCCGTGCTTACCATGGCCCCTGCCTTCGCCCCGGTTTCCATGACCCCGGTTGCCTTTATAGTGCCCGTAAGCATTGCCCCTGCCGTTATCGTTCCGGTCATGATCGTCCCGGTAGTATCTGTCGTTGTATCTTTCGTTATATCTGTCGCGAATAATGATCTGTGGCTGTGGACTCCATCCACGACCCCGATCGTAACGTACATAATAATCGTGGTGATGCAGATACGGTCTTGGCTGATTAATCACTACTTTATAGGTATTGAATAAATCGACCCTTCCAAACCTGGAAGGAAGCGTTGCCGCAAAAACCCATTGGTTTCCGCTGAGATATATAAACTGTTGACGAGGTACATGGTAATACACCTGGTAGTCGGGCAGGTAATAATAATCTACATAGTCGTACCCAACCGGTCCCCAGGCAGGCTGTTTACCGATGTTTACATTTACGCTAACCTGTGCACCCAACTGCTCTGTTGCAACTACGCTGAGCAGGAAAAAACCTGCGAAGATGATCTTTTTCATATCTGACCGATTTGGTTACCCTGTATAAGCCAAATATGATGCCAAAAAATAAAGGCCGGAAAATTGTATCTTAGGCAGATGAGAAAATTTTATGTTTTATTAACAGTTCTAACCTGCCTGCTGGTTGTAACTGCACAGGCCCAAAGCAAAACAGATCAGGAACTGCTCGGATTGCTGCGGACCAGCAACCATCCCGTAATGCAACAGATTGTACGGGACCCATCTTCCTACCGTTGCCAGATCATCTACACCCGCATCAACAGAAATCAAAAGGGAATCCCCTCCTTTGAACATTCCTATTTTAATTACGATCCCCAATTGTATTTCAACCCTGCTTCGGTAGTAAAAATGCCCCTGGCTTTTTTATCGCTCGAAAAACTAAACCAACTCCGCATTCCGGGGGTAAATAAATACACCAGCCTGCTAATAGACAGCAGCTATCCCGGCCAGGTGATTGCCCACAAAGATTCCACCA
The DNA here is from genome assembly GCA_016786865.1 of Sediminibacterium sp. Classification (GTDB taxonomy): domain Bacteria; phylum Bacteroidota; class Bacteroidia; order Chitinophagales; family Chitinophagaceae; genus Sediminibacterium. The sequence continues at coordinate 188,358 of JAEUVE010000011.1, read as the reverse complement.
GCGCCAACGGACTTCCCAGCATTGCGCATTATATCAAAAGAGCTTTACTCATCAGCGAAAACGATCCTTACAACCGCATGTACCAGTTTCTGGGGCAGGAAGCCATCAATCGTTCCCTGCACCAGAAAGGCTACCCTACAGCCATCATCAGCCGGCAGTTCATGGGCTATTCCGAAGAGCAAAACAGACATACCAACCCATTTCGTTTCATCAACGAAAAAGGCCAGGTGATCTATCAGCAACCGGGCGCTTATAACAAAGACTCGCTTCCTTTTAACCAGGAGATCAAAATCGGTAAAGCCTACATGAACAAATACGACAGCATCATCCCCGAACCGTTCAATTTCACCAGGCACAACAATATTTCACTGGGAGATTTTCAACAGATACTGCAATCGGTTTTATTCCCCGGTTCCGTTCCCGCTCATCAGCGGTTCAACATCACCAACAACGACCGCGATTTCCTTTTAAAGTATTTATCGCAGTACCCTTCCGAAACAGATTTTCCCAAATACAACGACACGGTGTTTTACGACAGTTATGTAAAGTTCTTTTTCCGCGACAGTACCAAAAAAATGCCGGAACATGTTCGCGTATTCAATAAAGTAGGATGGGCATACGGATTCCTGACCGATGTTTCCTATGTGGTTGATACCAAAAACAACATAGAATACATGCTCGCAGCAACCGTATATGTGAACAGCGACGGAGTGGTGAACGACGGAAAATACGATTACGAAACCACGGGATGGCCGTTTCTGCTTGAATTGGGGAAAACCATTTACCAACATGAATTAACCCGCAAGCGAACCCATCGGCCCAAACTGGATGGATGGGGCATTCATTACGATCAACGCAACAAAAAAGATACCCGACCGGTCATTACAACGGTAGACAATTAGCCTGCTGCATTAACCGCTGCTTCCAGCTTTGCGTAGCTTACTTCCTTCCAATGGGTACCATAAATGGTTTTTACCCGCAATTGGTGCTCCTGTATAAACCGGTAGAGCTCGTAGTTCAGCGGAATTAATGGCCGGGCCAGTTCTCCCTGATCGGTGGAGATCAGCAAATCTGCCTGATACACCAGTTGTTCTTTAGGAAAATAAAACAGGAGCATTTCATCCGTATGACTGTTTGCTCCAAACGGTATGATTTGTAGCTCTGTTTCTCCGTCGGTCATTTTTTTGAGTGTACGCACCTCAATTGTTTTTACGGGATTCTCCGTAGGAAGTGGCAGTATGGAATGTACCGCCCGGTTCACCGCCTGTACATAGGCGGTATTTTGTGGTGTGGTAATCACTTCTGCTCCGGCTTTGAGAAAATAGGGTAAGCCCGCTGTATGATCCTCGTGATAATGAGAAAGGGCCAGATAACGGATGGGCTTTCCGGGGAATTTTTGCTGAATCATTCGGATGGCTTCGTCCGAACCGTTGACCGCTTCGATCACTGCAATATAATCACGAAATGCAACGAACACCGGATTGTAACCATTCAGTCCTTCGATCATAAAGATATTCTTACCAATTTCCCTGATCCGGGTTGGCAGCACAACAGGAGCGCCATATCCGGATGGTTGCTGAAACAGTGAATCAGTTATGACCTGATTCAATTTAATCTCTGTAAGCGTATCTGCTCTCAACAAAGAAACACCGTTGCTGCAGGTGCGAATAAAAGGAAACAGAACACCTTCCACGGAACGATAATCTGAAAAGGCCCAGGTGATGGTTTGATCTCCATGAACCGGGTGATCACTGTTGAGTGTATATTTAACCAGCATCCGGGTACGTTGATCAACATATATATCCAATACCAGGTTGGCAGAAAAAGCAAATGAAACCACCTGCAGGGTGCTGCCATTTTCCCTTACCGTACCATGATAACGAAGGGTTTGTTTTTTCTCCAGCGCCATATTGAAGAGGAACAAGGGAAGATTCCTTAAAACATTTTGCTGAAGTGCCTGCTTTCCACTTACCGGTAATTGGTTTATCCCGGAGAAACGAATCTTCGGCACTTCAAAGCTGAATCCGGCCGTATCGGTATATACGGTCCTGAAATGGAACAGGTAACCACCCCTGTAACGATCTGCTGTTTCATTCATCAGGTTGCCCGATTTAAAATCCATTGCAACGATTGTTTCAACAGGCAACACATCGGTTACTGTTCCAAACTTTTTACCCTGCCCGTCCATATATTTTTGCCCCTTATATTGGAGATAGAGCGATTGAATATTCCCCGTACGGTCTGCCGGGCCCAGTGCCTGTTTGGCTGCAGTGATGATGTTGATGGCTTCGTGGTATGCACGTTGTTCCGGACGCTCTCCTGCCGCCATGGCAAATACGGTGCACAACAACAGCGAGCCTGTTATACATAAGATCCTTTGCAAGAACCTGACTGTTGGGAATAACTGCATGTTTTTGATGTTGATGAAGATCAATTGCATAGATGGCTGTTTTGCTGTTTACAAAACTCCGGGGCTGCTTGCTTGAAAAACTAAGTAGTTCTACGTATTCTTTCAATTACATGGATGTACGTAAAAAAGAACTATCCCTTCTGTCTTCTTTTACATCCGAAAAAAAGACTATGAAAAAGCTATGTTATTTTATGCTGGTACTGTTACCGGCAACCGGATTTTCGCAGGGCATCCTGGGAAAGTTCAAACAAAAAGTAAAAGACCGGATCGAACAAAGAACCGAGGAAGGAATGGACAAAGTGCTGGACAAAACAGAAAGTAAAATTAGCGAGGGAAAGAAAAAAAATAAAAGCAAAGAGGATGGAGAAGTTCCGGCGACCAAACAGGAATCCGTTCCTGTAGCCGGGCAACCTTCTTTCAAAAGTTATAGCCGATACGATTTTATTCCGGGCGAACAGGTGGTTTACGCAGAAGATTTTTCCCAGGATGTGATAGGTGAATTTCCGCTGAAGTGGAGCACCAATAATCACGGCGAAACCCAAACCATCGATTCCCGTGAAGGCAAATGGATGCGTATGTACCAGTCGGGGAGATTTATTTCTCCTTATATCAAACGGCTCCCCGAAAATTTCACAGCCGAATTTGATGTGGTTATGAATGTAACTTCGGCAGATATTGCCATGGCGTATCCGGAGCTGCTGTTTAAACTGGTGAGTATGCCTCCCGGTGATGAAAGAGCAAAGAACTACCTGATCGACTTTACAGGAATTACCACTGCTACCGTTACCATCATGCCCAGTGTGGATGTTGGGTCCATCGTAAACATGCGTGTTTCTCAGAAAAACGATGTGGATTATTTCAACAACCCCTCCAAAGAGGTAAAAGCGCTGGATCATGTAAATGGAAGACTATTGCATATTGCTATCTGGGTGCAAAAAGAACGTTACCGTTTGTGGATCAATGGAGAAAAAGTATATGATATTCCCCAGGCCATTCCTGCCAATGCCTCCTTTAATCGTTTTGAACTGGAAACAGGTATTTCCAGTTATGAAGATGAGCGGGTTGGCTATTTTATTTCGAACATCAAGTTTGCACAGGGCGCTCCGGATATGCGCAGTAAACTCTTAACCGAAGGCAAGCTGGTAACCACCGGTATTTTATTTGATGTAAACTCCGACAGGATTAAACCCGAAAGCACAGGCGTATTACAGGAAATAGCCAAAGTACTGAAAGAGAATCCATCTGTTCGTGTAATGATTGTTGGTCATACCGACAGCGATGGCGACGTTGAAAAAAACAAGACGCTTTCCAAACAAAGATCAGCTGCAGTAAAACAGGCTTTGTCTGCGCAGTTCGGCATTGAGGCGAACAGGATGGAAACAGATGGCAAAGGATCATCCCAACCTGCTACTGAAAACAACAGCAAAGAAGGAAAAGCACAGAACCGCAGGGTAGAATTTATTAAACAACAATAGGGATATTTATGAACCACTTATTCCATAGACTGATCAGGCAGGTCTTGCTCATTATTGGAGGAATACTGTTTTCGTTAACAGTAAAAGCCCAGGAACCGGCCAGAATAAAACTTGGAACTTTCATTGATGCAATGATCCATCCTGGCAGCAACCTGAGTGAAGCCCAAAAGCGGTTTCCGGCTGCCTCCGGATGGGAATCGGCCATGGCTGATGAATTTTCGGCAGAACGGGAGCAATCTGCATCAGTTGCCGAATCCTTTTATGCAGTTTTTAAAACCAATCTGGCAAAACTGAAATCCGGCAAAGTAAACGCAGGTCAGTTCAGTGTTGCAGAACAAAATATGATGCAGGCGTACCAGAAAGTATATGCCCCCCTGCCGGAGGAAGAAGCATTCCTTGGATTCCGGTTGATGATGGAGCAACGCCCCGAGATCGAAAGCGGAAAAATGTCGTGGAATAAAATGGTAAACCCTTCTGCAAAAGCGCTATCATTGAAACAACAAATTATCAGTTTAGAAAAACGGTTAAACTGGAGAGCCCTGCAGGATGCATCAACAGACAGACAATTGAGATTTGGTTCTACCGATGAGCGGATTATTGCCTGCAATCAGAAAATACAGGAGCGAAGAGCAGCTATTCCAAAGAAAAAAATTGAAGTGTTTGCAGGGGTATTTTCCGAAATAGAAGACCCGGTTAAAATGAGTGAATTGTTCAGACAGGTGGAAAAAGAAAAGCAGGCTATTTTCCAGGATAACTATGCATCTCTGTATCATTGGTGGGAGTCTGGTTACAGCGAACTGAAAGCGATTTCCGGAAAGTTAGATGAGCTGTTGAATGCTACCGACTTCGGTAGCGCACTCACCGGATCCGACCAACAGGTTGTTCCTCTCCTGGCCGATTTGCAACTCCGGATCTGGGAAGCCCTGTATTCCTTTTCCGGCTTAACCAGGCGCATGCTGGTCCATGCACAAACCGCCGAATTGAGTCAGCAACAAACAGACTCAAATATTGAAATATACAAACAGTACCTCAAAACAAAATAGATCATGAAGCAATTTCATGCCGCTCCGCTATACTTTACCCTGCTGCTTTTACTGTTAGGACATTTTGCACATGGGCAGCAAAAAAAAATGGGGCCGGAAGGTGGTTCCCTCTCCTCCGAAGATGGCCGGTTACAAATTATTATTCCGGCCGGTGCACTGAAAGAATCACAGGAGATAGGCATTCAACCCATCAGCAATGCCAATCCCGCAGGCAATGGTTTGGCCTATCGCCTAAGTCCGCACGGAAAAAAATTTGCCAAACCGGTTACCATCCGTATCTCCTATCAACGCAACGATGGATCCACAGGGCACCCTGATTTGCAGGGAATTGCTTACCAGAGTGAGGATGGAGTCTGGATGTCTGTAGGCGGAGGGCGTATGGATACCCTAAAGAAAACCATTTCGATCGAAACTACTCACTTCAGCGACTGGAGCCAGTTTGAATCGATGCGACTGGAACCAGCCAATCCCATTGTGGGTGTTGGCGAAACAGCCCAACTAAAACTAATCCAATACCTCAGACCAGAAGACCTGCTTCCACTAACGGCTAAAGCAGGCAAAGAAACGCCGTTTGGCATACCTTACTTAATGGACCCGCAGGCAGTGAAGGGTTGGCAGTTAAGCGGGCCGGGCGGTATAACGCAATCGGGTAACCGTTGTGCATACAAAGCCCCTGCAACAATTAAGGGCCGTAAAGCAACTGCTTCTGTATCCGTGGAATTGAAAGCTTCGGTTCGGAAACTGTTGCTTATCACAAATATTACTGTGGTGAACGAAGGCATCAGCTTCCGGATTGATCAGGGAGACTGGCTTCACTTCGGCAAAGAAATATGCGACTACAACGACGATCCCGAATATGTGTTTGCCACGGACAAAGCCGGTAGAAATGTGTCGATTAGCTGGGAGCTGAAGCAAAACAACTTTCAGTTCTGGAATACTACTGTAGAGGGAACTACCACCAATTTTGCCTATCACCTGCCCGGGCATTCCATTAATTACTACAGCGTAAACACCAACGGGCCACAGGAAAATGAAGTTGCCAGTCCCGGATTCATTTCGCTGGCATTTTTCAATAACCCGGAGAATAACTATGTTAGCGGTGAATTCAAGGTTCTGCGGGCGGGTATGTTCGATGTGAATCACAAAAAAATATCCGACCATGTAATTGAAGGTTTCTTCTTTGTGAAAAAGAAATTGAACCTGGGTTTATAAATCTGCGCTGATGTTGCTAAAAAGAATTGTACTGTTTGCTTTTTTACTGGCTGGTATTTATACTGTAGTAGCAGCTCAGGATGCCAGGTTGTCTGAAATTTTAAAAGCAAAGGACGACACCCTGAAAGCAGGCAACCTGGTCCGGTACATTAAACAACAACTGGATATTGATCCTGCAAAGGCTGCTTATGCCAATGAGCAATTGATTTCTCTGAGTAAAACGCTGGATAAACCCTATTATATTGGAATGGGCTGGTTTTACAAAGCATACAGGCATTCACAGCTCATGGAGAATGCAAAGGCCATGGAAGGATTTGAAAAAGCCTTGGAATACCTTGGCAAAACAGACCAGCTGGAACGAATAGCCGTATGTCATCTGAACCTGGCCGTAGAGGCCGATAAAATCGGAAATTCCACGCTTAAAATGGATCACCTCACCAAAGCTATCCGGCTGCTGGAGGGAACTGTTTATAAAAACAGGCTCAACAATGCATATATTCAGATGGGCACCATGCTGTTTTCGGTGGAGAATTATGAAAAAGCTGCCTTTTATTATCGGAAAGTAATGCAAACTGCCAGGGAAATCAGGGATACCACTTCGCTTGTGGCAGCGCTTTATGGAATGAGTGCCTATATGGCCAACAGGAATAATTTTAACGCTTCTTACCTATACATCAAAGAAGCCCGCGACCTGGCCCATGCACAGCAGAACAGAAATAACCAGTTCATTGCCAATGCCGGCATGATAGACCTTTACCGAAAATTCAAGAAACCTGCCGAAACCATTCAGTATTCACGGGAACTGGTACAAGCTGCAACGCAGGTCAACAATATGCAGTTTATCCTGTATGGAACGATCGGACTGGCAGATGGATACGCCCTGACCAACGACCACCAGCATACCATCGATTACCTGAACAAGGCCCTGGAAATTGCTGAAAGCAAAGGGATGATCCGGCAATCGACCATCATCTATAAAGTGTTGTCTGAAACTTATATCAAACAAAACAAACCTGCACAGGCGCTGGCCTGCTATCAAAAATACATTCACTATAAAGACAGTACTTCTAACCAGGATGTAAAAAGAGCTGCTGCAGAAATGGAAATCAAATACCAGGCAGCGCAAAAAGACCTTCAGCTCCACAAGAGCCGGAATTACATGTACATCACTTTTGCAGGATTGGTTGTAGCAATATCTGCTGCAGCCTTTTTTTATCTTCGGTTCAGAAACAAAAAGCAAGTGCACCTACGGGAGCTCAAATCGCTTCAGCAACAAAAAGAAATTCAATTGATGCAGGCTACCATGCAGGGAGAAGAAAGAGAGCGTAGCAGGATCGCAAGGGATCTACACGACGGTGTTGCGGGCATGCTGGCTGCGGTGAAAATGCATTTCAGCAGTATTCCTTCGGAAGCAGAAATGCTCACGCAAACGGAAGGGTACCAACAGGGCATCCGCTTACTGGACGAAGCTGCCGGTGAACTTAGAAAAACTTCTCACAACCTGATGCCCGAAATATTGTTGCAGCACGGACTGGATGAGGCACTTAGAAGATATTGCAATAGCCTCAACAACAGCAAAACCATTGCCATAGAATATGATTCCTGGGGAACCATAGATCGCTTTTCGGATGCCTTTGAATTATCTGTTTACCGCATTGTACAGGAACTCATTAACAACATTGTAAAACACTCCAAATCCACACAGGCCATTGTACAATTAACCCAACAAAACGAACTACTCTGTATATCTATCGAAGACAATGGCATTGGATTCAATAGCGACAAAATGCAAACAGAAGGTATTGGGCTCGTTAGTCTCCGATCGAGGGTTCGGGCAATGAATGGAAAGATAGAATTAAATGCCTCTGAAAAAAACGGCGTAACTGCCTACCTGGAATTTGAAATCTCCGAACTAATCAGGAAATGAACAGAACCCGGGGCTGAGTTAAAAAAAATTGGTCAAAATTTAAAATAAAGGATATTTTTGTCCTTAATTATTTTGCCAATACATGTTGCAGGACCGCGCCAAATACAGCATTGCAGGAATATTGGTAGCCGCATTTTTAGGCTACTCCTGCTTTTTATATGCAGACCTTCCTCCTGGCAACAAGCAGCCATTACCAAGTGCCGATAAAGGAAAATTACTTTGGCAGCAATACAACTGCGGCGCCTGTCACCAGGTATACGGACTAGGCGGATATCTGGGTCCCGACCTCACCAACAGCTATTCCAAAAGAGGGCCTGCTTATATCCGGGCATTTCTGCAGAACGGCACCAACATCATGCCCAATTATCACCTCACTGAAACAGAAATCAATGAACTGATGAATTATCTCCGGCACCTGGATGCCTCCGGTAATTCAGATCCGAGAACCTTTACAATACAGCGCAATGGATTCATCAACCAGTAAACAATCGGTTTATCCGGTTTATTTTATCAGGTTTGGTATCATACTGCTTGCATTAGGCATGCTGTTCGGGATTTTAGGCGGCCTGCAATATGCAGTGCCCGGATTCCTGAAAGAAGTACTCTCCTTTGAGCGGACCCGTCCACTGCATGTTTCATCGGTGCTTTTCTGGATCATACTCACAGCTACCGGCGCCATCTTTACCTATGTACAGGAACACAGCCAACGAAGGATGTATTCGACAATACTGATTAAAATACAGTTTTACCTGTTGGGCATTTCCATCCTGCTGATCATGGCCTGTTACCTGGCCGGCATGTTTGGAGGAAGAGAATACTGGGAATACCCACCCTATCTTTCTGTTCCGATTGTATTGGCTTGGGTTTTATTGCTGATCAATTTCATTCGTACTGTCGACTCTTTCAGGAATCAGCCCGTATACATATGGATGTGGCTTACCGGTATCGTATTTTTCCTGTTTACATTTACAGAATCTTACCTCTGGGTGCTACCCTATTTCCGTAAACACATTGTTCACGATATGACCATTCAGTGGAAGTCTTATGGCAGCATGGTGGGCTCCTGGAACCAGCTGGTATATGGTGCTGCGACTTACCTGATGTGCAAAATCAGTGGCAACCAAAGTACGGCTTTCAGCAAAAAAGCATTTGCGTTGTATTTCATTGGGCTCTTCAATCTTATGTTCAACTGGGGCCATCATATTTATACACTTCCTACCCATGCCTATGTAAGACAAATCAGTTACGCGGTGAGCATGACCGAACTGCTCCTGCTTGGAAGAATCATCTGGGAATGGAAACAAAGCCTTTCAGCCGTTCTGAAGTTCCGGCATATTGCCAGTTACCGGCTGCTGTTTGCCGCAGACATCTGGGTATTCCTAAACCTTATTCTGGCCATTGGCATGTCTGTTCCTGCTATCAATGTGTATACCCACGGAACGCATATTACGGTAGCCCATGCCATGGGAACCACCATTGGCATCAACACCATGCTGCTGCTGGCAATTGTTGCCGATATATTAAAGCATCAGCAACAGGGAAACAGCGTGGGCAAAACGGGCTTTTGGCTGGCCAATATATCTTTACTGCTGTTCTGGGTTTCCCTGATTGTGGCCGGAATCTGGAAAGCACATTGGCAAATGAGTGCAAATCCACCTGCTTTTGGCAGCATGATGCAGCAATTGAGACCGTTTTTTATGGTATTTCTGATTTCAGGAATTACCTTGGCAGCCGGAATACTGCTGATCCTGTTTTCCTTATTAAAAAAAGAACTGCATGTTACAAGTAACCAAGATTTTTAGATTTGAAACCGCCCATGCCATTCACGGATACAATGGCCATTGCAGAAACATTCACGGACACTCCTATGTATTACATGTAACAGTAGGAACAGAAATCTCCGATCAGGAATACCTTCCAAAGCCCGGATTTGTGATCGATTTCAAAGACCTGAAAAAAATGGTGAATGAGATCATTGTAAATCAATTTGATCACCACCTGATTTTATCCGAAGATTTTCTGGCAGAACATCCCAATACCGGCACACCGGAGAACCTGATTATATGGAAGATGGAGCCAACAGCAGAAAACATTCTCTTGTACATCCGGAATAGGTTGCTGAAAGCCTTACCGGCAAATATGCTGCTGAGAAAACTCAAAATTTATGAAACGAGCGATTCCTATGCCGAATGGGAAAATGCCGGTATTAAATAAAACCATACCATGTTTTCAAAAGCAACTGAATACGCATTGAGGGCTACCATTTATATTGCCCGTAAAAGCAGTGAGGAACATAAACTGGGTATTGAAGAAATTGCCAAAGCCATCAATTCTCCCAAGTCTTTTACGGCCAAAATTCTGCAGAAACTGACTGCCAATAACGGAATCATCAGCTCTGTGCGCGGACCCGGCGGTGGCTTCTATTTAAGTAGTAAAGCGCAAAAAAGGCCTGTAAGAGATATCCTGCATGTAATGGAGGAAGACGGTGTACTGGGTAAATGTGTTCTGGGGCTGAAGAAATGTTCCGAAGCCATGCCCTGCCCCATGCATGCGGAATACAAAGGCATCAAGCAGCAGCTGATTCAGTTGTTTGAACATACAACCATTCAGCAGCTGGCGCACGATGCAGATAGAATTATCCCATCAAATAAGCAAGGCCGTCATTAACCGGTTCCAGTAAGTCGCTCACTTTTTTCTGCAGACACATATGCTTGAATCCGTCACGGACAACTTTATAATCGTTGTGTATTGGGCATGGATGTGTAGCAGAGCATTTACTCAGGCCAAGACCACATTCCTGAAATATTTCAGTACCATCTATTGCATGAATAATTTTTAGCAGAGATTGATTTTTCTGTTTTGCAGTTATAAAAAATCCTCCGTTAGGCCCCTTCATACTATTGATCACATCCTCCTTCACCAGTGTCTGCAACATTTTTCCTACAGTATGTTCACTGGCATTGATGAATGTTGCAATTTCCCTGATACCGGCTTTTTCTCCGCTCTCCATTTTGGTTGCCAGATAAATCACCGCTTTGATGGCTGTTTTACAGGTAAGGCTCAGCATTATTTATTATTTAAAAATTCCCGTCCGGCTTCAGAAATCATTTCATGATTCCAGGGCGGATCAAAACGCAGTTCTACTATTACATCGTCTCCGGCAAAACAGGCTTTCAGCGCTTCTGCTGCTGCATGTGTAATGGATTCTCCCATGGGGCAGAATTGCGTGGTCAGGGTCATGGTGCAATATAGTTTCCGGTTGGCTTCATCAAAATCAATCTGGTATACCAGTCCCAGGTCTACGATATTCAACCCGATTTCCGGATCTACCACCTCCTGCAATGCAGCAAGTGCAACTGTGGCTTTGAGTTGATTATTGGTAATTACATTCATACAACAGCGGGTTTGTGCAACAACAGCCGGATCACATTCCAGTTATACAATACTGAACTGATCAGCAATAATACGGCAGCAGCCTGTAATACGATCTGGTTTTGCAATAAAATTCCTCCGCAGAACAATACGAACCCGGCCAGGTAGGCCAGACTCATCCATTTAAAAACAGATTCGTTGAAGAGGTCCTTGGGATTGGGTGTTTTCTGCCTGCCCGCCAGCAAATGATATACTTTATTCCAAATAATAAACGGCAGGGTTTTAAAAGTCATTCCAAGAATAATGGCAGTGATCCAGCCAAACAGGATTACAAAACCATATGCGGAAACATATAAGGTATTACCGGCAGGTCCAAAAATAAGTAAGAGCAGAATCACCACCAGAAATACAAGGGGTAGAAACAACATGAGTACAGATAAGAGGGAAACCTGCATGGGCTCATCTACTTTTTTACGGATGCGTTGCATATAACTCCGATAACAAAAAAGCGCAAACAACAACAACCCGATTGCAATTGCAGCTGTAGGCACTAACAGCCAGACACGATTATCCGAATACAGAAAAAATCCTATAAACGAAAGAAGCCCTCCATTGATGAGTCCGTAAATCCACCAGAGTATCCGCGTATGACTGTATTTGGAAATCAGGAACATGGGAATAAGCCTGGAGCCTACACCTATTACGAGCAGGAGAAACCATCCGGCAATACCCAGGTGCGCATGCACGGGTAAATAATCCAGCGAGCTCCGCGGTAACAGCGGGTGGGTAAAATTATACACCAGCAACAAGCCTACCACAACCGTCGCCAGCAACCACAGCGTTGCGGTGAAAACAAAAAACGCATGCACATTTTCTTCCTGGCTTTTAGCCATACTGATGGCCAGGTTAATCAGATAAAGCAGAACTGAAGATAAAATCAGCCAGCCGCCAAACTGAGCAGGCCATCCCATATTAAATATATAAAAACCGTAACAGAGCAGCGGAATACCCAAACCGGCCAGTACAAAAGAAATTTGCGCCATCACCGGGCTGTACAGTTTTCTCTCTATTAACACCGGTACCAGCTGGTAACTGGCCCCCAGAATCATCATAGTTCCCCAGCCAAGCGCCATGATATGCGTGATGGTCAGGATATGCGGATGAAAATAATGACCCGTAAATGCATTGGAAGAGAATGCCAGCAGGAGGGTTGCCGCCAGATAGGCCAGTGATGCATACCCGTAAAAAGGCAATACCACCTGATGGCTGGTTGTATTGGATGTGGCTGTATCGTTTACTCCTCCGAACATATCAATCGCTGTAAATTAAGAGTTCTACCCGATCCGTGTCTATTTCTTTGATCCGATAACTCCATTTTTTTTCCTCCAGTTCGGGAAGCAGAAACACCGGAATTCTTTTATGGTGAATCAGGAGGGCTTTATGCGGAGCTAAATTTTCCAGGGCCTCCAGTATCCTGTGCATGGGCTGTGGCATGGGCAGTTCCCGCACATCAATGGTTTCCAGATTGCCCTGATAACGGTTCAACACTTCTTCCCATTCTGTTGGCCCGTCTTTTAGGTTTGCTGTATCCAAATCAGTCTGAGTGGGTGGCATGGTAGCAACCGAAACCACTCCTGGTGTTTCTTTTTTAAAAAAATACGTATGCACCAACCCGGGTTCCTTTGTATTGGCATAGGATTCAAATCCCTGTTTACCCAGCAATTGGCGCAATGGTGTGGGTTCAAAACTGTTGATGATGTTCAGTACTTCTCCCGGCTCCAGCCTACTGATGGTATGCAGAATCTGATTCAGCGGATCCGTTCCAGAATCGATGAGTGCCCTTACATCCAGTTCAATTATTTTAGCAGAAGAAACCTGCTGTAAATAGTCGGGCAGCCGCTCTTTAACTATTTCATCGCGGACTTCCAAGGTCCGGTCTATTTCAAAACCAAGTGGCTCCAACGCCCTGAAAAAATCTTCCGGACTGCAGCCGCCTATTGTTGAAGCCATGGATATACTGGTTCTTCCGGCAATTACCTTCCGAAGAATCGGATTCCGAAGTTTATTGAATTTAGGCGAAATACCTGTTATTGCGTCCAGCGCTTCCGGGTGCTGCTTCAGCAAAACGGCAATCTTTGTATTGGCATTGATTTTCATATGTCATTATTCAAAATAGGTTGAATACAGGCTGATCTGCTGGCTGATCTCCTGGAAAATCTTCGCAGACTGCTCAACAGTAGCTGCATTTTTCAAAGCCTTCACCTGCCCCATCAAGGGAACCAGCCATTGGTGCAGGGCTTCGTGATCCGGCCCTTTCATGGCACACTCTTTCACCATTTTGTTCAGTCCCTCCTGCAATTTTTCAGCCGCCTGCAGATAGCCTGTCTGATCCTGTGGTGTAGCACCGGAGATGGCGCCTTTAAGCAATGCAACATTTTTGCTGGTAGCTGCATCGGCCTTCCATTTAGCGCCATTATTCAATACCAGGCCTGTATTATCCGAAGCAGGCTCCTGTGCCTGCGCTGCTGCAGGAACGGAGTCCTGCACTTTTTGATGATCTTCATGGGATTCCTTCTGTTGGCTGTTACAGGCCAGCAGAAATGCCGACATCATCAGTAGTGTAGCTAATTTACTCATGGGTTGATTTTGTTTTATTTTTTGAAGCAGGTTCTATAATCAAACGGAGGGATTGATCGTAAGTAAGGTACTGCCATACCCAGTTGATCAAAATCAGCAGGCGATTCTTGATTCCGATAATCGATATCAGGTGAATCCACATCCACACAAACCAGGCAACAAATCCTTTCAACCGAACTCTGCCAATTTCTGCTGCAGCCAGGTTACGACCCACAGTAGCCATACTACCCTGATCCTTGTATTGAAAAGCTACAGGAGATTCCCCGGTAACCAGACAACGGAGATTTTTAGCCAGCAAATTCGCCTGTTGAATGGCAGCCTGCGCAACCTGGGGATGTCCCTTAGGCCACTCATTATTTTGCATTGTTGCTATGTCTCCAATGGCATAGATCTGCGGAGCATCTTTTACGGCATTGTACGCATTCACCAAAATCCGGTTACCCGACGTAATTGATCCCGAAGGGATACCGGGAATCAGCACACCTTTAACACCGGCAGCCCAGATCAGATTTTTACTTTGTATAAAATCTCCATTGTCCAGAACTACTTTTTCGCCGTCATACGCTTTCACCGAGGTATTGGTTTGCACTTCCACTCCCAATTGTTCCAGATATGCTTTCACGGTTATACCAGAAGATGGGCTCATCCCGTTCAACAAACGGGGAGCTGCCTCGAGCAGATAAATATGCATCTGCTTAAAATTCAATTCAGTATAATCTTTCGGAAGAATTTTCTTTTTCATTTCCGCTATCGCTCCGGCCAATTCCACACCGGTAGGGCCGCCGCCAACAATCACCACATTCAGCAAAGCTGAACTTTCCTCCAGGCTGGTTTCGTTGAGCGCTTTTTCATAATTCTGTAATAACGTGTTCCTTAAGAGTAAGGCTTCCGATACAGATTTCATGGAATAGGCATGCTGTTGCAGTTGAGTAAGATTAAAATAATTGGTGGTAGCCCCCTGTGCCAGAACCAGGTAATCGTATTGCAGTTCACCCAATCCTGTATATACTTTCCTGAACGCGGGATCAATAGACCGAACCTCGGTCATGCGGATCACAATATGCTTCTTCCGCTGAAATACTTTTCGCAACGGGAAACTAATGCTACTCGGTTCCAGCCCTGCCGTAGCCACCTGGTACAACAGGGGCTGAAACTGGTGATAATTATTCCGGTCCAGCAGCACTACCTGAAAATAATCCGCATCAAGCTTCCTGGCCAATGTAAGACCGGCAAAGCCGGCCCCAACAATAACTAATCTTTTCTGAAAGGGTTGCGGACGGGGAATTTTCATGATTTATTTTTTGATATCCCAAAAAAAATCGGGCCATTGTTCATCTATATCGTGCTTACTGCTCGAAAATCGCTGAGCAATCTCCAAGAGCTCATCTGCGCCCAACACTTCCTGTATATGATTAAACAGGTCTCTTTCCTCAAACCGGATATGCTTTTCCAGTTCATTTGCAAACAGGCTCAGCAACACTTCGTCTGATGGGTTGTTCTCTATGTCGCGGATCAGCGAATAAATAAATACATGATCCGTTTCTGCCTTTTTTCTTAAAGCGTCATCGAAAGCCAGCCTGCTGAACAGAAGTTCTTCCTCTTCCTTAAAATGACTGGACAGATCTTCTTTAAAAAAATACAACACGTATTTACTGATTCTTTCTGCCGGAATCGATTTTAACAAACCCTGCCTGATTTTCCAGACCAGCAACAAACCAAAATGATGGTCTTTGGAAAAAGAAACGATTGCAGGATGTCTTTTTATGGGAGCGGGAGCTGTCATGTCGAAAGATTTTAATGATTGATTTGTTTTTCCATTTGAATTGCCTGCGGAAAAAGAATATTGTTTTCCAGGTGAACATGCAGGTGGAGATCCTCTTCAAATTCGTTGAGCATACGATATAGTAAGCTGTAACTGGCACAGGCATCTTCGGGCAAAGTAAAATTGTTGGTAATTTCCCTGATCTCTGCCAGGTTTTTACCCACTACTTCATGTTCCATTTCCATCATATTGATCGGGTTCTGCACCGTGCCAAAATGTGCTGCATGCTTTGTTGCAGCACGACCTTCCGCAGCCACTAATTCTTTTACATAAGGGAACAGCACCTGTTCTTCTTTCACCAGATGAGCCATCAGTTCGTTGTACACTTCCTGAACCAGCTGATTCACGCGAAGCAGTTCAGGGTGTCTGCTGCCATGCACGCGCATTACTTTATCTGCATAAGCCCTGATATCGGGAAGATTTTTCTTTACATAACTATGGTGTGTATTTACAATGTAATCTGCCAGAAAATCAAGACTCCAGTCGTTGTAAGGCAGTGGACGGGAAGCAGGCATTCGATCTGCCTGTTGCAATTCCTGTTCTACTTTGGTAACATCCAGACCTTTTTCAGCGCAGGCTTCTTTCACCGTTTTCTTGCCACCACAACAAAAATCCAATCCGTATTTTTTAAAGACCTGTGCCTTGCGCAGATCTTTAGCAGCAATTTGTCCGAGCGTTTCATCGTTCTCGCCGGTGATGCGTTTGGATATTTTTACTTTCCACCATTCAGGTCCTTCTTCCAGATACTCCCATACAAAAATATTGCCCCTTTCTCCCAGCAACTGGTAATAAAGCGGCTTGGGATCGTGGTCATTGTGAATAGTTAAACTTTCTCCTTCATTCAGCGCATCAAAACGTACAAAAATGGTCGGATGCTTTTGTTTAGGTTCCAGAAGGGTTACGTTCAGGATATTCTCTGTAGTAGTGGTCATAGCTTTTGATTTTTAAATGATACCACAAAGCTATTCCTTATTTTGACATAAAAGTATTTAAATACTTTTATTATTTCAGATTATTACAGTTCCCTGACAATCATTTCCGCACTTTGTACGGGCAGAACCTGCTAACTGTTTGATTTACTGTTTGTTTGTAGTTTCGCGCTCCCAATGCAGTTTTGTTCCAAAGCCAAGGGTATTGTCGGTAAATTTCAATTTCTGAAGCTGCACGGTCCATACTTCTCCAGGAACAGCAACAGCCATGGGATTCTTCAGGTAATAATCGGCGGCTGCCTGCTTTGCCATTGGATCATCAAAAGGCAGGACGGTTCCTTCGAACTGTATCCCTTTAATTTGCAGCTTGTTGAGTTTGTCCGGAAGAATGGTTCCGGCTACGATCGGGTTTCTTAAAATATTCTTTGAGTGCGTTGTATCGGTAGAAGACTTAAACAAGAGCAACTGATTCGTACTGTTATAAGCAATGAAACAGGTAAAACAATAGGGGGTACCATTTTCATTGAGGGTACAGATGTTGGCACAGGTTTGTTGCGCTATAAATAGACTGATGCGTTCGTTCATTGTACTTTGATAATTCTTACCGGACATGCTTCCGCAATCTCCTGCGATTTTGTGACCTGGCCGGCTGGTATGTTTAAAATAAAAACGTCTTTTTTCCCAACAGCTTTCAGCAAGGTAGCTTTTCCATCCCGTTTAGACATACGCCAGAGTTCCGGCTGCTGTTCGTAACAAACACCACAACCTATACATTTGTTTCGGTAGTGAATGATTTTATTCATGGTCTGCAGCTACAATTTTATACAATTTATCGCTGGCCGTTACCTTGGTTGCAAATGGAAATGTAAGCTTATCTCCTTTAACCGCAGCCTCAGCTTCTGCTCCATTCACAAACAACCGCTCCATTTTTTCCCTGACCATTCCGCAAGCAGGTCCTGTAACCATCAGGGTGTCTCCAGCCTTAAGCGTACCCGATTCAATCAGGAACTCACCTACCCCAATTTTAGGATAATATTTGGTTCCTTTTCCAACATAAATTTTCTTTTCGGTGGCAGCCGATCCGGGCCTGGAAGTCCACTCACCCAGTTTTCTTCCGAGATAGTAACCTTCCCAAAAGCCACGGTTGTATACCTTTTCCATCTCAGCTTTCCATACTGCTGCTTTTTCCGGAGTATAAGTGCCTGCGTACACAGATTCCAATGCTTCCTTATAGCACTTTGTCACCGTCTGAACATATTCCGCACCCTTGGTTCGGCCTTCTATCTTCAGTACATCCACCCCACTGGCAATGACCTGATCCAGGATATCGATGGTGCAAAGGTCTTTCGGACTCATGATGTATTCCTGATCGATCATCAGCTCTTCGCCACTTTCCGCATCTTTTACAATGTAAGGCCTTCTGCAGTTCTGTACACAGGCACCCCGGTTCGCCGAAGCATTCTGTGTATGAAGACTCATGTAGCATTTACCCGAAATGGCCATACACAAGGCACCATGCACAAAAAGTTCAATCTTTACCAGCTGTCCGGAAGGCCCCTTGATTTTCTTTCGTTTGATCTCCTTAGCAATATGCTCCACCTGCTTCAGGGTAAGCTCCCTGGCCAGCACAACAACATCGGCATATCGCGAAAAAAACTGTACCGATTCTATATTACTAATATTAGCCTGCGTGGAAATATGCAGGGGTATTCCTAGTTGACTACAATATTCAATAACAGAAAAGTCTGCTGCAATCACCGCATCAATGCCCTGTTTCTTTGCTTCTTTTAAAATGGTTTTCAACAACTGCATATCGTGCTCATACATCACGGTATTGAGGGTGAGGTATGCGCGCATACCATGTTCGCTGCAAATACTACAAACCTTCTTAATATCAGCAATCTCAAATGATTTGGAGGAACGGGTACGCATGTTCAACTGTTCCACACCAAAATAAACAGCATCTGCTCCGGCCTGTACGGCTGCCTGTAAACTCTCGAAGGAACCTGCCGGTGCCAGTATTTCCGCTTGCTGGGCTTTCTTCATTTAATTCAGATTTAAAGCATACCTGTAATTTACACCGTCCAGTGCAACTTCCGCATAGGAAAGATCCTGCAGAAACTTCTCCCGCTCCGCCGCCGGAATGGAATCAAGTCCTTTATAATAGCTGATGCCATCTTTGATATTCTGGTAAAATGTTGCATAGAACTTCTTCTTCTTGGAGGTCAGTTCATCCAAACTTTCGCTACTCAGCTCGTTCTGTAAATAATCGATATACAGATTCAGCTCCGAAACAAACATATGACTCCTGTTGGCGTTCATCAGTATATTGGTTCTACCATAAATATGATTTAACATGGTTTCCAGCGATACCACTTTGGAGAAATTAACAATATTCGGACCAGGACAAATTGTAACCGCATCTAGGTTCTTTACAAAGGTCTGGTGATAATTGATAGCGGCTGCATTGCTGAGCCCCACACACAAACATTCTTTTTCCAGTACCGCTTCTATTTGCTTTTTACGTTCCTGCTCCGGAAGATCCATCGATTTAAGTTGTTCAATTTTCAACTGCTGATATTTGATCGATGCTGTACAGATCGGCTCTTTGGTAAATTCAGTATTACTGGCCAGGTGTTTTTCGGTGCAGGGACTTCCGGGTTTGCCCTGCCGGATTCTTTCCAATCGTTCCTGATCCGAACTGGTGCCTTTCAGATAATGGAAGCGCACGCCCAATGGAGAACGATGACTTAATGTTACGTCTTCCTCTCTTGCAGCACAGAGTTTCTTCAACGTGTCTTCATCTACCGTTGTAGCTTCAGGCACTAATAAGAAGGGTGTTCCCCAGCCGGTGCTTTCAAATCCATAATACTCGTGCAGCAATTGATCTTCAGCCGCAGTTCCGATGCCCCCCTGCACAGAAAAAATCAGCGATGGAGGGCCCTGAAGCGCAGCCCTCCCCTTCCTGACCAATGCCGCATTGTATATTTCGAACAAGGAATCCTGCAGTTCTGCGCGATTCTGCCGGAACTCTTCCAGTATGGGCCCCAGGAGGTAGCCGTCGGTTGCAAAAGCATGTCCGCCACAGTTCAGGCCCGACTCTACCCTAAACTCACTTACCCAGAGGCCTTTCTTGGCCAGGAATTTTCCCTGTATAAGGGCAGAACGATAATCGCTGACCTTAATGATAATTTTCTTGGCAAAAGTTCCGTCTTGCTGCATATCCAATTCCGGGCAGTTTTCCAGGTAATTGTACAACCGGGGATTCATTCCTGCAGAAAATACAATTGAAGAACCTTGCAGATTACTTTTTACATATCCGCGCAAAGCGGTCACAGCTTCCGAACTGTCCGGCAGGATGGTTCCATCCTTATCCGGATGTTCCAGATCGAGCTTTGTCATAATATTTACATCAATGCTACCTGGTCGTATGAAATTGCGTAAACGTTCCTGCAATTTCTCTTTTTCTGCCTGGCAGTCCAGCTCCTTCATTTGCTGGTACAGCTTTTTGACGGAACTGTTATCTGGTAGCATTTCAAAATACTTTACTATTTCAGAACCTGCCTCAAATGCTGCATTTCTGAGTTTATCTACCTGTACCTGAACAATGGTATTGACCAGGTTGAGGTAATCGGTAATTCTTCTGGCCCTATAATCTGGCTCCTGATTTGTTATAGGGCAATAGGGTTTATTGATACTGGGATAATAGGTTTTCCGCATCATTTCGACCAACCGGTCTTCTACAATGGAAATCACGGAAGAAATGCCAAACCTGGCCACTTTAATGGGAGAATCGATGGTATATGCCAGCCCCATTACCGGTATATGAAACTTGTGTAGTGATAATTCCTGCATCCTGCTTGTATTATTGAGCGGCAAAGGTAATAATTAAGGATAATTTTGTCTTTATTTATTTACTGTTTAAGCTGAGATGGTTTCTTCACAAATGCGCTTAAACTAAAACACATACTCTCAGGAACATGACTTAACTTTAAAGAACTATACATTACAATTTGTTAGCATGACTATCTGGGAACGCTACAAAACCCATATTACCCGCAATCTCATCCCCAGGGAAATTCCGCAGAATGATCTGAGTTACTGGCGCAACAAGCTGTTTACAGTAACGGTTATTTACCTGGTACCTTTTAGCCTGATCGCTATTCTGCCCGGTATATATTATACGTTCATTACCCACCAGTACATTATCTTTTATGCAGACCTGTTTACACTGGCCGGTGTGTTTTTTATAGCATGGGCACCCGATGTTTCTATCCAGGCCAGAAAAATATTGTTCATCACAACCGCCTATCTGATCGGCTGTATTTTAACCTATCTGACCGGATTACACGGTGCAGGATTGCTATACCTGCAAACAGCCTGTATTTACAGCATACTGATTTTCCCTACCAGGAGGGCTTATTGGAATGCCGTAATTAATACCACCATCAGCATCACATTTATCGTTATTATATATTTTGAACTCACCCCCATCTTTCATACTACCAAAGAATCCGTGAGTGAATGGATTGCCGTACTGTCTAACCTGGTATTTTTAAGCTTGCTGTCCACCGCATTCATACCTCAACTACTGTATGGGCTGCAGGGCTCCCTGGACGAAGAAAAAAAATTACAACAGGAAGTCAGCAACAAACAACAGTCATTGATAGAAACATTGCATCAGGTAGAGCAGAAAAACAAGGAACTCACAGATATCGCCTATCTGCAATCGCATATACTTCGGGCACCTGTTGCCAATATGCTCGGGATTGTTCAGATTCTGAAAGATCCGCAAATAGCTACAGCAGATAAAGAAGCCCTTTACAACGATCTGTTAAAAAGCTTAAAAGATATGGATGACCGCATCCATGAAGTTGCCGAAAAAACGCATCAGGCAAAAAATAGTTAACTTGCCTTGAGATCATGAAAGTTTTTATTAAAAATATGGTTTGCGACCGTTGTAAAATGGTTGTCAGGGAAACGATGAAAAAACTTGGCCTTACAGCTGTTTCAGTTGAGCTTGGCGAGGTAGAACTGAATCAATCTTTAACCAATACGGAAAAGCTGGCGCTCAGCCAGGAATTACAACTGCTTGGATTTGATCTCATAGACGACAAAAAAAGCAGGTTAATTGAACAAATCAAACTAATTATTCTCGAACTAATCCGTCAGAAAGACGGAGAAATGACCCAAAACCTCTCCAAAACGCTAAGCAGCAAACTAAACCACGATTACAATTACCTGAGCAATCTCTTTTCAGAAGTAGAAGGAATCACCATCGAAAAATATTTCATAGCGCAAAAAATTGAACTGGTAAAAGAGCTGTTGGTATACGACGAACTTTCCCTAAGCGAAATTGCCTTTCGTCTCAATTATTCCAGCGTTGCATACCTCAGCAGTCAGTTCAAGAAAGTAACAGGATTAACCCCCAGTCATTTCAAAAACATCAGATCGGTTAAACGAAAACCACTCGATAAAGTGTAAATGTTATAAAACATTCACACAATAGCATAACACCAGACCGGAGCAGCTTTAACAACTTTGCATCATAATAAACTTCTTATTATGGAAACGCAAAAAAAGAAAACGGTAATCCTTCCTGTATTGCACATGACCTGCGCATCCTGTGCGGTAAGTGTGGAAAGCATGCTGAAGGCGCAGCCTGGTATTTCCAGCGCAGCAGTAAACTACGCCAATGCTACTGCTGTAATTGAATACAATCCGGATAAAATTTCATTAGAAGAATTCCGTAAAACCGTACAACAAATCGGTTATGACCTGCTGATCAGTACAGAAAACAGTAAGGAACAACTGGAACATATTCAGCAGGATCAAACCCGGCTGTTGAAGCATAGAACCATTTGGTCGATTGTTTTGTCCATACCAGTGACCATTATTGGCATGTTCTACATGAACATGCCTTACGCCAACTATATGATGTGGGCATTATCTACCCCGGTGATACTCTGGTTCGGAAAACAGTTTTTTGTGAACGCGTATAAGCAGGCGCTACACGGAAAAGCCAATATGGACACCCTTGTTGCATTAAGTACAGCTGTTGCATATCTCTTCAGTATATTCAACACATTGAATCCCGGCTACTGGCACAGCAAAGGAATACATGCACATGTTTATTTTGAAGCAGCCTCCGTTGTAATAGCATTTATCTTACTGGGCAAGCTCCTCGAAGAAAAGGCAAGGGGCAATGCTTCATCGGCCATCAAAAAACTGATGGGTTTACAACCCGGAACGGTTACCCTGATTCATGAAGGCGGGCACACCATGAGCGTTCCGATTGAACAGGTAAACAAAGGCGATCTCCTCCTTGTAAAACCGGGCGAAAAAATAGCTGTAGACGGTGTAGTTGTTTCCGGAACCTCCTATGTAGATGAAAGCATGCTGAGCGGAGAGCCGGTAGCTATACTTAAAAAAGCACAGGACAACGTATTTGCAGGTACTATCAACCAAAAGGGAAGCTTTCAGTTCAAGGCCATGAAAGTGGGCTCGGAAACCATGTTATCCCAGATCATCCGGACAGTGCAGGAAGCACAGGGAAGCAAAGCGCCTGTTCAAAAACTCGTGGATCGCATTGCCGGAATTTTTGTTCCGGCAGTAATTACTATTGCATTGCTTTCATTCCTTCTATGGTATTGGCTCGGGGGTGAAAATGGATTGACGCATGGATTACTGGCCATGGTAACAGTGCTCGTTATTGCATGCCCCTGTGCATTGGGGTTGGCCACCCCAACAGCCATCATGGTAGGGGTTGGTAAAGGGGCAGAGCAGGGCATCCTCATCAAAGATGCTGAGAGCCTGGAGCTCGCCGAAAAAATCAACGCAGTTGTGCTGGATAAAACTGGAACTATAACGGAAGGGAAGCCGGTAGTAACCGATCTGCAATGGAGGAGTCAAAAGGATACTCTCCCCGATGTACTGGTATCCATAGAAAGCCGATCAGAGCATCCCCTGGCCAATGCCGTGGTTAATTATTTTACGAACAACTCCGCAAAAAATACAACGGAGTTCCATAGCATTACAGGCAGGGGAGCCAGCGCAATAGTGGATGGTAAGAAATATTATGTGGGCAACCGGCATTTACTGGAAGATCAGCAGATCTCTTCCGATGAGTTGCTGAGCCGAAACGCTGAACAATGGGCTTCACAATCCAAAACGGTCATATGGTTTGCCGATGAATCAAACGCATTGGCCGTGCTGGCTGTTGCCGATCAGGTAAAGCCGTCTTCCAGAGTTGCAGTACAGCAATTACAGGAGGAAGGTATAGAAGTCTATATGCTTACCGGCGACAATGAAAACACTGCCCGGGCCATTGCTGCCGAAACAGGAATACTGCATTACAAGGCAGATGTTTTACCACATGAAAAGGCAAATTTTATAAAAGCATTGCAGGAGGAAGGAAAAATCGTAGCTATGGCAGGGGACGGCATCAATGACAGTACGGCGCTTGCACAGGCCAATGTGAGTATTGCCATGGGAAAGGGCAGTGATATTGCCATGGATGTTGCTAAAATGACCATCCTGTCTTCGGATCTTACTAAAATACCGCTGGCAATTAAGCTTTCCCGAAAAACAGTCCGGACCATCCGTCAGAATCTGTTTTGGGCCTTTATTTACAACATCATCGGTATCCCTTTAGCCGCAGGGATACTGTATCCGGTTAACGGGTTTCTGCTGAACCCGATGATTGCAGGGGCCGCGATGGCCCTGAGCAGTATCAGCGTAGTGAGCAATAGTCTAAGGTTAAAATGGATAAGCAGTAAATAACATAAAACATATAAGAAATAACATAATAGCGCTGCTGAACATACTGCTGAACTTTGTGCTATCAATTAAAACTATGAATCATGCATACGAACAATGAATTAAAGACCTTCACCTTCAAAACAAACATCAAATGCAGTGGATGTGTGGCAAAAGTTTCTCCCGCACTGGACAATGAACCAGGTATCAGTAGTTGGAAAGTGGATACATCTACCGCAGATAAAACACTGACTGTAATTTCAGATGGTGCAACTGAAGCCACTATCATCAAAACGGTTAAAGCCTCCGGATTCAATATTGAACCTACTAAAGCTTAAACAATGAAAAAAATCAAAATTCTTCTTGCCACAATGATTTACATCGGAAGCCTTCAGGCGCAACCGGCAACAGTTCAAACGATGGTCAACAGTTATTTACAGGTTAAAGATGCATTGGTAAAAAGTGATCCGGCAAAAGCAGCATCAGCGGCCACTGAATTATCAACAGGCATCCGGCTGGTAAACCCGGTGGATTTAGCGATGAAAGAAAGAACTGCCTTTGAAACAAATGGAAAAATACTGCTGGAATCGGCGGAAACCATCAGCAAAACAACAGACCTGAGTAAACAACGGACGGCATTTGCGGCATTATCGGTTGCGCTTTGGAAAATCATTGAACTGGCCGAAAGCATCAAAGGGAAAGTCTATTACCAATATTGCCCCATGAAAAAGGCGTATTGGCTCAGCCTGGAGCCTGGTATTAAAAACCCTTATTACGGATCATCCATGCTCAGTTGTGGAAATATTTCCGCAGAAAAAAATTAATAATGGATCAATTGCTCAGGTTTTTGCTGATCGCATGTTTTCCGGTGAGTAGTGTATTGGCGCAGAAAACAGTCCGGTATGAACTACATGTTAAAGACAGTCTCGTTAATTTCACCGGCGTTCTTAAAAGGGCCATAGCCGTAAACGGGCAAATCCCCATGCCGGAACTGCATTTTACACAAGGCGACACTGCAGAAATTCATGTATACAATGATATGGACGAAGCAACCTCCCTTCACTGGCATGGCTTGTTTTTACCCAACAGGGAAGATGGTGTTCCCTACCTTACCCAAATGCCCATTCCCCCGCATTCAAAACATGTATACCGGTTTCCGGTTATACAGCATGGCACGCATTGGTACCATAGTCATAGCGGCATGCAAGAGCAAATTGGGATGTATGGCTCCATGATTTTGCATAAGCGGGATAATGACACAACATTCAGAAAAGGAATTGACGATCTGCCTGAAATACCCCTGATACTAAGCGAATGGACCAATCTGAACCCCAACAATGTACATCGCATGCTGCACAATGCCACGGACTGGTTTGCCATAAAAAAAGGAACTACCCAAAGCTACGCAGAAGCCATCAGGGCAGGTCACCTGAAAACAAAGCTCAAAAACGAATGGAAACGAATGCTTGCAATGGATGTAAGCGATGTGTATTATAACCGTTTTCTGATCAATGGAAAAACCGAATCCAAACTGAATAGCTTCAGAGCAGGAGATAAAGTGCGCCTCAGGATTTCCAACGGTGGGGCTTCTACCTATTTCTGGCTGAGCTATGCCGGCGGAAAAATAACGGTTGTTGCCAGCGACGGTAACGATGTTGACCCGGTGGAAGTGGACCGGTTAATGATTGCTGTTTCCGAAACATACGATATTGTGGTAACCATACCCGACAACAAAGCCTATCAGCTATTGGCAACCGCTGAGGACAGAACCGGGTCTGCCTCAGTTTACCTTGGTAATGGCCCGCTGGAAGCTTTAAGCCCCCTTCCCCGCCTGAAATATTTTGAAGGAATGAAGATGATGAACGAGATGATGCAGATGAACGGGGAGCTGAACGATATGGGAATGAAGATGAGTCTCAACAAAATGGATATGAATTCGGTGATGTACAATGAAATAAACCAAACTCCTGACCTGGTTACCCTGAATTACAATATGCTCAGGTCTCCTCATTCAACCCTACTCAAAGCCAATGCGCCAGTAAAAGAATTAAGCTTTGAATTAACCGGAAACATGAACCGATACGTGTGGAGTCTGAATAACAAAGTGGTTTCCGAATCGGATAAAATCCTGATCAGGAAAGGAGAAACTGTTCGGATGATCCTACACAATGCTTCTATGATGCGTCACCCAATGCACTTACACGGGCACGATTTCAGGGTCCTGAATGATTAGGGAGATCATGCCCCGTTGAAAAATGTAATTGATATTATGCCCATGGAAACCGACACATTGGAATTCACTGCAAATGCCGAAGGAGACTGGTTTTTCCATTGCCATATCCTTTATCATATGATGAGTGGAATGGGCAGAGTCTTTACCTATGAAAATCAACCGGAGAACCCGCTGATACCTGATCCCAAATTCGCAAAAAGAAAACTATTTTCCGACGACAGAAAACTCCGTGTAATGGCCAGGAATGATTTTGCAAGCAATGGCAATGACGGAATGCTGATGCTGCACAATACCCGCTGGAGCCTGGGGACCGAATGGAGGCTAGGCTACAACAATATGCATGGATATGAAACAGAAACCCATCTGGGAAGATACCTCGGTAAAATGCAATGGATTATGCCTTTTATTGGCTTTGACTGGAGATACAGAAGTATGGGACACGATGAAGAAAAAAACATATTCGGACAGCGAAACACTAAAAACAACCGGGCACAATTAAGTGTAGGTTTGCAGTATATTTTGCCCATGTTATTCCAGTTTAAAACGGAAGTATATACCAACGGAAATTTACGTTTACAACTGATGCGGGAAGACATTCCTGTTTCAAAAAGACTCCGGGCCAGCATGATGGTCAATTCCGACAAAGAATACATGGGCGGGCTCCGCTTTATAGCAGGCAAAAACATCGGCATGTCTGCACACTACGATAGTGATATGGGGTTTGGTGTGGGGTTAACCGTTTCCTATTAAAACAGGATACTCCGCATCACCGAATCATATTCTCCAGGTACTTGTAACCTGTGCCTGTATTTAACAACAGTACTTTTTGACCTTTGGTAATTGTACCGGATTGCAATAATTTTTGAAACGCCATATAGGTTGCAGCCCCTTCGGGTGAAATCAGGATACCTTCTTTTCTGGTAAATTCGAGAACACCTTTCATAATTTCTTCATCACTAATCTGAACTGTTTCGCCGTGTGAGGCTTTCAAAACATCCAACATCAGATCCATTCCAAAAGGATAAGGCACTGCCAGTCCGTTGGCAATGGTTGCTTCGGGGGTAAAATTTTCTTTCCAGTGAATCGAATCTTTGATGGCCTCCCGGATGGGAGCACATTTGGCCGACTGTACTGCAATCATTTTAGGGAAAGGTCCCTTGATCCATCCCATTTCCTTCATTTCTTTGAAGGCTTTCCAGATACCAATTAATCCGGTACCCCCACCTGCGGGATAGATAATCACATCCGGCAACTCCCAGTAGAACTGCTCCGCAATTTCATAACCCATTGTCTTCTTTCCTTCCAGGCGATATGGTTCTTTCAACGTAGACATGTCGAAGTATTCCCCTTCCTTATTCATTTCCTGGGCCTTCTTTCCGCAATCGCTGATTAATCCCTGAATGAGGATCACTTCTGCCCCATATAACAAGCACTCGTCTTTAAAGACTTGAGGGGTATGTGCCGGCATGATCACGGTGGCTTCAATATTGGCTTTGGCGCAGTAGGCAGCCAGTGCCCCGCCAGCATTACCCGCTGTAGGAATGATGCACTTTTGGATACCCAGCTCTTTTGCTTTCGAAATGGCTACACTCAGCCCCCTGGCCTTAAATGATCCCGTGGGATTATTGGTTTCATCTTTTAAATACAAATCTTCAAATTCCTGCGCTGCGCCTAATTTCTCCAATGGAAAAACCGGCGTCATTCCTTCGTTCAACGAAACGATGTTTGCCTCATTCAGCACAGGAAGCAGCTCAAAATATCTCCAGATAGATTGGGGACTGTTGCCCAGGCGAGAAACAGGAAAAGGGGTATCCAGATTGTAGGAAATCAGGAGTGGCTTACTGCAACAAGTGGCAAATGTTTGTGCTACATGGTAATCATACTGCTTATTACAGTTGGAACAATACATTTTACTGATGCGCGAAGGATGCAAATTTTTCTTTTCCATCCGGCAAAAATAGCGGGCGAACTATAACTTAAATACAATGATTGATTATAGCCTATAACATAATGTTATAATGAGGTATTGCATACTTTCATGAACAGTTTGTTCAGTTCATTGTTTTCGGTGCCGTGTCGCTGTATAAAGTAGAAGTTCCTGACTATTTTGAAGTCATCGATTTTAATAATCACCAGTTCACCGCTTTCCACCTCTTTCACCACAGATCCCATTGGTAAAAAACCGAGTGAATCGTCTGCTTTAATAAAATTTTTCAAAGCCTCTGTTCCACTTAAAACAACACTCACCTTTAAATCGGATAACTTAATGCCTTTCTTACCCAGACTGTCTTTTAAGGCAGCCAATGTACCGGATCCCTGTTCTCGTAATACCACCGGATAATGCAGAATATCCCTCACCTGAATGGATCTTTTTTTGGCGATAAAACTGTTCTTACTGCAAACGGCTACCACCTGATCTGTAAGGAAGGGTTTATATACCAAAGCGGTGCTTTTCTTTTTTCCTTCCACAATACCAATATCAATATCCTCCTTTAAAAGCGCATCGATAATGGTATCTGTATTCCGGTTTAGCAAACTGATTTTAACATTTTCGTACCGCTTGTGAAAAGCAGAAAGAATTTTGGGAAGGATGTACAATGCCACGGTGGTACTGGCACCTAAACGCAACTGCCCTTTTGCATTGATCTTTTGTTGCAGTGTACTGATCTCGAACTCTGCCTCCTGCTGGATCTTTCTGGCCTCCTTGAGTTTTTGTGAAAGAATAACTCCGGCTCCGGTTAATTCAATACTGTTGCCCCTTCGTTCAAAAAGCGGGGTTTTATAATAAGCTTCGAGCGATTTAATGTGCTTGCTGATGGCTGGCTGGCTGATAAACAATGCCTTACTGGCTTCGGAAAAGCTAAGCCTCGATGCCACTTCTAAAAAAATCATATGTCTGGTCGACAACATCTTTCAAGATATACATTATTTACTCAATCTACCAATCCGCGTTTGATGGCTTCTTTCACCAGGCCTGCACTGTTCTTCACACCCAGTTTCTGATTCACATTCATCCGATGGGTTTCTACTGTACGCAGGCTCAGGAAGAGTTTATCGGCTATTTCCTGATTGGAGAGTCCACTAGCAACCAACTGTACAATTTCCGTTTCCCGCTTGGTAAGTGGTATATCAAAAATAGAGCGTCGCTGACCGGTAATGCTTTCCTGCAACAATATTTTCTGAATCGCCTCATCCATGAACTGCTCTCCCTCCATAACCGTTTCAATTGCCTTAAGGATGGTTTGTTTACCGGAGTTTTTTAACAAATAAGCCTTAACACCGCTTCTGAAGAGCTGCTTTACATAATTGGAATCATCAAAACTACTGAATGCAATAATCCTGATCTCCGGGCACTGCTTTAATACCATTTTACATAAATCAATTCCGTTGATCTCTGGCATTTGAATATCCATCAGTAAAATTTCCGGAGCTGCAGTTTGCAGATACGCCAACAGGGCTGTTCCGCTTTGCGTGGTATACACAACTTCCAATTGTGGAAATCCCGCCAGCATGGATTTTAAGCCATCAATTACAACAGTGTGATCATCTACAATTGCCAAACTGATCTTTTTTGTATGCATATGCCTGTTATTATGAAATATTACAAAGTTAGTGCTTCCTTAAACGCTGTTCTTTAAAATAGAAACGGGCAATCCAAACAGACCGCCCGTTCTCTGATTATGAGAAATTCTTAGAATTTAACCGTTACGCCCAATTGAAGCGGAGAAATTCCGTAACCCAGTTCAGCAAAAGCGCCTACCTGCTTACCAAAGTAATAGCGGGCACCCGCATGTAATTCAAAATCAACTGTCCCACCAGACGCGGAATAATTGTAAGCCGGATCAATTGCATCCATTGCCTTCATGCTGTACCTTCTGTAAATAAGGCCCGCTCCACCATACAGGTCGAGGTTAGGGTTATTCACTTTCAGCGCCTCGTTAAAATGATAAGAGCCCCGCACACCAAAAATCAAATAGGTGTATTTCCAATCGGTCAAAAAGCTCTTTTTCACAAAACCTGCTGATACACCGGCGCTGAAATTTTTAGCGAACCCATACTCATAAGATGCAGTAATGGGCAAACCACCAGTACCACTCATTCCGTAGCTACCCAGTCCTATTCCGGCTTGCAGGTAACTGGTACCTTTTACATTTTCAGACACATTGTTTTTGTTCTGTGCACTCACACTGTTTTGCATCAGGAGGCTGATCATTACAAGAGCTCCTGCTAAGATGTTGTTTTTCATTTGCTTGGTCATTTTTAAGGGTGCAAAAGTAGCAGGGCATCATTTGCTGAATATTTGTAGAAGTACTGAAATTAAAATCTACGTAGTTATACTTAGCACCTCCCCAAAACCGCTTAAAATCCTTTGCCAAATTGGGTTTGTAAGATGAACCCGGCAGAACATCCGTGTAAATACGGAGTTTATGAAACAAGTGCTTCTTCTTAAAAACAAACAACTCCGGGAATGTTCCTTTGCGCATTATTCATTTTTAAAATTCAATCATTTATGATGCAGCAAAAGAAAGTATGGATCGGACTGGCAATGGTGGTAGCACTGATCGGCACCTCCTGTAAAAAAGAGGGGACCATTGTAACACCCGGTGGACAAAGCAGACTGGTCAGTTTTAAAGAATTTGAGAACGTTGATCCGGCCCAACCCAATTCAGGAAATGTATTCCTCGAAAGAAATTTTGTATATGAACAAAACAAACTGGTCCGCATCAATACCAAAAGAAGAGGCGTAGCAGATGGTTATAGGGAAATAACTTATTCCGGAGAACTTCCTGTGAAAGAGATATTTTACGATAAAGACAACAATATCCGGTACAGTTACACTTTCAACTACGAAACCGGAACCAGCCGCGTCAGCAGCATCGATATTGATTACAAATTTGTAACGCCTGCTGTGCAGGGTCGTTATGTGTATCACTACAACAGCCAGAATAAAGTAGACAGCGTAGCTTCTTACACCAACGGAAAGTTTCTTGAATACATGTTGTACGAATACAGCACGGTAGATGGAACAGAAAAAGTTGTGGAAAGGCTGGTACAAAGAAGCGACAGTGATCCCAATTTTAAATTGAAGTATGCCATCATTGAGTATGAATACGACGACAAGCAGGCGCCTAATTTCTGGCCCGTATTTATGTGGAACCAGGTGCACGACGAATACCTGAACCTACACGCACCCATTTCTTCGCACAATATCAGAAAGTACACTTATAAATCGCAGAATCTCATGCAGTCCGATCCCGCGAATGATATCAATGTGTACGACATTATTTATCCCAGTTTTAACTCAGCCATCTTCTACAATGAAAAAGGCTATGTAACGCAGTACACCGAGAACAGGTTGAATCTGTCCACTCCGGTTGTATATACTTATATCTACGAGAATAAGTAGGTCCTGATAAGCAGTTTACACAAAAAGCAAAGCCGGTTAGTATATACTGACCAGCTTTGCTTTTTATTTTCTTCTGCGCGTAAAATTATCAGGACAGATTGCAATCACTCGTCACTTTCCGATACAAAACTTACTAAAAATAAAATCCAACTGATCTTCGTGGGTAATTTGCCCGGTGATGGTGCCGAGTTGGTGCAGGCATTCGCGGATGTCCAGGGCCAGCAGGTCGCCGGGGATATGATTATCGAGCCCGTCTTTCACTTCCTGCAACGACGCAGCCAGCTGAACCAGAGCCTGGTAATGACGGGCGTTCGTAACAATGGTCGATTCAGCGTGTATATTGCCTGTAATGGTTTCTTCTACCAGCTTCTTTTTCAGCCGGTCGATATTCTCGTGCGATTTTGCTGATATAAAGATGATGTTGGGGAATGCGCTGAACTGTTGTTGCAATTTTTCTGTTCCGATATCTGCCTTGTTTCCAATGAGGATGTAGTTGATTTGCTCCTGCTTCAATTCATCCACCACCTGTTGCAATTCTGCAGGCTGCATTTCCTGCACATCAAACAAATAAAGCACCACTTCTGCGGAACGCATTTTCTCCTTGCTCTTACTCACCCCGATCTGCTCAATACTGTCGGTAGTATGTTCCCGTATGCCCGCCGTATCGATCAGGCGGAACAATACACCTTCTATGTTCAGTACTTCTTCAATGGTATCCCGGGTGGTGCCGGCAATATCACTTACGATGGCCCTGTTCTCGTTCAGCAGGGTATTCAGGAGGGTAGATTTACCTGCGTTGGGTTTTCCGATGATGGCCACCTGCACCCCATTTTTAATTACATTCCCGAGTTTGAACGACTGCACCAATTGTTGTGTAGTGTTCATTAGTTCATTGATCAGTTCTCTGAATTTACTGCGGTCGGCAAACTCCACATCTTCTTGCGAAAAATCCAGTTCCAGTTCTATCAGCGCAGAAAAGCTGATCAAAGATTCACGCAACTTGGCCAGATCGCTGGAAAAGCCCCCGCGCATGGTATGGAGAGCTGCCCGCTGGCTGGCTTCCGAATTACTCGCAATCAGGTCGGCCACCGCTTCTGCCTGCGCCAGATCCATCTTCCCTTTCAGGAATGCCCGTTGGGTAAACTCTCCCGGTCTCGCCATCCGAACACCGCGGGTGGCTATTGCCTGAATAATTTTTTCCTGTATAAAGGGCGAGCCATGACAGCTGATTTCGATCACATCCTCCCCGGTATACGACTTAGGAGACCGGTATAAAGACAACACCACTTCGTCCAGTACATAGTCCCCGTTTTTCAGCAAACCCACATGCAGGGTATGAGACGGTTGAACCGCCAGATTTTTGGAGGGGAACATTCCACCAATCACTTCAAATGCCTGTGGACCACTTACCCGGATCACGCCAATGGCTCCTATTCCCGGAGCGGTTGCCAGGGCCACAATGGTATCGTCCCAACCCTTTAATGCTGTGTTCATGGGGCAAAGGTACAAATAAAAAAGCCCCTTCATTACTGAAGGGGCTCTATAGTAAAGTAGTATGAATTACTCTTCGGATACCATGAAGGTAATGCTCTGCTTGTGGCGATAGATTACGTTTCTACCGTTCTGTACCGCAGGCTTCCATTTTGGTCCTTTAGTGATTACACGAACAGCTTCCGCCTTAGTACCATAGCCCGGATCGTTTTCAGCAACTACATCGCTGATGCTACCGTCTTTGGATACAATGAAGGATACGATTACGGTGTATTTTCCCGGAGGCGCACCGTTTTCTACAGGTAAATCCCTGTTCAGGTTACGTTCCAGGTACTTAGCCCATGAAGACAATCCACCAGGGAATTCAGCAGGGATCTGTACTACGGTAAATACCTTGTCGTAGTCTTCTTCCTGCTTAGGAGCTTCAACTACACCGGTACCGGATTCAACCGGAGGAGCTACGATACCCTCATCCTTTGTACCTTCCTGATTGATGGTACCGATCTTGGTATCTTCCAGCTTTTCAACCTCTTTGATTTCATCCTGTTCTTTCACTTCTTCATCCTTCACAATTTTTGGAGGAGTGAATTTAGTGATCTCCACTTTAGGAGGTTCTTGTTTTGGTGGTGGCGGTGGTGGTGGCGGTTCAGGTCTTTTTTCTTCCTGCTTCACGTTCTCCAGCGACACATCCTGCACGATCAATTCTGTTTTACCTTTTTTCCCGTTGCCGGAAACCAGAGTGGACACAAGAAATAATGCGCAAATGAGCATAGTCCCTATCAGTGCGTATGTAATACGCTTGTTGTAGGTCTTACGTAAATCATAAGCGCCGTAGTCCTTATTCCTGCCCTCGAAAATGATATCCAGAATATCGGCGGATAGAATTTTATTTACGTCCATTGTAAAAAATTAATTAATTGTTAGTTGCTTGATGATGCTTAGTTGGCTGCTGCCGTTGCGCCTGCTGCCGTTGATCGCTTCACCAACTCTTCTTCAATTGGTGAGATATCTACCAGTGCATAACGTTTCAGCACATTGATTGCCATTTCATCCAGAATATCAACCACATTTCTGTAAGTACATTCAGAAGATGGCTTGAGGACTACAACGAGATCCTTTTCAGGAGTACGACGTTTTTTGTCGATCAAAACAGATCTGATCTCCTTAAAGTTAGATGATTTGAAATTCGAAGCAGTGTTATCCAGCTGTCCTTCGAAGTAGAACACATTGTTGTCCTTACCCAGAAGAATGGTAATAACGCCTGATTCCTTCGCCTTGTTCTGGTCTTCCGGCTTATCCGCATCTTTTGGTAAAAAGAGCTTCATAGCTGTTGGCTGACTCATTGTTGTGGTGAAGATGAAAAACGTAATCAACAAGAAACCTAAGTCCACCATGGGTGTTAAGTCAACCCTGGTTGATAATTTTTTCCCTTTCTTGACGCCGGGGCCTTTCTTATGTCCACCGCCGCCCGAGGTATCCATTTCTGCCATATCGGTAGAATTTAGTTTTCGTTTTAAAAATTACTCCTCAATCTTTTGTCCGGATTGATTCAGTTTCCATAAATCCGTTCCCACCGGAGCTGCTTCCGGATTGGTAATCATCTGAAACTTCAGGATATCGTTCTTTTTGAACGCATCAATGATTGCCTTAAATGCAGGGAACTTGGCCATATTGTCTCCCTTTAACAGGAAGGCAGGTTCTTTCTGACCCATATACGCATCTTTTACTACACGCATCCAGGTAGTCAGCTCGTTGTTGGCTGTGTCCTGTACCGGGATACCAGGAAGGCCATCGCCTTTACGCTGATCTTCCGGTAAGCTCAGGAATGATGCCATACCGCTGAATGGTGCTCCAAAAAACAGGGCCTTTTTAAAAGCCGGAACACTCATATTCAGGTTTTTCATGCTATTCAGGCTGTTGGCCATTACTTCCTTCTTAGACTCGTCGTCCATTTCAAGAAATACTTTGCCATTTTTATCCAGAATAACCATTACATAATCCTTCTGCGGCGCAACCTTCGCGGCTACTGAATTGGGCGTAGTAACAGCTATGGCTTCTGCAGGCTTAAACTTGGTCGTTAAGATGAAGAACGACAACAAGAGAAAGGCCACATCGCACATCGCCGTCATATCAATACTCGTACTCTTACGAGGTAATTTGGCTCTACCCATTGTTTATTTTTTAACTATTTCACAAATAAGATTCAAAACTTTGCTTTTTCCACAAAAAAAGACCGACTATTTGTAGTTGGCAGCAAAGCTTTGTGTTAATGTGAAACCAGATTCATCAATACCGTAAGTGATACCATCGATACGAGTAGTGAACACGTTGTACATGATGATCGCAACAGCAGAAGTACCGATACCCAGAGCGGTGTTGAACAACGCCTCGGAGATACCTTTAGACAGTTCACGAGCAGCATCACCACCACCTTCGTCACCTAACGCAGAGAATGATTTGATCATACCCAATACGGTACCGAACAGACCGAGGAGGGTTGCAACTGAAGCGATGGTAGAAAGGAATACCAGGTTCTTTTCCAGCATTGGCAGTTCCAGTGCAGTAGCTTCTTCGATTTCTTTTTGAATGTTCAATACTTTTTGTTCTGTTTCCAGTTCTGTATTAGTGATCATTTCTTTGTACTTCTTCAGACCTGCTTTCATTACATTACCTACAGAACCTTTTTGCTTGTCACAAGCTGCCAAAGCCTTATCTACATCTTTGTTAGCCAGGTGGAATTGTACAGTGCGAACGAACTCAGTATTGCTACCAGTACCAGCAGCTTTCATAACAGTCAGTAAACGCTCAATTACGAAAGTGATAACAATGATGAAGTTACCAATCAGAATAGGTACAACGATACCACCCTCATACATTTTACTTAAACCGGTCTTAGGTCCTTTGTGGTTGGGCCAGAAACCGCCAGTTGCATCCGGATTGGTGAAGTTGTTATCAGCACCCAATACAAATCTCCAAATAATGTAACCCAATACGATTCCTGCAAACGGAGCAATCCAGGAAATGATGTTGCTGCTCTTATTCGGTTGAACTGAAGATGCACTCTTTGCTGCGGTTGGTTTTGTTTCAGCCATGACTCAATTGATTTTGTTTTTTTTAAAAATTACAGTTGGTTTTAAAATTACCTCACAATGCTACTGAAAAATGTTTTGAAATTATCAAAAGAATTTGTTCGCATCCAAAAGGGCTTACAAATTAGGAATTTTATTTAAAGATGCAAATTCGATCGGTAGAAACTTATTTTACTTTCCGAGAAATCTAAATAAGCAAAATGCCTTATACGTGCCGAAAATGAGCAGTTTTGGCCGATTTTATCCTTCCTCAGCAACCACTCATCCCAACGAAACAGCAAAAAAAATTGTTGATATGTTCACATGGTTACCTTTACTGCATTAAAAATTATCTATTTAGCAATGAAAAAAATCCTGTTATCATCTGCGGCCCTGCTGCTGGCGGCTTCCATGTTCGCACAGCAACGCCCTCAAACCCCGCCCAACGGGCAGCTTCCCGGAGCTCCTGCGGGTGCACCCAACAATATTCCCGGTGCCCGTACCGGCCCCAAGCCTTATAAGGAAGTGATCACAGACAAAGCGGTTACTCAGAAAGGTTTATTTACCGTTCACAAAGTAGAAGAAAAGTACTATTTCGAAATTGCCGACTCCATCTTTGGTCGTGAAATCCTTGCTGTGGCTCGTTTTGCCAAGGTTCCTGCCGGTGCCGGTTATGGTGGTGAAATTGCCAACCAGCAAACCATCAGCTTCGAAAAAGGCCCTTCAAACAGCATTTTTCTGCGTACCATTACCCTGGTGAATACGGCGGATGCCGATCAGAAAATATACCAGGCTGTTACCAATTCCAACGTGAATTCCATTGCTGCATCTTTCCCTGTAGCTGCCTTCGGGAAAGACTCTGCTTCTGTTGTAATTGATGTAACTGAGTTCTTTAAAGGAGACAACCAGGCCGTAAGCATCCGCCCTGCGAGCAAACGTCGGTACAACCTGACCGCCCTGGCTCCGGACAGATCCTATATTGCCAAAATTTCCACCTACCCGATCAATACCGAAATCAGAACCGTAAAAACCTTCTCTTCCAGCCCGGCCATGGGTGGTAGCCCCATTCCTACCGGTATTCCTTCGGCCAATATTCCTGCCGCAAACGATGCCGGAGCGGTTACCATGGAGCTGAACACCTCCCTGTTGCTCCTGCCTAAAGTGCCTATGCAGCGCAGAATCTGGGATAAACGTGTTGGTTATTTCCCGGATGATTTTGTTCGCTACAGCGACAACCAGCAGAAAGTAGAAAACGTCCGTTTTGCCGTTCGCTGGCGCCTGGAGCCCAAAGACGGTGAATGGGAAAAATGGAAAAGAGGTGAGCTGGTGGAGCCTAAAAAACCCATTATCTACTACATAGACCCCGCTACACCAAAAGTTTGGAGAAAGCACCTGATTGCCGGTATCAACGACTGGCAGGCTGCTTTTGAAAAAGCAGGATTCAAGAACGCAATCATGGGTAAAGAATGGCCGGAGAACGACAGCACTATGAGCACGGAAGATGCCCGTTTTTCTGTTGTCCGCTATTTTGCCTCCGACATCGAAAACGCCTATGGCCCGAATGTACACGATCCCCGCAGCGGTGAAATCCTGGAAAGCCATATCGGCTGGTACCACAACGTAATGAAACTGGTTCACGACTGGTATATGGTACAAACTGCCGCAGTGGATCCCGGTTCCCGCAAAATGAAATACGACGACGACCTCATGGGCGACCTGATTCGCTTTGTATCCTCACACGAAGTAGGACATACACTGGGTCTGATGCACAACATGGGAAGCAGCAGCAAAACTCCTGTTGAAAAACTGAGAGAGAAAGCCTGGGTAGAAGCAAATGGTCATACGGCTTCCATCATGGACTATGCCCGCTTCAACTATGTAGCACAACCGGAAGATAATATCAGCCGGCTTGGTCTCTATCCGCGTATCGGCGACTACGACAAGTGGGCCATTCAGTGGGGCTACGGATATATTCCGGGATCAACCGACGACGAAACCAAAATTAACAGCAGCAAACTGGTTACACAGGCGCTGAAGGAAAATCCCCGTCGTTGGTTTGGCACCTACGAAATGGGTAACAGGGCCGATCCAAGAAGCCAGAGCGAAGACCTCAGCGACAACGCAGTGAAAGCCAGTGAATATGGTATCATGAACCTGAAACGCATCATCAAAGGATTGCCCGAATGGACCAAAGAAGAAGCAGATCAGTACGATAACCTGAGCACCATGTATGGTCAGCTGCTGGGTCAGTTCCGTCGTTATATGGGCCATGTTACCGCAAATGTTGGCGGTGTATATGAAACATTTAAAACCGCCGATCAGGATGAAGCTGTTTATGAAATCACACCAAAATCACGCCAAAAAGAAGCCGTGGCATTTCTGAACAAACAACTGTTCGAAACGCCGCATTGGCTGATCGACCGCAACCTGTGGAATAAGTTCAATAATCCGGTTAGCAATGATCCGGTAATGACTGCACAGGATGCTACTTTGGGATCCCTGGTAAGCGGAGACAGACTGCATCGCCTGCAACTCAGCGCCGAGCGCTTTGGTACAGACAAGGCCTATACTGCTCTCGAAATGCTGAATGATGTTCAGAGTGGTGTATTCAGTGAGCTGAGCAGCAAAAAAAGCATCGACACCTATCGCAGGTTATTGCAAAAATCTTATGTAGACCGTCTGGTGAATATACTGAACCCTCCTGCTTCTTCAGGAGCAATTACCATTTCTTTCTTTGGTGCCAGTGCACCAACAGACCTGAAGAAAACAGATATTCCTGCCATTGTACGGGCACAGTTAACCGGTCTTCGTGCACAGATCAATGCAGCTGCTGCTACATTCGGAGACAAACTGAGCAAGATTCATTTACAGGATCTTTCTGAAAAAATCAAAACAGCGCTGGATCCTAAATAAAGGTTACCGGATGCCCGCTGATTCATTCAGTTCAACCTCACAGGCTTAAAATCCTGTGAGGTTTTTTATTTCTTATCTTCGCAAAAAAATCTGTGATGCGAATATCCATATCCTTGTTACTTGTTCTTTTATTTTCTTTTGCTGTTCAGGCTCAGAAGAAAAATATGGTTGTAGGTGTATTGACCGACAGCAGTACCAAGGAACCCGTTGTACTGGCCAGTGTTTCCAATCTGGATACGAAAAAAACAGTAATGACCAACAGCCGGGGAATCTTTAAAATTGAACTGAACAACGATCAGGTACTTTCTTTTGCCGCGGTGGGCTATTATTTTGACACCGTCAACTTTCATCAGAAGTTACTGAAAAACGATACCCTGTTCCTGGAACTGGAGCCCCTGGTGCGTTCCCTGGGGAATGTAACCGTTACTGCAAGAGGAATGAACGCCTATCAACTGGATAGTATAGAACGAAGAACCGATTTCATGGAAGACATCGTGAACTATAAAATTCCGCCCGTATCCGGTTCTAATTCCGGCGCAGGGATTGCGCTGAACATCGATCATTTTTCACGCAAGGAAAAGAACAAGAGAAAGGCAATGGCCTTTTTTGAAACCAACGAACGCGAAGCCTATATCAACTACCGCTTTCCTCCTGCCCTGGTTACCAAATACAGCGGTTTAAAAGACGAAGCCCTGCATATGTTCATGCAATTGTACCGTCCTTCCTATACATGGCTGAGAGCCAATAAAACAGAGGAAGATATTAAGTACTATATCAACGATAAACTGAAGGAGTTCAATAAAAACAAATAATTACTCGTACCGCAGCGCTACAATCGGATTCAGTCTGGCGGCCTTCATGGCAGGATAAATTCCTGCTGCCAGTCCTACTACGGAACATATGATGATGCCGATGGCTACCCATACCCATGGTACTACAAATCCGGTTTTCAGAATGATACCGAAGAGATTGCCCACCAGCACGCCCAGGATAATGCCACAAACAGCACCCAGCAAACTGATGATCATACTCTCAAACAAAAACTGCTGACGTACATACCTGCTCTTACCTCCGATGGCTTTAATGAGGCCCACTTCCTTAGTGCGCTCGTTCACCGCAACCAGCATGATGTTCATCAGACCAATGGCTGCGCCGATCAGGGTAATTAAACCAATTGCACTGGCGGCTCCTGTTATGCTGCCCAGAAATCCAATAAACATTTCAGCAAACTTGTCGCTCTTTTCGATTACAAAATTGCTTTCTTCCACCGGCTCCAGCTTGCGTACAGCCCTGAAAACGGCAGTGGCTTCGTCTGTTGCTACAGGCAATTCATTAATATTCTGTACCATTACCCCCAACAGATAAGAAGAGGCTGCATTGGTAAATTTGCGCACATTGGTGTAGGAGGTAAGCACCATATCGTCTTGCCT
This sequence comes from Sediminibacterium sp., assembly GCA_016786865.1. Taxonomy (GTDB): domain Bacteria; phylum Bacteroidota; class Bacteroidia; order Chitinophagales; family Chitinophagaceae; genus Sediminibacterium. Next base: position 147,231 of record JAEUVE010000011.1, on the reverse strand, counting down.
GAGCATGGCACTGGATCCTTTGCTCTTGAGTAGCCCGATAACCCTGTAAGGATTGCTGCCGATCTTAATGATTTTATCCAGACATTGCTCTGGCTTGTCGCCGAACAATTTGGTTGCCACATTGCTTCCAAGCAAACAAACATTTCTTCCACTCTGCACATCGAGGCTGTTCAGGTTCCTTCCGATATTAATGGAATAGCCATTTACAGACAGGTAGTTTTCATCTCCGCCCCAAACAGTAATCTGCGGATTGGTTTTCTTTTCCTTATAATGTAACTCCTGCGATCCGGGACCCCTGCGATAAATAGATACTGCTGCACCCGGAAACAGGTAATTGGCTTTGAAAAATTCGGCCTCTTCGAGTCGGATGGGTTTTCCCAGATTCGATTTCTTCTTTTTAAGGCCGCGCTTGGTCTTTTCCACCCCGTCGCCATCTCCCGGACCAAACCTGGCCCTGGACTCCTTAAAACGGATGCTAAAGGCATTGGCACCCATGGAAGAGAAACTCTCTTTCAGGCTCTGATTCATGGCTTCGATGGCCGTAATAATACCGATGAGGGCCATGATACCAAATGCAATAATAGCAATGGTAATACCTGCTCTAAGCTTATTGCTGCGGACAGTCCGCCAGGCCAGGGTAAATGAATCGAATGCGGTCATGAATTTCAGTTTACATCAACTATACACCTAAAGGTAACAGGAGATTGCGTAAACCGGCAACAAGGCCCCTCAAATTATGAAGAGTGGTTAAAAATAGAACCAATTGAGCACTATTGAGGGAAGAACGCCGACCAGAATTACGGCTGCTGCTACCAGAACAAGACCGGTTTTGAAGCTTCCGGTAATTTCCAGTGTTTCTGGCTGACCTTCTTTAAAATACATGGCCTGGATCACTTTGAAATAGTAGTATACGCTGATGGCTGCAAAAAGCACGGCTACCACCACGATCCAGAGAGATCCCCCGGATTTTACTACGGATGCCAGCATGTAATATTTGGCAAAGAATCCTGCAGTCAGCGGAATTCCGGCCAGAGACATCAGGAATACGGTTGCACTGAACGCCAGTACAGGCTGCGTTTTGGCGAGTCCGTTGAACCCGTCAAAAGTATAATCCTTCACTTTGATCAACACAGAGAAGAAACCGATGGTTGCCAGACAGTAAGCTACCGCATACAAGAGGATACCCTCTTTAGCCATATCATTGAAACTGTACAATGCAAACAGCATAAAGCCGGCCTGTGCAATACTGGAATAAGCCATCATGCGCTTGATGCTTTGCTGGAATACAGCTGTAATATTGCCTATCAGCAGAGTAGCGATAATCACAAACGACATCAGCAATTTCCAGGTTGGCCCAAGTAACTGGGCATTGGATTCGAACAGATTTAAAAAAGCAAAGAATCCGCCCGCTTTTACAATGGTTGCCATAAACGAAGTAAATACGCCTGGTGCACCATCGTACACATCCGGAGTCCAGAAATGAAACGGAGCTGCAGATACTTTAAAACACATCGACACAAACAGGAGAATCAATCCGGCCATTTGCAGGAAGGAAGACACCGGCATTCCGGCAGATGCAGGAGACGAGGCCGCTACATTCAGCGAAAAAGATCCGGTAGCTCCGTATACCAATGCAATACCCATCAGCATGATACCTGTAGAAAAACAGCCCATAAGGAAATATTTCAGAGAGGCTTCATTGCTTTTCAGGTTGCGCTTGTCGGCACCCGTGAGGATATACAATGGGATGGTCATGATTTCAATTCCAAGGAACAAGATAAGCAGTCCATTGAAAGAAGTAAGTATGCTGGTACCACAGAGTACAAAGAAAATAAGGGCGTAATAGTCGGATACATTGGCGCCTGCTTTTTCAATATCCTTTCCGCTGAGCAACACAAATATCAGGGTTGCCGAAATCAGAATGGAATTGAAGAACAATCCGAACTTATTAAAATGCAACAGGCCACGTGTATCTATATGAATCGAAAACACATCGTATATGTTGAAAATATTGGCCAGTAATAAAACCAGCAGCGAAACGATTGCCGTTGTAGTAACTGCAGATTTACTGCGGAGTATGATGCCACTGAACATCATCACTACACCCAAAACAGCTGAAAATATAATTGCGTTCATAATACGTTAGATGTTCATTTATTTTTTTACAAATAAGCCTGCTACAGTATCTTTTGTTAATTCGATCATAGGTTGCGGAAACACCCCGAATACGATGATCACCACTGCAATAATGATCAGGGCCATTTTTACATTGCCGCTGATCTCCACGGCAGCTGAACTTATCGGGCTCAGCGCTCCGTAAATTACTTTCTGCACCATATTCAATGTGTAAACAGCTGCCAGGATAATGCTGACACCTGCTGCTGCTGCCATCCACATATTGTGCTGGAAGATTCCGCTAAACATGAGGAACTCTCCGATAAATGCGTTGGTAAGCGGCAGGGCTATATTGGCCAGCGCCATTACAACCAGCAACACAGCCATTGCTGGCGCTTTCTGCGCCAGACCACCCAGTTCGCTCATTTTTCTGGTACCAAGTTTTTGCTCTATCTGATCTGCTATAATCCACATACCGATCACATTCACGCCATGGCTGAACATCTGAATCATGGCGCCTTCTGCGCCGGATCTGCTGCCGGAAAAAAGGGCAGCACTCATCAGACCAATGTGTGCAATGGAGGAATAAGCAATCAGCCGCTTGATATCGTCCTGACGGATCGCAATCAGAGAGGCAAACAACATACCGATGATCGACAGAATCATGATCAGGTTCCCAAACTGTACGGTAGCCTGTGGAAAAACCGGCAACAGCCAGCGTACCACTGCAAACAATCCCATTTTCACCATAATACCACTTAACACCATGGTAGTGGCTGTGGGTGATTGCTCGTATGCATCAGGCTGCCAGGTATGCAGCGGAAAAATCGGCATCTTGATTGCAAACGCAATGAAAAACAACCAGAAAGCCACTGTTTGCTGAGCTCCGCTCAGTTTAACCTCATAAAAAGCCTTCATGGCAAAGGAATGGTCGGCTGTCTGGAAGTACACCAGTAATATTCCCGCAAGCATGAGGAGGGAACCTAAAAAAGTATAAACGAAAAACTTAAAAGTAACAGCAATCCGTTTTTCACCACCCCAAATGGAAGAGAGGAAGTATACCGGAATCAACGCAAGCTCCCAGAAGAAGTAAAACAGCAATACGTCTGCTGCCATAAATACGCCCATCAATCCCGCCTGTGCCAGCAGCATCAGTCCGTAAAACGATGCAGTTTTTTTATACGCATTATGTTGGATTGCAACAAAGATCAGCGGATATGCAACTGCTGTAAGCAAAGCAAGCAGCTTGCTGAGCCCGTCCATCTTCAGGGTGAACCTGCTTCCGAGATCATTCAGCCAGGCCACATCGTATACAATGGAAGAGGAGGTTCCTACTGCGGCCAGCGCCAATGCCAGTGTAACCACTGAAGCCAGTAAGGAAATTGTCTTTGCTGCGGAATCCTGTTTCATAGCAAAGGAAACCAGTCCTGCTGCTAATGGGATCAATATGAGTAATAAGGCTATCATTGTTGCGGAGATACTTAATGAACGAATTAAAATAATTTATTGAAAAACTGAATGATGGTGGTATCATTGAACCAAATCAGGAAGAATACAACCATCGACAGTACCATAATCAGTACATAACTACTTACCTGACCGCTCTGCACCAACCGCAGTTGTCTTGAGCCATAGGCTACCAGTTTTCCTACACCATTCACTGCACCATCAATACCACTCTTCTCCACTACGTTTTTACAGAAACCGGCAAATGCATTCAGCGGATTTACGATAGCCGCATTGTACAGCTCATCGATATACCACTTGTTGGCCAGTATTTTTCCAAGCCCCTGTTCCTCCTGTTCGCTTTCACCGGTGTATTTCTTAAATCTGCTGACTGCATATACAATTACACCCAGAATCAGCACAGTTGCAGTTCCCATCATGATGTACTCCTGGGAATGACTCAGATGATGTGCTTCCGCTAACTTGGCAGATTCTGCAAAAACAGGCGCCAGGAAATGCTCCAGCCAGTGACTGTCGGCAGCGAATGCTTCCGGAATACCAATAAAGCCGCCCACCACAGAAAGCACCGCCAGCACTACCAGTGGAATGGTCATGGCAGAAGGACTTTCATGTAAATGGTGCTCCTGTTCATGCGTACCTCTGAAATTTCCGAGGAAGGTCATGGTATACAAACGGAACATATAGAATGCAGTCATCAGGGCTCCGGCTACCCCCAGGTAATAGTACAATGGATTTACAGCAAATGCTGCAGCCAGTATTTCATCTTTGGAGAAAAATCCGGAAAATGGAGGAATTCCGGCAATGGCCAGACAGGCCAGCAGGAAAGTAATATGTGTAACCGGCATGTACTTTTTAAGGTTACCCATTTTGCGGATATCCTGTTCGTGGTGCATGGCATGTATTACAGAACCTGCTCCAAGGAACAACAGTGCTTTGAAAAATGCATGTGTCATTACATGGAATACTGCTCCGGTATAAGCTCCTACGCCCAGACCAAGGAACATATAACCCAGCTGACTTACGGTAGAATAGGCCAGCACTTTTTTAATATCGTTTTGCTTCAGGGCAATGGTTGCAGCGAATACAGCAGTTGCGAGACCAATCACGGCCACCAGCGTTTGTGTTGCAGGTGCCAGTGTATACAAGATATTGCTGCGGGCAATCATATAAATACCCGCCGTTACCATGGTTGCAGCGTGGATCAGCGCAGATACAGGTGTTGGACCCGCCATGGCATCGGGCAACCAGGTGTACAATGGAATCTGCGCGCTCTTACCCATGGCTCCGATAAAGAGCAGGGTGGTAATGCCTGTGATATCGGTAGCAGTAAGCTTGTCTACATTCGCAAATACATCTCCATAGCTTACTGTACCCAAACGGAACAGTAACCAGAACACGGCCAACAGGAAACCAAGGTCTCCGATTCGGTTCATGATAAAGGCCTTCTTCGCAGCGTAATTGTAATCGTTGTTTTTAAACCAATAGCCGATCAGCAGGTAGGAACAAAGACCAACGCCTTCCCATCCTATGAACATGATCACATAGTTGGCGCCCATAACCAGCAGCAACATGGAGAACACGAAGAGATTGAGGTAGGCAAAATACCTGCCGTAATGATCAGCCGTTTCGTCTTTCATGTATGCGGTAGAATACAGATGAATCAGGAAGCCAATACCGGTAATGATGAGTAAAAACAGCACAGACAGCTGATCTACCTGAAAAGCAAATGGTATGGTGAACGCATCCACCGAAATAAAATTGAATAAGGTAACTACGGTTTCAAAACGCTGTCCTTCACCTGCTCCTGCAGCCACCTGTGTAAAGAGGTAACAGGAAGTGAGGAAGGAAAGTAAAATTGCTCCGGAACCAATGATTCCAATAGCAGATTTCGACAGCGACTTCCTGCCCAAACCGTTGATCAGAAATCCCAACAATGGGAAAAGCGGAACTAAAAAAGCTATCTTACTCATATTAATTTTTCAATCTGTTCAAAAAGTTGATGTCTACAGAATGGGTATTTCTGTACATCATTACAATGATTGCCAGGCCCACACTAACTTCTGCTGCTGCCACCACCATGATAAAAAACACAAACAACTGTCCGTCAATTCCGGCTGTGGTTGCAGGATTGCCCGCCAGCGCTGCACCATGGTGCATTTTGGAAAATGCTACCAGCAGCAGGTTAACCGCATTCAGCATCAGCTCCACACACATGAAAACGATGATCGCATTTTTTCTGGTCAGTACCCCGATGATACCGATCGAAAAAAGTGCTAAACAGAAATAGATATAGTATTGTATTGGCATATGCTAAAATTGAGTATCGTTAATTTTTCTTTCCTATTACTACTGCACCCACCATTGCACTCAGGAACAACACACTGCTGATTTCGAATGGTATTACAAAATCGGTAAAGAGCGCCTTACCAAGGTTTTTGATCAAGCCGATATTTCCTTCCTTCATCATCACTGTTTTTCCGGTCAGTTCTACGGTTTGACGTATCAGTGAGATCAGCACCATCAGAAAACATCCTCCAGAGATCACGCCCGCCAGTTTCATCCAGAGATTTTTCCGGGGAGCTGCATCTGCATTCAGGTTCATCAGCATGATCACAAAGAGGAACAACACCATGATGGCCCCTGCATACACAATCAGGTTCACAATCGCCAGAAACTGTGCATTTAACAGGATATAGTGCCCGGATATGGCAAAGAAAACAGTAATCAGCCACAATACACTGTGTACAGGATTCTTACTTACCAATACCATAATAGCACTGAAGATGGCCAGTACGCTTAAAAAGAAAAATAATACTTGAATCGTATTCATCTTATTGAATTACCAATGATTAATTGTTAGTCCGTGGTTCGCCTTTTGCCTTTGCATATGCTTCCGGCTCCGTTTTAGGATTTGGAATCAACAGATCATCCTTGCTGTACACAAATCCTTTACGGTTATAATTTGCCGGAGCAAAAGTTTCGCTCAGGTAAATAGCATCCTTTGGACAGGCTTCCTCGCAGAGGCCACAGAAAATACAACGCAGCATATTGATTTCATACTTCGCTGCATACTTCTCTTCGCGATACTTGTTTTCTTCTCCTTCCATACGCTCAGCCGCTTCCATGGTAATGGCTTCTGCCGGACAGGCTACTGCACATAAACCACAGGCAGTACAACGCTCACGTCCTTCCTCATCCCTGTTCAGTACATGCAACCCGCGGAATACCGGGCTGAACTCACGTTTCTGCTCGGGATATTGAATGGTTGGCTGCTTTTTAAAAAGGTGACTGAAGGTAATGCCCATGCCTTTGAGGATAGAAGGAATATAGATTCTTTCCATAAAAGTCATCGGTTCTCTTCCGACCGCTTTCCTTCTGTTTGTTAATGCTTGCATGTATGCTTTATCTAAAGGTTTGCAAAAATATTTTTATCTTCCAGAGTATCCAATTTTATTCATCCTAACCCTGCTGCCACAGTATCACTGCCCCTGTTACCAGCATATTGAATAATGCAAGTGGAATCAGGTTTTTCCAACCCACATGCATCAGCTGATCGTAACGGAAACGCGGGATGGTCCAGCGAATCCACATGAACAGAAACAGGAAGAATACAATTTTGGCCAACAACGCAACTACTCCCAGTATTGCAGCTGTGTTTACAGGCAAGGTACTTTCATCCAGGAAAGGAATATCATATCCGCCAAAGTACAGGCTGGCCATAACCGCACTACTCATAATCATGTTTACATATTCTGCAAACAGGTAAAAACCCAGCTTCATAGAGGAGTATTCCTGGTGGTATCCCATGTTCAGCTCATTCTCTGCCTCCGGAAGATCAAACGGTGTTCTGTTACATTCGGCCAATGCGCAGATGAAGAAAATGATGAAGCCCAACGGCTGGTATACAATGTTCCATAAACCCCCTTCGGCCATCTGGCCATCTACAATGGTTTTCAAACTTAAGGAACCAGAGATCATCAACACGGCAATCAGAGAAAGTCCCATCGCCAGTTCATAACTGATGGCCTGTGATGCTCCACGAAGCGCCGCCATCAGGGAGAACTTATTGTTGGAAGCCCAGCCTCCGATCATGATACCGTATACACCCAGACTCACTACACCAAATACATACAGTACTCCGATATTGATATCTGCTACCTGCAGGTCTATTTTGCGGCCGCCGATTTCGATATAACTGCTCCATGGAATCACGGCACAGGTCATCAGCGCAGCAGTCATTGCCAGCGCAGGCCCCAGTATAAAGAGTCCCTTATTGGAAGTATTGGGAATGATCTCTTCCTTCATGATCAGCTTCAGACCATCCGCAAATGGCTGAAACAAACCAAAGGGACCGGCCCTGTTCGGACCCGGACGATCCTGCAATGCACCAGCCACTTTACGTTCTGCGAATGTGGTATAAAGTGCAATACCCAAACTGGCTAAAACAATGATTGCAATGAGAATCAGTTTTTCCAGTAATAATGCCCAGTCAAATGCCAATAGTGTCATCTTATATCAATTAGTCTTGGTTAGGTTTAAAGTCGGAAGAATGTGCAGGGCGATCCAGTTTACTCAGGGTAATTTCCGGCCTGTTTACATTGCTTACCGAATGTATATCCATCAACAATTTGGGTTTGCGACCATTGTGTACGGCCTCGAATGTTTCTGTTGGTTTGTGCATTCCAACGGAACCGGCATAATGGCCCTGTGCAATTACCGAATGACGATCGATCAGTCTTGGTCCTTCAATCACCCAGTCGCTGGTATTCTTCTTCTCGAACCGGCAGGTATTACAGATCCAGTCTTCCACTTCGCCCCACTGGTCTTTTCTTGCTGTAACCCGATACACTTCATCGCCTCTGTTCCATAAAGTCACTTTTCCACTGCAGGTTGGGCAATCACGGTGTGCATCCATGGGTTTCAGGAACCATACCCTGTTTTTAAACCGGAAGGTTTTATCGGTTAATGCACCCACCGGACAAACATCGATTACGTTTCCGATGAATTCATTCTCCAGGCTCTTTTCGATGAATGTTGCAATCTCTGCATGGTCTCCCCGATCGAGTACGCCATGCTCCCGCTTGCCCGTAAGCTGATCCGCCGTAAATACACAACGGTAGCAGAGGATACAACGCGTCATGTGCAATTGTATGTACGGACCAAGGTCATGCTTCTTGAATACTCTTTTCTGAAACTCAAAGCGGGTGCCTTCTTTTCCATGATTGTAGCTCAGATCCTGCAAATGACATTCGCCGGCCTGATCACAAACAGGACAGTCGAGCGGGTGATTGATCAGCAGAAATTCTACCACACCGTTTCTGGCATCAATCACTTTTTCGCTGGTGATGTTCTTTACTTCCATTCCATCCATTACGGTTGTTCTGCAGCTTGCCACCAGCTTAGGCATGGGGCGCGGATCTTTTTCGGATCCCTTGCTTACTTCCACCAGGCAGGTACGGCACTTGCCACCACTGCCTTCCAGCTTGCTGTAATAACACATTGCCGGAGGGGCAACTTCACCACCAATCTTACGCGCTGCATTCAGGATGGTTGTTCCCGCAGGCACTTCAATCGTAATATTATCGATCGTTACTTTAAATAATGGTTGTTCAGACATAATCTAATTAAGCTGGTACATGAATCGGATCGGCATAATGCGCCAGTCCGTAATTTCTTTTCTGAGCCTCTTCCGGATGTTGTATATGCCATTCAAATTCGTCCCTGAAATGACGGATTGCAGCGGCCACGGGCCATGCTGCTGCATCTCCCAACGGACAAATGGTATTCCCTTCTATCTTACGTTGTATATCCCAAAGAAGATCGATATCACTCATTTTTCCCTGCCCTTCATCTATTTTTTTCAGGATCTTTTCCATCCAGCCTGTTCCTTCCCGGCAGGGTGAACACTGGCCGCAACTTTCATGACGGTAAAAACGTGCCAGTGTATAGGTATGCTTCACAATACACTGGTCTTCGTCCAGTACAATGAAACCACCGGAACCCATGGATGAACCTGTGGCAAAGCCACCATCGGCCAGGCTTTCATAGTTCATCAGTCTTGGTTCGCCCTTGGCGGTTTTAAGCAGGAGATTGGCCGGAAGCACGGGAACGGATGATCCGCCGGGAATACAGGCTTTCAGCTTTTTGCCGTTGGCAATTCCTCCGCAATATTCATCCGAGTAAATAAATTCTTCCACAGAAATGGTCATGTCTATTTCGTACACGCCGGGTTTGTTGATATTACCGCATGCTGAAATCAATTTGGTTCCGGTTGATCTGCCGATACCAATTTTGGCATATTCCTCTCCGCCAATATTAATGATCGGAACAACTGCACTCAGGGTTTCCACATTGTTCACCACGGTAGGACGCTGCCATAAACCCTGAATCGCAGGGAACGGCGGTTTGATACGCGGGTTACCACGCTTTCCTTCCAGGGATTCAATCAGTGCAGTCTCTTCTCCGCAGATATAGGCTCCCGCTCCACGCTGTACGTGTATGTTACAATCAAAACCGGTACCCAGGATATTCTTCCCAAGGAAGCCGTTTGCCTTTGCTTCTTCAATCGCCTGTTCCAGGATATCCGGAATCCAGGCATATTCTCCGCGGATGTAGATATAGGTATCGTTGCTTCCCAATGCGAAGGAAGAAATGATTAATCCCTCAATCAACAGGTGCGGAATATGTTCCATCAGGTACCTGTCTTTAAATGTACCCGGCTCACTTTCATCTGCATTGCATACCAGGTGACGCGGTATGCCCTCCGGCTTGGCAATAAAGCTCCATTTCATTCCGGCCGGAAAACCGGCGCCGCCTCTTCCTCTCAAACCACTCTTCTTCACTTCCTCCACAATGGATTCGGGATTCATTTCCTTTAAAGCCTTCTCCACTGCTTTGTATCCACCTTCGCGGCGATATACTTCAAAGCTGCGGATGCCTTCTATATGTGCTTTATCCAGTAATAATTTTACACCCATATTTTAATTATTTGCTGCAGCATTTTTTCTGCATTCTTCAATGATGGCGTCTACTTTTTCTTTGGTCAGATGCTCCCGGTAATGTTTGCCCAGCTGCATCATTGGTGCATATCCGCATGCACCCAGGCATTCTACTGTTTTTAAGGTAAACAATCCGTCTGCAGTTGTTTCTCCTGGCTTGATTCCGAGTTTTTCGTAGATGTATGCTACAATATCATCGCTGCCCTTGATCATGCACGGACCTGTCTGGCAAACTTCAAAAAGATACTTGCCTACAGGTTTCAGATTGTACATGCTGTAAAAGGTAGCTACTTCATACACTTCAATCGGTTTGATCTTTAACAGCTCCGCCACATAGTCCAGCGTTTCCTGGCTCAGCCATCCGCCAAAACTCTGTTGTGCAAGATGCAGTACCGGAAGCAAGGCGCTTTTTTGTTTGCCTTCGGGATAACGGCTCACCAACCGGTTGAATTCTGTTAACTGTTCTTGTGAAAATTGTACCATCTCATCTGCTTTATAAACCTTAAAAACTTTTTTCTGCTATGCATCCATTTCACCTGCAATCAGGTTAAGACTACTCATGGTAAGGATCGCATCGCTCAGCATGCTTCCCTTTACCATTTCAGGATATGCCTGGTAGTAAATGAAACATGGTCTGCGGAAGTGTAGCCTGAATGGAGACCTTCCTCCATCACTGATCAGATAAAATCCAAGCTCACCGTTTCCGCCTTCTACCGAATGGTATACTTCTCCCTTAGGCATATCCACTTCTCCCATGATGATCTTGAAATGCCAGATCAGCGCTTCCATCTTGGTATATACATCTTCTTTTTTAGGAAGATAGTATTCGGGAACATTTGCGTGGTATACTTCTGCTTCTTCCCCCTTGAATGCCTGTATTTTCTGATAAGCCTGCCTGATGATGTGCATACTCTGCCACATTTCCTCCTGGCGCACCAGGAAACGATCGTAATTATCGCCGGTTGTTCCTACCGGAATAGTAAACTCAAAATCTTCGTAACTGCTGTACGGACTGTGCACACGTACATCGTAATCAACGCCGGCTGCACGCAGGTTGGGTCCGGTAAAGCCGTAATTCAACGCACGTTCTGCACTGATCGGACCGCCTCCGATGGTTCTTTCCATAAATATTCTGTTGCGCTTCAGCAGGCTTTCCAGCTCGCCCAGTGCTACGGGATATTCTTTCAGGAATTTCTCGAGTTTCGTGAATGCCGTATTAGAGAAATTCCTTTCAAAACCGCCAATACGCCCAATATTAGTAGTAAGACGGGAGCCGCATACTTCTTCAAATATTTCATAGATCAATTCACGGTATTGCATTACATAAAGGAACCCGGTAAATGCTCCGGAATCCACCCCTACAATAGAATTACAAATAAGGTGATCTGCAATGCGGGAGAGTTCCATGATGATAACACGCAGATAGTCTACACGCTTGGGGGTTTTTACTCCCAGGAGCTTCTCACAGGTCAGGTGCCAGCCCATATTGTTGATGGGGCTGCTGCAATAGTTCAGGCGATCTGTAAGCGGAGTGATCTGGTACAGCGGTCTTCTCTCTGCAATTTTCTCAAATGCACGATGGATATATCCAACCGTTTGCTCACTGGATACCACCCGTTCGCCGTCCAGCTCCATGATATTCTGAAACACACCGTGTGTGGCCGGGTGCGTTGGACCCAGATTCAGTGTGGTGGTGTGCTTTTCGATTGATCCTTCCGGTAATGTTATATGGTGCTCATTCATACCCGAAACCCCAGGGGGGTAATTTATGTTATGTCTTAAAAAATCAGTTCCCTATCCTCTTCCGAACATTTCATCGTCCTTATCGATCCTGGTCTGGTCTTCCAGCGGATACTCCTTTCTCAACGGGAAATAATCCATCTCGTCTACATTCAGGATCCTTTTCAAATTGGGGTGACCAACAAAGTTCACACCAAAGAAATCGTATGTTTCGCGCTCCATCCAGTCTGCTGCTGCAAACAGTTTGGATGCAGTGAATATATCCGGATTTGCGATGGAGGCAAACACCTTGAAACGGATACGCACATTTTCCTGCAGGTTGTGCATGTGATATACCACAGCCAATTCCCTGTCCTTGTTATCGGGATAGTTGACGCCGCAGAGATCCGTCAAAAATGTAAAGCTCAGGGTTGGCTCATCGTGCAGGTATTGCATTACTTTCAGGTTGTTCTCCTTCAGTGTTTCAAAACTGAGCATACCGTAATTCTCTTCGAAATTATAAACGGCATCACCGAATTTTTCGGTCAGTTTTTGCTGTATGTATTCGTTCGTTATTGCCATTGCTTCTATTATTACTGTATTCCGTATCCGTTCAACAATGCCTTGTATTGTTCCCCGTTTCTTCTGCGAATGCTTTCCTGACCTACCAGTTCCTGAATTTTCATAAAACCGTCCAGGATAGCTTCCGGCCTTGGAGGGCAACCAGGCACATACACATCAACCGGGATAATCTGATCTATTCCCTGTAATACACTGTAGGAATCGAATATGCCCCCACTGGAAGCACAGGCGCCTACTGCCATCACCCAACGGGGTTCTGCCATCTGCAGGTATACCTGACGCAATACCGGGCCCATTTTTTTTGCAATGGTGCCCATCACCATCAGCAGGTCGCACTGACGGGGCGAGTGGCTCATTCTTTCTGCCCCAAAACGTCCCAGATCGTAGTGGGAAGCCGCTGTGGCCATAAACTCGATACCGCAGCAGGAAGTGGCATAAGGCATGGGCCACATGGAGTTCTTCCGGGCAAGCCCAACCACATCACTCAGTTTTGTGGTAAAAAATCCCTCACCGGAATAGCCATCGGGAGCATCTACATAAGTTATCGAATCAGCAACTTTGGCTTCTATCGGATGAATATTGTATCTAACCGGACGAGACATAAACTTTGGTTTAGTTAAGTAGAATAACGGTTAACTTGATGAACAGTTCTCTAGTCTTCCCATTTCAGGGCACCTTTCTTGACGATATAAATGAATCCTGTGAGAAAAAACCCTACAAACATGACTACTGCTAAAAATCCATTCCAGCCCAGTTCGCGGAAATTGACCGCATAAGGGTAAAAAAAGATCACTTCCACGTCGAACAATACAAAGAGGATGGCGATCAGGAAATACTTGATGGCCATTGGCTGACGGGCATTACCATGACTTTTGATACCACTGGTAAATCCTTCCAGCTTATCTGCCGTTTTCCGCTTTGGACCAACCAGAGCGGAGAACCCAATCATAAAGGCCACAAACCCTGCAGCGAAGATCAACTGAACACCTATTGGAAAGTAATTAGCGGCCGAATTGGTGGCGCTGGCGTCTAATAATGAAGAAAACCAATCCATAATCTGAATTAAGTCACAAAAATAAGCTTGATTGGCTTAAAAAAAGAAAAACTCCTCAATTTGAGGAGTTATTTCTTAGAATATTTTCAAACCGGCTTATTTAGGTTGCTGTTTGCCGGAAGATTTGGAATAATAATCGATATTCTTTTGAATAGCAGCCCTTTGTTCGGTCGCAAACTTATTGTTTTCGTCTGCAGCATCGGGGTACAATTCCAGCATTTTATCGGTTACCTCAAGTGCCAGCTGACAGGTATTCAGGAACTCATCCACCACTGCGGTACGGCTGCCATCGGATTTTACCTTGAAATCAGGGCTTTTCTTCAGGTTATTGAACTTGGTTACATAGTAAACCAGCTTGAAATAGGCATTTCTGAAGATATCCTGCTTGTATTTTACTTTATCGACTGCGGCATATACAGAATCGAGGTAATTCAGATTTTCAACAATTACGGCAGAATCGCTGCTCACCGCCATGGCTGCTCTTTTGAAGAAAGAATAAGGCTGTGGCTTATCCGGGAAAGCTACCATGTAGGCTTTGGCAAATTCCAATGTTTGCGGATAGGCTTTCGCTGCAAATGCAGCAGCTGTTAACTTATAATGATCCGCTTCGCTCATGGCACCCTTGATTTCCATCTGCTTTTTCATCCATTTCAGCTGCTCTGAGTATGCTTTGGCCTTGCCAAACATATCAGCCGCAGCATTGATCAGGGCAATTCTGTTGGCTTTCACTGTATCCAGTTCCAGCGCCTTCTCTATATAAGCAGAAGCCTGGGCTTCGTTGCCGGGGAATTTGGTAGCAATATGCGCTCCCAACTGATAATCAGCTGCTCTTTTTTCTGCATCAGGCGCATTTTTCAGGAATTCGTTGATGTATTTCTGTGCCTGGAGGGAATCTCCCAGTCTGTCGTAGTTATATGCATATACCACGCCCAGTTTAGGAAGGGTCTTCAGACCCACAGAAGCATCAATCTCCTTGGTTTTTGCCAGTGACTCATCATAACGGCCAGCACGGAACAGGTAATTGGCCAGGTAGAGTTCGTTGCGTGGATCCTTATCGGCTGCAGCAACATATTTATCGAGATAATCTTTGGCTTTTGCAACATCCCTGTTCTCATAATAATCATAGAGTGCATAATACACCGGAGGGAAGGAAGGATCAGCTGCAATGGCATTTTCAAAAAACTGTTCGAACAGCTCCTTGTTGTTCTGAGACATGTAGATTCTTCCGATACGGAACATGGCCTGTGCATTCTTTGGATCTCTGGAAATGGCTTCCTGATAAGATTTTACCGCATCTCCACCGTTCTCTCCACCTGTTTTCTGGTAGTTAATGCCCATGTAGATATAAATATCAGGATTCACCAGGTCGATGGTGGCTGCCTGCTTTAACTTGTCGATTGCATACACAGGGTCTCCCATAGTACTGGGACCATCTGCATTGGCACGGCCAATTGCTGTGAGAACTGCTGCGCTTGGCTTTCCCTTGTTTTTTCCTTTGGTTTCTGTAGTGGCGGTAATGGCCTGCTCAAATTTTTGTTTAGCAGAATTCAGATCGCCGCCTTCGCGGATTTCCACATGCCCCATACCAACCAGCAGCATTGGATCACTGCCGATTTCCTGAAGTCCCTTCTGATATATTGCTTTTGCAGCAGCAATATCTTCTTTTGTTACTTCAACGCCATTCCCAGCCAGGTGTGCCTGTCCCATCCAGTAAATGTTCTGAGGATCCTTCGGGTTTGCCTCATAGAGCTTCCTGAATACCTCTTTTGCGCTGGTATGTTTGTCGTAGTTCAACAGCTTTATACCGTCTGCTATTTGTGCCATCAGCACCTGTACAGCAAATAAAGCTGCGAACATCAAAGCAACATTTTTCTTCATGTCTCTCTCTTTTTTATAGTTGGTATGTTATTCTCCCTCTTTGATACTTCCCACCCTTTTGTGAAAAGCCATCTTTGCCGGAGCCAGAAACGATCTTCTGAAAATCAGTTGTCCGCGCTCCAGGCTCATAAAATTCATAAAACCGGTTCCCAATCCTGCCGCATTCTCCTTTAAAATATAGTACAATGGTCGTGCCAAAGGATATTCGCCCCTGGTAATGGTTGCCTGTGAAGGCTTGGCGTATATATCCGGTTCCAGACAGGCTGTACATTCCACCCGGGATAACCTGATCTTGGATAAATAAGCTACCTGACGGGGGTCATAAGAGTCCCCGATCCAGCTCAAGCCTACGAATCCGATCACATCGGTTCTTTTTGCTACTATATCAATGACCTCCTGGCTGTTTTCAGCAGCCACCACATTTTTTCCAAACTCCTGGTTCTTCAGCACACTGTCTTTCAGGTAACGAACCGTACTGGTTGCGGATTTTCCATCCATAATAGCGGTTACCGGCTGTTTTCCACTCAATATATCCCGAATATCACTGAAACGAAAAATACTGTCTTTGGCGTCTTTGTTCACAATCACGGCTACAGCATCATAGGCCAGTTCGGCAAATTGAGGCTTGTAAGATAATGTGCTTTTGTAAAACTCCGTCTCTTTTTCGGTCAATCCCCTGGCCACAATGATCATTCTCGTACTATCTTTCTGAAGATCCCTGAAGCATTCCGCCTCAGATTTATAGCTGGCGATGATATTGGCTTCGGGAAACTGGGAGCGGTGTACCCGCAGTTCTTCCTCAATTACCGGCTTAAAGCTTTCATCTACACTGATCCGGATTGTACCTTTTTCAGGCGTATCCCGTTCATCTACTACCTGATTTCCGGAACCACAGGAAACAAAGAACACAAGACAGACCGGTAACAATAAGTTAATACAGGACTTTTTCATATTCTTTCTGTATACTTAATCCCTCTGTACAAACGAAAGCCTCCGTACAACAGACAAATGCTTCCGAAAAAATAACGAAAACCAGTGTCTTCTACTACGGCAAGATCCGCTCCGAGACGTTCTAAAAAAAACATAGCACCACCCATTGCAAGAAACAGCAAAGCCATCGAAACATCGTACAAACGACGAAAATTGGAATAACCACGCCTGCTTTTATCTCTAAGACTATTTTCCATAGATTCCTTTAATGGGAACGGCAATTTATTGAAATATTTTTACTGAGATGCAGTTTTTTTGATATTCCATAAATGATGAATATCTATAACAGGTCGGTGTTTCAGATCATTTGCACCTCAGTATCTTTGTTCACATGAAGATTTTAATGGTATGCCTGGGAAACATCTGCAGAAGCCCGCTGGCAGAAGGAATTTTAAAGCACAAAGCCTTAAATGCAGGTCTGGACTGGCTTGTAGACAGTTCCGGCACTTCAGGATTCCATATTGGTGAGCCTCCGCACCATTTATCACAAAAAGTTGCAAGGCTCAACGGAATAGATATTTCAGCGCAACGCTGCCGCCAGTTCAGCGAAGAAGATTTACGCTTCTATGACAAAATTTATGTCATGGACCAATCCAACTATGCAGACCTCAAACGTTTGTGCAAAACAGCATGGATGCCTGAAAAAGTAATGCTGATTCTCAATGAACTGTATCCTGGAGAAGACCGGGAAGTGCCTGACCCCTGGTATGGCGGAGAAGCGGGTTACCACAATGTGTTTGACCTGCTGGAGAAAGCCTGCGAAAAAATCATCGAAAAAAGTAAATAAACTACTTTTGCGCCAATGAGCAAACCATCTTTACCACAGGGAACCAGAGATTTCAACGCTGCTGTTGTACAAAAGCGCAATTATATATTTAACACCATCCGTACTGTTTTTGAGCTCTATGGCTTTCAGCCACTGGAAACGCCGGCCATGGAGAACCTCGATACCCTGATGGGCAAGTATGGCGAAGAAGGAGACAAGCTCATCTTCAAAATCCTGAACAACGGACTGGACAATCCTGCTAAAAAGGAACAGGCTTTGCAGGATTTCGACAAAGTACTGAACGGCAGGAATACAAAAGGGATCACCGAAAGAGCCCTTCGTTACGATCTGACCATCCCCTTTGCAAGATATGTTGCCATGAACTACGGGCAGCTGACCCTTCCTTTCAAGCGTTACCAGATTCAACCCGTATGGCGCGCAGACCGACCGCAAAAGGGCCGCTACCGCGAGTTCTATCAGTGCGATGCCGATGTGGTTGGCAGCAAAAGCCTGCTGAACGAAGTGGAACTTGCCGCTATTTATTCCACGGTTTTCGACCGCCTGAATCTTCCGGTAGAAATCAGGATCAACAGCAGAAAAATTCTGGCTGCACTTGCAGATATATGCGGCGGGGCAGATCAGATGGTTAATATCACCGTTGCTATAGACAAGCTCGACAAAATCGGGCTGGAAAAAGTAAAGGAAGAGCTGGCTTCCCGCGGACTTTCTGCCGCACAGATTGCCACCATTGAACAATACCTCAACATCACCGGAACCGATTCAGAAAAAATTCAGCAACTGAAAGAACTGCTGGGCAACAACGAAACCGGATTACTGGGGATTGAAGAAATTGAATATGTACTCAACCACCGGGTTGCTACCGGTGATGCCATAATCGTAACCGACTTTACCCTCGCCAGAGGACTGAATTACTATACGGGAATCATTTTTGAAGTTAAAGCCATTGGGGCAAAAATGGGCAGCATCGGCGGCGGCGGCCGTTACGATGATCTTACCGGATTGTTTGGTGTACCCAATGTACCCGGTGTGGGCGTAAGCTTTGGTGTGGATCGTATTTACGATGTACTGGAAGAATTGCAGCTCTTTCCGCAGGAAGTGGAACGCGGTACCAAGCTCCTGTTTTTTAACCTGGGTAAAGCAGAGAGCGAACGCGCTTTTGAACTCATGCAGCAACTTAGAGACAGGGGCATCTCCTGCGAACTGTTTCATGAGAACAGTAAGCTCGACAAGCAGTTTAAGTACGCGGAGAAAAAGAATATTCCTTTTGTAATTGTTCTCGGCAGCAGTGAACTGGAGCAGGGAACCTGCAATGTTAAAAACATACAGACCGGGGAACAAAAAACGATTCCACAAGCAGAGCTCGTGGAATCCATATTTTAACCGTGTTGATGTGTTGAGCCTGTTTACGGCTTTTTCAGTTGCAGCGCAACTTCTTCCTTGATGCCTTCGAGCGTGTAGCCCATTGCAAGAATATTAACACCAATCACTTTTTTGTCGTCGTTTCGTTTGAAAGTAGCGGTTCCCTGGAATTGTACAATGGTGTATACATCTGCACCCTGTTTTTCAAGTACGGAATTGCCAACAGCAGATGCCATTACCAATACACCATTCTCAATAGCAACTGTTACGTCTGTTACCGGGCTTCCTTCCGGAAACTTGTATTTACCCAGGTATTGCTTGATTACAGTACTGTCTGCCGGCTGGTCCTGTGCGGTGGCGGCAAATGAAATGCCCATCAGTAATAAAGAGCAAAAAAGAAGTTTTTTCATGGCTGTTTTTTGTTGTTGAATTTTGGGAAAAATAATTGATTTAAAGGTCAATTTCTATAACACAAAAAACATTTTTTTGTTAAACGCCCTCAAAAATGACCGCTGCACCCTGTCCTACTCCCACACACATGGTTGCCAGCCCCAGGCGCAATTTACGACGGCCCATCTCGTGCAGCAGGGTGGTAGAAATCCTTGCACCGCTGCATCCAAGCGGGTGTCCCAGGGCAATGGCTCCACCGTTCACATTCACCCGGGCCGGATCCAGTTCCAAATCGCGTATACAGGCGATACTTTGTGAAGCAAACGCCTCGTTCAACTCAACCAGGTCCAGGTCTTTTACGCCAAGCCCAGCCCTTTTCAGGGCCTTATTGGTTGCGGGTACAGGACCAATACCCATTATTGCAGGGTGTACACCGGCCACTCCCATGGATACCACACGGGCCAGGGGTTGCAGCTGAAACAGTTTAACTGCCTCTTCGCTGGCCAGCAACAGCGCAGCTGCACCGTCGTTGATGCCAGAGGAGTTTCCGGCGGTTACAGTGCCGTCCGAAATAAAAGCCGGTTTCAGCGAAGCCAGTTTTTCCAGGCTGGTTTCCCTGGGATGTTCGTCCTGGTTCATCCAGCTGACCATTCGGTTCTGCACCATTTCCACAGCCGTGATCTCTTCTTCCCATTTTCCTTCCTGCAATGCTGCTGCGTATTTCTGTTGGGAACCCAATGCAAAAATATCCTGCTCCTCGCGGCTGATGGCCCATTGTTTGGCTACATTCTCCGCGGTTTCTCCCATACTGTAGGGATGGTACATTTCTGCCAGTTTTTTATTGATGAAACGCCAGCCAAAGCTGGAATCATAGGTTTCCGTTTTTCTGCTCCAGGCTTCTTCTGCCTTTGCAGTTACAAAAGGGGCGCGGGTCATGCTCTCCACCCCTCCCGCAATATAAAAAAGCCCCTCGTTGCAGGAAATAGCCCTTGCCGCGTCCATCACCGCCTGCAATCCACTGGCACAAAGCCGGTTAACGGTATTGCCCGCAACGGTTACCGGCAGGCCGGCCAGCAAGGCAGCCATCCGGGCCACATTCCGGTTGTCTTCCCCGGCCTGATTGGCTGCTCCGGCAATCACATCTTCGATGGCAGCAGGGTCTATTCCCGGATTTCTTTCCATCAATGCGCGGATCACCTGGGCCAGCAAATCGTCCGGACGCACACTACTCAGCTTACCTCCAAAACGTCCGATAGGCGTCCTTACCGCGTCTATCACATAACAGGCATTCGTCATATTTCAGTCTTTATAATGTTCTGCAATATATAATTTACCGCATAAATAGCAGTTTGGGAGCGCTTGGAGTTATCTTTGCAGCATGAGCAGCCCTTTACCCAATATTCGCCACCTGCAACCGGCCGACCTGGAAGCCTACTTTGAACGCATTGGCGAAAAAAAATTTCGCCTGAAGCAGGTTCAGGAGTGGCTCTGGCAGAAACATGCCCACAGCTTCGATGCCATGAGCAACCTCAGCAAAGAATTGCGGAGCAAACTGGCTGCAGATTTCTCGCTTCCGGCCCTGGAAGTGAACACCACCCAGCACAGCAGCGATGGCACCATTAAAAGCCGGTTCAAAACCTTCGACGGTCACTTTATAGAGGGGGTACTGATTCCGACCGATGATCGTAAAACTGCCTGTGTTTCTTCTCAGATCGGATGCAGCCTCAGTTGCAAGTTTTGTGCAACCGGCTATATGGACCGTAAGCGAAACCTGACCTACGACGAAATTGTAGATCAGGTTGTACTGATCAACCGACAGAGTGAATCTACATTTGAGCAAAAACTGACCAATATTGTTTTCATGGGTATGGGAGAACCACTCATGAACTACGGCAATGTGATGAGGGCCATTGAACGCATTACTGCCGAAGATGGCCTCTTCATGAGTCCTCGCAGAATCACCGTGTCTACCGCCGGCGTGGCCAAGCAGATTAAAATGCTGGGAGACGATGGTGTTCGTTTTAAACTGGCATTATCGCTGCATGCACCCAACGACGAAAAACGCAACCAGATCATGCCGATCAACGAAACCAACAACATCAAAGTATTGGTAGAGGCATTGAACTATTTCTATAAAAAAACGGGGAATGAAATTACCCTCGAGTACATTCTGTTCAAGAACCTGAATGATGCTCCGAAAGACGCAGAAGAGTTAACAAAACTGTTCCGCCAGATTCCCGCAGACCTGATCAATATTATTGAATACAACAGTATAGACGCATTTAAATTCACCAAACCCGAGGAGGAAGATGTTCAGCGTTTCATGGACATCCTTGCCGCCAACAAAGTAAACGCCCGTTTGCGCAGAAGCCGGGGTAAAGACATTGATGCTGCCTGCGGACAGCTGGCCAACAAAAACAAAGCCTGATTCCGCATTCACCTTCCTGTTGAAAAACAGCAAACCCAATCACATGCAAAAAAGAACAGACAACTTCAACAAATTCGCCAATAAGAAAAAAGGCGCCGCCATTAAGGAAGCCTTCCGGCAGGAAAAAAGAAAAATAAAAGCCGAGGCCAGGGCCGCCGGTGAAGAAATGCGCGAGAGGAAAAAGGCCAAAGCCAGAGGCGAGGTTTGGGAAGACACAAAAAAAGAAAGTCCGCACAAAACAGCTTCCGGAAGACCCGCTGCTGCAGGAGGACGGCCGGCTACAACCGGCAAAACTGCAACCCGTAAACCTGCAGATACCCAGACACGCAGCCAGGAACAACCCCGTACAGCTGGAACAGCACGCCGCTATGGCCCAGGAGCCCCCGTTCGCAAACAAGACAACAGACCTGCCGGAGAGAATAGAAAATCCAATGCAGCACAGACTCCCGATGCAGACAGTTTAATTCCGCTGAATAAGTTCATTGCTCACGCAGGCGTATGCGGCAGAAGAGAGGCTGCTGAACTGGTAAAAGCCGGCAAAGTAACCGTTAACGGAGACAAAATATTTGAACCCGGATACAAGGTATCGCAGGCAGACAAAGTAGTGGTAAAGGGCAAAGAAGTTTTCTTGCAGAAAAATGCAGTATACATTTTGCTGAACAAACCCAAAGATTTCATTACTACTGCAAACGATCCGCAAGGCAGAAAAACCGTACTGGACCTGATTAAAGGCGCTACTCCGGAAAGAGTATATCCTGTGGGGCGTTTAGACAGAAATACCACCGGTGTGCTGTTGCTGACCAACGACGGGGAACTGGCACAAAAATTAACACATCCTTCCTTTGAAGTAAAAAAGATTTACGAAGTAACCCTCAACAAGCCGGTTACCAAAAAAGACCTTGACCAGATAGTGAGCGGGGTTACCCTAGATGATGGTTTTGTTGCAGCCGATTCTGTTGGCTATGCTGATGCGAACGACAAACATGTGGTAGGCATAGAAATTCACAGCGGAAGAAACAGGATTGTAAGAAGAATCTTTGAACACCTGGGCTACGACGTTAAAGCGCTCGACAGGGTCATGTTTGCCAACCTCACCAAGAAGAATGTGGAAAGGAGTAAATGGCGCCACCTGAATGAGAAGGAAGTACGTCTGCTGAAGTACATGAACAAATCATTTATCAGAAAAAACAAGGCAACAGAATAACATGCATCCCGATATTATTTTTGAGAACTCAGACTTTGTTGCCGTTAATAAACCTTCCGGTTTGCTAAGCATACCAGACAGGGCCGGAAGCGAAATTTCATTAAAAGACATTCTGAAGGAACGGTATGGAAATATTTTTACCGTTCACCGTTTAGACCGGGATACCAGCGGAATCATTCTGTTTGCAAAGAACGAAGATGCGCACAAAGAACTTTCCAGGCTGTTTGAAAGCAGGGAGATGGAAAAATTTTATGTGGGACTGGTGAACGGGCAGATGATCAATGAGTCCGGCAGTATTGATGCGGCCATTATGGAGCATCCGGGTAAAACCACCAAGATGATCACACATGTGAAGGGGAAACCTTCCCTGACCGATTATCAGGTACTGGAATCTTTCAGGTTGTATACCTGGGTTCAGTTCCAGATTCACACCGGCCGCACACACCAGATCAGGGTGCATATGCAACACATAGGACATTCCATTGTTTGCGACAATATATACGGCGACCCCAAACCAATTTTGTTGTCTTCTATCAAAAGAAACTTTAAGCTGGCAAAAGCGGCCGATGAAGAGAAACCTATTTTATCGAGGCTGGCACTCCACTCATTCAAACTGAATTTCAGCATGAATGGTGAAAGCTACGAGTTGGAAGCGCCGGTTCCGAAAGACTTAAAGGCATTGCTTCAGCAACTCAGAAAATGGAAAGGATAATTAAAGAGAAAAAATGCAATTAAAAGCGTAGTGCTGTTATGCAGGAAGTATATTCCTGCATAACAGCACCTGCTCATTGGTTATTTTGCTTCCTTGTACACCACACCGCTCTTCATCACAAACCTTACTTTGCCCATGCTGTTCACGTCCTTCACAGGATCGCCTTCAACTGCAATGATATCGGCAAATTTATTTTTTTCGATGCTGCCCAGCTTTTCCTCACCCAAAAGATCTGCAGCATTTACCGTAGCGGCCTGAATGGCTTCCATCATTGGCATACCTGCTTCGGTCATATAAACAAACTCCATCCAGTTCTTACCATGTGCATACACACCGGCATCTGTTCCAAATGCAATCTTTACTCCACGCTTGTATGCTTTGGCAAAAGTGGACTGAATATAGTTGCCAATCACGAGTGCCTTTGCCCGAACGATTTCCGGATAATAACCCGGTTTCTTGGCAGAGTCGGCAGAGGATTTACCGGCAATGATGGTGGGAACCAGATAGGTGCCTCTTTCCTTCATCAGATCCATTACTTCTTCGGTCATATAAGAACCATGCTCAATGGAGTTAACACCACCAAGCACAGCCCGCTTCATTCCTTCTGCGCCATGCGCATGGGCGGTTACCTTAAATCCGTAATCCTTCGCTGTTTCAACAATTGCTTTTACTTCTTCTACTGTAAACTGCGCGCCACTTCCGTCTTTGGCCATACTCAATACACCACCTGTTGCAGTAATCTTAATCAGATCAGATCCTTCTTTATATCGCTGACGCACAGCTTTGGCAGCATCTTCCACACTGTTCACCACCCCCTCTTTTGGTCCGGGGTCGCCCATTAAATCCTTTCTGTAATTGTTGGTAGGATCGGCATGTCCTCCGGTAGAAGCCAGTGATTTACCGGCAGTATACACCCTTGGGCCTTTTATCCAACCTTTGTTAATGGCATTCCTTAAAGAAATATTTACACCACTGCCACCCAGGTCACGTACGGTAGTAAATCCACCCATCAGGGTTTTTTCCGCAAACACCGCCGACTGAAAAGCATAATCGCCGGGATTCCAGGTAAACCCGTTCAAATAGTTGGCTGGTCCGGTTTCGCTCTCCATATGCACATGCATATCAATGAGTCCGGGCATGACCGTCAGTTTCTTCAGATCAATGAGTTGCTCTCCTGCAGCGGCAGGGCTGTATCCTTTTTTTACATCGGTAATAACAGCGCCATCTGTGATGATGGTCATTTCTTTTAAAACAGTTTGATTTTTTACGTCAATCAACTGGCCACAGTGAATAACGGTTTTCTGCGCCATTGTACAAACTGATACAATGGTCATACTGAACAGTAAGAGGGTTTTTTTCATATGCATTCGTTTCAGGGAAGTTAAGTGAAATTGGTGTAAACTAAAAAAGCCCCGGTAAACCGGGGCCGAACAAGTACCAAACAACTACTTATTTGTTGGGTTGTGGTGTGTAGCGCAAGTAAGGCTTCACCTCTTTTACCCCTTTTGGAAACTTTTTAATGGCATCTTCTGTACTAACAGCAGGAACCACAATTACATCTTCTCCTTCCTTCCAGTCTGCCGGTGTAGCTACACTATAGTCGGCTGTGAGCTGGAGTGAATCTATTACCCGAAGCACTTCGTAGAAATTTCTTCCTGTAGAAGCCGGATAAGTAATGAACAATTTTATTTTTTTATCAGGTCCGATAATAAAGAGGGAACGCACGGTAGCAGTAGCAGAAGCATTGGGATGGATCATATCGTAAGCAGTTGCCACTTTGCGGTCTTCATCTGCAATGATCGGGAAGTCTACTGTGGTATTTTGCGTTTCATTAATATCACTGATCCAGCCTTCATGTTTACCAAGACTGTCTACACTTAATGCAAGCACTTTTACATTGCGCTTTTCAAACTCCTCCTTCAACTGTGCAGTTCTGCCCAGTTCAGTAGTACATACAGGCGTATAATCTGCCGGATGCGAAAACAATACCCCCCAGCTGTTCCCCAGGTAATCATAAAAATTGATCTCTCCTTTACTGGTTTTGGCAGTGAAATTGGGCGCATCGTCCCCTAATCTTAAACTCATATCAGATGATTTAGATGGCAAATATATTATTTCCTACCAAATAAGTAGACTATTTAAACTAATTTTAACCTTCGCCTCCCCGAACCGTACGGGCTTTCTTCAGTGCAGTTTTACCGAACTTGCTTTTGACCGCATCAATTGCTTTATACAATTCATCCCGCTTTCCATTGTCCTGGAACAGGCTTCCTTGCAATACATGACCGGTGAGTTCAGACAACCGAACGCCCAGCAGCCGAACCGGCTGGCCCTTTCTGTACAACTGGTTAAACAAATCAATAGCCACCGGAATCAATTCATCGTCGCGCATGGTATAATCGATCGTTGTTTGCCGGGAGGTGGTTTCAAAATCAGGATAACGGATCTTGACTGCAATACAACCTGCCAGCTTTTTGTCCTGCCGCAATTCGTAGGCAACTTTTTCGGTCATCCGCACCAACTCACTCAGTAAAAAAGCTTCATCGGTTTTATTCTCTTCAAATGTGTTTTCGGTAGAAATGGATTTGGATTCATAATAAGGGTGTACTGCGCTTTCGTGAATACCCTGTGATTTTTTCCAAAGTTCCGGCCCGTACTTTCCCAATTTTTTTTCCAGCACAAACACCGGGGTTTCACTGAGTTGCTGAATGGTATAGATATCCATCTCCTGCAACTTTTTATATGTGTGCTCTCCTACACCGGAAAATTTATTAACTGGTAATGGTGCCAGGAAATCCTTTTCCATACCCGGTTTCACAAAAAGATATCCATTGGGTTTAGCTTCGTCTGTAGCTATTTTGGCTACCATTTTATTGGTAGCAAGTCCAAACGAAATAGGCAACTGCGTCTGTTCCATGATTTCTTTTCGCAGGGCTATGGTCCATTCAAAGGGATCAAAATATTTATCCATCCCGGTCAGGTCTATGTAAAACTCATCAATAGACGCTTTCTCGAACAAGGGCGCTTTGGCTGCGATGATATCCGTTACCCAACGGGAATAGCGGCTGTATTCTCCCCGTGTTCCCTTTACAATCAGGGCCTGTGGGCAAAGCTTCATCGCAGTTTTCATGGGCATGGCGCTTCTTACACCAAACTTTCTGGCCTCATAACTACAGGTGGTTACCACGCCGCGGTCTCTGGAGCCACCTACAATCACAGGCTTTCCCCGGAGGGAGGGGTCATGCAGCATCTCCACACTCACAAAAAAAGAATCCAGATCCAAATGGGCAATATATCGTTGTGGCACATTCATAAACAGTGGAAAGGTAGAAAGATTCCGGCATGGTTGTTTGTAGTTATCACCCATTTATGTGACCGGCAGTAACACGGATCCTTGCTAGTTTCGCATTTTACTGAACATCATGAAATTTCTTTTACCTATCGTCGCAATGCTGCTGAGCACCCTGGTTACTGCCCAGGCACCTGTGGTCTATGCCAGGGAACCGATTCCCGGCTTTGCTTATCAGCGTATTTCCGTTAAAGATATGCGGCTGGATATCCTTTTCTGGCAGCAGATCATGGAAGAGTCTCATGTAAATCTCTATCATTCCATCAGCAAAGACTCACTTGAGTTGCTCGGAGCCAGCCTGCTGGCAAATTATCAAGACAGTTTAACGCATTCTGAAGCAGTACTCCTGATTGGCATGCTGGCCGCTGCGCTAAACGAAGGACATATTGGTTTGCCTGCCTCCGGAATATCGGACAGCAGTTACAACAATGCCATTCGTTTCCCTTATCTGCTCAAGCAGGTTTCTGACAGTGCATGGATTGTGGACCGGGAAATCAGTTACCATCCGCAACTGCAACCTGATTCAAGGATCATCGAAGTAAATGGCATTCCGGTAGGGCAACTCAACAAACGCTTCCGTAATTATTTTGGCGGAATGGAAAGCTGGAGAAATCAACAGATTGGCAGCTATGTACGCAAGCTGATTTTCCTGGAAGGCATCCAGGCTCCCTACGGAATCAAAGCCATACAGGCTAATAACGAGGAAGTTCGCTTACAGGTAGAGGGATTCAACAAACAGGTTGCCGATAGTATGAATAAAATTCTTGCCACCGGCAGCAGAAGCACCGAACCCTATACGTACCGTTTACTGCCAGAAGGCATTGCCTATATCAATTACCGGCAGATGGTGAACCCTGCCAGCAACCCATTTGATTCTTTTCTAAACAGAAGTTTCAGGGATATGCAACTACATCAGGCTCGGGGAGTGATCATTGACCTCAGGGAAAATAGCGGCGGTAATTCTCAAATGGGAGAATTGTTGCTGCGCTATTTCAATACCAGGCCTTACCGACTTTCTTCCGGCATGAAGTGGAAAGTAAGCATCCATTATAAAAAGTACATTGAGTTGATGAAGGAAAAATACGATGGAGGTACTGCCGCTTTTTATCTCGCTTTAAAAAATGGGGATATCAAATCCTTTGATCAGATTCAGCTGAAAAAAAGCAATCCTGCTCCTGCATTATTCAAAGGTCTTGTTGTAGTTCTTACAGGTCCCAATACGTTTTCAAGCGCCAATATGCTGGCCGATGGCATTAAAGCCTTTCAGCTGGCAACCATTATTGGTGAACCCACAGGAGAACCCGGAAATGATTTTGGAGAGATGTTTCATTTTATGCTGCCGCGTACGCAGATCATTGCAAGGGCTTCCAGTAAAATGTTTAAACGGGCAGACGGAGATGAAACAAACTTTCAGCCCATCCTCCCGGATATCCTGGTACATCCGGTGGCAGGCAAAGATGCTGCTATGGAAGCAGCGATCCGTTTTATTCAGGAACGGTAAATATCCAGCAAACCATCTGGAAGTGTTACATACACTTTCTTACCGGAATGATCTATTTGATCAAGGGTTTCTGCATGCAGGGGAATCAGGGCTTCATTTCCGCTGAGCGTTACCCGGAGCAATACCTGGTGCGGTTGTTCAATTACTTCCTCTATAGGTCCCAGGTTTTCTTCCTCATCGGTAATCAGTTCGTACCCCAGCAACGAAATAGGAGCATTCTTTCCGGCCAGCTTTCTGAAATCTGCATCTGCCATCCAAACCTGACGTGTATTTAAACGGGAAGCAGCTTCCTTTGTCTGAACACCTTCCAGCTTTACATAAATTTCTTCATGATCCTTTGCCTTAGAGGATTCTATAAAATAAGGCAGGTAAGACCCCTTCACCTCTTCCACAAACAAAGCTTTTACGCCATTCAGGCTGGTTTTTTTCCCGAGTGAATGCTTCAGGATTACCTCCCCCTTTAAACCAAAAGCAGCTACTATTTTTCCGATATTGATATAGTCGTTCATCAGGTGCAATTTAATAAGCAACTGTGGCATTATTGCACAGAGCAAAAAAAGGGTCCGGATAAACCGGACCCTCTCAGCTATCTGTTTAGGCAGAGATGTTGCTTATGCTTCTGCAGTACCTTCTTCTGTACTTGCTGCAGCTTCAGCCGGTGCCTCTTCTTTCACTTCTACTTTCTTCACAACAGGAACGTATGCTTTCTTAGCACGCTGTTTGCTCTTGTGCTCTTCGTTTCTGCGTGTGATGTTTGCTTCATGCTCATTGTGCCATTCCTGGAACTTAGTCATTGCAGTTGCATCATCAAACAGACCCAATTTAACACCGCGTAACAGGTGTTTCAGGTACAATACGCCTTTGAATGAAAGGATTCTGCGAACGGTATCCGTAGGTTGAGCACCCTTGTTCAGCCAATCCAGTGCTTTCTGACGATCCAACTGGATGGTTGCAGGAACCGTTAATGGGTTGTAAGTTCCGATCTTCTGAATGAACTTACCATCTCTTGGTGCACGACCATCAGCTACTACGATAAAGTAGAATGGTCTTTTTTTACTCCCGTGTCTCTGGAGTCTCATTTTTACTGCCATAAATAGAAATTTATAAGGCGTGATTAAATTGGTTAATGGTGCCGGTTGAAACCAGCAGCGCGAAAGTAACAGATTTGGATTTAAATTCCAAAGGTGATTCCTTTTGCGAGTATTATTACTATGTTAAAACATTTTATATATAGAAACATCTATACATATATTACCGACGCATTCCAGGGAATCTCCCGCCCATGGGCATATTATTCATCATCTTCATCATCTGTTTCATCTGTTCAAACTGCTTCATAAAGGCATTCACTTCCTGGATATCTTTTCCGCTTCCTTTGGCAATTCGGACCTTTCTGCTCTGGGTCAGTGAATCCGGATTGGCTCTTTCGAAAGGAGTCATGGAACTGATCATAGCCTCTATTCCCTTGAAAGCATCGTCCTTAATATCGATGTCCTTAACCGCCTTACCCACGCCAGGAATCATACCCATCAGGTCTTTCAGGTTACCCATTTTCTTGATCTGCTGAAGCTGGTCCATGAAATCCTGGAAATCGAACTGATTCTTCCGGATCTTTTTCTCCAGTTTTTTTGCTTCGGCTTCATTGAACTGCGCCTGGGCTTTTTCTACCAGGGAAGTAATATCTCCCATACCCAGGATCCGTTGCGCCATCCGCTCAGGATAAAACACATCGAGGGTATCCATTTTTTCGCCGCTGCTCACAAACTTGATGGGCTTGTCTACCGTATATTTAATAGAAAGCGCCGCACCACCACGGGTATCACCATCCAGCTTGGTCAATACAACCCCGGTGAAATTCAACCGGTCGTTAAAGGCTTTTGCCGTATTCACAGCATCCTGACCCGTCATGGAATCCACAACAAACAAAATTTCTGCAGGATTCACAGCTGCTTTGATATTGGCCACTTCGGTCATCATCGCTTCGTCGATGGCCAAACGGCCGGCAGTATCGATGATCACTACATTTTTATTGGTTGCTTTGGCTTCTTTGATGGCGTTTTGTGCAATAGCAACCGCGTCTTTGTTCTCACGTTCACTATAAATACTTACACCGATCTGCTCTGCCAGTACGGTCAGCTGATCAATCGCAGCCGGACGATAGATATCCGCTGCCACCACCAGGGGTGATTTTCCTTTTTTGGTTTTCAGGTAATTGGCCAGCTTACCGGTAAACGTGGTTTTACCACTACCCTGCAAACCCGCAATCAAAATAACGGCCGGATTGCCGCTGATGTTGAACTCGGCTTCTTTTCCACCCATCAGCAGGGTGAGTTCATCCTGTACAATCTTGGTCATCAGCTGGCCGGGACTGATCGAATTGATTACTTTCTCCCCAACGGCCTTTTTCTTTACCTTCTCTGTAAATTCCTTCGCAATTTTAAAATTCACGTCGGCATCGAGCAACGCCCTGCGAATATCCTTTACCGTATTGGCAATATTCAATTCATTGATCCGTGCTTCCCCTTTTAGGTTCTTAAACGCGGATTCCAGTTTTTCCGATAAACTCTGAAACATAATGAAACTCTCCCTTGCTTAATTAAAGAGGTGCAAATATACTATACTGGCTATAATATAGATGCATGGTTCGTTAGCCCAGGTATACGCGGAGATAATTGCTGTGTTTGGCTGAACGGAGTTTGGTGATCGCCTTGTCTTTAATTTGCCGAACCCGCTCCCGGGTTAAATTGAACCTTGCCCCAATATCTTCCAGGCTCAGCGCATGATCAACGCCAATTCCAAAGAAATAACAGAGCACTGCTTTTTGCCGGTCTGTCAGCGACTGAAGACAGGTTTCCAGTTCTTTTTGCAGAGATTCATGATACACGAGCTGCTCATCGGTGGGAACTGCATGCGGATTTTCCATCAGGTCCATAATGGTGCCTCCTTCTCCATCCATCAGGGGAGTATCCATACTTATATGGCGGAACCCCGCATTCATGGTGGCGCTTATTTCCTCCTGCGGCAGATCCAGCAATGCTGCCAGTTCTTCTGTACTGGGTTCCCGTTCAAATTCCTGTTCCAGTTGCTGATAGGCTTTACTGATGCGGTTGGTAAGCCCTACCTTATTCAGCGGAAGCCGTACAATTCTGCTTTGTTCTGCCAGTGATTGAAGGATGCTCTGACGGATCCACCATACTGCATAGGAAATGAATTTGAATCCCTTTGTTTCATCAAACCGAAGCGCGGCTTTGATCAGGCCAAAATTGCCTTCATTGATCAGGTCCGAAAGGGTAAGTCCCTGATTCTGGTATTGCTTGGCTACGGAAACCACAAACCGCAGATTGGATTTAACAAGACGATCCAAAGCTTTCTGGTCGCCATTGCGAATCTGGGCAGCCAGCCTCACTTCTTCTTCGGGTTGTATCAGGTCTACCTTCCCGATTTCCTGTAAATATTTCTCCAGACTCTGAGACTCCCTGTTGGTGATGGATTTGGTTATTTTGAGTTGTCGCATACTCATCATAAACAGTTTTAAAGGGAAGATTAGGTATGTTGAATTTACCTCTTTTGAAAGTGCTTGCAAAAAAAACGTACAATACAATGATTAGCAATACATTAAGCAACATTGATCCGGTAAAAAAAGCACTCAGTCGATTAAAAAATGGCGATTTTTTGATAAAACATTTGGGGGATAGCTATTATTTAATATTATTGCACGGATACCATCGTAGGTTAAAGAAAATTGAATGAGTAAAAAGCAGTTATTTACGTTAGAATTTCCGGTTAGATGTTCTCCCGTTATTTTATATGAGTTTTTGGCAACGCCCGCAGGTTTACAGGAATGGTTCGCCGATAAAGTGGATGAATGGGAAAATGTATTCAGTTTTTCCTGGAACGGAGGTGTGCCCGATAAGGCAGAAGTGGTAGACATGGAAGAAAACAAGTTCATTCGCTTTCACTGGATGCACAGCGATAAGAACGAATATTTCGAATTCAGAATCGAAAAAACAGAGATATCCAACCAAACCATCCTGGTGATCAAGGATTTCGCCGAAAAAGGCGACATCAAGGATCAAAGCCAGTTATGGGATTACCAGGTGAAGGAACTTTTCCACCGCCTTGGTGCCTGATACCTGTTAATATTCAGTCAACATGGCCAGCAAACGGTTAAAATGCCTGATCATAAACTGATCAATATCATCCCACTCCTGCAGTGGGATTTTTTTTGCCAGTTTCAGGAAGGGCAGGTCCAGAACGGAGGTTCCGTTCCAATCGGTCATGGGCAAATAATTGTCCTTTTCAAAATGATGCTGCCAGGGATCGGATCCCACACCAATGTACCAGTCGCGGGTTTCTGGCGCATATTTCCCAAAAAGCTGAAAATAATGATTGATGGAAGGGCCATATTCCGCCAGGTACTTTCCTTTCAATACCAGCTGGATACTGCAGTGGTTTCCCCACCAGAAAAAACTGCGGATGGCTATGATGTCCTGTTGGGTAAAGACCCTTGGATAATCCAGCATAACATAAGGAAGCGACTGGTATTGCTCCCCTCTGGATATTTTGGGTTCCAGGCTAAACACCCCGGATTGAACAAAACCGGGATATTTTCCGGCATCACTCCGGTAGGTATTGCCAATTTCCCCAAAAAGGTCGGTGACTTTCTGAATAATCCTGTTCTTTGTTAAAATCCAGTCCGCATTATTCACCAACTCCAGTTCCTTTGGTGAAAGTGTTACTTTTGCTGCACTCATAACAACAATATTAAGACAGGTTAAGTGATAAAAAAACTGGACATACTGATTATCCGCTCTTTTGTGGGTCCTTTTATAGCTGCATTCCTGATCTCCATCTTTGTACTGACCATGCAGTTTTTCTGGTTATACATAGACGATCTGGTGGGCAAAGGACTGGATTTACTGACTGTTTTGAAACTCGTGGGGCTGGTAACCCTGTTTTGGGTGCCAACAGCCCTTCCGCTGGCTTTGTTGTTTTCTTCGATCATGACTTTTGGGAACCTGGGCGAGTCCTTTGAACTGGTAGCCATTAAAGCGGCCGGTATCCCCCTGCTGCGGTTCATGCGTCCCCTGCTCATCATAACCCTGTTCATCTGCGGACTGGCCTTTCTGTTTGCCAACAACATCATTCCTGTAACCCAGCTTAAACTCAGCGCACTCAAGTACGATATCATTGTATCCAAGCCATCCATTGATATCAAGGAAGGTGTTTTTTACGATAAGATTGATGGCTATGTTATTAAACTGGGTAAGAAGGAAAAGAACGACAGCGTGATTCACGATGTAGTCATTTTCGAAAAAGGGTACAGTCTTCAGGACAATATCCTGATTGCAGAAAGTGGCGTTATGCGGGTTACCAAAGACAAGCGGTTCCTCGAATTCATTTTAAAAAACGGCTGGCGCTACGAAGAAAAAGGCCAGCGGGTTGTTACCAATACACAATTCACCCGTATGGGTTTTAAAGAATATAAGAAGATATTCGACCTCAAGAGTTTTCAGATGAACAAAACGGGAGACAGTGCTTTTTACGACCCGAAAATGCTCAGTATTCGCCAGCTGAACGATGCAATTGACTCTTTGAAGCATGTAGATACCTTTTATGCCAAAAGGTCTGCAAAAGAAATTTCCCCCTATCTACGGTTTGCCCGTTATACCGATACCGGGTGGAAGTTGCCGGCCAAACAGCCTTTGCCTGTTGTAAAAACCGGGAAACTGATTCCCGATAGTTTAAAAGCAAGTATTACCGATGCAGCAGCCAACCAGATGGCTACCATCCGCGGTACAATCGATATGATGTCGAGGGATTTCGATGAAAAATCCGAATCACTCCGTATGCACGAAATAGAATGGCACAGAAAGTTTACGCTGTCCGTAGCCTGCCTGGTATTGTTTCTGATCGGTGCCCCGCTGGGTTCCATTATCCGGAAAGGAGGACTGGGTACCCCGCTGGTATTCGCCATCATCTTCTTTGTTATTTTTCACCTCTTCAACACATTCGGAGAAAAATTTGTGAAGTCCGGGCAGGCCAGTGCCATCAACGGAATGTGGTTGTCTACCTATTTGCTTATTCCCATAGGGGGATTCCTGATTTACAAAGCCATGCATGATTCACAGCTATTTAACCAGGAGTTCTACTACAGAACCTTTAAACAGTTGCGTGCATTTTTTGCTAACTTTAAAACAAAAAAAAATCATGAAACAACATAACAGCAGAAGGGCCTTTATCAAAACAACCGGCAAAGCCGGATTGGCGGCAGGCCTCGGATTATCCATGATGCCTTCCTTTGGTTTTGCATCCGGAAACAAAGCTACCGG
This sequence comes from Sediminibacterium sp., assembly GCA_016786865.1. GTDB lineage: Bacteria > Bacteroidota > Bacteroidia > Chitinophagales > Chitinophagaceae > Sediminibacterium. The sequence continues at coordinate 112,366 of JAEUVE010000011.1, read as the reverse complement.
TGGCGGATATACACAACAACCCCTTCCTTACGGATACCCGGCACTGGAACCGGTTATTGATGCGCTGACCATGGAAATACACTATACCAAACATGCAGCGGCTTACACCAAAAACCTGGGAGAAGCCTGCGCGGCAGAAAAGGTGAACACCAACGAGGTTTCTCTGGAAGCTTTATTGGGCAATATTTCAAAGTATTCTGCCAAAATGAGGAACAACGGAGGCGGACATTATAACCATGAATTGTTCTGGCAGTGCATGAAGGGAGGCGCTTCTTCCAAGCCAACCGGAAAACTGGCCGCAGCCATTGACCGTTCATTCGGATCGTTTGAAGCTTTCAAAACACAATTCACCGATGCAGGTAAAAACAGGTTTGGAAGTGGTTGGGCATGGCTGGTAATCACACCCGATCAGCAACTGGCCGTAGGTTCTACCCCCAACCAGGACAATCCCCTCATGGATCTCAGTCCGTTGAAAGGAAAACCCTTGCTGGCGTTGGATGTATGGGAGCATGCTTATTATTTAAAATACCAGAACAAACGTCCGGACTACATCAACAACTGGTGGAATGTAGTTAACTGGGAATTTGTTCAATCAAGATTTGATATATGAAAGTAACTACTACCTGGAAGGAAGCGCTGGCTTTCGACTGTACTGCCGACAGCGGACATACGGTAAGAATGGATACCACCCAAGAGGGAGGCGGACTGAACAGCGGAATGAGCCCTAAAAAAATGTTGTTGGGCTCTTTGTGCGGATGCAGTGGAATGGATGTTGCGGATATCCTTACCAAGATGAAAGTAAAATTCAGCAAACTGGAAATTACTGCAGAAGCAGAACAGACAGAGGAACATCCCAAGGTTTTCAAAAGCATCGACCTGGTGTACAGTTGCGATGTAACGCCTGAAGACCACGACAAACTGAACCGTGCGGTGAAGCTTTCTATGGAAAAGTATTGCGGCATCTCAGCGATGCTGGCAAAACACTGCCCCATCAACTTCACCACCAGGCTGATCAGTTAGTAAAAAAAATATATGACCAATAAGCCACTGCAGAACTACCGGGTGCAGAAATGGATCACCGTCTTAAGCCTGGTGCTCTTTGTAGTGAAGATTACCGCTTATTATCTCACATCCTCACTGGCCATCTTATCCGATGCGCTGGAAAGCATTGTGAACATCATCGCCGGATTCATTGGTCTGTACAGCTTGTATGTAGCTGCCAAACCACGGGATAAAGATCATCCTTACGGACATGGCAAGGCCGAATTCATTTCTTCGGCAGCGGAAGGAAGTCTTGTGATTGCGGCAGGCATCATGATCATTTACGAAACAGTGCTGAACCTGCTGGACCAAACCAAAGTGAAACAACTGGATCACGGTATCTGGCTAATCACCGTTACAGCGGTCATCAATTATCTGGCAGGCGCCTATTGCATTAAAATTGGCAAAAAAAACAAATCGCTCGCACTGGAATCCAGTGGACGTCATTTACAAACAGACACTTACTCCACAATTGGTGTTCTGGCAGGTATTACCCTGATCTATTTTACCGAAATGTTCTGGCTGGATCAGGTAATTGCGATAACCATGAGCCTCTGGATCATGTACAACGGATATACCATCCTGCGCAGATCCCTGGCAGGAATTATGGACGAGGCCGATATGGAATTGCTCAACCAGTTCATTGCCGAACTGGAGCGGAATAAGAAATCAACCTGGATCGACCTGCACAATCTCCGGGTAATTAAATACGGGGAGTTGCTGCATATAGACTGTCACCTCACCCTGCCATGGTACCTCAATCTCCATGAGGCACACCGGGAAATAGACGACTTATCCGACCTGATTAAAAACCGGTTCGGAGACGCTATTGAATTGTTTGTACACACAGATGGCTGCCTGGAGTTCAGCTGCGCCATCTGCACCAAAACAGACTGCGCGGAACGGATGCATCCTTTCGAAACCAGGCTGCACTGGACCATGGACAATATTGTATCGAACAAGAAACACAGAATCCTGCATAGTACATAACTTTATTAATACCTTGCAGGTTGCATTATACCATCATACTATAAATTAAATAAGATGAAAGACTGGAAAGATTATCAGGAGCAGCACAAAGACCGTTTTCTGGAAGAATTACTGGATCTGCTGCGCATACCAAGTATCAGTGCGAGGAGTGAACATAAGAAAGATATGGAACACTGTGCAGAAGTAGTGAAAGCCCGTTTGCTCGAAGCCGGCGCAGACAAAGCTACCATCTATCCTACCGAAGGTCATCCGATTGTATATGCCGAAAAAATAACCGATCCGTCCAAGCCTACCGTACTGGTATATGGCCACTATGATGTACAACCTGCGGATCCGATTGAATTGTGGAACAGCGGCCCGTTTGAACCCGTGATCAAAGACGGAAAAATATTTGCCCGCGGCTCTGCAGACGACAAAGGACAGTTTTACATGCATGTTAAGGCATTGGAAACGTTTACCCAAACCAATTCCCTGCCAACCAATATTAAATTCCTGATTGAAGGAGAAGAAGAGATCGGCAGCCCCAACCTGGCTACCTTCGTAAAAAACAACAAAGAGCTGCTGAAAGCAGATGTAATCCTGATCAGTGATACGTCTATGATCAGCATGGATACACCATCCATCGATATCGGCGTTCGTGGATTGAGTTATATAGAAGTAGAAGTAACCGGACCAAACAGAGACCTCCACAGTGGTGTATATGGCGGAGCTGTTGCCAACCCCATTACCATACTGGCGAAAATGATTGCCTCCTGCCACGACGAAAACAACCACATTACCATTCCTGGATTTTACGATGATGTGGTAGCATCTACTCCTGAGGAAAGAGCCAAGATGGCCCTGGCGCCTTTTGATGAAAAGGAATTCAAGGCAGATCTGGGCATTCAGGCTTTATGGGGCGAAAAAGGATATACCACCAACGAAAGAACCGGCATTCGTCCGACCCTGGAGATCAATGGTATCTGGGGCGGTTATACCGGCGAGGGTTCTAAAACAGTTTTACCTTCCAAAGCCACTGCAAAAATATCTGCAAGGCTGGTCCCCAATCAGTCCGCTGCGGCCATTACACAAAAACTACTGCAATACTTCAAGTCGATTGCTCCGGAAGGCGTTACCGTGAATGCGCAGGAGCACCACGGAGGAGAACCGTATATGACGCCGATCGATTCTGTTGCGTATAAAGCGGCTGCAAAAGCAGTAGAAACAACTTTTGGCAAAGAGCCCATTCCGGTGAGAGGCGGAGGAAGTATTCCTATTTGCTCTCTGTTCGAAAAAGAGCTTGGATTGAAAATCGTATTCCTCGGATTTGGTCTCGACAGCGATAACCTGCACAGTCCTAATGAAAAATACGATCTGGTAAATTTTTATAAAGGCATCGAAACCATTCCGTATTTCCACCAGTATTTTGCAGAAATGAACGCATAGCATGGGTGTTGAAAAAGAAAAACTCAGGATCGATAAATACCTCTGGGCCATCCGTTTATTCAAAACGAGAAGCCAGGCAGGAGATGCCTGCAGCAAAGGCAAGGTAAAACTGAACGGGGATGCGGTGAAAGCCTCCCGCATTGTGGGTATCGGAGATGAATACGAAGTAAAGACTGAGGCCAAAAAATGGGTCATAAAAGTTACGGGATTACTGCACACCAGGGTGCAGTATCCCGAAGCTATAAAGCACTATATAGATATTACACCCGCAGAAGAACTGGATCGGATTAAGTTTGAAGCTTCCAGTTTCCATACGGGTAAACGTTTAAGCAAAGTGGGTCGCCCTACCAAAAAAGAGCGCAGAGACCTGGGTGAATTCCTGGATTAACAAGGAGCTATGAGCATGACCATCGATATTATTACTGTTGTACCAGAATTACTGGACGGACCATTCAGCCACAGTATTCTGAAGCGTGCCCGGGATAAAGGATTGCTTTCAGTGAAAACCCATAATCTTCGCAAATGGGCTATCAACAAGCATGCACAGGTAGACGATTATCCTTATGGTGGAGGAGCAGGTATGGTACTCATGTGTGAACCATTGGCGAATGCCATAGAAGAATTACAACAGGAAAAGAAGTTTGATGAAATCATTTACATGACCCCCGATGGTCATCGCTTTGATCAGCAAACAGCTAACCAGCTTTCATTGAAAGGCAATCTCCTGATTATCTGCGGGCATTACAAAGGAATTGATGAGCGCATCCGGCAACGATTTGTAACCATGGAAATTTCCATTGGAGATTATGTACTCAGTGGTGGTGAACTGGCTGCTGCCGTAGTGGTGGATGCTATTGGACGTTTAATTCCGGGGGTACTAAGTGATGAAACCTCGGCCCTTTTTGATTCATTTCAAGACAATCTGCTGGCTCCTCCCGTTTATACAAGACCCGCCAATTTCAGAGGCGATGCCGTGCCTGAAATACTGCTGCAGGGCGACCCCAAAAAAGTAGAAGAATGGCGCTATGAACAATCATTGGAGCGAACCAGAACCCGCCGTCCGGACCTGCTGAAAGGAGAATAAGATTCTAAAGAAACTGCGCAGTCTTGTTTACGCTTATCCGTTCCATCGGCCATTGGGCGAATTTTAATCGGAAAATTCCCGATTTACCTGCAATTTCATGGTATTATCAGCACCTGTTAACTGCCATTATATTTCATGAGAATTCTTTTTCTGTTCATAGCCATTTTTTCCTGCTTTTGCGTGCCCGCTCAGGTACGCAATGGTGAAGCTTTTCAAAAAGATTACCAGATTCATATCACCAGAACCAATGCGCCAATAAAAATTGATGGAATACTCGACGAGCCCATCTGGTCGAACGCTCAAATGGTTACTTCGTTCTGGCAAAAATTTCCCGACGACAAACACAAAGCCACGCGAAAAACGGAAGTCCGTACTGCCTACGACAATAAGTTCCTGTACATTGCTTATACTGCTTACGATACAGGAAAGGCGTTTATACAAAGCCTGAAAAGGGATTTTGGCCACGATGGCAACGACTGTGTAGCAGTTATCATAGATCCGATGAATACAAGGAACAATGGCTTTTTCTTCATTGTAAATGCATTCAACGCACAAAGTGAAGATCAGTTGAGCTCTTCCGGAAATGGGCTGAATTTCAGCTGGGATCAGACCTGGTATTCCGGCACCAAAAGATACGACGACAAGTGGACCGCAGAAATTGCCATTCCTTTCAAAACCCTCCGGTATGCCTCTGGCAGAAAAACTTGGGGCATCAATTTTTTGCGGGTCGATACCAAAACCAACGAGTATGCCGTATGGACCAATTTACCCGTGAATTTTCCATCCTACGATCTGGGTTATACGGGTGCACTGGTATGGGATGATGCACCGCCTAAGCCCGGCAGCAACACTGTGCTGGTTCCATTTGTTACAACAGAGCTTGAGCAGGACAACGAAGGAGACGGAAAAGTAAAAGCCAGCCCTGATGCAGGATTTGATGCAAAAATCGGGCTAACCTCCTCACTCAATCTCGACCTGACCATGAATCCGGATTTTTCGCAGATAGAAGTAGACCGGCAGGTAACCAATTTATCGCGATTCAATATTTTCTTTCCGGAAAGAAGAACTTTCTTCCTGGAAAACGCAGACCTGTTTTCCGGATATGGAATAGAGCCCATCAGACCTTTTTATTCAAGAAGAATCGGACTGGATGCCAATGGCAACAGGATTCCGATTTTATTCGGAGCCCGGGTTACCGGAAATGTGGCCAAAAAAACCAGGCTGGGATTCATGAATATGCAAACAGGGCGTAAAGGAGATTACGCTCCGGAAAATTTTACGGCGCTTTCTGTAGACCAACGGGTATTTAAACGTTCTGTTTTAAAAGGGTATGTACTGAACCGTCAGAGTTTTATGACCGATGCAGAAAAAGCCAAAAATCCTTTGAACGAATTTGGACGCAATGCAGGAATGGAATTCAGCTATTCCGATTTGGAAGGAAAATGGGGCGCCTGGGCTACGTACCATCATTCCTTCAAACCAGGCATCACCAAAGACAATCAATATTACAGTTTAGGTACACAATACAATTCCAGGAATTTGGGATTTGTACTCGACCTTGGCAAACTGGGTACCAACTACTACACCGACATGGGCTTTGTAGAAAGGATCGAGAACTATGATGCAGCAAGAGATACCATCATAAGGGTGGGATTTAAACATATTTACAGTCAGCTCTCCTACAAGATCATTCCACAGAAAGGATCGGTGGCTGGCTACCAGTTTCAGGCAGAAAACTACCTGGTATTTAACCCCAACAACAGTTTCAACGAAAGAAATACCACCCTTGTTTTCAATACACAATTTAGAAGCACCAGAAACATCAGTATCGTTGCTGCCAACAATGAAGTAGAACTCTTGTACCCCATTTCATTTACCGGAAAAACACCACTTCCTGTTGGCAACTACCAGTACAACAGCATCGATTTCGGCTACAAATCCGATTTCAGAAAACCCTGGAGCTTTTCATTTAATGGTGGATTCGGCAGTTTTTACAACGGAACGAACAAAAGTATCAGTACCGGTTTCACTTTAAGAAAATTACCCAACACAACCCTGAACCTGAATTTCCAGTACAACAGGCTGGAGTTTCCTGGCAGCTATGGTTCTACTGAGTTATTCCTGATTGCACAACGCACAGAAATTAATTTCTCTACCAAATTATTCTGGACTACCTTTTTCCAGTACAACACCCAACGGAACAACATCAACATCAACAGCAGACTGCAGTACCGCTTTAAGCCAATGAGCGATTTATTCCTTGTTTATACAGACAACTATTTTACCGACCCATTCTTCAGAAGCAGGAACAGAGCTCTCGTTTTTAAACTCAATTACTGGTTGAATTTATAAATACAGAAGCCCCTTGCAATGCAAGGGGCTTCTGGTTATCGTATCTGTTTTCCGGTATCTATTTTACGCCTATTACCGGAATCTTTTTCTCATTGATCAGCTGATTCAGCTGTTTCAGATCCACATCAAGAAGCTGTTTCAGTTTGGCCAATTGTACATCGGCCTGTCCGCCCAATTCAGCGAATGCTTCTATCGCCTGCTTGCTTGGAGCATTTTGTCCGCTCGATGCTACACCATACAAACCGGAAATTTTATCATTCAGCCGGATGGGGAAATTCAATACATCCTGTCCGCTCTTCGACTTGGTCTGATACAAAGCTTCCTCTACAGCAGTAAGCTGTTTGGTAATGGTATCGGCCAGATGCTTCAGGTCTTTATTAGCCTTGGCATCTATCCTGTCGGAAATTTCTTTAATCTGACTACGTACAGTTCTAATGCTTCTGATTCCTCTCTGGATTTCGCTGAATTTATCCCTTACCTGCAACAGGAATGCTACCTGCGCGTCATAATCTGCTTCTGAAAGCTGGTATACAGGGTTGGGCTTAATTACAAACGATACATCTACAGAATCGTTGTTGTAACGAAAACGAGCACTGTATTTTCCGGGAGCAGCCTTGGTTGGGGCTATGCTTCCATTCCACAAAATCATTCCGTCTGCACTTTCAGAAGGAGGATAATTCATGTCCCATGCAAACTGATTGAGACCTTCGGTGAAATCCAGTTTATCTGCAGGATCTTTGGCAGCGGCACTGAACGTTCTGATTTCTTTTCCTTTTTTGTCAAAAACAGTAACAGATACTTTAGAACTGTCTGTTACATTTTTGAGGTAATAATTGATCACTGTTCCCGGAAGCGGGTTGGCGCCTGTATTGGGTTCAGCAGCTGCTGCTCCTCTTCTTCTGCGGCCACCGCCACCCTCGAGTCTGTATGAATCATCTACAGGAAATACATGCAGGTTCTTACCCGCCAGCGATACATCTTTGTGCTGAACAACCGTAAGATCGTCCAGGATCCAGATACCCCTTCCCTGGGTTACAACTACCAGGTCGTTGTTTTTAATGGTCATATCAGTGATGGGTACTACCGGCATGTTTAACTGAAAGGACTTCCAGTTAGCACCACCATCGTAACTGATGTACATACCAAACTCGGTACCTGCATACAATAAACCAGCACGTTTCTGGTCGGCACGCAGGGCACGGGTGAAATGCATCGGATTAATTCCGTTGGTGATTTTAGTCCATGTTTTACCGTAATCTTCTGTTTTGAAAATATATGGTGTGTAATCGTCGGACTTGTATTTGGTTCCTACAAAATAGGCAGTACCTTTTTTAAACGGATCTGTTTCTACCGTATTCCACATCATCCATTTTCCGGCTTCAGCAGGTGTAACGTTTTCCCATTTTTTGCCACCGTCTCTGCTTACATGGATCAGACCATCATCACTTCCTGTCCACAACAGGTCTTTTTCCAGCGGAGACTCTGTTGCAGTAAAAATAGTAGAATAGTATTCTACAGAAGTATTGTCTTGTGTAATGGGTCCGCCACTTGAGGCCTGCTTACTCTTGTCGTTGGTGGTTAGATCCGGACTGAGTGTTTGCCAGCTTTGTCCTTCATTTTCTGTTGCAAACAGGTGGTTGCCTCCTGCATACAATTTACGTGGGTTGTGCGGAGAAAAGAAGATCGGGAAATTCCACTGGAAACGGTATTTCTGTACATCAGCACCTGCACCCATCGGATTATCTGGCCACACATTGATGGCTCTGTTCTCTCCGGTACGGTGATCCAGACGGGCAAGGAATCCGCCATAGTTACCACCATACACGATATCGCTGTTCAGTGGGTCTGCAACCACATAACCACTCTCAAATCCGGCAGTTACTTCCCAGTCTCTTTCTGTTATGCCGGAACCGCTTGTTCTGCTTTTGATGCGAATGGTAGAATTATCCTGCTGCGCTGCGAGAACCCTGTATGGTACCGAATTATCGGTGGATACACGATAGAATTGTCCTGTTGGCTGGTTCATCATTGTGCTCCAATGATTGCCTGCGTCAAAACTAACCTGCGCACCACCATCATCTGCTATGATCATTCTGTTTCCATCTTCCGGATCAATCCATAAATCGTGGTGGTCACCATGTGGTGTATTAATGGCCTGGAAAGTTCGGCCTCCGTCTCTGCTTCGCATGAACTCAACGTTCAAACAGTATACCAGATTTTCATTTTTGGGATCTACAAATACCTTGCTGTAATACCATGCACGCTGACGTATATTATTATCGTTGCTGGTCAGTGTCCAGGTTTCGCCGGCATCGTTGCTTACAAACATGCCACCATCCTTGTTTTCGATCACAGCATACACTTTATCGCTGTTGGAAGGAGCAACTGCTACGCCAACAATACCCCAAACGCCCTTGGGCAGTCCTTTGTTTTTGGAAATGGGTTTCCAGGTTTCACCGCCGTCTTCACTTTTGTAAAGGCCGCTACCATCACCACCGCTTTCCATGCTGTAGGGCGTGCGAAGCACCCTCCACATACCTGCATAAAAAACAGAAGGATTTCCCGGCTCCATTACCAGGTCGGAACAGCCGGTCTGATCATTAACATAGAGGGTCTTTTTCCAGGTTTTACCACCGTCTGTGGTTTTGTATACACCCCGCTCCTGGTTGGGTCCGAACAAATGTCCTACTACGGCAGCCCAAACGGTGTTGGGATCTCTCGGATGAATCACAATACGGATAATATGACGGCCATCTTTCAGACCCAGGTTGCGCCAGGTTCTGCCGGCATCGTCGCTTCTCCAGATACCACCCAGACCTTCAGATACATTTCCACGCATGGTATTTTCTCCTTCGCCTGCATATACGATGCTCTCATCGCTGGGAGCCACGGCCACAGCGCCAATGGAGCTTCCGAAATATTTATCACTGATGTTTTTCCAGTTACTGCCACCATCGGTGGTTTTCCATACGCCACCACCGGTAGCACCAAAATAGAAGGTAGTCTTGTTTTTAAAACTTCCTGCTACCGCAGCACTTCTTCCACCTCTGTAAGGGCCGATGGAGCGGTATTTTACTTTGGAAAGCAATGCGGTTTCCGTGTTTTCTTCCTTTGGATTCGAAAGAACAGGTTTACCTTTGTCTTTTCTTTGTGCAGTTACCTGCAACAAACTTCCTGTACAAAGAAGTACAATCAGCAATTTTCTCATGGCAATAATAATTAGACAGGTAATATAACAATTGCCCTGCTGAATACAAAAAAATTATGACAGATATGAAGCAAAACTCTTACAGCATCAGCGGACAGCTGGTAGATATTATTCAAAAGAAGATTTACCCTGCAGAAGTAGTTGTAGAAAACGGAACGATTGTTTCGGTAAATCCGGCTTCAGAATCGGCAATTAACACAACCGGTTATATACTCCCGGGTTTTATAGACAGCCATGTACACATCGAAAGCAGCATGTTGATTCCAAGTGAATTTGCCAAACTGGCTGTTGTTCACGGAACAGTAGGAACGGTGAGCGATCCGCATGAGATTGCGAATGTTTGCGGCATGGAAGGGGTAAACTTCATGATTGAAAATGGCAATAAAGTTCCGTTCAAATTTAATTTTGGCGCACCCAGCTGTGTGCCTGCAACCGTATTCGAAACTGCAGGCGCAGCTTTAAACAGCAACGATATTGAAGTATTGATCAACCGGAAAGAAATCAAATACTTAAGTGAAATGATGAACTTCCCCGGTGTTTTATTCAAAGATCCGGAAGTGATGAAAAAAATTGCCGCTGCACACAAAGCAGGCAAACCGGTAGACGGACACGCTCCGGGCCTGAGAGGCCAGCAGGCAAAGGAATACATTGAAGCAGGTATTTCAACCGATCACGAATGCTTTACGCTGGATGAAGCCCTGGACAAACTGCAGCACGGAATGAAGATCATCATTCGGGAAGGAAGTGCCGCCAAAAACTTTGAAGCCCTGATTCCTTTACTGGAAGATCATCCCGACATGATCATGTTCTGCAGCGATGATAAACATCCAGACAGCCTGGTAAGCGGCCATATCAATGATCTGTGTGCAAGAGCTGTGGCAAAAGGCATTGACCTGTTCAATGTACTGAAAGCTGCCTGCATCAACCCCGTTCAGCATTACAAACTGGATATTGGTTTGCTGAAAGCAGGCGATCCTGCAGATTTCATTGTAGTAGAAGACCTGGTGCACTTTAAAGTAAAACAAACTTATATCAACGGTCAGCCTTTATTAGATAATGGACAATCGCTGATTGAGTCGGTTACAAGTACCGCCATCAATCAATTCAGCTGTCTGCCAGTAACTGCTGCAGATATGGCCGTTCCACAAAATGCATATCCATCCAACATGGGAAAAATCCCGGTGATTGAAGCCCTCGACGGACAACTCATTACCAATAAAATTGAGGTAAGGGGAAAAGCCGATGCCGGGCACTGGGTTACAGATACAGAAAATGATATTCTGAAAATGGTGGTTGTTAACCGGTATCACAACGCTCCTGTAGCCAAATGTTTTATTAAGCATTTTGGATTTACCGGAGGAGCCATTGCATCTACCGTGGCACACGACAGCCACAATATTGTGGCCGTTGGGGCAGATGATGAAGCTCTGGCAAAAGCCATCAACCTGGTGATTGAGGCCAAAGGCGGTGTTAGCTGCGTTAACAGCAGCAACGAAACGCTGGCACTACCCCTACCAGTTGCTGGTTTGATGAGCGCCGAAGACGGATATAAGGTAGCTGAACAGTATACTGCCATCGACGCCATGGCAAAATCCCTGGGTTCCACTTTGTCGGCCCCGTTCATGACCCTCAGCTTTATGGCGCTGCTGGTGATACCGCATCTCAAGCTCAGCGATAAAGGCCTGTTTGATGGCGACCGTTTTGAGTTTGTATAGGATTCGGCATTGACTAAAACGCCCGAAAGCCGCGCCGGAAAAGAGCAGACTTAGCTTTTATGCCTTATTTTCGCAGTATAATACAGAACGATGGTCATTAATCTTAGCGAACAACACAGCCTGGTTTCCAACTGGGTAGCCGAACTGAGGAATACAGAAGTACAGGGAGACCGGATGCGTTTCCGCAGAAATCTTGAAAGAATCGGCGAAGTAGCTGCTTATGAAATCAGCAAACAGTTACCCTGGACCACCCTGGAAGTACCTACCCCACTGGGCAGCCATGAAAGTAAAGTACTGGAGTCTCAGCCGGTTCTGGCAACCATATTGCGTGCCGGTTTACCCATGCACAACGGCATGCTGAACTATTTCGACAAAGCAGACAATGCTTTTATTTCTGCTTACAGAAAACATCACCACGACGGCAGTTTCGAAATCAGAATGGAATACATGAGCTGTCCGGTAATTGACAACCGGGTAGTCATCATCAGCGATCCGATGCTGGCAACAGGTGCTTCCATCGTAAAAACCATTCAGCACATGAAGGAAGAAGGCAATCCTGCATCCATTCATGTAGTGGTAGCCATTGCCTGTACCGTAGGTATAGAGAGTATTATTCGTGATTGCGGCGAAGACATCACCATCTGGTGCGGAGACATTGATGAAGAGCTCACTGCCAAAGGCTATATTGTACCCGGACTGGGCGATGCAGGCGACCTCGCATTTGGCTCTAAAATTCAAAACTAAAAAACTACCCCCCTGCTCAAAGAAATCATCATAGCAATACAGGCCTATTATCAGGCACACCAATTTATTAAGGCCAATAAGCTTTGGAAATGGATCATTATTCCGGGCATCCTGTATTGTCTTTTATTTCTGGGAGGGATGTATTATTTCAGCAATACCTCCAGTGAATTCATTGAATGGATTGCGCTAAAGACCGGCCTTAAAAGCTGGCTGGATAAGGAAGACAGCGGTCTGCTGGGATTTCTGTTCACCATGGGAGGCCTGATTGTCTGGCTGGTACTGATGCTGTTCTACTTCTCCCTGTTCAAATATTTATTCCTGATTATCGGATCTCCGCTGTTCAGTTACCTGAGCGAAAAAACCGAATCGATCATAGAAGGCAAAGACTATCCGTTCAGCCTTAAGCAACTGGGCAAAGACATGGTAAGGGGTATACGACTTGCGGGAAGAAACGGACTCTGGCAAACAGTTTATACGATCAGCATTGTGATACTCAGCCTGATTCCGCTTGTTGGATGGCTTACCCCGGTAATGGCAATCATCATTGAATGTTACTACTATGGCTTTTCCATGCTCGACTACAGTATGGAACGACATAAAAAATCTCCTTCCGAAAGCATCTTCTTCATCAGCGGCCACAAAGGACTGGCCATCGGGAACGGTGTGGTATTTTATATAATGCACCTGATTCCTATACTGGGGTGGATTCTGGCCCCTACCTATGCAGTGGTAGCAGCTACCTTAAGTATTTATCCGCTTAAGCACCAACAGGTGGAAACCAAAGCAGAACCTGTGATATGAAACCAGGAAAATTATACCTGATCCCCACCGTATTACAGGATGAAGCGCTCGAAACCATTCCTGCATATATACTGGATGCCATCAAAGATTGCCAGGTATTTTATGTTGAGAACGAAAAAACAACCAGGCGTTTCTTTAAAAAACTCTGGAAAGAAATGGTGATCGACCAGTACGAATGGCAGGCGATTCATAAAGCAGAGGAAGCCGTAAAAAACAAATTCATTGATTCCCTGCTAAAAGGGAAAAATATTGGTATTGTGAGCGAAGCAGGATGTCCGGGCATCGCAGATCCGGGTCAATTACTGATTGAAGCTGCACAGGCCAAAGGAATCCGGATCCGACCCCTGGTAGGGCCAAGTTCTATCCTGCTGGCATTGATGGCCAGTGGTATGAACGGACAGGCATTCCAGTTTAACGGATATCTGCCCATCGACGGAATGGAGCGCAAGAAAAAAATAAGGGAACTGGAGGCCGAATCGGAACGCAAACACAGTACCCAGATTTTTATAGAAACGCCTTACCGGAACAATCAGTTATTGAACGATCTGCTACAGGTTTGTAAACCTTCAACCAGCGTATGCATAGCAGCAGATATTACCGGGCCCGGAGAAATGATCCGTACCAAAAAGGTAAAGGACTGGATCGGGCAATTGCCGGAACTGCATAAAATTCCAACCATCTTCCTGATTCAGTCCTGAGTTTATTTAGGGCTGATGGTGGTTTCCCCGGCCACCCCCCTTATTTCGAGTACACTGTCTACAACATAGGACTGCATACCTCTCCAGGGTAATGCACCCAGGTATCTTTTGTAATGCAGGTTGAGTTCCCTTCCGGAGTTTTTTTCCAGTATCAATGCCACTTTGGGATCGGTTACGCTAAAATCAAACTCATTGCTCTGCACATTGGCCTTGAACCCACTCTGAATAATCTTACCCTCATAGGTTTTAAAAACAAATCCTTTTTGCTGAAAGGTATTGAGCACACCGGCCTTGGTTCCCTCGGCAAATACAAAATAATATTTCCAGTAACCAAACAGGATAGCTGCAATCAGCAACAGGGTTACTGTACTCCAGATGATTTTTTTAGCGGTGGTCATATTAAAGTCCGTATTGGTCTATCAGATAGAGAAGCGCAGCCATATTCACTGCACCCAGATTGAGTTCGCGTTTGTTTACATTCTCAAATACATCGTTGCGCGCGTGATGAATATCAAAGTAACGCTGGCTGTCGGGCACCAGACCGCCGATTGGCGTTCCAAAGGCTCTGTTCAAAGGACCAATGTCGGCGCCGCCGCCACCCATGGTCAGTGATTCTGTTCCATAAGGCTTCAGCAAAGAAAGCCAGGACTGCACTTTTGCGAGCTGAGACTCACTCATGGTAAAGCCAAATCCTCTTGGCGTAAACCCACCGGCATCACTCTCCAATGCAAATACATGTTTTTCATTTTTATCCTTTGCTTCCGATGCATATTTATTTCCGCCCTTCATACCATTTTCTTCGTTCGCAAACAAAACAAAACGCAGGCTGTGTTTTGGCCGGTATCCCAGTGTTTTTAATGTGCGTAGAATTTCAATAGTCTGTACAATACCCGCTCCGTCGTCGTGTGCACCTTCATTCACATCCCAGCTGTCGAGGTGTCCGCCTACCGTAATGAACTGATCCGGAAATTCCGAACCGGTTAATTCAGCCACCACATTGTGTCCTACTGCATCGGGCAGAAAATGGCCGTTGGTTTTCAGTGAAACCTGGAATGAAGACTGGCGGCTCAGTTTCCATACATAATCTGCATCGTATCCACCCAGTGCCACGGCTGGAATCTTAGGAAATGAATCGTTGTAGCTCATAGAGCCTGTATGCGGATTGTTATCGGTAGCTTCGGTCAGCGAACGAATCATAACTCCTACAGCACCGTATTTGGCCGCCCTGCTGGCGCCGTTTCTTCGGTACTGACCTGCCTCGCCATAAGAACGGAAGGTTTGGATATTGGCTGCATCAAACTTATGGTTGTAATAAACAATCTTTCCTTTTACCTGGTCTTTTTTGGCTTCCAGCTCGTCAAAATCAGCTACGGCAAGTACCGAGGCCGTTACTGTTTTTCCGTTGGTGCCCAGCGAATTACCAAGGGCAAGCACATCCAGTTTGCGTGCAGTTTTGGCATTGTTGATCAATACAACAGAAGCTTCGTCCTTCCCGCCTCTGTTCCAGTTAGGCATCAGACATTCCTGTAAAAAAACCTTGTCTGCTCCTGCTGCTTTTAACGCTCCCTCTCCCCAGGCAACTGCTTTGGTAAACTGAGGTGAACCTGCCAGCCTGCCACCAATACCCTTGGTTAACTCACGAAGCAGATCGTAGGCTTTTCCGTTTCGCATGATTTCATCGGAAATCTTCTTGATAAAAACGGAATCCTGATTTTTTTGCGCCATCAGGAGAGCGGGGCAAAGCAGTGCCAGCAATAACAGTTTTTTCATGTGCGTGTATTTTAAACAACCCGGCTAACCGGGCAAATGATCGTTGGCCAAGTTAACCAATTGTTTTGTTTGTACCACTAATCCACCGGAAAAGAACAGAATCAGAAATTAGTTGTTAATTGCATAATACTAACGTTAAACTCAAGATTATGCGTATTGGAATTGTGTGTTATCCAACATTCGGCGGAAGTGGTGTGCTGGCAACAGAACTGGGCAAGGCACTGGCAGATGAGGGACACCAGGTGCATTTCATCACCTACCAGCAGCCTGTACGACTGAATGTATTCAACACCAACATATTTTATCATGAGGTAAGGGTTCCAACTTACCCCTTATTCGATTACCCACCCTATGAAGTGGCACTGGCCAGCACCATGGTGGATGTGATCATGAACTACGACCTGGACCTGCTGCATGTGCATTATGCCATACCGCATGCCTCCGCAGCCTATATGGCAAGGCAGATTGTTCAGAAAAAAATCGGCAGGCATGTTCCATTCATCACTACCCTGCATGGTACCGATATTACCCTGGTAGGAAGAGACAAAACCTATGAACCCGTTGTCACTTTTTCCATCAATGAAAGTGACGCCATCACTGCGGTATCCAGGAACCTCCGCGATGAAACCTATCAGTCCTTTGCCATTGAAAAAGAAATAGAAGTGATCTACAACTTTGTAGATGTAAACCGGTTCAATAAAAAGCCGATTGATGCATTCCGAAAAGTGATTGCACCCAAAGGCGAAAAAATTCTGATGCATGCCTCCAACTTCAGAAAAGTAAAGCGGGTAACGGAAGTGGTTGAAGTATTTGCCAATGTACTTAAAGCTGTACCGGCCAAATTACTGATGGTAGGTGATGGTCCGGAACGACATGCCTGCGAAGAGCTTGCCAGGGAATTGGGTGTTTACGATGAAATCCGCTTTTTGGGTAAGCAGGAACAAATGGAAGATATTCTGGCCGTGAGCGATGTATTTGTATTGCCTTCCGAATACGAGAGTTTTGGTTTGGCAGCACTGGAAGCCATGGCGGCGAGATCTGTGGTAATCAGCACCAATGCCGGCGGTCTGGGTGAAATCAACGTACACGGAGAAACAGGCTACATGGTTAATGTAGGAGATGTGGCAGCCATGAGTTCTTTTGCCATTGAGTTACTGAAAAGTGATGAAAAGCTGGAAGCCATGAAAAACGCCGCTTACCAGCAGGCGCTGCAATTCGACATCAGGAAAATCATTCCGATCTATGAAGCTTTATACGGAAGATTTTGCAGAATGGAGTCCGGTTGTCAGGCCTGATTATGGTTCTATACTCTTTAACACAATTGCACATAATTCACGGAGTTGTTCCGCTGTAGCAATCAGTGGCGGAGCAATTCGCAGGCGATCCGGAGCAAACAGAAACCAGTCGGTTACCAATCCGTTTTGCACACAACGATGCACCACTGCCTGTGCTTTTTCCTCTGTTTCAAACTGCAACGACACCCAAAGTCCATGGTGGTTAACCGACCGGATGGCAGGATGCCTTAGTTCCTGTAGCAACAGCTGCTCTTTTTGCTTAACCTCCTGAATCCAGCCGCCTTTTAACAATACCTCAAAAGCTGTTTTACCGGCTGCACAGGAAACCGGATGACCGCCAAATGTAGTGATATGACCCAACACGGGTTGATGAGTCAGCAGATTCATTCTTTCTGTACTGGTAATAAATGCACCCAATGGCATACCACCGCCAAGGGCTTTCCCCAACAATAAAATATCCGGAACAATGCCAAACTGTTCAAAAGCCCAAAGGGTACCGGTTCTCCCAAACCCCGCCTGTATTTCGTCCAGGATCAGCAACACGCCGTATTCCGTGCATTTGGCCCGCACAGCCTGTATCCACTCCGGAGAGGGCGGGTTGATGCCGCTTTCTGCCTGAACGGTTTCCATCAGTACACAGGCGGTTGAGGAATCAATGGCATCGAGCAACGCATCGCTGCCGTAATCGAGGTGCCAGATATCGGGCAACAACGGACGATAGGCATTTCTCCAGTACTCATCGCCCATTACACTCAGCGAACCCTGTGTACTGCCATGATAGGCTTTATTGCAGGCTATAATTTTGGTTCTGCCTGTGGCCCGCTTGGCCAGCTTCATTGCGCCCTCCGTTGCTTCGGAGCCACTATTGGTAAAATAAACACAGTTCAGGTTGTCCGGCAGATGTGCTGCCAGCAGGGAAGCATAAGACACCTGTGGTGATTCAATGAATTCGCCATATACAATCACATGCATATACGCTGCCGCCTGCTCTTGTACCGCTTTGATCACTTCCGGATTTCCATGACCAATATTGCATACACTGAACCCCGAAATTCCATCTATGTATTTTTTTCCGGAAGTATCCCACAAATAAATTCCATCCGCCTTTGCCATTTCAATACCAATAGGCTTAGGAGAGGTTTGTGCTACGTGCGAAAGAAACAATTGGCGGTTATTCATTGTGCCAAAATTAGAATAAGATGGCGGATAATTAATAACTTCGTCCAAACCTGTATACGATATGGCTACTATTCTCCCTGTTCTTGGCAAACACCCTCAAATGGGCTCCGATTGTTTTATTGCACCCAATGCAACCATCGTTGGTGATGTAACCATGGGTGATGAATGCAGTGTATGGTTCAATGCAGTCATCAGGGGAGATGTTCATTATATTAAAATGGGGAACAAGGTCAATATCCAGGACGGCGCTGTAATACACTGCACTTACCAGAAAAACCCTACAGAAATCGGAGACCGGGTATCCATTGGCCACAATGCATTGGTACATGGCTGTACCATACACAACGATGTACTGGTGGGCATGGGTGCTATTGTGATGGACCGTTGCATTATTCATTCCAACTCCATCATTGCAGCAGGCGCTGTACTGCTGGAAGGAACGGTGGTAGAATCCGGATGCATTTATGCAGGCGTTCCTGCTAAAAAAGTAAAGGATCTGTCGCCCGATATGATCCACGGAGAAATTGACCGGATCTCCAACAATTACGTTAAATATGCTTCCTGGTTCAGCGATTACAACCACAACTTTATTAAATAAGTTATATTTATCGTATACTTGTTTCCATGAAAAAACTCCTACTCTCAGGCTGTTGTATTATGCTGCTGTTTTCTTCCTGCAGGCTGCTTGGCCTGGGAGGGGGTTCGCAGAAAGCCGGATGTCCGTCTAATGGCAAAAATGTGGGCGCAGAAAAACTGCTTTCCGGAGATGGTAAAGCCATCAAAGCACCTAAATACAAAAAAGGAAAAAGCTTCGGAGGTTAATAGGTTTTGTTTTCCATGGTTTCCAGAATAGACAAATAGCTTACATAACGGTCCTCAGACACAGAACCAATCCCTACTTCTTTCTTTACCGCACAACCCGGCTCATTGGTATGCATGCAGTTGTTGAACTGACAATTGCCCAGTAAACGGAGCATTTCAGGAAAGTAATGAGACAGTTCCTGTTTGGTAATATCCACCAGGCCAAACTCACGTACACCCGGTGTGTCAATCACCCGGCTGGTTTCGTTGAGGTCGAACATTTCCGCGAATGTAGTAGTATGCAACCCTTTGCCACTCCATTCACTCACCGACTGGGTTTTTAAATTAAACTGCGGAAAGAGTTGGTTGATCAGGGTAGATTTTCCCACACCGCTGTGACCGCTGAGCAGGGTGGTTTTATCCTGCAAAAGCGCGCGTACCTGATCCAGTCCCAGTCCATTTTCCACGCTGGTTAAAATAACCGTGTATCCAATGGCGGTGTACATTTCGCGTAGTTCTTCGAACCGCGCCATTTCTTTTTTGCCATAGAGATCGGCCTTATTGAAAACAATTACCGCAGGAATATGATGAGATTCGCAGGAAATCAGAAAACGATCAATAAATCCCTGTGAAGTTCTGGGCTCTTTTAATGTGGCAAAAAGCATGCTCTGGTCCAGGTTGGAGGCAATAATGTGGTGCTGTCTT
This sequence comes from Sediminibacterium sp., assembly GCA_016786865.1. Classification (GTDB taxonomy): domain Bacteria; phylum Bacteroidota; class Bacteroidia; order Chitinophagales; family Chitinophagaceae; genus Sediminibacterium. Next base: position 92,558 of record JAEUVE010000011.1, on the reverse strand, counting down.
TTGTTGTGCGGAGACACCCTGGCTACATAATTTTTGCGGTCGTGGATTTGGGTGATGATGGCCGATTCCTCCTGTACATCTTCAATCTGCATTTCCACCATGTCTCCTACAGCAATCGGGTTGGTAGAGGTAATACCGTCAATCTTAAATATGCCTTTAGCCCGGGCATTGTACATACGGCCATCTGCCCCCCTGGCCACATACCAGCTACCTGTTGATTTGTAAATTCTTGCTTCCACGCGCTGCGAAGATAGGGCAGTTCCCAATTTTCGCTAAATATTAACCAGTTCCGGCCCGGAATCCTTCAACAGGAACCCCAAACAGGCGCTAAAATGAATATCTTTGACCTATGGGAAAATTTGCACACGACGAGATCGTGCCTTTTAAAGAGAGCGGACTCACTAAAAAAGAACAGGTGGCCGATATGTTCAACAATATCGCCTTCAAATATGATTTTCTGAACCGTTTCCTGAGTGTAGGCATTGATATCTGGTGGCGAAAAAAAGCCATCAGTGAATTGAAGTCCCTTCAGCCCAAAATGATTTTGGATGTAGCCACCGGAACAGCCGATGTAGCCATCCTCACCCACAAAATGCTGCATCCCGAAAAAATCATTGGTATTGATATTTCCGAAGGTATGCTCGAAATCGGCCGAAAAAAACTGAAGGAGAAAAACCTGGATCAATACATCACTTTGCAGAATGGAGACAGCGCTAGCCTTCCCTTCGAAGACAATACCTTCAATGCAATCACCGTAGCATTTGGCGTAAGAAATTTTCAGTTGCTGGAAAAAGGACTGAGCGAAATGCTGCGTGTGTTAAAGCCAGGCGGGAAACTGGTGGTACTGGAGTTTTCCAAACCTACAGCTCCCGTGTTCAGTCAGTTTTATCACCTGTACATGAACGTTATTACACCCACCATTGGCAAATTGTTTTCCAAGAACAGAGATGCCTATCAATACCTGAATGACAGTGTTCAGGCCTTCCCCGAAGGACAATCATTTTTAAAAATCATGAATGGCGCAGGATTTACCCAAACTTATTTGAAAAAGCTTAGTTTCGGAATATGCACTATTTACTGCGGAAGCAAATAGTACTGCTGTCGCTTTCTCTTTTGGGGATAGTACAGCACTCCTATGCCCAAAAACAACAATACAGAATCTATCGGGAGGATCTGCCCTACTATTTTGGCATCACCCTCGGATACAATACATCCAATCTTCACCTTTCTAAGTCTCCTGCATTCCTCAACAGCGATACCATCCTTGTTGCAGAACCCGGTTCCAGCGGAGGAATTACCATGGGATTGATGGCCAGTGCAAGACTCACCAGTCATCTTCAGGTGCGGACCAATCCGCAATTGATCATCGGGGGGGCCAGATCCATCCGGTACCAGCTCGGCAAAACCCTGCCCGGTGAGGGGTCTACCCATGTACAAAGTCTTCCTTCCACGCTGGTCAGCTTCCCGTTTCAGCTGAAATTCAGTTCGGATCGGATTGGCAATTTCAGAACCTATCTGTTGGGCGGAGTTAAATACGATATTGATCTTTCCAGTAATTCCACCGCCCGTAACGCGGAAGATATGGTGAAGCTGAAACAGGGAGATTTTGGATTGGAAGGCGGAATCGGATTTAATTTTTATCTGCCCTTTGTAACCATTTCGCCCGAAATCAAAATCAGCTACGGCCTGTCGAATATCCACCAGACAGATCCTGCACTGAAGTATTCTAATGTGCTGGATAAAATTCAGTCGAGGATGATTGTATTTTCCCTGCACCTCGAAGATTAACCTTTAGCGATCACCACTTAAAAAGCAAAACTACGCCTGGCCATATTCCAGCGGATTCCACCTGTGATGATGGTGGCATCCGGTGTTACGCCCGTCAGCTGAGTTTTATAACTTCTCCTGTTCAGTGTAACATCGATGAACAGGTTTTCGGCCAGTTCATAAGAAGCCTGTAAGGTTATGAGTAAGCATCTTGCCAGATCACCGCTGCCCACGGTCCAGTTATCGCTACGGGGTCTCGTATTGTATGAACGCATCGGGTTTCCGCCCATGTTGAATCCGAGCGAATCCAGCCCCTGTTTGTAATAGAGCGCAGAAGCATTCAGGTAAAGGCGCTTCAGCGGCTGGGCCCGCACTACAGCTATATATTCCTGAAAGTTTGCACCCAATGGATGTGCAAAAGGCTGGTTGTAATTGGTCCAGTTGCTGCTGCTATCGAGGTGCGAATAAGTAAACGGACGCACCCGGTTGCTTTCCAGTTGCAGATCCACATTCTTCAGACCAAAGGCATCGATGTATTTTAAGCCAACCTGGTAAGCATATTTATTGTTCCAGCTGTTCTTGTTGTTGAAGAGGGTTTTGGTATAGAACTCATCAAAATTCACCTGCCCGTAAAGCTGAAACCTTTTAGCAATATTGGCCTTGAAATCCACGCCCAGCATGGTATTGTCGGGGCTGCCAATCTGTTGCTGGCCGGCGGTCAGGAAGAGGATGGGATTGAGGTACATGAAATCGAAATGATCCCCTCTGCCAAACATCACGGCATCAAATATGCCCAGGTTCAGCCATTTCGTAGCATTGATGCTGAGGTGATTCATCCTGAAATATTTCCGAGGCAGGTTCACCCCGCCATTGGCGATGCGCTGATTGGGGGCAACCAGTTCCATGAACAGGTTTTCATAATTCAGTTTCCAGATCCGCGTATTTACTTTTAAAAACAAACCGGTGTTACTAAAATCACTCAGAAAAGTACTTCTGATACCGTTGCCAATAAAATTTCGGTCGTACCCAAACTGCATGTCCATGAATTTGGCCACTTTCCAGGTAACAGAACCCCGTACTTCGGTATAATCATATCCCTCCACCACACCCAGGGGCTTATAAAACCCCGCACCCGGTATGGCTTTGTACTGTTTTACCCAGGCCTGTACATAGCGGGGATCTCTTTCCTGCGTATCGGTAAAATAAAGATCAAATCCTACTTTGTCTGCAATGCGTCCCCGCAGGTAAACTCCCCTTGTATTTTGAAAAATAGGGCGATCATATCCTTGCTCCTTACCATACTGCACATTCAGCAACGGGTTCACCTGCAGGTAAAAATCCTTGTTGTTCACTTCAAAGAAATTACCCTTGGAATGAAAGAAATCCCGGAACATGTTCTGTGGTTTCTTCAGGTCTTCCCTGCTGGTCCACTCGGCATTGTTTATCAGAAACCGGTCAATATTGTACTTATCTACTTCGCTGAGCTGCGCCGATATTTTTTCGTCTGCATACCTGAGGCTGTCTACAAATTCTACCTGCCGGGTATATTGTTTTCTGTTATAGGGTTTGATATGAGAAAAGTTCAGGTCCGGATGCTTCGTTTTGATTTCGAGCCGTTCAATCAGGGTATAATCCTTCATTCCCATTGGAATATAGGCAGACTGGGCAGCAACCCAAAGCGGAAACAGAAAAAACAAGCCGGAGCAAAGAGATTTAATAAATTGCATCATTAAAAAATTAAATAACGGTCAACATGAAGCATACCCTGATAAAAGACACATGCATCATCAACGAAGGACAAAGGATTTATGGTGATCTGTTGATCAAAAGTGGCCGGATCGAAAAGATCGGCGGCAACATTGAAATTAAGGCAAATGCCACAGAAATAAACGGTTCGGGTAATTTTTTATTGCCCGGTGTAATAGACGACCAGGTGCACTTCCGTGAACCCGGCTTAACCCATAAGGCAACTATTTATTCTGAGGCCAGGGCTGCGGTTGCGGGAGGTACAACCTCCTTCATGGAAATGCCTAATACCAAACCGCCGGCCTTCACCCTCGGTTTACTGGAACAAAAATACGCACGTGCCGCCGAAAGTTCCCTGGCCAACTACTCCTTCTTTATGGGAACAGCCAACGACAACCTGGAAGAAATTCTAAAAGCGAACAAAGAAAAGTCCAGGATTTGCGGATTAAAAATATTCATGGGTTCTTCCACGGGCAACCTGCTGGTAGACAATCCGCTGGTGCTGGAAAAAGTTTTCGGCAGTTCGGAGATGCTGATTGCCACGCATTGCGAAGACGAACCCATGTTCCGCGAAAAATACGATCAGCTGAAAAAAATCAAACCGCAGCTGGAGGTCTCTGACCACCCGGTGATCCGCGATGAGGAGGTTTGTTTTGAATCCTCCTTCAAAGCCATCCAATACGCCAAGAGAAACGGAAGCAGGCTGCATATCCTTCACATTACCACAGCAAAAGAGTTGCAGCTGTTCACCAATATGATTCCGCTGAAAGACAAAAAAATTACTGCAGAAGTTTGTGTACACCATTTGCATTTTACAGCAGACGATTATGCAAGACTTGGAAATCAGATCAAATGCAACCCGGCCATTAAAGCGGCTTATAACCGAGACGCACTATGGGAGGCGCTGCTCGACGACCGGCTAGACGTTATTGCCACCGACCATGCACCGCATACATGGGAAGAAAAGCAGGGAGACTACGAACACACCCATGCAGGGCTTCCGCTGGTACAGCATTCCCTGCAACTGATGCTCCATTATGTAAACGAAGGAAAGATCAGTCTGGAAAAAATGGTGCAGAAAATGAGCCATTCCGTGGCAGAATGTTTCCAGATCAGGGAGCGGGGTTATATCCGGGAAGGATACCATGCAGATCTGGTACTGGTGAACATGAACCGGCCAACAACTATTTCGAAGGAAAATATTTTGTACAAATGCGGCTGGAGCCCGCTGGAAGGGTTCACTGTTCCTGCAGGCATCGAATATACATTTGTGAATGGCCATGCAGTTTATGGAAAAGGGGTATTCGATGAATCTCAGTGGGGAGAAAGACTGCTTTTTAACCGGGACTAATATGCAAGTAGACAAAATTACCCAGAACGACCTGTCCATTTTTCATGGTGATGAGGATCAGTCGGTATTTGATCACCTGAACCTAACTACGACCAATGAAGGGAGAAATTACCTTCGTTACCTGCTGAGCAATCCGCTGGGTTCTGTATCCGCTATAACAGATACCCAGCAGACCATCCGGCACCTGGGAAACAGCCTGGGCCAATGGCCGCTGAGTCCAACCAACGGTACCATCATGGTATTGGGCAAATTTTATGAAACCGCTGCAGCGCCCTATCCGCATAATGCCGACCTGGTCAGCAGTTTATGGTATAAGATCATTCATAAGGGAGATTATTCCATGACCCTGTTTACCATTCAGCACACCATTGATTTTTTTAAGGGAATGGACCGGATCGCAGGACTGATAGAAGCTAAAGAGGCAGGCAATCAACTCAATTTGTTAGCAGAACGGATTCGTATGATCCTGCAGAAATCGGTGATACCAGATATGATCACCAAAGAAAAAGACAAACTGACCCTGATAGAAGTGTTGACTTATGCCAACTATATCAGGAATCATTTCAAGTCTTATTCGTTTGAGCTGATAGACATTTATGCCAAACTGGATGCGTATATGAGCCTGGCAAAAGCAGGCAGGAAATATGGATTTCATTTTCCGGAACTGCTGGAACAGGAGGAGCCCTATATAGATGCGGAAGAGCTGTTTCACTTCATGTTACCCACTCCGGTAAACTATTCCGTTAACCTCTCCGTACAAAAGAATTTCCTCTTTCTTACAGGAGCCAATATGGCTGGCAAAAGCACTTTTATCAAGGCAGCGGGCGTAGCTGTATACCTGGCCCATTTGGGCATGGCCGTACCCGCAAAGCGGATGCAACTCAGTTATTTAGACGGACTACTCAGCAATATCCAGGTGGTTGATAATATCGCAAAGGGCGAAAGCTTCTTTTTTAATGAAGTGCAACGGATCAAAAACACGATCAACCAGATCAGCGACGGTAGAAAATGGCTGATACTGATTGACGAACTGTTTAAGGGAACCAATCAGCAGGATGCGGTAAAGTGCAGTACCACCGTAATAGAAGGGTTGCATCGGATGAAGAATGCCCTGTTCATTCTTTCCACTCACTTGTATGAAATTGGAGAATCACTCAAAAAATACGATAATATACAGTTCCGCTATTTTGAAACAGCCGTTCAAAACGATCAGCTGATTTTCAGCTACCAGCTGAAAGAGGGCATCAGTAACGACAGATTGGGATACCTGATTCTCAAAAGAGAGGGCGTAGTTGATTTGTTAGAGAAATTATAGCTATCTTAACTACAAATAAGTCAAATGAAACTCTTTCTCCGGATTTTCTTAGTACTCCTGCTTGCAATCCTGCTTTATAATATATGGATATTGGCGGGTGTGCCGAAACAGCATACTATTGTTACAAGAGGAAGTGTGCCGGCCGATGCCATAATAAGTTTTGGAGTGGATTCCGGAAAAGGAAATATCGTTGGAATACAGCCCCAGCTTACTGCATTGAACTATGCCAATATTCCCACATTTAAAGAGAGCATCAAAATATACCTGCTGGAAGCACGGAAAAAAAACCTGCTGAACGAAAAAACAGTGGTGGTATTTCCGGAATACATCGGCACCTGGCTGGTGGCTTACGAGCAGAAAGAAAGCCTGTATCAGGAGCCGAATATCGAAGCGGCTATGAAAGCATTGGTCATGACCAATATTTTCAAATTTACGGCAGAATGGCTCACTGCACCGGATGTAAAAGACAAGACCAAATACGCGGCGCTGGCCATGAAAGGCAAACAGGCCGGACTAATTTACCAGGAAGTGTTCAGCGCGCTGGCACAGGAATTTAAAGTAACCATAGCTGCCGGCTCTATTGTATTGCCGGAACCATCCGTATCGGCCGATGGAAAACTCGTGATCAAAAAAGGGCCATTGTACAACACCGCTGTTGTATTCAATCCAGATGGAAAAATTGCCAGCCCATTGGTAAAGAAAATCTATCCGGTTAATGATGAGCTTTCATTTACAAAGAGCGGAGAAGATACACAGATACCGGTGATCAATACACCCGCAGGCAAAATGGGTTTACTGGTATGTGCAGACAGTTGGTATCCCACAGCATATGAAAAAATCAGTCCCGATGTAAAAATGCTGGTAGTGCCATCACTCGGCGGCGCCGATGCGGTATGGAATGCCCCCTGGAAGGGATACAATGGATTCAAAGCCCCGACAGATGTGGACACAGCAGATTATGGAAAGATCTCTGAGGGAGATGCCTGGCAGAAATACAGCATGGGTCCCAGAGCGGTGAAGGCAGGAGTGCATTATGGTATGAATGTATTTTTTTCCGGACAAATCTGGGATATGAAAGCAGAGGGAAGAGTACTGGTATTAAACAAAGATTCCCTCACCGTTTTACCTCCAGCCACCGGAGGACGGATCGTAAACCTCTGGTTGAACTAATGAAAGATTGCATCATCATTGGCGCAGGCTATGCAGGTCTCGCTGCAGCGAAGCAACTGAAAGCAGCCGGTAAAAACATACTGGTACTGGAAGCCCGTGAAAGAGTGGGCGGAAGGATTCTCACAGAATATTTTGAAGATGGAAATTATGCAGACCTGGGCGGTCAGTGGATTGGCCCCGGGCATGAACGGATGTATGCGCTGGCTAAAGAATACGGAGTGGAAACATTTGCCACACACGATACAGGCAGGAGCACTTTATTACTGAACGGAAAAACCAGGCACTACAAAGGCATTATACCCCCGCTCCCATTGTTTGCATTACTGAGCCTTGATGCAGCCATCCGGAAGATCAACCGCCTGGCCGGGAAAATCAATTTAAACGAACCCTGGAAAAGCCCCAATGCGGCATCGCAGGATGCGATGAGTCTTCAGGATTGGATGAACCAACAAATGGGTAATGCTACTGCCAACAAAATGTTTGCCGTAGCAGCCGAAGCCATTTTTGCCACCGACTGCAGGGAGATATCATTGCTGCATGCATTACAATACATCAAAAGCAATCAGGATTTTGAGTTCCTGATGAATATCCGAAACGGTGCGCAACAACACAGGCTCAAAGGCGGCGCTCAAACCATTTGTAATAAAATAGCCGAACAGTTCAACGATTCCATCATGTACAACAGTCCTGTAACAGGTATCCACCAGCAGGCAGATCTTGTAACGGTAACAGGCGAAGGATTTGAATACCAGGCCAGACGCATCATAGTAGCCGTACCACCGGCAGTGGCCAGGGAAATTCATTTTGAACAACCATTACCCACAGTGCAGTGGCAACTGATGCAGCAATCCTTTATGGGCAGTGTGGTTAAATGCTATGGCATCTATGAAAAGCCATTCTGGAGAGCGAAGGGGCAGAACGGGCTCTGTGCAGCGCCGGATGAAATTGTATCCGTGATTTTTGACAACTCTCCCTTCGATGGCAACAAAGGCATACTGATGGGATTTGCGTTGGGCAATAAAGCAAAGCAATTGATGCAACTGCCCGATGCGGAACGAAAAGAACGGGTCATTACGGCTTTTACCCGAATGTACGGTCCGGAAGCAGCCCATCCGCAACGATACATCGATAAAAGTTTTACAGAGGAACCCTATACCAAAGGATGTTATGCAGGTATGTTTCCGGTCAATAGCATTACACAATACCCTGCCAGTCTTGCGGCATCTACGGGGCGGATTCACTGGGCGGGAACAGAAACCAGCAGGGAATACAACGGATACATGGAAGGGGCGGTAAGAAGCGGGGAAAGGGCCGCAGCAGAAATACTCACATACAATTAACGAGTTGAAAAAAAGACTAGTTTCGCATTGTTTGTAACCTCTCATTCATCAACACCAAGAGAGGTAATTTATGCTAGTAAAAACATTTGGAAGCGCAGTCTACGGCGTAGACGCCATCACCATCACTATTGAAGTAAACGTAAGTATGGGACAGGGCTACAGCATTGTAGGACTGCCCGATAGCGCCGTCAGGGAAAGTTTACAGCGAACAGAGAGTGCCATCAAGACCAATGGGCTACACATGCCTAGGACCAAGGTGGTGGTAAATCTTGCACCCGCCGATATTCGGAAAACAGGATCTGCACTGGATCTCCCGATCGCACTGGCCGTACTGGGGGCCAGCGAACAACTTGCTCACCCCGAACGGCTGAGTGACTATAGTATCATGGGAGAGCTGGGATTAGACGGAACGGTACAACCGATCAAAGGCGCATTACCCATTGCCATACAGGCGCGTAAAGAAGGTTTCAAAGGATTGATTGTACCCAGGGCCAATGTACGCGAAGCTGCAATGGTGAATAACCTGAAAGTGTATGGCACCGAACATATAAGAGAAGTCATTCGCTTTTTCGAAGATGAAAACACGTTACAGCCTGAGGTGGTGCATACACGTGATGAATTCTTCAACACCCAGGAAACGTTTGAGATGGATTTTGCAGATGTAAGAGGACAGGAAAACATCAAACGGGCGCTGGAGATCGCGGCGGCAGGCGCGCACAATGCCATACTGATTGGCCCACCCGGCGCTGGCAAAACCATGCTGGCCAAAAGAATGCCTACCATCCTTCCGCACCTGAGTTTACAGGAGGCGCTGGAAACAACAAAAATTCACAGTGTTGCCGGTAAACTACCCGCCAATAGTTCACTGATCAGTCACCGGCCATTTCGTTCACCGCATCATACTATTTCGGATATCGCCATGGTAGGTGGAGGCAGCAATCCGCAACCCGGAGAAATTTCACTGGCACACAATGGCGTATTGTTCCTGGATGAATTACCGGAATTCAGGCGAACGGTTTTAGAAGTGATGCGGCAACCAATGGAAGAAAGAATAGTCAGCATTTCCAGAGCCAGAACTACGCTGGATTTCCCGGCCAGCTTCATGTTGCTTGCTTCCATGAACCCCTGCCCCTGCGGCTATTACAACCATCCCGACAAAGACTGCACCTGTGCACCAGGGATGGTTCAGAAATACCTGAACAAAGTATCCGGCCCCCTGCTGGACCGGATAGACCTGCATGTGGAAGTAACACCGGTCAGTTTCACTTCATTGAATAACGAACAGCCCGGAGAATCTTCTGCAGCAATCAGAAAAAGAGTGATGGAAGCAAGGGCCATTCAGGCAGAACGATTCAAAGGAGAAGAAGGTATTTATGCCAATGCGCATATGAGCGCGGGCCTTGCCAGAAAAATTTGTGTACTGAACAAGGTTTCGGAAAACCTCTTGAAGAAAGCCATGGAACGACTGAATCTAAGTGCCCGTGCATACGACCGCATCCTCAAAGTAAGCCGCACCATTGCCGACCTGGCCGCCAGTGAACACATCCAACCCGAACATATTGCAGAAGCCATCCAATACCGCAGCCTCGATAGGGAGGGATGGGGAGGGTGATGAAAAGGAAGTCAACCTAAGTAACAATTCTTAATTTACAACCATTAAAAAGTAAATATTACTGTTGTAACAACCCATTACGGTAAATTATACGGCAAAGTGTAGAAAAACAAGGTGAATTAGGTATATTCAACTACCAATCAATTACTTATGAGAATAATAACAGCTCTTTGCCTGGGCCTGCTTTGTTCCCTGCCGGGACTTGCCCAAAAACAAAAAAGCGCCGCACCAACGGCCGCACCATCCGTTTCCTACGATGATTTTTTAAAACCCGTTAAGTGGAGAAATATTGGGCCTTTTCGTGGAGGAAGGGCCAATGCCATTTCCGGTGTACGAGGAAACGATCAACTGTACTATGTTGGATATACCGGAGGTGGTGTATGGAAAACAGAAGACGGTGGTATACGCTGGCAGAATATCAGCGACGGGTTCATGAAAGTGGGCTCTATCGGAGACATTGCTGTAAGCGACAGTGATCCCAACGTAATATACGTAGGTACCGGAGAACATGCGGTACGTGGTGTAATGACCAGCTATGGTGATGGTGTTTACAAATCGGTGGATGCAGGTAAAACATGGAAGCACATGGGCCTGACCAACAGCCGGCATATTGCTGATGTAATTGTGCACCCTACCAATCCCGACCTGGTTTATGTTGCTTCGCAGGGAACCGTACACGGCCCCAATAACGAAAGAGGTGTGTACAAGTCCGCAGATGGTGGCGTTACCTGGAAGCGAACCCTGTACATCAACGACAGCACGGGTGTAAGCAGCCTCTCAATGGACATGAACAACCCGCGGATATTGTATGCAGCTACCTGGCAGCACCAACGCCTTCCATGGCAGGTCGTGAGCGGCGGTAAGGGTTCTGCTATTTATAAATCAACCGATGGTGGCGACACCTGGAATAAGATCACCGATGGTCTTCCAGCTCAGTTGGGTAAAATCGGGGTGAGTGTTTCAAGAGCCAATTCCAATCTGGTATATGCCATTGTAGAAACAGAAAAATCCAAATCGGGTTTGTACCGCAGTGAGGATGGCGGTAAAAAATGGACCATGATGAGCAACGACCAGAACATCACTTCCAGGGGATGGTATTATATGGAAGTACTGGCCGATCCCAAAAATGAAAATGTAGTGTATGTACTGAATGCGCCTTTAATGAAGTCCATTGATGGCGGTAAAACATTTGCCAACGTAAAAGTAGGGCACGGCGATACACACGATCTCTGGATTAATCCGGAAAACCCGGCCAATATTGCATTGGCAGATGATGGCGGCGGTGAGATCACCTATAACACTGCGATAACCTGGAGTTCTCAGATGAACCAGCCTACAGCTCAGTTCTACCGCGTAAATACAGATAATCTTTTTCCTTACCGGATATACGGTGGTCAGCAAGATAATACCAGTGTAATGACAATGAGCCGCACCAATACCTCTGGAATTTCTGAACGCGACTGGTGGATCAGTGCGGGTTGTGAAAGTTCAACCCTTGCATTTGACCCCAACAATCCGGAGCGTGTGTATGGCGGATGTTACCAGGGCTATATTGAAGTACTCGACATGAAGACTGGTGAAAAGAAAGATATCCAGGCCTACCCTTCCCTGAACCTTGCAGTGGAACCTAAAAACATGAAGTACCGTTTCAACTGGAACGCACCGATTGTTGCTTCTCCCCACGACCCATCTGTGATTTATCATGGAGGCAATGTGGTTTTAAAAACCAGCAATGGTGGTTTGAGCTGGACCCCGATCAGTCCCGATCTTACCCGTAATGAAAAAAGCAAACAAGGCCCTGGCGGCGGACCTTTCACCAATGAAGGCGCCGGTGGGGAGAATTACAACACCCTCAACTACATCATCGAATCCAGACTGGAAAAAGGAACCATCTGGACAGGCAGTGATTGCGGATTGGTATACGTTACCCAAAATGGCGGACAGAGCTGGGCCAATGTAACTCCTGCATCACTTGCTGAATCCAATATTCAATCCATAGAGCTGTCTCCTTTCGACAAGGGCACTGCATACATCAGCGCTACCCGTTTCCGTTTCAACGATTATGCGTCTTACAGTTATAAAACAACGGACTATGGCAAAACATGGACCGCGATTAATAAAGGTATTGATGCCGATGACTTTATTAAAGTGATCCGCGAAGACCGCAAGGTGAAAGGCCTGTTGTATGCAGGAAGTGAAAGAGGATTTTACATTTCCTATAATGGAGGGGAACAATGGAACAAGCTGCAGTTAAACCTGCCTGTGGTTCCTGTTACCGATCTGGCCATCAAAGACAACGACCTGGTAGCAGCTACAGCCGGACGTGCATTCTGGATCCTGGACGACCTCAGTCCTGTTCAGGAAGCAGCCAATGTGCTTGCTGGCAAACAGCTGAAGATCATCAACCCCAAAGCAACCATTCGCTATAAAGGAGCTGCACCTGGACAACCACAGGAAGATGCACTGGGTAAGAATCCGGTTGAAGGTGTAATACTGGACTACTATATTCCGTCCAAACCAGATGGAGAAGAAGTAAAACTAATCATTCAAAACGAAGCTGGTGTTACCGTCAGATCCTACAGCAGCAAAAAAGATGAAACCTTCAAACGCTATGCAGGCGGTCCTCCTCCACCGGTAACATTGCCCGCAGCAGAAGGCATGAATCGCTTTGCCTGGGATTTCAGGGGCGAAAACATACAACCGGATATCAGCGGGGTTTATATCAACGGAGATTACAAAGGTTACAGACTTGCACCTGGCACGTATAAAGCCGTATTGAGCTTCAAAGGCAACAGTACAGAAACCCGTTTCACAGTTCTTGCCGATCCAAATCTTTCTGTAACACAGGGCGATTGGGATGCACAGCAGGCCTTCCTGCAGAAACTTTCTGCAAACATCAGCGATATTCATACCCATTTCAACAATACCAATCAGCTGAAGAAACAGATAGAGCATTACAACAGCCTGCTGAAAGAAGACAATAAAGCATTGATTGATGCCGGTAAAGACCTGATCAAAAAAATCACCGACTGGCAAAACAATGTGGTGGAAACCCGGCAGAAAAACGGACAGGATGTAATCAACTGGCCAGCTAAGCTGAACTCCGAATTCTTCAATATGAAGAAACTTGCAGATAGTCATGATCCCCGTATTACTGAGGGACTGAAAGCAAGAATGGCCGACAGTGAAGCCGAATGGAAAAAATACAAATCCGAATATGAAACAGTGATCAAAAAGGCGGTTGCGGCTTATAATGAGCAATTCAAAAAAGCCAACTTTCCTGCTTTGATCTTATAAAATTAAAATTCAACGGATTCAAAAACATTGTTTCCGTTCCCCCTGAGTGAAAGTGCAACGCTGGTGTTATTGTTGGTTTTACTGATTTGTATCAGTCCAAAATTAACAGGATACACCAGCGTTCCTTTTCTAAGTACATTGGTCTCGGGTCTGGGTTTAGACCATGGATTGGTTAAGCTGCTGCTGGTAATATCAATCACCGGATGCGCTATTCCTTCGATGGTTGTTTCTGCAATTTCTCCGATATGCCGGTCGCCACTGATAAAGAACATTTTTTTAGCGGGATATTGTTTTAACAACCGGAACAATTTTTCTTTTGAAGCCGGGAAATTACTCCACTTCTCAAACCTGTGGCCGGTGGCCAGCACCTGAATTCCGGATGCAACAACGGTTACATCTGCTGTATTATTTTTCAACTCCTGCTCCAGCCAGCGCCACTGGTCTGATCCCAGCATATCGCCTGTAGGATTGGGAACAATGGAATCCTGCTGATAAATCAACGGGTCTCTGAAATAACGGGTGTCGAGAAAGATCAGTTTTACCTGTAAACCCTTGTTCTGAAGTATTTTGCTGTAATAAACGCCTCCCCTGGTTCTTCTCGGATCATTTGCCGGAACCTGTATAAAATCCAGGAACATTTTTTTGGTACTGTCTTTATAAATATAATCTGCTCCGCCGTTGTTCGGGCCATAATCGCCGTCGTCCCAGATCCCATCTACAGCCATTGTTTGCTGTAAACGACGGTAACCAGTATCTGCCAGCAGTTTGGCATAGTTGGTCTGGAAAACGGTCAGGTTCTTTTCATTTCCATAAATATTGTCTCCCAGCCAGATCCATTGAGTTGGCCGATTCGCAATAATATCGTCCCACAACAGGTTGGGATTCTTTACATCGTTGCAGGAACCAAATGCAATGTTCATGGTAATGCTATCGCCGGTTGCTTTACGTGTTGTAAAACAGGCTGAGCTCATCAGGACCAAACAGATCAGGAGCAAATTTTTCATCATCGTTGATTCAAATTAATATTGCCCTGTACTCAGCATCACCAGCGTACAGGCTTCCACAGCTTCAATACCATTTTCTTTGGCCAGCGCTTCCAGTTCTTCGTTCTCCGTTCCGGGATTGAAAATGATGCGTTTTGGATGAAGCGATAAAATATAGTTGTAATAATCTTTCTGGGCAACAGGATTCAGGTACAGCGTTACTGTATCCACATCCTGTTCATTGGGGGTGGTGGTAAGGATGGGAACCCCACTTACCACTCCTGCCTTTCTACCTAGAGCAACCACCGGATGCGAATGGGCAGTAAGCCGTTGAATAGCCATATTACTATAGCGTTCCGGGTTTTCAGAAGCGCCTAAAACGATTGTCTTTTTCATACGTTGGTATTAGGATCAACAATATTTAATGTTTTGTGCGATCCATCGCAAAAAGGCTTTTTTGCAGAAGCCCCGCAACCACAGAAAGAGGTTTTCCCTTTGCGGAGTTCAGTTGTTCCATCTGGCTTGGTGATCAACAAATCGGACATCACCACAATTGGCCCATGGGGTTTAGCCAACACTTCAACCGGTTCTTTTTCGGACTGTATTTGCTCCATTGTTATTGCTTTAGTGCGAAGATAGCAACTGTGGGTCTAAACTTCTATTGTTCCAAGTGAAGGGTTTACTGAATAGTCATTCTTACACCAAAGAAAAAACGCATTCCCTGATTGGGTGCATACACATAATTGGGATCAAACGTAAGCGCATATGGATTATCCTGGGTAGCCATCACTTTTCCGGAAGCATCGTATTGTACCCGTTTATCAAAAGGGTCATCCGAACGGGCAATCAGGAAGGGGTTTCCCTTTGCAGGTGTATAGTTCAGTAAATTTTTAACTCCTGCGTACAACTCCACTGCATGCCAGCGATGAAAACTCAATTGAATGTTCTGGATACTCCACCAGGGTGAATAATCTTTTCGCGGATCCAAAGGACCAAGCAGCGGTAAGCGCATAGGACTGTATACATTACCCGTATAATCAATATCAAGATGCAACTGTTGCAACTTATACGAAACAGACCAGGTAGCGGTTAGCTTCTCCGTTAACAACTGCTGTGTTTTCCGCCCGTTCTCCATCAGTGCCACATCCATATAAGTACCGCCGGCTATGAACTTCCAGCCACCTGCCACCGTAAAATCAATATTGGCAGATAAGCCCTTGCTCACAGCATGGCCCTGCAGATTTTTATAAATGATCTTATTGGGATCGCTCTCAAAATCGCCTACAATGCGATTGTTGAACCAGGTGTAAAAGGCGGTAAAATCCAGATTCAGCTCCGAAGAAGCAGAGGTGAACAGCTTATGAATGTAGTTGAGGTTCACATTGAACGACTTCTCCGGTTTCAGCGCTTCGGTTATTTCCACTTTGCGTGCACCAGTTAATGCTGCATGGTCTTCTGTAAAAAGATTGACCACCCTAAATCCGGTTCCGGCATTCAACCGGAGTATACGCCGGTCGTTCAGCGTCCATTTATATGCCAGTCTTGGTGTGAGGATGTTTCCGTGAGAGGAATGGTGATCGTACCGTGCGCCCAGCAAGAGTTTATGCTTTGGTGCAAGCGTTACTTCATCCTGTATAAAAAATCCGGGTAGCCAGGTACGTTGCGGCTGCAGGCCCATTTTAGATGGATCCGGCGAACCGGTTGCGGGTGTATTGTCGTTGTAATAGGTATATCGTGCTGCGAGGCCCAGCAGTAAATCGTGCCTGCGAATGGTTTTATCCCAGGTAAGCTGTGCAAAGGATATACGCTGGTGTGCGTTGTAGGAACTGGTGCCGTAACGGCTGTTCTGCTGGTGACTGTTGAACGAAAAAGCCAGCATCAACTTTTCAGTCGTTGGCAACTGATAGTGCCCGATCAGTTCCAAGCGGTTGGTATAAATGCTTTCTGCATAAATACTGTCTCCGCCACGGAAATGCTTATTCCAGTTGGTTTGTCCGCCCCACCTGTCCTCATTAAAATAGCGGGCAGCTATATTGAATACCCGGTTTGCAGTCCGGTCGAAACTCCATTTCTGAAACAGGGATATCCTTTTCTGCAACGCCATATCTGTAAAACCATCCTTGTTCTCATCAAATATCCGGTTGAAATTAAAATGATTGATGCCTGTTAAAACGCTTGATCTTTCTCCTGCTTTCAGCTTAAAGCCAAGATCCGCATTCCACTCACCCCAGGTAGTTCCCATCAAATCGGCAGATACGCGCGGCGCACCGGAATTCTTTTTTGTAATGATATTGATCAACCCGCCAATGGCTTCGCTCCCATACAGCGAAGATGCAGGGCCTTTCACAATCTCAACTCTTTCAATCAATGCATTGGGAATTCCGGATAATCCATACACAGTAGAGAGGCTGCTCACGATGGGCATTCCGTCTATCAACACCATAGTGTAGGCACCCGGTAATCCATTGATCCGGATGTCTCCCGTATTGCACACATTACAATTGGTCTGCGGCCGCACCCCATTCACCTGCTGTAAGCCGTCAAAAATATTACAGGTGGGATTCTTTCTGAAAAAAGCCGGGCTGTACACTTCTACCGGTACCGGGCTCTCCATGCGACGTACCTCCTTGAGTGTGCCGGTTACCACCACTTCATGTAATATACGGTCGATGGGAGATCCATGCAGATACAAACTATCCGGCTGCTTTTGTGCCGTATCCTGTTGCATTCCCCAACCGTTGGCTGCAAAAAGCAGCAGCGACCCTATTATTAAACAAACTCGCATCATTAAATGTTATGCCGGTAAAATTATTATTGTTAGGCTAGTCTAACAAATTAAGTTTTACAAATATGCTTATATTTGTTCTAATGCTTTCATTTACAGAGGAAAATTACCTGAAGTCCCTTTTTCAACTTACGGTTGAAACGGCCCTGAAAGAGGAAGCCGGCACCAATGAACTGGCCGCTCACCTGGGCGTTAAGCCCGCCACGGCCAATGATATGTTGAAGAAACTGAAAGAGAAAAAGCTGATCAAATACGAAAAGTATGGTAAGTCGTCCCTCACCAAAGAGGGGAAAAAAATTGCCATTGATGTAATCCGCAAGCACCGGCTATGGGAAACCTTCCTGTTCGAAAAACTGGAATTCAGCTGGGATGAAGTGCATGAGGTAGCCGAACAATTGGAACATATTCAAAGCAAAAAGCTGATTGATCAACTGGATAAACTACTCAACTATCCGGTCTCCGATCCGCATGGGGATCCCATTCCCAATGCAAAAGGAGAATTACTGATTTTACACCAACATACGCTCGCTGAAGAATTGGTTGGGCACCAGTGTAAAATGACCGGTGTGAAAGACAACAGTTCTGCTTTTTTAAAATATGTAGATCAATTGGGATTAGCCATCAATAAAAACATAAAGGTTATTGCCCGCCATCATTATGACGACCTGATAGAAATTGAAGTCAATGGCAAACGAATCAGTGTAAGTCCCAAGTTTGCAGAAAATATTTTCGTTGTTTGCACTGCATGTAAAAAGAAATCCAAACGATAAATACGCAGATATTGCGGCCAGTGCATCAATAATCAACTTCCAGGCGTAGCCGCTCCTTCAGTTCTCTCAGCAGGGGAAATTGTTCAGCAATCCGCTCGTACTTCTGTTTACTGTTCAGTTTCATGTGCAGGGGTACATCTTCTCTTTCACCGGCGGCTACCAGCACAGTGAAGTTGATGGCCCTGTTATTGAAAAGTTTATGAATCTGCTCCAGTAATTCCAGCTTTTCCTGTTCCACAAATTTCTGTGCTGTGATGGCGGAAACAGAAACAGTAAAATGAATGTCGGATTCAATTTCCAGGCTGGCGATTTTAAACGTTCCGGCTGCCGAGTGCTTCAATTGCTTTTCCAGACCTGCGGTATATTCATCCCAGAATTGCTGTAGTTTATTGATCTCCAGGGGCTCTGCTTCTTTAACCTCCTGAATATCATAATTGGATCCCACTTTTTCGCGCAATGCTTCCAAAAGATTTTTCTTTCCGCCAGTGCCGGCCAGCGGTTGAGGTTTTGGAATTACAGCAGTTGCACCAGAATCTACCTGCTTTGTTGCTACAGAAGACTCCATATAAAGTTTGGCTTCCGGCTTAGCTGTTACAACAGTATTTGCCGACCCTTTTGCAACCGGAGCTGCAGCACCTGCGGGAAGAGGGGGTGCCAACGGCTGTATGATTTTGGTACGGTAAGCTATGGGGCCGTCAATCCGTTTTTTTTTTACAACGGCACCTTTATCGGTAGCCAGTTCAATGGCCTGTTGCAGAAAACTCAGCTTAATCAGCGCCAGTTCTACATGCAGCCGTTTGTTGCGGGCCATTTTGAAATTGATCTCCGCCTCGTTCAAAATATTCAGCGCACTTACCAAATACGAAATGGATGTTTTGTCTGCAACAGCTATATACTTTTGCCGCATCCCTTCTACTACTTCCAGCAACGCTGCAGACTTGGCATCCTTACACACCAGCAGGTTGCGGATGAATTCGGCAAATCCATTGAGCACGAGGTCTCCTTCAAATCCTTTTCGGTTGATCTCATCGTACAAGACCATGGCACCTGCCATATCCTGTTGCTGCATGGAATCCAGTAATTTGAAAAAATAATCTTCATCCAGGATATTGAGGTGTTCCAGCGTATTCTGGTAAGTGAGTTCCCCATTGGTGAAACTGACGATCTTATCCAGGATACTTAAGGAATCGCGCATACAACCTTCGCTCTTTTGCGCTATTACCTGCAACGCGGCTTTTTCTGCACGAATATGTTCCTTGTCGGCTATTTCCTGCAGGTGTTCTACCGTATCGTTGTTGGTGATTCTTTTGAAATCAAAAATCTGACAGCGGCTCAATATGGTCGGAAGAATCTTATGTTTTTCTGTGGTTGCCAAAATAAAAATGGCATAAGGTGGCGGTTCCTCCAGTGTTTTAAGAAATGCATTGAATGCACTTGCACTGAGCATATGCACCTCATCCACAATATATACTTTGTATTTTCCGGCCTGTGGTGCAAAGCGGACCTGCTCTACCAGTGCCCGGATATCGTCTACCGAGTTATTACTGGCTGCGTCCAGCTCATGGATATTCATAGAAGTACCGGCATCAAAAGACAAACAACTGTTGCACTCATTGCAAGCCTCCCCATCGGGTGTTTGATGGGTACAGTTAATGGTCTTGGCCAGGATCCTGGCACAGGTTGTTTTACCTACTCCTCTCGGGCCACAAAACAGAAAGGCATGCGCCAATTGCTGATTTTTAATAGCATTTTTGAGGGTAGTAGTAATATGCTGCTGCCCCACAACGGTATTGAAGTTCTGGGGACGGTATTTTCGTGCTGATACAATGAAATTCTCCATAGAAACAGGTTGCAATATAACTTATTTATAGTCCATCTCGGGATGTCTTTCGAAAGGGTACCGGTCGTTGAAGATTTTGCGGAAAGTGATCATCCGCCTGCTCTGCTTACCTCCCAGGCTCTTGTATATATTCACCATTTTGGGATTCCAGTCGCCTGCCCAACCCATTTCATACTGCAAATACCATCCCTTACCCTGCAACAGCAAACCAGCTGCATAAATCAGGTAACTATCCACTCCCAGCGACTGGTACTTGGGCACAACGCCAAATGCAAGACCGGTTAGCCGCTTATTCATTCCCCGGTACTTCATCCACATGAGCTGCAGTTTTTGAAACCAGCCCAATCTCCCATTGAAATGCTTAAAGTACTGGTTCAGGTCGGGAATATTGATGAACATGGCAATAGGGTCTTCTTTATAATAAGCAAACCATACTGTTCGTTCATCCATGATGGGTTTCATCTTATTGAACAGCTTCATCACCTGTTCTTTGGTAATTTCTTTTGCCTCTCCATGTTGCGCCCAGGCAGCATTGTACACAGTGGCAAAATCTCCTGCATATTTTTCCAGCTGACTCAGTTTTACATGCCTGGCACTGTATCCGGGTTTGGCGTTGAACTTGGCATAGCGCTCCGGGAATTTTTCGGGCAGGGGATCATCCACATTCATGTAATAGTAATACTGGTTGTAATAATCCCGGAACCCATACCCTTCGAACAGCGCCTGGTAATAAGGAGGATTATACGACATGCCGTACATCGGCTCACTTTCAAATCCTTCTACCATCAAGCCCCACCATTTGTCCCGATCACCAAAATTAATTGGACCGTCCATAGCTTCCATGCCTTTTTCCTCCAGCCAGTTTTTGGCTGTATCAAACAATGCATTGGCGGTATCCTGGTCGTTGATACAATCGAAAAAGCCAATTCCTCCTGTTTTGAATTCAGTACCCTTATTGATATACTTTTCATTGGTAAAAGCAGCTATCCTTCCGAGCAAAACACCTTCGTTGGAGCGGGCAATCCAGCGTTTTGCTTCTCCGTATTTATGGGCTTTATTTTTAGACGGATCAAATACATCGTTCACTTCATTATCGAGCGAACGGATATAGGCAGGGTTTCCTGCATTCATAATCGCATTCACTTCCAGAAATTCGCGAACGGTTTTGGGATCGTTTACCTCAATTATCTTCATCCTTAACCTGTTTAATTATTGAACAGTTTTTTCTTCATCTTTTCGTCGTGACCATAAATGTCTTTCCTGAAATTCAATACCCCTTCCTGATCTACCCAGGCTGTAAAATAAACCAAAAACACGGGCAGTGTTTTTTTCAGCACCACCCATTTTTCCTTACCCAGGTGCATCAGGCTGTCGATCACTTCACTGGTATATTCCGGCTCATCCCGTAACAGGTACTCCGCAAATTTTTTGGGTTCCTCTATGCGGATACAGCCATGACTGAATCCCCTCCCGGCCTCATTAAACAGGTGCTTACCCGGCGTATCGTGCAGGTAAATATTGTAGTTATTCGGGAACAGGAATTTCACCAGACCAAGTGAATTATGTTCTCCCGGCTTCTGCCGAATTTCCGGAAGACCATTCACATACCCCGTAACTTCCATATGGTTTCTACTCAGGTAATTGCTGTTTCTTCTGATGGCTGGCAATATCTCGTTTCGGGTAATACTGGGCGGAACATTCCAATATGGACTGAACACAATGTATTGAAGTTGTGCAGTAAAAATAACGGTATTATGAAGGGCAGATCCAACAATCACTTTCATTTCCAGCTCCTGCCGGCTTTTATTCAGCACATGCAGTTTGAACTCAGGAATATTCACCATCACAAAATTAGAACCGGATTGCACGGGCAGCCATCTGGCACGTTCCATGTTCACAAGAATCTGCTGCACCCTTTTCTTCAGCGGTACATTCAGTTCGTCTATCACACCATTGCTAATGATGCCATCTTCCAAAAGGCCATTGCGACGCTGGTAGGTTTTCACAGCCTCTTCCAGATCTGCATCATACCGGTTGCTGTTATTCGCAAACAGATCGCCCTGTAATAAAGCCAATCTGTTTTTCACCAGGGGAACCACCACGGAGCTATCTCCTTTTTTTACAGGTTTCTTCAATCGGGGAATCAGCTCTTTTACTTCTTTCTTTTCCAGTTCAATATAGCGGGCAAGCTCCGCTTCCAGCGATTTGTACAAACGATTGATATGTACATAATGATCCGGATCATCCTTTCCGTTTTGGATTACCGAATCGAGCAGTGCCGTCAGATCAATTTTTTTTCGGGGAATGTACCAGCCCAGCTCTGCCGGATTGATATCTGCACCCTTGTACAGCTGTGCTGCATAACGGAAAAACTGACCGGTCAGCATCATCTCCAGTTGCAGTACCTGCTGTTTCATCAAACCCGGAATGACCGGTTGAGCATTGATGCTGTCGTACAACTGATGCAGGGGATCGCTGTAAAGCGAACTATCTCCCGATGTAGCGATGTAGTTGTTTTGCAGGTTATAAAAATTATGCGCCTGTTCTGCCAGACCAGAAGAATCGAACCAGGCAAATTCATAATTCCTTGAGGCATAGAAATCCCTGTATTGTTTGTTATAGCTTTTATACGGATGTTGCAACAAGAGGAAACTATCCAGGTAAGTGCTGTCTATGAACAATTCATTAAAAGCCGTAATAGCCGTGATGGTCGTATCGCGTTGTACGGAAGGCATCGGACTATCTGCACAGGCACAGGTATAGAACAATACGGTTATGCAGGCAGGGGCTATAAGGAACTTTCTGAGCATACCACAAAATTACAGGTTCTTTATCCGATTAAAGATTTTGCAACAGAACGGCCGCAGCCAGTCCTGCAGTTTCTGTTCTGAGCCTTGTATTGCCTAGTGTTACGGGCTGGAATCCAAAGTGCAGGGCCGCATCAATTTCTTCGGGTGTAAAGTCTCCTTCGGGACCGATCAGGATCAGCCGCTCCTTAGGAAGATCCAACGACTGAATGTTTTGCTTAACTCCGTTGCTGCAATGTGCAATCAGGGAAAGCCCGGTAGTCTTTTGCCGGATCAGCCAATCCAGTTCAACCGGCTGATGCAGCTGCATTTTCCATACCTGCCTGCTTTGCAACATGGCAGACACAATGATGTTTTCCCAGCGTTCTGCCTTAAAATGAGTGCGTTCCGTTCGGGATGCAATGATCGGATACACTGCCGAAATACCGGTTTCAGCAGCTTTTTCGAGAAACCATTCCATACGGGAAGGATTCTTAACAAACGAAATAGCAATGGTAGTAACCGGCTCCGGACGTGGTAAAAAAACAGGACTGGAAAGGGTCACAACCGTCTGCTTTTTGTCTGCAGTGCGGATAACCGCATCATATTTTAGTCCGGCTCCATTGGTCAATACAATAGGTTCTCCCGGCTGCATCCGCAGCACCTGTACACAATGCTTACTGGTTTCCGGAGAAAGCGTAAAATGTACCGGGTTTACAGGCAGGTCGGCTTCAAAGAAATAAGGGATATCCATACAATGTCTATAGCCGTTAAAAAGGTGCGTCCTGATCCAGCCCTTCATCAAAATCACTACCACTGTTCATCCTGCTGCCTTTCTGAATATAAAGCGCTGCGCCACCTTCTCCCATGCTTCCACCGGATACAGGAAGGTTTGGCGTAATGGGCTTCCAGCTTCCGCCCGGACCACCATCGCTTTCCCATTCTTCAAATTTCTGTATTTCCAGCTTGGCCCTGAGCTTGATGGTTTCCAGAGAACCATTTCTATGCTTGGCTATCCGGATATGGGTTTCACCACTGGTGCTCTCTCCCATTTCGTTATTCATTACCTCGTAATATTCCGGACGGTATATAAACATTACCATGTCGGCATCCTGTTCAATGGCACCCGATTCACGAAGGTCGCTCAACTGAGGCATCTTGCTTTCCTTACGGGTTTCTACGGCACGACTCAACTGGCTCAGTGCAATGATGGGCACTTTCAGCTCCTTGGCCAGGGCCTTGAGGTTACGGGAAATATTGCTGATCTCCTGCTCCCGATTCCCGCCCCTGTCGTTGCTTCCACTCATCAGCTGCAGGTAGTCGATGATGATGATGCCCACTTTGTGTTTGTTCACCATTCTTCTTGCCTTGGCCCTGAACTCGAAAATATTCAGTGCCGCAGTGTCATCGATGTATAATGGAGCGTTCTCTAATTTTTTAATTCCCTTACTGTGGAGCTGTTGGTATTCATAATCTTCCAGTTTACCCCGGCTGATTTTTTCCATTTTGATTTCACTCTCCGCACTTAAAATACGCTGTACCAGCTGTGCGGCACTCATTTCGAGGGAGAAGAAACCAACCCCCACCGGCTTGGTGGGATGCAATGCTGCATTACGGGCCAGGTTCAGCGCAAACGCGGTTTTACCCACGGCAGGACGTGCAGCAAGGATCACCAGATCCGTTGGCTGCCAGCCATAGGTTACGCGATCCAGCGAAGCGAATCCGCTGGGCACACCAGAGATTTCTTCTGTTTTTGTTCTGAGTTCATCTATTCGGGTAATGGCTTCTACCAATACATTGCCGATATCTTCAAAGTTCTTTTTGAGGTAGTTGTTGGTGATGTTGAACATCTTGGTTTCACTCTCATCCAGCAAATCAAATACATCGGTACTGTCTTCGTATGCATCTCCGATGATCTCCCCACTGATGCGGATCAATTCGCGCTGAATGAATTTCTGCAACACAATTCTTGCGTGCGCATCTATGTTAGCAGTGGAAACCACTGCATTCGTAAGCTTGGTAACAAAATAAGGACCACCCACCACATCCAGCAACTCCTGCGACTTCAGTTCCTCCACAACAGTGAGAATATCAATCGGCACGCTTTTCTGCTGCAGCGATTGCATGGCTTTGAAAATATGCTGGTGTGCGTCCACATAAAAACACTCCGGCTTGATAATTTCCGATACCGTATCGAAAGCGCTTTTTTCCAGCATCAGCGCACCTAAAATAGCTTCTTCCAGTTCTTTGGCCTGCGGGGGTACCTTCCCGTACACCATGGTGCTCAGGTCAATAGAAGGTTTTCTCCTTTTCCGGTCTTTATTTAAGCTTGTAATATCCATTGGTCTGTTCATACTTATCGGTTAGAAATACCAGTTATCCAACTTTTCCGAGTGAATTCTTTGTTATCAAATTGTTTCGGAAGTGGCAAAGGGGAGCGAATATAATCGGAACTGTCTGCCCGTTGAAATTTTTTACCAATCAATATTATTCCACAGGAAATTAAGCGCTTATTAACAGCAAAACCACCCCTATCCACACAATTTACTATGCTTATCCCCCAAATTCAAAAGTTTTGCGCTTTTATTTCGGGAAATTCACAAAACGGTGTGAAGAAAGAAATTTTCAGAAGCAGCGGTTCATTTCAGGTTAATTTCTTAATTAGTCCATGGTCGATAAACCTTATTTTTGCTGACTTATTAAGCAGCAGCAAGTATGACAATTAGTTACAATTGGTTATGTGAATATTTACCGGAACCCATCGACCCTACCCAATTATCCAAAATCCTGACCTCTATCGGACTGGAAGTGGAAAGCCTCGAACAATATGAGAAGATCAAAGGCGGATTGGCCGGATTGGTGATTGGCGAGGTGCTGGAATGCAATCCCCACCCCAATGCAGATAAACTGAAGCTCACCCTGGTTAATACCGGGGGTGAATCACCGCTGAAAATTGTATGCGGAGCTCCTAATGTAGCCAAGGGTCAGAAAGTAGTGGTAGCCCCTGTTGGGACCACCATTTACCCATTGAACGGTGAGCCTCTGACCATGAAACTGGCCAAGATCCGGGGAGAAGAAAGCCAGGGTATGATTTGTGCAGAAGATGAAATCGGCATCGGTGGAAGTCATGCCGGGATTATTGTTTTGCCGGATACTGCTGTAGCAGGTACTCCTGCTGCCGAATACTTCAACCCTTATTCAGACTGGATTTATGAGATTGGTCTTACCCCGAACAGGATGGATGCCATGAGCCATATGGGTGTAGCAAGAGATGTGTGCGCTTATCTCACCCATCATCAGGGGGAGGCAAGGGTAAAATCTCCGTTCAACAACAGTTTTAAAACTGATAACAAAAATACCCCGGTTGAAGTGGTGGTTGAAAATACCACTGCCTGTCCGCGTTATGCAGGTGTAACCATCACCGGCGTTACGGTTCAGCCTTCTCCGGAATGGCTGGTAAACAAGCTCACGGCTATCGGTCAGCGCAGTATCAACAACATTGTAGACATTACCAATTTTATTCTGCACGAAACCGGCCAGCCATTGCATGCATTCGATATGGCGGCTATAACAGGCAATAAAATCATCGTAAAAAACCTTCCGGCCGATACTTCGTTTGTTACACTAGACGGTAAGGAAAGAAAACTGCACCAGGATGATCTGATGATCTGTAATGCCAGCGAGGGCATGTGTATTGCCGGAGTATTTGGCGGAGCAAAAAGCGGCGTCAGCGAAAGTACTACTGCTATCTTCCTGGAAAGTGCCTGCTTTGATTCCATCAGAACACGTTTAACCTCCCTGCGTCACGGTTTAAGAACCGATGCTGCTACCCGATTCGAAAAAGGAATTGATATTTCCAATACGGTGAATGTGCTGAAACGTGCAGCCCTGCTGATTAAAGAGGTTGCTGGCGGAGAAATCAGCAGCGATCTGATCGATCTCTACCCCGATCCCAAACCCAGAACTACCGTTGCCATCAAATACCATTACCTCAAAAAACTCAGTGGTAAAAATTATCATCCCGATAAGGTGAAAAGAATATTGACAGCACTGGGCTTTGATATAGTAAAGGAAGGACTCGATGAACTGATGGTGGAAGTGCCTTACAGCAAGCCCGACATCAGTATCCCGGCCGATATTGTGGAGGAAATTCTACGCATCGACGGACTGGACAATGTAGAAATCCCCACAACCATTACCATCAGCCCGGCCGTGGAAAAGATCGGCATCAAAGAAAATCTGCGTGAGAAAATTGCCGGATTCCTGGTGGGCAAGGGATTTACAGAGATCGTTACCAATTCCATTACCAACAGCAAATACTTCAACGAAGCCACACTCAACGCTACCGTGAAGATGATGAACAACCTCAGCGCCGAATTGGATGTGCTGAGGCCTTCGATGCTGGAAAGCGGGCTGGAAACCATTGCCTACAACCTGAACAGAAAAAACAACAACCTGCAACTGTTCGAATTTGGCAAAACCTACCGGACCAAAGCAGAGGCATTTGAAGAGCAGGAATATTTCTGCCTCTTTGTAACCGGCAACAACCACGAAGAGGGATGGAGAACCAAGGCCACCGCAATGGATTTCTTTTACCTGAAAGGACTGGCCAGCTCCCTGCTGCACTGGTGCGGACTGAATAATATCCACTTTGAAGAACAGGCAGACCAATCCGGCACCATTGCGGTATTTGCAGATAAACATCTCCTCGGTTCCCTGGTTACGGTAAGCGCCGAAAAATTACAGGCATTTGACCTGAAACAGCCGGTGTTTATGCTGGAACTTCCGTTCAGCCAGCTGCTGAAGGCAGTTCAGAAAAAGAAGATTGTATACAAAGAAGTCAATAAGTTTCCTGCAGTACAAAGGGACCTTGCCCTGGTGGTGAATAAATCGGTTACCTATGCAGCCATTGAAAAGTCGGTTCAATCCGTTAAATTGCCTAAGCTACAGCAGGTGCAACTGTTTGATATTTTTGAAAGTGAAAAACTGGGCAAGGACAAAAAGTCCATGGCCATCAGCTTCACTTTCTCCGACGACAGCAAAACCTTAACCGATAAGGAAATCGATGGCATGATGGGTAAACTGATCCAGAGTTTCGAAAAAGAAGTACAAGCTGAAATCAGAAAATAATGATCGACCTCAACACCAATATGGACCTCCTGCAGGAAAAACTGCAGCTGCTGATCAGAGAATACCGGCAGCTGCAGAAGGAGAACAGCCGTTTGCAGAAGGATATTGCTGTGTTGCAATCCGAACAGCAGAAAAAAGCCGATCAGCTGGCGCAACTGGAACAGAAAGTTGCCGCCGTTCAGCTAACCGGCGGACACCGCGATGAAGCCGAAAAAGCCCGGTTGCAGAAAAAAATAGACACTTATCTCAAAGAAATAGACAAATGCCTGGCATTGCTGCATGCCTGATACTATGCACGAACTGATCCCCGTAAATATTGTGATTGCCGACCGGAGCTACCGGTTGAAAATTGAACCGGCCGATGAGGAGATGGTACGTAAATCTGCCGCTCTGATCAACGACAAAGTTGCTGAGTTTAAAACACAGTTTGCCGGAAAAGACATGCAGGATTATATAGCTATGGTACTGATCTGGTTTGTTACCGAACAAAAAGAAGCAGGTTCAAAGCCGGTTCAATGGAACGATACGGTACAAAAACTCTCCGAACTGAGTAAAATGATCGACAAGGTTCTGGCCGAAAATCCACAATAATCCTTCAGCGCTTCCGGCTAATCCGGGCAATCTACATATGACTTTTATTTAATACAACTGTTGGCCCACCAAAGTTCATCTTTCAATCTTCCCGCAGATTAATTATCTTCGTGGATATCACCATTTATTATCATTTATTATCAGAAGATGAGATGTGATAGGATAAATAGGATTTTGAACTTTTTAAACCCTTGCCAACAACATGGATCAAGCAATAATTTCAATACTAATTGGTGCAATTTCACTGATTGCAGGTGTAGTAGCGGGTAGATTTATTTTCGCTAAAAACACCAAAAAACAGATTGAAGACGCTGAAAATCAAGCGCAAAACATCCTCAAAGAAGCAGAACTCAGGGCCGAAACCGTTAAAAAAGAGAAACAGTTAGAGGCTAAGGAGCGTTTTGTTCAGCTCAAAGCAGAACACGATAAGGAAATTCTCGAAAAAAATCGCAAAATCGGCGATATAGAGAACAGGATCAAGCAGAAAGAGATTTCCATCAATCAAAAAGAAGCTGCGATTGAAAAGCAGGTGAAGGAAAATGAGGCTATTAAAGAGAACCTGAACCGTCAGATTGAGCTGGTTAACCACAAACGTACCGAACTGGAAAAACACCAGGAAGAACATATCCGCAGACTGGAAAAAATTGCAGGTCTGAGTGCGGAAGAGGCCAAGAGCCAACTGATCGAAAGCCTGAAACAGGAAGCGCATTCCCAGGCCCTGGCCTTACAGCAGGAGATCATTGAAGAAGCCAAGCAAAAAGCCAATAAGGAAGCCCGTAAAATTGTTATTCAGTCTATCCAGCGTACCGCTGCAGAGCAGACTATTGAAAATACCGTTACCGTATTTAACCTGGAAACAGACGAAATCAAAGGTCAGATCATTGGTCGTGAAGGCCGTAATATCCGCGCCATCGAGGCTGCAACAGGTGTAGACCTGATTGTAGACGATACGCCGGAAGCCATTATCCTGTCTTCTTTTGACCCGCTGAGAAGGGAAATTGCCCGCTTGAGCTTACAGCGCCTGGTGGCAGACGGTCGTATCCACCCTGCCCGTATTGAGGAAGTGGTAGAAAAAACCCGCCGCCAGTTGGAAGAGCAGGTAATGGAAATCGGGGAAAGAACCGTTATTGAAATGGGTATCCATGGCCTGCACAAGGAACTGATCCGGATCGTGGGTAAAATGCGCTTCAGGTCTTCCTACGGTCAGAACCTGCTGATGCACAGCCGCGAAACCGCTAATCTCTGTGGAATCATGGCCGCTGAACTGGGCATGAACCCCAAACTGGCTAAAAGAGCCGGTCTCTTACACGATATTGGCAAGGTTCCAGACGAGGAAACCGAACTCAGCCACGCCCTTTTAGGGGCCAAACTGGCCGAGAAGTACGGGGAAAACCCGGCTGTGGTGAATGCCATCGGCGCCCACCACGACGAAATGGAGATGCTTTATGTGATTTCTCCGATCATCCAGGCCTGCGATGCCATCAGTGGCGCCAGACCCGGAGCCAGAAGGGAAATCATGCAGCAATACCTGCAAAGGATCAAGGATCTGGAGAACCTGGCCCTGGCTTATCAGGGGGTGGAAAAAGCCTATGCAATTCAGGCTGGACGTGAGTTACGTGTGATTGTAGAGGCCGATAAGGTAACTGATGTAGACAGCGATAAGCTGAGCTTCGAAATTGCCCAGAAGATCCAGACAGAAATGACCTATCCAGGTCAGATTAAAGTAACCGTAATCAGAGAAAAGAGGGCTGTAAACGTTGCCAGGTAAAAAAATACAGAATAGGTTTCGGAATTCTGATTTTTTCACTACCTTTGCCGTCCGCAAAAATTAAAAGTTATGAACGCAGCAGTTCAGTTTGTACATTCCCAGTTAACAGCTGGCAAAGAGCATCCTAAGTTTAAGGCAGGTGACAACGTCACTGTTAACTATAAAATCGTTGAGGGTGGTAAGGAGCGTATCCAAAGCTTCCGTGGAGATGTAATCAAATTACAGGGAAATGGCGCTACAGCTACTTTCACTGTACGTAAAATCTCCGATGGAGTAGGTGTGGAGCGTTTGTTCCCTATCCTTTCTCCAAACATCGAATCTATCGTGCTGAATAAAGTAGGTAAGGTTCGTCGTGCTAAATTGTTCTACCTGCGTGAGCGCAGCGGTAAGAGCGCACGTATTAAGGAAAAACGTTTCTAATACAGATCATATTCAAAAAAAGCGTCCTGGGTGCACACCAGGGCGCTTTTTTATTTACGGCGGCCGATTTAACATTATTTAATTGTAAGGCACGTGTTTTATATTAACTTTACAACCTTAAATCAATCAAAATGGGCAATTTAGGCTTTCAGGAGTTACTGATCATCGGTGTAGTAGTCCTGGTATTATTTGGTGGCAGAAAAATTCCAGAGTTCATGAGAGGTCTCGGTAAGGGTATCCGTGAATTCAACGATGCCAAAAACAACGTAAAGAAAGAACTCGAAGAAGGAATCAAGGAAAAAGACAACACTCCTGCTTAATCATCATCTCTCAAAAAAGTAAAGGCCTTTGTTTCGGTTTCATTCAATCAAAGACTATCATATCGCATTACAGAACGGCCAAACCACCTGTGTGGAGGCCGTTCGTTTTTATATAGACCGGATCAGGGAACAGGCACACCTGAATGCATACGTAGAAGTATTTGAGCAGGAAGCCCTGGAACAGGCCACCTTACTGGATGCACAACGCAGCAATGGTGCAAAGACGGGCCCGCTTCACGGAGTGGTGGTTGGACTAAAAGATGTTATCTGCTATAAGGGCCACCAGGTAACCGCCGCTTCCAAAATACTTGCCGGATTTTCTTCCATTTATCACGCTACAGCCACCCAAAAATTACTCGATGCCGGTGCCATCATTATTGGCCGCCAGAACTGCGATGAATTTGCCATGGGCAGCAGCAATGAAAACTCTTCGTATGGGCCGGTAAAAAATGCCCGGGATACAGAGCGCGTATCCGGAGGCTCATCCGGAGGATCTGCAGTAGCAGTTCAGGCAGGTCTTTGCATGGTCAGCCTGGGCAGCGATACAGGAGGCTCTGTAAGGCAGCCTGCAGACTTTACAGGCATTGTAGGCATTAAACCCACCTATGGAAGAATTTCCCGTTACGGGTTGATTGCTTATGCCTCTTCCTTCGATCAGATCGGCATCTTCTCCAATACCGTGGCAGATGCAGCTCTGGTACTGGAAACCATTGCAGGACCAGATGCATTCGACAGCACGGCGTCCAGCCGCCCGGTTGAATCTTATACAGCGGCAGTAAGCGGTTCCGAAAAAAAATTCCGCATTGCCTATTTCAAAGAGTCCATTGAACACCCTGCATTGGATGCCGATATCCGCAACCAGATTCTGGCGAAGATTGAAGCGCTAAAAGCAGCCGGTTATACCGTGGAGCCGGTGGGATTTGATTTGTTGGAATACGTTGTACCTACTTACTATGTACTCACTACAGCAGAAGCATCCAGCAACCTCTCCCGCTTCGACGGAGTTCGTTACGGGCGCCGCACTGCAATGGAAAATATTGATCTCACTACCTTATACAAAGCTTCCAGAAGCGAGGGATTTGGGGAGGAAGTAAAAAGAAGAATTTTACTTGGAACATTCGTACTGAGTGAGGGTTATTTTGATGCTTATTTTACAAAAGCTCAACAGGTTCGCCGGTTGCTGAAAGAAAAAACCGACGCAGTATTTGCCCAATACGATGCCATTATTTCACCAACGGTTCCCTCTCCTGCATTCAGGATAGGAGAAAAGTCGGACGATCCCATCGAAATGTTTCTTGCCGATATTTATACCGTATATCCGAACCTGGTAGGCATTCCCGCCATTTCCGTTCCCTTATTCACACATTCCAATGGCATGCCTTTTGGTTTACAGATTATGACCAAACATTTTGATGAGGCTACCCTGCTGCAGGTTTCGCAGCAATTGATGGCCTTTAAATAAGTGCTATGCAAATTGGTTTCAGGCATATTCAATTACAACAATTACCTGTTGTAGCATGCATTGTGGCAGTATGCCTCAGCATTGCTCCCGGTATCCTTATTGCCCAAACAACCAAAGACAGTACTACCGATAAATATGGATTCAAGACCTTATTCAAACACAGGTTTGATGCTTCACAACCCTATGCAGCACAGCTCAACCCCCGGGCAGTTTCTTTTGTACAGGAATACATTCGCAAACAGGGCAAGGAACTCAATAGAATGAAAAGCTGGGGCAAGCCTTATTTTGATCTGTTCGATCAGATTCTTTCTCAATATGGTCTGCCCAAAGAAATGAAATATTTAAGCGTGATCGAAAGCCACCTCAGCTCCGGACTGGTATCCTGGGCGGGCGCAGTAGGCCCCTGGCAAATTATGCCTTATGAGGCCAGAAGGTTTGGCCTAACGGTAAATGCCAATCGGGACGAGCGTACCGACTACCACAAAAGTACCCATGTAGCAGCAAGACTGATGAAAGAACTGTATGCAGAGTTCAACGACTGGCTGTTGGTAGTAGCAGCATACAACGGCGGTCCGGGCAGGGTTAGGCAGGCCATGAAGAAAGCCCGCAGTAAGGATTTCTGGGATCTCCAGTACTTTCTGCCCGAGGAAACCCGCAATCACGTAAAGAAATTCATTGGAACACACTATGTGATGGAAGGCGGTGGCGGATGGACCACCATGACTGCAGCGGAGGTTGCCGAACAAAAAAGCAATATACCGGCAACACAAAGCAATCTGACTCCGGAAGAAGAAGCAGGAACGATTTTAATAGAAATCGGCGGAAGATACAATTCGGTGATTCTGTGTAATGGATTGCTCATGAATATTGCGCAATTCAATAAATGGAATCCGGGATTCGACAAACAACTGGCAGAGGGAAAGAAATTCAAAATGCGGATACCAGTCGAAAAAGCAGCGCAGTTTGAGGCGACGAAACATCAATTGCTCGCAGCATCCGTGCGTGCATTACTGGAAGGAACGCTTCCGCAAAATTAATGGAACAATCTAATTGACCATTTTATCTGCACAACAACTGCTGGCAAACGCTTCCGGCTTAGCTTTGAAGGCAAAGCCCATTCCCAGAATATAGCCCATTGCTTCCTTTAAAGCATCGTTACTCCTGAACTGCGGATTGGTATTGATGTCTGCATGTACTTCCATTTCTACCTTGTACTCAATGAAAAGATCGCAGAGATCATACGCTACTTCGATGCTCTTAGCAACTTCCAGCAGCATTCTTTCCTTGAGGTGATACCGCTGTTTGGTTTTTTCGTTGTGGATGTACATAAACCCACCGCAGTGTTCCCGCAGGAAAACAATCACTGTGGCAAATTCGGTGTCTTCGCCCTTTACCTGGCTGTCTGTACCGATGCAAACTTTTAATTTTGTACCCATTTCCGCTTCCCGCTGAATGGCCGCTTCCACGGCGTCTTTGATGGGAAGACTGATGCTTTCACCATTGAATTTTCTCCAACGCATATAAATAAGGTTTTTGTAAGTTACAAATGATATGAGGCTAAAACATCACCCAATCATGACCATATTGTTAACAGCGGTGGAAAAACCTTAGGATTAGTCCTTAATTTTACGGGTCTATGAAACTACTATTACAATACCTGAAGCCCTATAAATGGTTGATAGTCTTAGCACTTACGCTGGCTGCCATCAACCAGTCCTTTTCCATGCTGGACCCCTATTTCTTTGGAAAACTGCTGGATAAATATGGAATGCACCCGCTGAATACAGGCTATTTTGATGAAAATAAGCAATTTGTAGCCACAGGTGTACGGACACAATCAGAATTCATCTGGGGCGTTTTGGGCTATTTGGGAATCCTGATCAGCGTGGCAATGGTATCCAGAATTGCCAAAGCCTTCCAGGATTATTTCAGCAATGTGATTGTACAAAAATTCGGAGCCAAGATTTTTACAGACGGGCTGGAACACTCCATGCAAATGCCTTATCAGGAATTTGAGGATCAACGAAGCGGAGAAACCTTATCGATACTTACCAAAGTACGATCCGATACAGAAAAATTCATCATTGCATTTATCAATGTGTTGTTCAGTATCATTGTCGGAATTGTATTCATTTCTGTGTACTCCTTCCGATTGCACTGGAGCATCATGCCGATCTATGCAGCAGGCATTGTATTCCTGTCTTTGCTCACGAGCTTTTTGAGCAAGCGCATCAAAAGGATTCAGAAAGAGATCGTGAAGGAAACCACCACGCTGGCAGGGACCACCACAGAAAGCCTGCGTAATATTGAACTGGTCAAAAGTCTGGGATTAACCAAGCAGGAAATCAACCGGCTCAACAAAAACACTTATAAAATTCTTGGCCTGGAACTCAGAAAAGTGAAGAGCATCCGATCTCTGAGTTTTGTACAGGGCACTTTTGTAAACCTGCTGCGCCAGATCATTATGTTTACCTTGCTTTGGCTGGTTTTTAACGGGAAACTCACAGCCGGTGAAGTAATGACGCTCACGTTCTATTCCTTCTTCATCTTTGGACCACTGCAGGAAATCGGGAACATCATCCTCTCCTATCGCGAAGCGGAAGCATCCCTCAACAATTTTCACAACCTGATGATGAAACCATCAGAGCCCAAACCCGCATCACCAAAACATATTGGCGAGATCAACACCCTGGCTTTCCAAAATATTATTTTCAAACACCAGACAGCTCAATACAATGCCTTAGACGGAATTTCCTTTGAAGCAAAAAAAGGAGAAACAGTGGCATTTGTAGGACCCTCCGGTGCTGGAAAAAGTACACTGGTGAAATTACTGGTGGGTTTATACAGACCTCAGGATGGAACCATTTTATACAATGGAGTGAACGGAAACGATATTCATTTTGATGAACTGCGTAACCAAATTGGTTTTGTAACACAAGACACCCAACTCTTTGCAGGGACCATCCGGGAAAACCTGCTCTTTGTATCTCCGGGTTCAAGCGACGAAGAAATCATCACTGCTTTAAGAAAAGCAAGTTGCGATACCCTGTTGGCTAAGGCAGATAACGGAATTGATTCCATGATAGGAGAAGGCGGACTAAAACTGAGCGGAGGAGAAAAACAAAGAATTTCGATTGCACGTGCATTGATCAGGCATCCACAGCTGCTCATTTTTGATGAAGCCACTTCCGCACTCGACAGCATTACCGAGGAAGAGATTACCAATACGATCCGCGATATCTCTGCGCAAAAAGAACAGATTACGGTAATGATTGCACACAGGTTAAGCACCATCATGCATGCAGACCGGATTTACGTGCTGGAAAAAGGACAGGTAGTAGAAACCGGAAGCCATCAGCAATTGCTGGAGGAAAAAGGTTTGTACTATGCTATGTGGCGTCAGCAAATTGGAGAAAGAAAAGCAAGCACGGTAAAAGCCTAAGCGCCCGGATTATTCTTTCTCAAATTTCTTCTTAATGTATTCGAGAACAGAAGGATCTTCCAGGCCTTCGATGTCGCTCAACTGTAATTCGAGTGCTTTGGTGCTAAGTTGGATTTCCCATAAGGAAAGGGTAAGTGATGCTGCAAATATCACCAGGCTGAAGGCAAAAATCCAATGTGCCACTTCCATCCACTGGATATAAATAAAATACATACACAGGATACTGCTGAGAAAAGTAACTACACCGAGTGCCTGCATATTCTTGATCAATTTCAAACGGTAACGCAGGTTACGGATCTGGCCATGTATAATATGGCTTCTTTCCTGTCCTTTTCCCTCATACTGGTCGTGCAGGGCACGTACTCTGTTGGAAAGCGCAAGAAACCGATTGGTATAAGCCAGCATAATCAGACTGATTGCCGGAAACAGGAGTGCTGGCGTATTGATGGTGATGTCCATATTCATAAAGTAAAGCTGCAAGTTACCCCTAATATACAAAAACAAAAGCTCCCGTCCACAGACAGCGAGCTTAAGTTCAGGTTGGTTGTTGACCCCCAGACGTCACGGACGGATTCGAACCGTCGTTAAAGGTTTTGCAGACCTCTGCCTTGCCACTCGGCCACGCGACTATATTTTATCAGCCATACGTATACAAAAGCGATACGTATCGGTGCTGAATGGTTTTATAAAAAGCCAGTATCACCGCAAGCGACAGCAGAACTGTTACAAGCAGGTATACAGATGGGATGAAGCTGAACAGAAAAATACCCGCTAAACCCAGGCGTGCAAAGTCCGGATAAAACACCCAGCGTTTTTGTTCCAGCATGGCACCTGTGCTGATTACACTGAACACAATAAACAGCGCAGCAATCAACAGTTGAACGGGTTTAAAATACCATTCCAACAGAATAATGATGAATAACAATGAAAGTGTAAACAGGGTCTGCAAAAAAATAAACTGCTGCAGCCAAAGCTTTTGCTCAACCTGTTCGTTCCTGTTCAGGAGCTTTCTTTCGAGATAAGGCCTTATTCTGGGATCAATATCATCCGGCTTTCCAAACAGTACGCGAAGTTTATTGCGAAGTCCTTGAGCGCTTCTAAAAGCCACCATCATCTCCAATATAAAATGAGCATGTTGCCAAAGAAAACTATAACTCTTCAACGGGGTGGTAAGACCGTAGACCGGTTCCTCCTGCTCCTCTTTAAAAGTTCCGAAAATTTTATCCCAGATGATCAGTACATCTCCATAGTTTTTATCGAGATACGCCGGATTGCTGCTGTGGTGAACCCGGTGATGAGAAGGCGTTACCAGGATGTATTCCAGCCAGCCAAGCTTTCCGATCAATTGCGTATGTGTAAAGAATGGATAGGCACCATGAATCAGCAGAAGTATCGTAATCATAGCAGGATCAAAGCCAATCAGGGGCAATACCGACCAGAACAGGCCACGGGCCACAGCCTGAAATACGGTAATTCTGGCAGAAACGGTGAAGTTAAAATCTTCGCTCTGGTGATGTACTACATGCACACTCCAAAACAGGTTTACTTCATGGCCAAACCGGTGATACCAATACCAGATCAGATCGGTCAGCAAAAACAACAGAACCCAGGTAAACAGAGAAGCAGGAATCGTGAACAAAGCAAAATGATGATGTACCCAACTGAATACATAAAAGAAGGCGCCGGTGGTGAGCAGATCCGATAAGCGTTCTCCGATGCCCACATTGAGGTTGGCCACCGCTTCATTGAAATGGTATACCACCTTCCCTTTCTTAACACTCACCCAGTATTCCAGGAGCATGAAGAAAATGAAAAGCGGAACCGCCAGTGCGATGAAGTTGAGTTTCATGAGATCAAAAATAGGGGATTTTTTTATCCTACCAAATTAGTAGACTAATATTTTTCATTCATCCATCTTTTTGGGCCGGGAAAACAGAATGATTTAACTTGAATGCATAAACTGATACAATGAGAAAAATATTCCTGATGAGTTTCCTGCTGCCCATATTCGCCATGGTGCAGGAATTTGATTCGGCCTGGCTGGCAGCTAATTACACCAAAAAAGAAGTTTTAATACCCATGCGAGACGGGGTAAAGCTTTTTACCTCCCTGTACATTCCGAGGAACAATGCAGAGCAGCATCCGATCCTGCTCACCAGAACCCCCTATTCCTGTGCGCCATATGGAGCCGATAAGCTGAAAAATTTTCAGCGCGGGCATATGCGGGAGTATCTGAAAGAAAATTACATTATTGTAACACAGGATGTTAGAGGAAGATGGATGAGTGAAGGAGTATTCATGGATGTACGGCCTTATAATCCGGCTAAAAAAACAAATACAGATATTGATGAATCCTCAGACACCTACGACACCATCGACTGGCTGGTGAAAAACATACAGGGAAACAATGGCAAAGTGGGTGTGTTCGGAATTTCGTATCCCGGCTTCTACTCTACCATGGCCGCATTAAGTAATCATCCGGCTTTAAAAGCAGTGAGCCCACAGGCTCCGGTTACAGATTGGTTCATTGGCGATGATTTTCACCACAATGGCGCTTTCATGCAAATGGATGCTTTCAACTTTTACAGCGGATTCGGAAAACCAAGACCCGTACCTACTACTGTAGGACCCAAAGGGTTTGATTTTCCTACAAAAGACAATTATGCATTTTTTCTGCGCAGCGGAAGCTTATCCAAACTCACTGAATTCATGGGAGACAGTATTGCGTTCTGGAAAGACCTGATGAGCCATCCCAACTACGACGACTGGTGGAAAGCCAGAAACCCCAGAAACTTTGTACAACATATTTCTCCGGATATTGCCACTTTGGTAGTGGGTGGATTATTTGATGCAGAGGACTGTTTTGGTGCCTGGCAGATGTATAAATCCATAGAAAGCAAAAACAGGAACAACAACAAAATTGTGATGGGTCCCTGGTACCACGGACAATGGGCCAGCGGTAATGGGAAAAATCTGGGAAATGTACAGTTCGGCAGCAATACTGCAGAATGGTATTCCAACAACATAGAGGTCCCCTTCTTTAACTACTATTTAAAAGGTAAGGGAAGTGTAGAAAAAATCAATGAAGCCAATATTTTCTTTACCGGAGAAAACCAGTGGTACCAATCCGCCAGCTGGCCACTTGCAGGCACAACCAATGCTAAACTTTATTTACAGGCCAATGGAAAACTGTCGTTTACCCCGGCTAAAACCGGAGCGCCAACTTTTGCGGAATATGTAAGCGACCCAGCAAAACCGGTTCCCTATACAGAAGATGTACATGCAGGCAGAACCAGGGAATACATGACCGATGATCAGCGCTTCGCCGCAAGAAGACCGGATGTACTGGTATATCAATCAGATATTCTTACCGAGGATATCACTGTGGGCGGACCTTTAACTGCCGATTTAAAAGTGAGCATTTCGACTACGGATGCCGACTTTGTGGTAAAGCTCATAGATGTATTTCCCGATAAGTTTAGTTATGCAGAGCCAACCAGTTATTTAATGGATGGCTATCAGATGCTCGTAAGGGGTGAAGTATTTCGTGGTAAGTTCAGAAACAGCTTCGAAAAACCCGAACCATTTGTACCTAATGCAGCTACCCGGGTAAAATACGAACTGCCCGATGTAGCCCACACTTTTAAAAAAGGACACCGCATCATGGTGCAGGTACAGAGTAGCTGGTTCCCGCTGGTAGACCGGAACCCCCAGAAATTCACAGACATTTATAAAGCCACAGAGAAAGATTTCCAGAAAGCCATAATCCGGATATTCAACAATGAATCCAGCATCAGTCTTCCGATCGTAAAACGGAAATAAAAGCTGCAATTCGAACAAAAAAGGGCTCTCAGTAGTAAATACTGAGGGCTCTTTTTATTTCCACGCCCTAATGAATTAACTTTATAAGCGTTCAGTATCCTTTTTATGCCCCCGATCAGTGTACATAGCGACCCCGGCCATGTTACCTGGAAGCAATTTCTGGTGCTCGGAAGTGTATTGCTGCTGAACAGCCTGAACGGGTTTACCCAAACCGTGGAGCCATTTATCCTGAATGCCTCGGGTGGAAATTATGTTAACAGGGGGAGCTACAACCTTGCCAACTTTTCCTTTGTCTGGAGCGTTGGAGAAGCTACCCTCATCGAAACCTTTACCACAACAGACAATTCAGTCATACTCACCAACGGGGTACTGCAACCGATCACCGATAAAGATTTACAAACTGTTCCGATCCAGGGCTGGACAAAAGAAGAAATCAAACTCTACCCCGTACCAGTAAATACTTTACTGCAGTTTGATTTATTCAGCAACGATACAGGCAGGGTAGAAATTCAGCTATACGATCTGCTGGGGAGGACGCTGGGATTGAGGGAATTCCAGTACAATACCTTGCCGGTAAATCAGAAAATTGACTTTTCAAAATACGCTTCAGGGCCTTATTTTTTGAGGGTATCCCTCTACAGCAATGGTTTTCTGAAAAAAAGCGGCGTATTTAAAATACTCAAACTCCGATAACGACACAATCGAACGATATGATGAAAAAAATATTACTGGTACTGCTGTTGTTAACCGGCAGTTTTACGATGGTTCAGGCCCAGCTCCTGAACTACCAGGGCATTGCGAGAAATGCCAATGGTGTGGCGCTTTCTTTTCAGAATATCAGCATTCGGCTGAGTATCCGGGATGGGTCGCCCAACGGAACCACCCTGTATTCAGAAACCAGGCAGGTACGGACCAATCAGTTTGGACTGATTACACTGGTCATCGGAAGCCCGGGTGCTATAAGTAGTTTCGGGAACATCAGTACCATCAACTGGGCTGCCAGCAGCAAATTTTTACAAGTAGAAATAGATCCTCAGGGAGGCAATAATTTCCTGTTGGCAGGAACCTCACAACTGCAGTCTGTACCTTATGCATTTTTTGCCAATGCGGCCTACCCTGTAGGAAATGCGGGAGGAGACCTGATTGGCTCCACTTACCCCAACCCCCAGGTTGCACCACTGGCCATCAACAACAGTAAGCTCTCCACAGATGCAGTAACCAACGAAAAAATCAAAGACGGCACCATTGAAAACAGCAAACTGGTAAACAGTTCCATAGGGCTGAACGGACTCCCGCTTTCATTGGGAGGAGGACAAAGTTTTGCAATAGGCACTACCGGTACCAATATAAACATTGTTTCTTCCGGCACCGTACACAGTTTCAATTTCCCGAATGCATCCGCCACCAACCGGGGTGTGTTAACCTCCACAGACTGGAGTAGCTTTAACAGTAAGTTGAGTGCAAGTGATACTGCCGTGATGCTCTCCAAATACCTGCGTGCAACCGATACGAGCTTCATGATGAGCCGTTACCTCAGAAAAACCGATACGGCTACAATGCTGACACCGTTTGTGCAATACAGCGATACCGCCAACCAAATGAATGGCTACCAACGAAAAGCTATGGCGTTACTGATTCAGGATACAGCCGCTATGCTCAACAACAGGCTGCGGATTAGCGATACCAGTTTTATGATGAGCCGTTACCTCAGAAAAACCGATACGGCTACTATGCTGGCCCCATTTGTACAATACAGCGACACCACCAACCAAATGAGTGGTTACCAGCGAAAAGGTATGGCGTTACTGATTCAGGATACAGCTTCTATGCTCAACAACAGGCTGCGGATTAGTGATACCAGTTTCATGATGAGCCGTTACCTCAGAAAAACCGATACTGCTACTATGCTGGCTCCATTTGTGCAATACAGCGACACCACCAACCAAATGAGTGGCTACCAGCGAAAAGGTATGGCGTTACTGATTCAGGATACAGCTTCTATGCTCAACAACAGGCTGCGGATCAGCGACACAGCATATATGCTGAGCAACAGGCTTATATTAACTGATACGAGTTACATGCTAAGCAACAGATTAAAAATATCAGATACCGCCACCATGTTAAGCAACCAACTCAGAATCAGCGACACCGCCGCCATGCTGAGTGGCAAATGGAGTATAATCGGAAACGCCTTACCAACTGTAGGTAACACCCACTTTCTCGGATCAACAAATAATCAACCGCTACGTTTTAAAGTAAACAATACATGGGCGGGAGAGTTGAACCCCGGAAGCACCAATACCAGCTTTGGCGTGTATGCAGGAGAAAATAACAGTTCCCCAATCGGCAACAATTCTGCATTTGGCGTTGGCGCATTAAATAAAACCACAACAGGTACAGATAATACGGCTGTAGGCTTCGGGGCATTAAACCAAAATGTCAGTAGTTCTAATAACACTGCCGTAGGGCAAAATGCCCTACAAAATAATACAGCAGGAAGCAATACTGCTGTGGGACAGGAAGCGCTAAAAAACAATACCTCAGGGAAAAACAATACTGGTATTGGCTATAATGCTTTAATCAGCAACGTTACCACAGATAACAACACTGCCATAGGATACAACGCCGGGGTAAACACAGATGGATTAACCAATGCTACTGCAATTGGATATAATGCTTCTGTTACGACCTCTAATACCATCCAATTGGGTAATACCAGTATCTCTGACGTAAAAACTAGCGGAGGGTATACCGGAGCAAAGTTTATTGGGAATAGTGGTGCTCCCATTGTAACTATTGTTGGAACTGCACAAGCCGGAACAGGTGCGAGTGTTAGTATTTCCGGAAATGATGTTGCAGGTGTTATTACATTAAATGTCGGAACAGCCCCGTTACAGAGTGCAGCTACTAACGGAACATCTTTATTGAACATTACTTTTAATTCAGCATATACAAATACACCAGTTGTATTGATCCAAGCAATTAACACTTCATCAAGTTCAATCGGGCCTGAATCTAATCTTTTTATAAAACCAAGTTCTACAACAGTATCAACATTTACAATTTTACTCAAATACTTACACACATTAATAGATTCGGGCACATACGAAATCGCCTACCATGTACTGGGCCGCTAAGTATCTGCTTAATAAAAATTTCCAACCGGCTCATTACTTCGCCCATGTGCCGGCTATTTCTTTCCGGAAGGCATACCCTTCCATACCGTAACGACGGTATTACCCGCCATTGTCCATTCTATACTTTTATTGCCGGATTTCAATAATACCGAAACGCAACAATAATTGTATATGAAACGCATTACACTCCTCAGCATCTTCCTCGCTTTTGTAACCCTGTTACAAGCACAAGTAAAAGACAAATCGGGCAACAGTTACAAAACCGTAAAAATCGGGGCACAAACGTGGATGGCGCAAAACCTGAATACCAGTCATTTCAGAAACGGCGATCCGATCCCCGAAGCTAAATCGGATGCAGCCTGGGAAAAGGCCGGAACGGAAGGTAAGCCTGCCTGGTGCTACTATGAATACAATGCAGAAAATGGTCCTGTGTATGGTAAATTATACAACTGGTATGCCGTGAATGATTCCCGTGGGCTGGCACCGGCGGGATGTCATGTTCCCACAAATGCCGAGTGGGATCTGCTGGCTAAACAACTGGGGGGATTTGCTGCAGCCACCCGAAAACTAAAAAGCGCCTCCGGATGGAGCAACGACCTGAATGGCAGCAACGAAAGCGG
Source organism: Sediminibacterium sp. (assembly GCA_016786865.1). Lineage (GTDB taxonomy): Bacteria > Bacteroidota > Bacteroidia > Chitinophagales > Chitinophagaceae > Sediminibacterium. The sequence goes on along the minus strand of JAEUVE010000011.1, from coordinate 49,084 downwards.
ATTCAACGGTTTGCCCGGGGGTATCCTCAACACCGAGATCCTGTTTACTGAACTGGGTTATTACGGCTACTGGTGGAGCAGTACAGAAGAAGATAAAGAAGTAGCACTAAATAGAAACCTTGCGGAAGATCAGTCCACTTTTGAAAAGGCAACTGTTTATAAAAAGAACGGCCTTTCCGTTCGATGCCTTAAAAATTAAAAAAGAGATAGCCCCTTCGAGCAGGGGCTATCTTCATAAACCAACATAGAAAAAGCAAAGACTGCTGTAAGCCTTGCAGTATCTTATTTCAATTTAAAATTGAGCGGTACATTTATTTTGATATTGAAGTTGCGACCCATATTAAATACGCCCATCCTGCCGGTAATATTATTTATGGCTGTATATTTAAGACGGCTCAGGTGGTTCTGGTAAGCCACATCTGTGATGTTGTTCAATGCCAAATACACAGAGAACAGGGTTTTGCCCTTGCTGGTGAATTCTGTTCCGGCTCCTATGTTCAACAATGTATAGCCGGATGTGGCAGATTCCGTATTGTACGCAGTAAATACACGATTCTGATTCAGGATATTATCCATTTCCAGTTTCACATACAGATTGCCAATACCTGAACCAATTTTTTTGAAATCGCCGCGCAGCTCTGTCAGCAATCTGGCAGGTGGTATAAATGGTAACCGATTGGTTCCCTCAAACGATTCACTGAATTTTCCTGCTACCATAGAGAACGTATTGGCAAAATGCAACCAATCCAGTGGATGCGGGTGAAAGTCTACTTTTGCTTCAAAGCCGTACAGGGCCGCTCCGGATTGCTTAAACTTAAATGCGGTAAGATCTTCTCCGTCTACGTTAACCAGAGAATCTCCTCCAAGTACGCTTTCCAGTTTACTGTAAAATATATAGTTACTGATGTTATTGTAAAAGGCATTCACCAGGAAACTAACATGTTCTGTGTTTGCCTCAACACCTGCATCCAACTGCAAAGAAGTCTCTGTTTTTAATTGCTTGTCGCCGTATTCGTAACGATTTGTTCCTTCATGGGTTCCGTTGCTGGACAACTCCGACACCGAAGGCGCTCTGTACCCCCTGGAAACATTGGCCCTGAAGGTAACTGCATCGGAGGCATTATATGCAATACCGATACTACCGCTGAAATTGCCAAATGTTTTATTGAACTGGGTGAATTTTACGTTGTTGTTGTCGTCGGTATACGCATGGCTGTTCAACTTACGTGCATCTCCCCGCAATCCCCCGCTCAGCGTCAGGTTATTGTTGAATGTTTTACGGGTATACACAAATACACCTGCATCAAACTGATTGTATTCCGGAATCAATACTTCTTCTGCTTTATTCCTGTTCTGTTGGTACATTCCATTTACACCAAATGCAGTTCTCCACCCATTCTTTTCCTTTAACTGCATTTGTACATTGTAATTAATGGTTTGCAGATCAAAGAACAGTTCGGGAGTTTGCGGTGCCAACGGATCGGCAAACTCTTTTCGCTGGTTACGCTGATAACCCAGGTTAACCGCAAGTCTGCCCGCACCAACCGCAATATTGTTATCCGAAGCAATTTTGAAGTGATTGATTCCCTGATAAGGGGCTACCGGCGTTCGGCCACTCAGGTCTGCATCCGTGGCAATTCTTTCCAGTGAACTTCCGGTAAAAATGGTGAATTTACCGGTTGCATCGTCTCTATCGCCCTCTACTACACCAATTTTCTGATTGAAATTGCTGACCAGTAAGTGACTATATCCCCAGGATTTATTGATTCCGATGTAACCACCAAAATTGTTTTCGTTGAACCGGCTGTTTAATACTCTTCCATCATATTTATTCTGATAGTCTTTAGCCGACTTATGTGTACCATAAACATTCCAGTTGAATCCGTTCTTCAGATGCCCGGCAAGATTTGCATTTACGCCGTTCAATCCATTGTTATCGATCAGTTGTCCGTTGAGGTTTCCTCTAATGGTTCCTTGCTCTACAGGAGTATTGGTGATCAGGTGAACTGCTCCACCCATACCATCACTTCCATACAACAACGATGCAGGGCCTTTCAATACTTCTACTTTCTGAATACTGTACTCGTCTACTTCAATACCGTGCTCATCTCCCCATTGCTGACCTTCCTGACGAATACCATCGTGTATGGTAATAACCCGGTTGTACCCCAATCCCCTGATTACCGGCTTTGCAATGGCAGGACCTGTGCTAAGTGTAGAAACGCCGGGTACCAGCTGTGTAAGCGCATCTACGATATTGGTAGCACTATTTTTTAACAGGTCAGATTTTTTTAAAACAGTTACTGGCTGAGCCGACTGTCTGATTTTTGTTGCAGAAGCTACCCCGGTTACGGTAACTGCTTCATTTTCCAATACAGAATACTTCAGCTTGAAATCGTAGTTTACCGGACCGTTAATATTCATTAATTCCAGGAAAGACTGATATCCTACAAATGAAACTTCCACCAGGTATTTTCCGGCAGGCACGTCAGGGGTTTTATATATTCCATCAATTCCTGCAATCGTTCCGGTTTTTGCCTCGTGAAGATAAATGGTTGCTCCTGCCAAAGGCTTTCCTGTTTGAACGTCCGTAACTGTTCCCTGCAAACTGCCTTTACTGACAGGCACTGATGTAAGAACTACTCCCGTATTTGCTTCCAAAGGAAAATAACTGGTCAAAAACAGGCCCAGCAGGCCAAGCGCGATCATTTTCATGTAAGTTTAATTTTGCTACAACGTTGCAAATATAGGAAGGCGTTTCAAAAAATACATCATTGTTGCAAAAAAAAGGGAGGAGTGGTATTTCCTGCTGATCTATTTTACTTTGAGCATTGTCCGAACCTGTTGTGTGGCAAGGTTTTGGAGGCGGGCATAATAAATACCCGAAGGCAGGTTTCCACTATTAAAAACAACAGTATAGGTGCCGGAAGGGTATTCCTGATCGGTCAAATGGGCGATCACTCTTCCGGAAATATCTATGATCTGCACAAGGGTATGACCACCGGCTGTTTTAAACGTAATTACAGTGTTGCTGGTAAACGGATTGGGGTAATTGCTGATCAGTTGTTCACCGGACAAATTCACCGCTTTTTTGCAATCAATGGTGTTCACCAATGGTAAGGTTTGGTAATTTTTGAGCATGACCTGCTGCAGATCGCTGTCGTTCACACAAAGCCAATTGGCCAGCAAGGTCGCATACACGCTCCTGAAATCATATTGAAAAGGCAGGTTCTCATTAACGGTTACATTAGCGCCAAAGTTGGGCGTATCACCCAATACTCCACCCAATACCTGCTTTCCAAATACAAACATAGGTGCCGCCGTACCATGATCTGTTCCCGTGCTTGCATTGCTTCTGATTCTTCGGCCAAATTCTGAGAAGGTAATACCCGTAACCCGGTCGTCTACCCCTAAAAATTTCAAATCGTCCTGAAAAGCTTTGATGGCATCACTTACCCGCATCAGCAGATTAGCATGGGTTCCGGTGGTTTTATCGGTGCTGTTCACCTGAGAAGCATGCGTGTCGAATCCACTGAAATTTACCATGTACACCCTGGTTTGTAAACCGCCCTTAATTAGTCTGGCTACAATTTTTAATTGATCAGCCAGGGAATTGCCCGATGGATAAGTAACCTGTACGGGCACTTTGCTTGCTGCATCTTTTATAACAGATGCATATTGCTGTGTTTGTTGTGCAATCTGTCGAACAAAGTTGAGCTCTTTTCCTGCAGGTGTATCCGGAACGGGATCCTGCACGCCGCTCAGCAAATTATAAAAATTGGAAGGATTACTGATGCTCATACCCATACTCACGGAAGGCCCCTGAAAAGTGAGTGAAGTTGTTGATCCGATCTGTATTGCAAGGGGATCTTTCATACTGGCATTGGGATACCCGGCTGGGAAATTTGGATACTCGTAATTTAAATATCTTCCGGCCCAACCGGTATTAACCACCGCATTGCTGTCGCTTGCACTCATCCATATATCTGTAGCCCTGAAATGCGAAAAACTGGGCTGCGGATATCCAACTGAATGAATAATTTTTAACTGCCCGGCATTATACAACTGCTGCATACCTGTCATGGAAGGATGCAGGCCTGCTTTCCTGGTATCTGCCAGTGCCAGTACTTTGTCTTCCGGAATATAAATATTAGAGCGGGCATTGGCGTAATTGCTGAAATGTTCTAATGGTATCACCATATTCAACCCGTCGTTGCCTCCATTGAGTTGTACAATTACCAGAATATGATCTGTCTCCGAAACTGGCATCAGCAAGGATTGCGCAATAGGTGAATCTGCACCAAACGCTCTGAAAGAAAAACCGCTTACCAAAGAAGGCAAAACTACTCCTGCAGGTACCGCTTTTCGTAAAAATTCTCTTCTTTTCATGTACATAGATTATGCCAGCTGGTATTCAGCCAGATTCATGAGGTATTTGATCAGATCCCTGATTTTGTTTTTTACAGAAGTAGTATTGGATGCATTGCCAGGTGTGGAAATGAATGTATTCCAGGCATCCGTCCAATACTGATCATTCAACTGCCCACTCAATAAAATATCTTTTTTCAGTTGTGCTTTGGAGGCTGGAGAAATATTTATCCTGTACATCACAGCAGTCAGATCATCAATCAGTTGATTGGGATTAGCCGGATCAGAAAGGAACTTCACCAACTCAGCTCCATCAATCTGTAATTTCTTTCCGTTAAACGTATAGCCGTTTACCATCATCAGATCGGTGAACTGATTTCGCTTAGGTAATGTGTCGCTGTTGATCCAGATTTCATAAAACTGTGGTTCCTGATAATATGCCTTCCAACCACTTACATCGGGAGGATCTCCAATATTCTGTTGCATACTGGCAAGCCAGTTAACCAGATAATTATAGAACCCATAATTGGTAACGTAGTCTTCTTGTGGCTGAAATGCTACATTCAATTCCCGGCACATGCCCACCACAAGGTCCACCGGGCTTTTGATCAGACACCCCCTGGAAAGGGTGTCATAAAAATGTTCACTCTTTAGCAATGCCGAAAGTACCGGCTTGATTTCATATTGAGCATCCCTCAACAGGCCAGCCATTGGTACAATTACATTGGCTTCTACAGTAGCATCTATATCATAATACACAAACCAGCGGTACAGTCTTCTGCAGATGTATTTCGCAACTTCATCAACAGAAAATATCATATTCAACAAATCATCCAACTCAAGCTCTCCTGCGTTTGCACCACTCCTTCCCTGTATAAGCGTGTTCTTATAAAAAGCAGAAAAACTTTTATTGGTAGTATCATGTCTGTTGGGATCAAAATAAGAGGTAATAGAAGTTGCATTATTCCTCCATCCGGTGAGTACTTTGGCAGCAGCCTTCACATCTGATTCTGTGTATAAAGAATCGGGGCCCTTGCCGCAGCAAAACAATTCCTGCAACTCTCTGCCATAGTTTTCATCGGCCGCAGTTTTCGTATTCAGCTGCCCATTAAGATAAACCAGCATTGCCGGATCTGTCGTTACCGCCTTTGTTAAATATTTAAAGTTCCCCAGGGCATTGGTCCGAAGCAAATGATGGTGTTTGTATACGTACTGAGCATTTCCTACATCATTGGTTTCTGTTGAAAAATGATTGTGCCAGAACAGGGTCATTTTTTCGCGGAGGCTTCTATCCTGGTGAATCATCACACCCATCCACCATTTTTTGAAAGAAGCCCTTCTCAACGATGCTATGGTTCCGTCTGCAGACGGATCGTTCACCCATGTTGTTCCAGCAGCTACCTGCGTATCCGGAACTGTTGCATTGCCTGTTGTGTATTCTTTTACAGGCGGATCCGGCAAAGGCGAAACAGGATTCAGCAATTCATCCACTGTTTCTACCATGGTCTTATTCTTAAAATAATCCAGGTCTGTTCTTTTTACACCAAACATGGTTCGTTTCAGCAGGTGTATACGTTCCTGTTCGGTCCAGCTGCCACTGTATACCTGTAATCCGGCTGGAGATGTTGATGCAGTTTGATGGTTATCCATGAGGGGGATATTGAAATCAGATTCAAATTATAGCCTCTGCGATGTCTCCACGATTAATTTTGCTTTAAAATGCGATCAATCAATGCGTTATTCCAATGCTTAAATCGTCAAAAAACCGTTAAAACCCGCAGAAACATGCAGCAGGCGCAATTTTAAAATTGTCTTATATTTAGGGATAAATAGATCCCCTTCATGACAGAGCAATTGATTCTGGCAGGCTGTTTACAAAATGATCCCTCGGCACAGCGGGAACTGTACAACCGGTACAGTCCTAAAATGCTGAGTGTATGTTATCGTTTCAGCCAGAGCAGAGAAGATGCAGAGGATATGTTGCAGGAGGGGTTCATCAAGGTTTTCTCCCAGATTCACACTTTTCAGAACAAAGGAGCATTTGAAGGATGGGTCCGCAGGATCATTGTTCATACCTGCATCAATTTTTTGAAGAAAAATAAAAAGTTCTCAGAAAATGTAGATCTGGACCACGCCGGATTTCTGGAAGTAAAAGAGGAAACCATTCCTTCCATTATGCAGGCACGCCAGATTATTGAATGCATCAGGCTGTTACCGTTGGGTTATAAAACAGTATTGAACCTTTATGCGCTGGAGGGTTACAGCCATAAAGAAATCGGAGAGATGCTGGATATAGAAGAAAGTACGAGCAGAAGCCAGTATACTAGGGCAAAAGCCATGCTGGAAACTATTCTGGTGAAGAAAAGAATCATTGATCGTCCAAGAGAAAATTTCAACTGGGTGGCTGCATTCAAAAAATAGTAAGTAGTTAGTAAGTGTTGAGCTGTTTATATGGATTTCAGGAATTACCAAGACAACGAATTTGAGCATTTCTTACAGGACGAAATGAATCAGCATCGTATGTACCCTTCCGACAAGGTTTGGAAGAACATACGAACTGAACTACATGGATATCCTGCATGGCCGGCGCTTACATTTATTTCCCTGTTGATCATTTCCACACTTACGGTTTCCACTTTACTGATGGCCCCTTCTGCCGACAAACAGCTGCAAGCCGAAAAGCTGATCGCTGAAGTAAAAAAAGCCGGTGTTCATGCCCATGCCGGCCACAACAAAATTGTGAAGGATGCAGATGATGAATCCTATTTTGGCAATATTGAACCTCAGCATTTTACAGATGCAACGATCTCTAACATAGCAGAGAACCGAATCATCAACGAATTCAACAGCCAGGAACACAATAGAGCAGACGCAGCATTCATTACTTCCAATATCGTTACTGCTGAAAGGAAAGAAAGACTCTCCATACGCAACACCACCACTTTTAATAAAAACGCCGAACAGGCCCTCGCAAAAGTGGTTAGCCTGGAACCACTGAACCTTGCGCCGGTTCCTGTGAAAGAGGCAACAGCAGTACCTGAAAAGCCCAACCTGCTCAAGACCATTCCGATGGGTACACAACCCATACTACTGGAAGACAGCTATCTGAAAAATATTGTGGGTAAGAAACACGTCATGCCATGGAATAAACTAAGCAAAGTTGGTTTCCAGTTTTACGTAACCCCTTCCAGGAGTTACAGAACCTTGTCTGATGCAGAAGTTAAAGAGATTATACAACCGAACACCACCGCACAAAATCCCGGTACTCAGAACGTACCTATGGGTTTGAATTATTCAGCTACTGTAAATGATGTGGTTCGTCATCGTCCATCTACCGGACTGGAACTGGGTTTAGCAGGGCTTTATAATATATCCGGACGGCTTCAGCTGAAAACCGGTTTGCAGCTGAACATTCGTCAGTACCATATTGAAACATTTAAAACCAGTACCAGAGATTTAAGTACTATTTCACTGATTAATAATTCCGGTATCCAAACCATCAACCTGTTTTCTTCTTATAACAACAATACAGGCTACAAATCTGAGCAGCTCAACAACACCATTTTCCAGGTGGCCATTCCGGTTGGCTTCCAATGGCTGATTGTAAAAGGAAATTCACTGGGCCTGAGCGCCGAAGCATCTGTTCAGCCTACGTATATCATCAACAACAGCAGCTACCTGCTTTCTACAGATTACAAGAACTACACAGACGGAAACAGCCTGATGCGACGCTGGAACATCAATACGAGTGCAGGAATCAACATTTCGTACAAGAGCGGGAACAATATCTGGCAAATCGGCCCTCAGATCCGCTATCAGCTTCTGCCCTCCTATTCCAATCAATACCCCATCAAAGAACACCTGATGGATTATGGTATCAGATTGGGCATCACCCGCCAATGGAAATAGCCCGATTTTGGATAGTTTTGCACTATGTGTAGAAACTTTTTGTCCTTTATTCTTATACTAGCCGGTTTATTTTCTTTCTGCAATGAAGGACCCAGACAAAACAAAGCAATTCCTGTTGCAGACACCGCCAAATATTACCCCTGTGCGGATTTTATCCGTGAACAGATCCGTTTTGTAGACCTGCGCAATTTTGATATCCGTAGAACCATCACGGTTGATTCACGAAAAGATAGTTCAGGCATAACAAAAGAGGCATTTGTACAGCTCGCCAATGGCGTATTGAGTGTACTTGAAAACTGGAACAAACAAAAAAACCTGTATAAAGAAACTGTGTTTCAGGATCTGTCTACCAACAGCTATACCATCAACTACACTGCAATAGATCCGGATAGCAAACTGCAACGCATAGATATTTTACTGAACGATGAAACCAACACAATCAAAAGAATGTTCCTCCGGGAAAACTGGAAATTAAACGATACGGTTTATACCAATCAATTCAGCTGGATTGCAGATGAGGGTTTTCAGATCGTTTCCGCTAAAAAATACCAGGATTTCAGCCATAGCCAAACCATTGCTGTAGATTGGAATAAACCTTTGGAGAAATGACACAGGAAGCTTTTCAACAGATTGCACATACCATTCCGCTTAGTCCGGGTATTTATAAATACTTCGACAAAGCTGGTACGCTGTTGTATGTGGGCAAGGCCAAAAGCTTAAGAAAGCGGGTGAGTTCTTATTTCACCAAAACCTTTACCGGATATAAAACGCATGAACTTGTTCAACGAATTCACCGGATAGAGTTTACCATCGTGGATTCCGAACAGGATGCCTTTCTGCTGGAAAACGCACTGATCAAAGAATACAAGCCTAAGTACAATATAGACCTGAAAGACGATAAGACCTATCCTTACATCGTTATCAAGAAGGAACCATTCCCCCGTATTTTCCTGACCAGAAAAAAAATAAACGATGGTTCCGAATACCTTGGCCCTTTTACTTCTGCAGGAAGAGTAAGAGAATTACTTGGTTTTGTAAAACAATACATCCCACTGCGAAGCTGTAAACTGAACCTGACTGATGCCAATATTCAGAAAGGTAAATTCAAAGTTTGTCTGGAATACCATTTGGGAAACTGCAAAGGACCCTGTGAAGGCCTGCAAAGTACAGAAGACTATCAGGAAGGCATTCAAATGGTAAGAAACGTGCTGAAAGGAAATCTGGGTTCAGTGATTCAACATTACACCAAATTAATGCAGCAACATGCCTCCAACCTGGATTTTGAGAAGGCTGCAATGGTTAAAAAGAAAATTGAGCACCTCGAAAATTACCAGGCCAAATCGGTTATTGTGAGTAAGCACCTGACTAATCTGGATGTGTTCTCTATCTTAAAAGACGACGATAAAGCTTATGTGAACTACCTGATGGTTCAGAATGGCACCATTGTGCAGACCCATACCGTTCCTGTTCAAACCAGATTGGAAGAATCTGAAGAGGAAGTGCTTGAATTTGTGATTGGCAACCTGCGCAGCGCTTTCAACAGCATGGCACACGAAATCATTGTTCCTTTCGCGATTGATTATCCCGATCCGGAAGTGGTCATCACCGTGCCCAAAGCAGGCGATAAAAGAAAATTACTGGAGCTTTCCATCAAAAACGTGTCTTATTTCAAAGACGAACTGAGAAAAAAGAAGATTCTGCACCTGGAAGGAAAATCGGATATGGAACAGAAGAAAGTACTGTACGAACTGCAGAATTATCTTCAATTACCGGAACTACCCGTTCATATAGAATGCTTTGATAACTCCAATTTTCAGGGGGCCTATCCTGTTTCCGCCATGGTTTGCTTTAAAAACGGGATTCCATCCAAAGAAGATTACCGGAGATTCAATGTAAAGACCGTTGAAGGCATCAATGATTTTGCTACCATGAAAGAAGTTGTGTACCGGAGGTATAAACGTCTTCGCGATGAAGGCCTGGATTTTCCGCAACTGGTTATTATCGATGGCGGTAAGGGGCAATTGGGTGCCGCATTAGAAAGCCTCCGGGAACTGGGACTTACCGGTACCACTACCCTGGTGGGATTGGCAAAGAATGAGGAAGAGCTTTTCTTTGCCGGAGACAAGGAATCCATCAAATTACCCTGGAACAGCGATTCCCTGAAGCTGGTCAGAAGAATCCGGGATGAGGTACACCGGTTTGGAATCACCTTCCACCGTAACCAGCGATCCAAGGGCACTTTTAAAAATGAACTGGAACAAATTCCGGGTATTGGCCCGCAAACAGTAAACCAACTCCTGAAAACCTTCCGGTCGGTAAAAAACATCAAGGATCAGACAGAAAAAGCACTGAGCGAAGTTATTGGAGCCCAAAAGGCCGGAATATTGGCCAAATACTTACAAAAAGACAGGCAGGGATAAGGGGGTATTTAAAAAATAAAAAAGGGCCAGGATAAAAATCCAGCCCCGTTTTTAAAATCCAATATCCTATGAAAAACCGAAACGAAGTTAAGGGATAGATATCATTTTTTCTATTTTTTTTGATAAAAATTCGTCTATCTGAATATTTTTTTATATATTATGTATAAAAAAAAGGGGCAATGCCCCTTTTTTAATATCCTGTAATCCGGCTTAATAAGCCCAGAGATCCTGCTCGTAATTGAATATTTTCTGCTTGATGTTCTCTCCTTCCAGTAAGCGGAACAATGGGTCTTTGTACATGGCACTCAAAGATTTATCACCCGGGTTGCCAATGGTAGATTTGATGATGTAACTGGAGAAATACCTGCTTTCCATCAGCTCCTCCCAGGTCATTCTTGCAGAGAAGTTTTTGGGATTGTACACATCATATCTTGCCAGTGTTTTGCGGATATCCGGGTAGTAAACCCAGAATAACACCCTTGGCAGGGACTTACCTGCAACTACCTGCTTGGCAATAGGAGCCACACCAATAATTCTGGTAAACAATCTGCTGGCTTCACGGTCAAAAATAACCTGCTCTTTAATGCGGAACGTGTATACAGAATCTGGACTGAATTTGGGCTTTTTAGTGATCACCCGCTCCACTGTACCAGTAACCGGGTCGGTTACATCAACGGTATCGTAGGCGCCGCCTGTTAAGGCCATCACCTGATTGAGTGTAAGCGGAGTAGTAAAGCGATCGTTGTCTGCTGAAAATGCCACTACGCTGTCGTTCTTAATGGCATTAAGGAGAATCGAGAAGAAACGCTGGTCTCCCATATCTTCCTTTCCAGGATATACAAACGACTGATTGATTTTTTCCCTGCCATCAATTTCTCTCCAAACAAAATGACTGAAGTGTGCATCATCTTCGCGCAGGTCTTCATATTCCAATGGCTTGCGATCCCTTACCTGGTTCCGGACCATTGCATAATTGTTGCGGAGCGAAATTTCCGGCTTTTCATCAAAGCCACCCTGAATAGTGGTATCGTAAGTAACCGTCATTGCTCCCGCAGAAGCAGGAGCGGCATTGGTCGTAGTTCGTTTAATGACAGTATCACCTGCAGGTGCTGCCTGACCGGGTGCCTGCTCCTGTTTAACAGTGGCTGGCTTTGTTGTAGTTCCGCCGGTTCTGTACTTAGACTGTGCATTTAATTGCAGCATGCCGGTTACAGCCACCCCCAATACAACTCCCTTTATTAACATCGTTTTCATACGCACATTTATTGAAGTGTAAATGAAATATTCTGATCCAGTATTCTGGAACCGCCTGGTCCAGTTACCTTAATTTCATCAATAACAACTGTTGATCCTGCCTGGCATTTACGCAGCAGGGCTTGTGCCTCTCCGTTAAAGTAAGCACTATTCACTTCTGCAATACCAAATCCACTTTCCTCAAATCCTTTCCCTGTGCAGATCAGGGTAAATGAAACCACTTCGTATTTAACTCCTTCGAAAATAAAATCTCTCAACTCTGCAGCCACTCCTTTCTGTACACGAAATACGTTGGCAGCAATAGGACCACCGGCTTTTCCGCCAACAGTAGCCAAAGGATTGGGAACACGTTTAACCGGTATAACAATCTTCTGGGTATTTTTTCCGTCAGTAGCAGTTACGGTAGCAGATCCCAGCGCAGTACAGTTTACAATATACTGACCTGGACCTTCCTTACGGAAGCTTACCCCATTACCATCTATACTTACATTCACTTTTTCATCTCCACCACCGCCGGTGATGCTCAGCGGGTTATCCAATCCCTGATAGAATACCCTGGTTTTATCTGTAGATACAACCAGACCGGAAGGAACACCCACTGTGTATTTGATTTCCTTTGTTACAGAGGCGGTAGTACCATCTGGCTTCACAAAAGAAATATTCACTTTTTTAGTACCACTGCTGGTAGGCTTAAACTTGTATTCAAATGAACCATCAGGTGTAGGAGTGGCAACTGCGCCATCTACGGTTACTGTTGGTTTGGACGCACTGTTGAATGCACCAACACCCGCATTGATTACAATCTCTTCTCCGGGCATGATATAACTTGCATTGGCATTGGCAATCGCCTGGAACTGGTCGTAGATCAGTTCAACTTCTCCAATTTCTTTGTGGCAATATTCAACTACCTGCGCCTCACTGTTTTTAATGTCGTTCTGGAACTTACTCAGGATCGTAATACCAGCAACAGTAGGTGTCATGTGAAAGAAGCTATAGGCCCATTGGGTTTTAGCTTTATCATCTTTTGCATCAGGTATATCCAACGGAAGTGTTGGTCCAACTTCTTTCGCAATATCCGGATCAATGGCCAGAATCTGATCTTTAAAGTCCTTCAGCTTATTGTATAAGTCCTTTCCTTTACCCTTGCCTTCCGGTGGATTGGAAAGAAACATACGGGTTGCTGCATCCAGATCGTCTTCCTTATAAATTTCCTTTCCGCTCTCATCTTTAGACAACCCGGCTTCTTTTTTAAGCTCCAGTTTTAAAGATTCAATATAATTATATGCATCATCTGCCAGTTGTTTGGCCTTCTGCGCTTTAGGAAACCATACAGCAGCTTTATCCCTGGTAACAGGATCATCCATTTTTTTCTGGAATGATTTAAAAATACCGATGTTCTTCTGTTCTACTATTCCGCTTGCCGTCATTAAGCTTTTGTCTACCGTCTTAAAGGCATTTAAGATCTCAGACGATACATTCAGTGCCAACAGTGCTGTTAACACCAGGTACATCATGTTGATCATCTTCTGCCGCGGTTCCTTGGGTAGTGACATACTATCTTACGTTTATCAATATTAATTACAAATTGGTTTTGGTTGCACCGGGCAGTTATCTTCCATTCATGGCTGTAAGCATGTTGCCATATACCTGGTTCAGCTTGGTCAGGTTGTTGGCCAGCAAACTGATCTGTTCTTTGGCTTTCGCAGCATCCTGCTCTCCGCCGCTCAACATACTGGTTGTCTGCGCCAGCTTGCCATAGAATTGATTCAGGGCTTTCAGGTGATTATTGCTCTCCTGCAACTCCAGTTCGTAAATAGTATTTAAAGAAGAAAGATTCTTGGTAATAGTCTGCATCTGATTGTGGAATTGTTTGGTTGCATCATTTGCTTCACCAAATCCTTTCAGAGACTGCGCAGCATTATTGGCAGCAGCAATTACGGATCCCATGGCATCACTGGCCTCTTTAGACTTTGCAGAGAAATCACCGGTAGACTTAACAACGTCTCCAATTTCGCCCATCTTTTCTACTGTAGTTCCCAGCTTCTGAAAACCAGCGCTCAGTTTGGCAAGGTTGGCAGGAGTGATATCGGCTTCTGCCAGCATTTTATCCAGACTGGACAATGCAGGATTACCAGCCGGCTGCATTTTACCCGGTAAATGAACTTCATGATCATCAATGGCAGGGTAAATCAGATAAAGCACACCATATCCCACAAAAATCAGCGCCTCTGTACCCAGACCGATCTTAAGCATCAGGTCTGCAATTTCTGTATGTAAGATTTTCTGTAAAGCACCATAGATTACCACCGCAGCTGCGATGGATACACCAACATCGAACCATTTACTAACTTTAGGAGGAATTGCAGCAGCCATTTTTTAAATTTTAAGTTTAGCGTAAGAATTTAGAATTGTAATTGCTTATCTGAATTTTATTTTTTCATTTTTGGAGCCAGGTCAATTACACAACGGAAACCGATATAGGATTTAGCCGTGTCCTGGTATTCGTAGTTACGGGTACTCACCTGAATCATGTACTGAATATCTTTCCAGCTTCCTCCACGAACCACTTTTCGCTTCTCACGGGGTCTGTCTGAATCTTTTGCATCGTAACGGATATCAGGACTCATGTCTGCCATGAAATTATAAGCGCCTTCATAAAAATAAGAGCCAGTCCATTCTGCCACGTTTCCGGACATATTGTACAAACCATAGTCGTTGGGCCAGTAAGCATCTGCACGTACCGTGTAGAATCCTCCGTCTTCAGCATAATTACCTCTTCCGGGTTTGAAGTTAGCCAACAGGCATCCCTTTTTGTTTCTGGTGTAGTAACTACCCCATGGGAACATGGAATTGGTTCTTCCTCCACGGGCTGCATACTCCCATTCTGCCTCACTTGGCAAACGGTAATCGCCCTCTACAGCCATTTTCTTACGCTCCAGGTAAGAATTCTGGATATGGGATCTCCAATGACAGAAGGCCATTGCCTGTTTCCAGTTTACTCCTACTACAGGATAGTTTCCAAAAGCAGGGTGAGAGAAATATCTTTTTGTCATC
The DNA here is from genome assembly GCA_016786865.1 of Sediminibacterium sp. GTDB lineage: Bacteria > Bacteroidota > Bacteroidia > Chitinophagales > Chitinophagaceae > Sediminibacterium. Next base: position 34,079 of record JAEUVE010000011.1, on the reverse strand, counting down.
GGCTCATTGTAGGAATAAGAGAAATCCCTCATCCAAACCAAAGTATCCGGATACACTTTCTGATCTCTTTTTACAATAAAATTCTTGAGTGGAAGTCCGGCATTTTCCCTTTTAGCAGCTTCCTTTAAATCAGGATACTCCATGTGATAAACCAGTTTCTCAGGATCCAGATCCGGTCTGCCGTACAGGCGGTTATCCGGGGCCAGGTTCAGCTCGTTCAGCTTCTCTACCGTGCTTTTATCCCATTTGATCGCAGCCACTTTTTTCCAGTCGACAGCCATGGTATCATCCGGGTTATTTATACCCTGTCCATACAAAATTTTAAATGCAAGAGAATCACGTACCCAGGTAACGAACTGGCGGTATTCATTGTTGGTGATTTCCGTTGCGTCCATCCAAAATCCAGGTATGGATACCTGACGATTCCTTGTAGTATAATTATAGGTTACGTCCTCATCACTAGGCCCCATGTGAAAGGTCCCCGGTTGAATATACACCATGTTTCGCGGTGCGTTCATGCTTTGCCTGGCAGCAGGCGCTACCCCATGCAACTGTCCGTCGTCTGGAAGACCTTTATTCTTTTTGCCTTTAAAACAAGACACCAAGGTGAGAGACAAGGCCCCGGCAGCTATTAGCGAGAGATGCATTTTCATTTTCCGATCAGAATTTTGACAGTGGCAAATATATGTTTTCCAATGGCTGTTAACCTATGAAAAAATCCTGTTTCCAATATTTTAACAGTAACAAGTAGATGTAACGTCAAATAGTATAAATTATTATTTAAGACAATATGAAACTTCTAAAAACACTGTCGGGAAGCAAATTATGCTAAATCTTGTTACACTTTTGCTAAAAACGCTTCTACGGTGTTAAAAGCTGGGCCACACGTATAATTACTACATAAATAGAACAATACCCCATCCTCTCCGAACTGTTTTCCGTTCAATAACGGGAAATTTCCCGGATTTGTTTCGGCAGCCTGGATTATTTTATTGGGAATGTATTTTCTGTTAATTGGATACAGATACCGGACTGCCTGTTGCCCGGTCACCACAATTTCCTTAAAACCAATCACTTCCTTCTGAAATACAGCTGCCCAAACCCCGAATGAGGTAGGGTGTTTTTGGATAGCATTTTGAAGGGAAGCCAGCATTTTTCTGGCCCTTTCGGCCCATTCCGGACGGTCAAAAACAATGGCCAGGTATTGCAGATTTTCCGCCATAATTGCGTTCCCGCTAGGGGTTGCGCCATCATACACTTCTTTTTTTCGCATAATCAGATCCTGCTGAAAATCCGGTGTGTAAAAAAAGAAGCCACTCTCCGGCTCTTCAAAATGCTTCAGCACCAGATGGGTCATGGCTTCTGCCTTGTGCAAATAGGCTGCCTCTCCGGTCATTTCCTGCAAATGAATATATGCCTGTATCAAAGCGGCATAATCATCGAGGAAAGCGGGTATTCTGGGTTGTTCTGCCTTATAGGTATGGTTCCAGAGACCTGTTTGGGCATCCCGAAGCTGGTTTTCCAGGAACAACATGCTTTCGGTGGCCATCCTCAGATAGCTTTCTGTACCGGTTGCAGCACCGGCTTTACAGCAGGCCGTGATCATCATGGCATTCCAGCCCAGCAGCACTTTATCGTCCAGCAAGGGCCGAACCCTTTTTGCCCGCAGCTGCATCAGCTTTTCCCTGCAACGCTGCAGCCGCTCCATAATTTCGGGTTCAGGATTTCGGTTCGTCCAAAGAATATTGGTAGGCGGGTTTTCCTGTTTTCCTTCATGCCAGTTTCCATTGGCTTCCACCCGATAAAATTCATTGAAAAATGGGGCATCTTCCTGCAAGGCTGCATCCAGTTCTGCCTTAGTCCATGTATAAAATTTACCCTCTACCCCTTCACTATCTGCATCCAGTGCGCTGTAAAAACCATGCGATTCATTGGTCATTTCCCGCGAAATGAAATCCATGGTTTGCTGTATCACATGCTGATAATGCGGATTACCTGTTAGCTGATATGCCTCCGATATGGCTATCAGGAGTAAGGCATTGTCGTACAGCATTTTTTCGAAGTGTGGCACCTGCCACTGTGCGTCGGTACTGTACCGCGCAAATCCACCCCCCAGCTGATCATAGATACCACCCTGTATCATTTTATCGAGACTCAGCAGGGCTTGTTGCAATGCTGCGGCATCTCCGGTAAAATGATGATGTCTTAAAAGATAAACAATACTGAAAGTCTGCGGAAACTTGGGCGCATTACCAAATCCACCCTCGGTAGTATCTGCCTGTTCCAGAATCTGCCCGGCTATCTTGTTCAGTGTATCTTTTGAATAGAACTGTTCGAGACTGTCGGCTTCCGGTTGTACCAACCCAAAAGCGTTGCTTTTGTTCAAGTGACCAATCAGGTTATTGGCCTGTTCCTCCACAGCGGATTTTCTTTCCTGGAAGGCTTTGCGAACACCATCCAGTACTTCCATCCAGGAAGACCGGTTGTGCATTCTTTTCGGAGGAAAATAGGTGCCGCCATAAAATGGTTTCTTATCCGGTGTAAGGAATACATTCAGCGGCCATCCTCCGCTACCGGTCATTGCCTGTACCGCATCCATGTAAATATGATCCAGATCCGGCCTTTCCTCGCGGTCTATCTTAATATTGACAAAGTGCTCATTCATGAATGTAGCTGTGGCCTCATCTTCAAAGCTCTCCCGCTCCATTACATGACACCAGTGGCAGGCCGAATAGCCAATACTCACCAGGATCGGTTTGTTTTCCCGGAGGGCAAGATCCAGTGCTTCATTGCCCCAGGGATACCAGTTGACCGGATTATATGCATGTTGCTGCAGATAGGGGCTGGTTTCCTGCAGCAGTCTGTTGCCTTTTTGCTTTTCCATAAGTATGATTAACTAACAAACCCCTCAACAGAGGGGTTTGTTCATTGGTTATATCTTTTTGATTACAACTATTTTTTTACGGTTTTGGCCGCTGTTTTAGAAGTACTCTTCGAAGTAGTTTTAATGGAGCAGAGGTAATGATCCAGTGCAGCAACCATACTTGGTCTTTGTGGTGCCGGAACTTTAATTTCCAGCGTAAAACCAGCTTCCTCTACCGCTCTGGAAGTATTGCTTCCAAATGAAGCTATAACAATATCCTTCTGTTCAAAATCCGGATAATTGTCCAGCAGGCTTCTCACACCACTTGGTGTAAAGAAACAGATTACATGATACTGATACAGTTCCATTGCGGGTTTAATATCATTGCTGATGGTTCTGTACATGAAAGCCAGCTGAAATTCGCACTTGTTGTTTTTTAGCCAACTCACAATTTCATTATCCTGCTGATTTTCGCTGCATACATACAGGAACTTCTCGGATTCACGGTGCTTGTTAATTACATCGAACAAACTCTTGTTGGTTCCGTCTGCTCCGTAGAACACTTTTCTTTTCCTGTACAAAATGAATTTCTGCAGATAAAGAGCAACAGCTTCGGTAATACAGAAATACTTGGTATCCTGTCCGATATTCACTTTCATTTCTTCACTCATCCGGAAGAAATGATCAATTGCATTTCGGCTGGTGAAAATAATGGCAGTATACTGCGCTATGTCAATCTTCTGCTTCCTGAACTCACGTGCAGGTATTCCTTCAAGTACAATGAATGGATGAAATACCAATTCCACATCGTGCTTTTTCTCCAGATCAAAGTAAGGTGATTTATCATTTTCCGGCCTGGGCTGAGAAATCAGAATTTTTTTACTTGTCTTTGAAGCTGCTGATTGTTTAACCCCGTGTTTGATCATACTGCTCTGTCTAATAATTTTGCAAATGTAAAAAATCAGCCGATATAATTAACCAATAGCTTATATATCAATAGCATTGGCAGAATTTCAACTGCACAAAGGTATAGGAAAAAATGAAAAGCATTGATTTTCAGGTCGTTTCTGAGTGACCCAAACGAAACAAGGTAACGGTAAAGTAACAATACAATTACCAATCCAATACTCAATGTTGCAACCGCAGATAATATATGTGGTTCTCCAAAGGCCATGATTACACTGAAGGGAATCAGCAATATGCCCAATATTCTGTTTACCATCGATACCAGGAATATATATCCGTTGGCTACTTCCTTATTATTAAATACCCAACCAGCGAATACCAGAAAAAGATATTTACCGGCATAAATCGCAATTAAGACTCCTGTTACATATGCATATAACGTCCAGAATGGCAAGCGCAGCCATCCCTTTGTAATCATGAGAAGCGATATAAATAATCCTGCAGAAATAATAAAAAGCAGGTTAATCAGCAGGCTGGCCAGGGTGTCCTGAAGCAACTGTTCCCTGGTTTGCTTTTGGCGAAGCGAGGTTTGAAAAAACAATAAAAAAAGGTTCCTGAAATATTTAGGAAAAACCACTTTAATGAATGCCAGCAACAATATGATTCCATAAAGCAGATAAAATAAATAATCCTTGGACTCCCTGATCCGGTAATCTACCATCATATATGCCGGAGACTTACTCATCGGAAGCCATGGATGCACCATGTACTGCTGAAAACTACTGGTATCAATTATTACCTTCTGCGGAAGACTGGCCGGTTTTGGTGTAGTATCGGCTGCTATTGCGTTTTGTAAACCAGTATCTGTTACCGCCTGTTGAATACTATCGTATCCCTGCTGTACTGCTGCGGGGCTGCTGCCGGCCAGACGGTCCTGCCTGTTCAATCCGGTATCGTTTCTGCCCAGGCTGTCGGTTTGTGCAACAAGCAGGGGGGTTATGGAACTGAAAATCAGGATACAAAAAATACTGCGCAGGAATATCATCACCCCAAAAATATTGAATGCCAGTGATTAATTGGTACAGAAGCAGGAACAATGCTAATTTTAATGATTATTTACGCTCATGGCCGGCATCTATATTCATATCCCTTTTTGTAAAAAAGCCTGTAACTATTGCAATTTTCATTTCTCGGTAAACCAACAACGCATGCCGCAAATGACGGAGGCAATTGTTTCAGAAGCCTTGCTGCGGCAAGGTTACCTGAACGAACCTGTCGAAACCATTTACTTTGGGGGAGGAACCCCTTCCTTGCTGTCGGGGGAACAATTGAACCGCATTCTTAGGGGTATCCGCGACTTTTTTACTGTTTCCGGCAATGCAGAAATTACACTGGAAGCCAATCCGGACGATATCAGTACTGCCAGCCTGGAGAGCTGGAAAGCTGCTGGCATTAACCGGCTGAGCATCGGGATACAATCTTTCTTTGAAGCTGACCTTTCCTGGATGGGCAGGGCGCACAATGCAGAACAGGCGCTCGCCTGCATACCGCTTGCCCAGGCTACCGGATTCAGCAACCTTTCGATCGACCTGATTTACGGAGGCCCCACCCTTTCCGATGAACACTGGAAACAAAATCTGAAAACAGCCATAGAACTAAAAGTGCCACATCTTTCCTGCTATGCCCTGACTGTAGAGCCCAGAACAATCCTTGCAAAAAAAATCAACAACCGGCAACTGGAAGAGGTTGATCCGGATAAACAGGCCATTCATTTCGACATACTGATGAATCATACTGCCGCTGCGGGTTATGAGCACTACGAAATTTCCAACTTTGCCCTACCCGGTATGCGAAGCAGGCACAATTCCAGCTACTGGTCTGGCAGCCATTACCTGGGTCTCGGACCCGGTGCCCACTCGTATAACGGAATCAGCAGACAATGGAATATTGCCAACAACAGCTTATACCTGTCTTCCCTGAAACAGAAAAATATTCCGGCCGAAATTGAGTTGCTGACAACCCAACAAAGGGTGAATGAGTACATCATGACTTCACTGCGCACTTCGGAAGGGCTGGACCTGAGCCAGCTGGAAAAAACAGGACCCGCCGGTATTGTACCGGATGTACTGAAACTGGCAAAAAAATTTATAGAAAATGAAACCCTGATTCATTCAGGCAATTTCCTGGTGATCCCTCCCAAAGGGAAATTTTATGCAGACGGAATTGCAGCTGAACTGTTTCAACTCTAAAACAGATATCCCTCAATTTTCTTGAATCCCTCTGCAACAGGCAGATGCTCCCAAAGCATTTCATATACAACCGAAGCAATTGGAATATCAGCCTTTACGCAGCTTTCATTGGTCTTATGAATGCATTTGCTTGCATTGTATCCTTCTGCTACCATATTCAGTTCCAGTGTGGCCGCTTTTACGGAATAACCTTTACCAAGCATGTTTCCAAAGGTTCTGTTTCGGCTGTAGAGCGAATAACAGGTAACCAATAAATCTCCGAGGTAAACCGATGCAGTATAATTCTGTTGAACAAAATTTTCCTTACAATCCGAACTGGATATGGTTTTCAGAAATCCAGCCATTTCATTTGCACAGGCAGCAATGTATACACTTTGAAAATTATCTCCATACTCAAGGCCGTGTGCGATACCAGCCCCAAGGGCATAAATATTTTTCAATACCGCCGCATACTGTACACCAATTATATCTGTATTGACTACTGTGTTAATGTACTCGGTTTTGAAGCAGGCTGCTATTGCAGCAGTCTCCGCTTCATCTTTACCTGAAAAAGTAAGGTAAGAGAGTTTTTCAGAAGCTACTTCTTCGGCATGGCAGGGCCCCAGCAAAGTAAAATAGCTGCTTACCGGGAAATCGAACAGGCCAGCCATGTACTCATGCAATAATTGATTTGATCCCGGAAGAATTCCCTTTACGGCAGAAACGATTTTCTTTCCTTCCCAGGCAGCTTTAGGCAGCCGGGATATCACTTCCTCTACAAAAGCAGAAGGAATGGCCACAACCAATACGTCTGATTTTGCCACTACTTCTTCCAGCTGGTCATTGAGCAACAATTGCGACAGATTGAAATAGGCCCCACTCAGGTAGCGTGGATTGTGTCTCCTTTTCTGCATATAAGCAATACTGTCGCCGCTGCGAACCCACCAGTTGATGGTATTGCCGTTATCCGTTAAAATTTTAGCAATTGCAGTTGCCCAGCTACCACTCCCTAATATCCCAAATTTCATATGGCTGATGATTCTGGAGGCAAACTTACACAAAAACTCCATAGTGGATGATTGCAGCCGGATAAGGCCGGAGGATCATGCACTATGGAGTTGCACTATTTAAAAAATGAGGTTATTTCTTCTTTTCCTCAAAAAGCTTATCCTTGGCTACTACAGTAACCAGATTTCCGTCTTTGAGGGTCTTACTTACGATCTGATAAGGTCCGGTTATTACGGTGTCTCCTGCTTTCAGACCATCCAGAATTTCTATATAATTCAGGTCCTGAATACCTGTTTTTACGCGAACTTTCTTCACCGTATTGTCTTTTTGGAGTACAAATACCACTTCCTGAATACTGTCGTCGGCAGTAACAGATTTTGGTGCATCGGTATTTGCAGCAGCCGGTTCAGCAGCTTTCTCTTCTTTCTTATCTTTCTTATCAGCCGTTTTTGCTGAAGTACTGTCGCTCGCGTCCCTGGTGGTAACCGCATTCAATGGTACAGACAAAACATTCTGCTTGCTTCTGGTTTGTATATCTGCACTTGCTGTCATACCAGGTCTGAACGGAAAACTTCTTCCGGGAACAATCAGGTCTTTATAATCATCCGGTAACAAACGGATATGTACTTTGTAATTGGTTACTTCAGCACTTGCTACAGATGAAGTTACCCCATTGGTAGTTGGATTGGCAATTTTGTATACCAGTCCCTTAAACTTACGGCTGGTATATGCGTCCACTTCTACAATGGCAGTATCGCCTAATTTCACTTTTGGAATATCATTTTCACCAACATCCACCCGCACTTCAATGCTGCGCATATCTGCAACCCGCATCATTTCTGTACCTACATTAAAACTATTACCTGCCACACGCTCTCCTTTCTTAATGGCCATCAGGCTGATTACCCCATCCATCGGAGAAATGATCACTGTTCTGCTCACGTCCTTATCTGCTCTGTTCAACTGCGCCTGCACGCTCTGTACAGCAGCCTGAGCACTCTTGATCCCTTCCATTGCAGCAGCATAATTGGCTTTGGCACTTTTGTATGCCTGTTCTGCCTGTTCAAATTCCAGGCGACTGCTTACCTTTTCGCTGAATAATTTTTTCTGCCGGTTATACTGTGCTTCTGTCTGATCCAGGGTTGCCTTCAGGGATGCCAGCTGCGCAGTTGAGTTATTCACCTGTGCTTTTTGCTGATTTACAGTTGCCTGAACCTGGTCTCTGGTAGAATTCAGCAGATCTGCATAAATTCTTGCAAGTACCTGCCCTTTTCGTACACTATCCCCTTCGTTTACAGTCAGCTCTACTATTTCTCCACTTACATCCGGACTAATTTTTACTTCAACTTCGGGATATACTTTTCCGCTGGCATTCACCGTTTCGATGATGGTACGCTGCTCTGCTTTTTCGGCAGATACAGTGATCCCCTCTTCTTTTCCGATCACGCCGGCTTTTTTCAGGCCGATCACTAAAGCGATCAGAACAACCAGTCCAACAATAATCCAAATCAATTTCTTACTCATAACAGTTATTTTCGGTTTTTGCCAACATGTAGCGGTTATAATTTAATACCCTGGCCTTTATAAAATTCAAGCAGTTTTATTCTGAATATATAATCAAACTGATTATTCAGTCTGTCCAGTTTCGCTTTCAGGAGATTGTTCTGATTGGTAATCAGATCCAGTGTATTGGATAATCCGGCCTCGTATCTTTTTGCTGCAAAATCGTATGCTTTTTGCGATGCCTCAACAGATTTCTGACTGGCATTGTAGCGCAACATGGCTGCTTTTGCATTGGTGAAAGACTGATAAATATTTTGCTGCAGGGTAAGGTCGGCCTGTTGCTTGTTATTCTCTACTGTCTGAAGATTCAGCTTTGCCCGCTGATAACCCAATCTGGCATTTCCATTACTAAAAATGGGAACACTCAGCTGCAATCCGATACTCTGCCGGAAGTTCTGGTCCATTTGCGTTCCCCATCCGCTCCACATACCACCAAAAGATCTTTTCTGAGACAATACCTGAATATCCGGCTGGAACACCTGATAGTTTACGTTATTTACCGTAACAAAATTGGTAGTTGGTTTAGAGCCTAACACATTAGCGCCTGTAATTTCTGTTGCTGAATTGGCAAAGTTGGATCCCAATGAGCCAAAGGCAGACAGGGTTGGATAAAATGCAGAACGTGCACGTTTTACAGATTCATCCGCAGCCTTTAATTTAAAGCTATTTACTTTTTGCAAGGGTTGGGCGTTCAATGCTACCTGGTACAATCCGGCTGGTTCCAGATCGGCCAGCGGAGCCAGCGAAATATGTTCCACCTCTGGTATTTCCACCTCAAACGGCGTAGCCATATCGAGGCTGATCGCAGCTTTCAGCTGAATCACTGCCTGTGAAAAGCTGGCCTGTGCATTCACCAATGTAGTAGTGTCTCTTGCAAATTGCGCCTCAATTTCCGCAGCATTCAATTCAGGCAGGGTTCCTGCTTCAACTTTTTTACGGGTAAAGCCCAACTGAAAACGGGTTTGCTCCAATTGTACTTCTGCAATTTTGATCTGTTGCTTTGCCGCCACTACCTGTAAAAAATAAGTAGCGATACTTAAAGAAATATCATTTGTAATCCTTTCCACATCTGTTGCTGCTGCCTGGGCATTGAATCCGGCAATTTTTTTATCCGCCTGCAATGCACCCCAGTTGAACAGTTGTGCACCTGCACTCAGGGTAGCGCCCTGGAACAACAACTGGGTTGTGGTAAACAAGTTGGTAGTAGGGTCGATGGATCGGCCCCACTGGGTACCCAGGTTGGTGCTGAACCCCAGATTCGGGTATTGTGCCCATTTGGCCTTATCTACGTCCAGGCGAGAGAGCCTTGCCTGAACATCTGCCTGCTTTACAGAAATATTGTTTTTGGCGGCATAGTCTATACATCGCCTTAAATCCCATTTGGCCTGGGCATCCTGGGCCTGGAGCCCTGAAATAAATACCCAACAGGCCAGCCCTGCAATTAAGATTCTATTCATATACCAAAAATAACGTCATTCCGGCACGAATACCTAAATTTTAGACAGACGGAAAGGAAGCCCCCTGTTTCGCCTGTAATAACTTATGAAAGGTCATTTCTCGGTTTAGCCGTGGCAAAATAGAGTAAAATGAAGGCCCCGAGTACCAATGCCCCTACCAGGGCAGTGTCCGGTGTCTGAATGGCGATGCTCACGCCGACAAACAGGTAATTCGCAATAAATATCAGTGGCAGAATCGGATAAAGCTTCATTTTGTAAATACCTGTTCCATCCAGGTGACGGGTTCGTTTACGAAGGATAAAAAGGGTTGCGCTGGAAGCCACCATCCCGAAACAATCCAGAAAAATGGTAAAGTTCAGAATCTTTTCGAAGGTCTGGGCAAAGAAAAGGATCACAATACAGATGGAGGCAAACACAGAAAGCGATACCACCAGCACATCATTTTTAGGATTCTGTTTTCCAAAAATGCGTGGCAGGCTACCTTCCTCACTCATAGCATACATTACCCTCGGATTGCTCATCAGCAGGGCATTTACATAAGCCAGCACCCCAAAGAACAGGAAGAAAGAAAAAATATCCGCGCCTGTATCGCCAAACACTTTCTGAATCAGTACATAAGCAATCTCACGCTCTCCCTTCATCTGGTCAAAACCCACAATGGTATAATAACTGAGATTGGCCAGCAGGTATAAGCTGATGATGATGGCTATACCCCAAAAAATTCCCCGGGGGATATTCTTTGCCGGATTTTTGACTTCATTTCCAAAATTGATCGTTTGCTGGTAGCCACCATACGTGAAGGAAACGGCTATCAGGCTAATCCCCAGGCTTTGCAGCCAGTTCATCTGTGGAGTTGTTGCCACCACATTTGCTGCTGCCGGAGCTTCATAGGGAAAAAAAAGTGCTGCAATCAACACAAGAATCATCGTGATTTTTATCACCATCAGGATATTCTGTGCTTTTGAACTCATTCTCAATCCGCGCAGATTGATGGCATAAAAAATAATGATGGCAATACAACTGATCAGCGCCTTGTGTGTATCTGTCCAGTTTATTCCCGGAAACAACTTGGTAATGTATCCGCTTCCGATCAGCGCCACTCCACTTAAGCTGGCAGCATTACTGATCAGGATAATACAATTGATGGCAAAGGCAATGCTGGGATGATAGGCATAAGAGAAGATTTTGTAGTACCCGCCAGTAACGGGAAACCTGCTTCCGATTTCTGCATAGGTTAATGCTCCGCAAAATGCAACAAAGCCTCCCAGTATCCAGGCGGTAAAATACACCGATGGTTCTATGGCATCCTTGGCGCTGGTAGCGGCCGTTCTGAATATACCCATACCAATCACCAGGCCTACCACGATCATGGTAAAACTGAACAGGTTGAGCTTCTGATTTCCTTTCATCTGCTGAAAATAAGTAAATAAGTTAAAGAATAATCAGCAGAGCGATGAGCGGCCATACATGGCCATATTATGGATGAATTAAAAAATAGTTATTCAGGGGTATGTTCATAACATTTACCATAAAGTACAGATCCGCCCTTTACATTTGCCCCGTACTTGGTTCACCTGCCTCAGGCAGATGATTAAAAGGGAAGTCCGGTGTAAGTCCGGCACTATCCCCGTAGCTGTAATCCCGCCGCTTAACATGGCGAACTTTTTAGCAACTGCAACCACTGTTCCGGAACAAGGAATGGGAAGGAAGCTCAAAAAGTCGGGAAAGTCAGAAGACCTGCCAGATACAACAACATTCACGGCTTTCGGGTGAAAAGCATGGAACGTAAAGTGCTGCTGCAGCAGTAGTTTATTTTTCTTTTTATTTTTCATTTCCTGGAAGCTCATTGTTCAATTCAAAAAATAAAACAATGAGCAAAAAAACAATGCTCCTCCTAACCTTGCTGGCAGGCTCTGAACTGCTGGCACAAAAAGACAGTTCGGGTACGCGGGTACTCGACGAAGTAGTGGTTACTGCCAACAAGCAGGAACAAAAACAAAGCACCACCGGAAAAGTAATTTCCGTGATCTCCAGGGAACAGCTGGAAAGAAGCGGGGGCAAAACGGTTGCGCAGATCCTCAATGAAACAACCGGGATAACAATTAACGGAGCCTACAACAATGCAGGGACCAATCAGTCTGTCTTTATGCGGGGCGCTGCCACTGGCAGAACCCTTATCCTGATGGATGGCATTCCCCTGAGCGACCCCTCCATGATCAACAACGAATTTGACCTGAATCTTTTCAGCATCAACAATGTGGAACGGATTGAAGTGTGCAGGGGAGCCCAGAGCACCATCTACGGTAGCGATGCCATAGCCGGCGTTATCAATATTATTACGGTAAAAGAAGGTTTAAACAAACCGGTGAATGCAAACGCCACTTTATCTGCCGGTAATCTCAATACCTTTAAAGGAAACCTCCAGGTTTTTGGTAAACTCAACAGGCTTAGCTATTCATTGAGAACCGCCCGTATGAAAACGGACGGGTTCAGCACTGCACAGGATACATCCGGAAACAAAGGATTTGATAAAGACGGGTACGATGGCAGTTCTTCGAGCGCAAGCGCACAATACAAAATCAGCGATCGGTTTTTTGTAAAGGGGTTTGCCATGTACAGCGCAAACAGGGCGGGAATCGACGAAGGTGTTTTTAAAGACGACCGGTATTACAACACCAGCAACAATGTGTTGAATACAGGCGCAGGCTTTCAGTACAAAACATCCACGTTCAGCCTTAATGCCAACTATCAGTTCAGTCAGACCAACCGGGCTTATGAGCGGGACAGTACAGACAAAAAAGTATTCAGCTATTTTGTACGCAACAATTATTTTGCTAAAACACAGTTTGCCGAACTGTATGCCAATATAACATTGAGCAGCACACTCAGTCTTTTGCAGGGAGTTGAGTACAGGTATGGAAGCATGAATAACGATTACCGTTCGGTGAGTCCATTTGGACCTTACAACAGCAGTTTCAACGACACCAGTTTCAGCCAGACTTCTGTTTATTCTTCGCTTTTATTCAATAATAAACAAGGATTTGCTTCTGACCTTGGAATTCGCTACAATCATCATTCAAAATACGGAACCAATTATACTTTCAGCTTCAATCCATCTTTCAGTATATCGGAGAGTACCCGGTTTTTTGGTAGCATTGCCACTGGTTTTAAAGCGCCATCCATTTACCAGTTGTTTGATCAGTATAGCGGGCAACCCAATCTGAAAGCAGAAAAAAGTACATCAGTGGAACTGGGTGTGGCCAATACGGGCAGTCAGTTCAGCAGCAGACTGGTCGTTTTCTACAGAAACATCAACGACGGAATTGATTATGACTATGTGCGATACCAGTATTTTAATTTTGTTAAGCAAAATGTATTGGGTGTAGAGTACGAAACCAACACAAGAATTACCAACCGGATCAATCTCAAAGCCAATTTCAGCTTCCTGTCTATCAGTGATTCCACACAAAGCAGACAAAGCTTCAAAGACACCGGATATTCCTATGGCCTCAGAAGACCCGGCATCAACATCAATGCATCACTAAATTATCAGCACAACAATTTATTCATCAGCATCAGCAGCAAGTACCTGAGCAGCCGCTACGATATCGGCGGATATAAAACAGGAGATGTGTTGCTTCCTGCATATGCAATTCTGAATGCTTATGGAGAATACAGCTTCAACAAGCGCTACAAACTATTTATAGATGCACAGAATATCACCGGCAGGCAATTTTACGACCTGAGAGGGTTCAACAGTATCCCTTTTATTATCAGCTCGGGAATAAGCATCAAACTTTAACCTTATGAACCAGTCACTGAAAGCACAACTGCAGGAAAAGATCAACCGGAAAACCAAACCAATCGGGGCACTCGGCCTTCTGGAATTCATTGCCCTGAAAGCAGGACTTATCCAGGAAACGCTGTTTCCGGTTATTACAAATTCAACTATTGTTGTATTTGCCGCAGACCATGGCATTGCGGCCACAGGTCTTGTAAATCCATATCCGCAGGAAGTTACAGCGCAGATGGTGTTGAATTTCATCCGGAAGGGTGCAGCCATTAATGTGTTTACCCGGCAACACGATATCCGGCTCGTGGTAGTAGACGCGGGCGTCAATGCCGATTTCAGTGCAATTCCATCCAGTGACTGGTTCATTCATGCAAAACAGGATACAGGAACCAAAAATTATCTTGAAGCAGATGCCATGACTGCAACACAGGCCCTCAACGCCATTGAGCAGGGCCGGGAGATTGTGCGGCAACTTGGCGCAGCAGGTTGCAATTGCGTTGGTTTTGGTGAAATGGGTATCGGTAACACTTCTTCAGCCACGCTGATCATGAGCGCCATTACCGGTAAAGCCATACGGGATTGTACCGGAAGAGGGACCGGTGCAAACGACGAACAGCTGAATACCAAAATAACTACCCTCGAAACGGTGTTCATAAAACATCGCTTAGACCTGCTTAGCAACGATCCATATGGGTTGCTCGCCAAAGCCGGAGGTTTTGAAATAGCCATGATGACCGGTGCCTACCTGCAGGCCTATGCAGAAAAAATGATCATTGTAGTAGATGGATTCATTTCCAGTGCTGCACTGATGCTGGCTCAGCAAATACAACCAGAAGTATTAAACAATTGCCTTTTTGCCCATGCCAGCGGGGAACAGGGACATGCGGGCATGCTGGAATATTTTAAAGCAGAACCCATCCTTCAGCTGGGTATGCGTCTGGGCGAAGGCACAGGAGCTGCACTGGCCATTCCGGTGATCAGAAGCGCTGTTGCCTTCCTCAACGAAATGGCATCTTTTGATGAAGCACAGGTTAGCTCAATCTGATTTTCTGCTACCTTAGCCTGCTATGAAGTACCAATGGTTGATTTTCAAAACGGCCCTGATGTTTTTTACCAGAATTCCGGTTGGGGCTAATCTTCCTTATTCCACCAGTCTTTTACAGGCTTCCGCCAGGTATTTCAGCTGGGT
Source organism: Sediminibacterium sp. (assembly GCA_016786865.1). Lineage (GTDB taxonomy): Bacteria > Bacteroidota > Bacteroidia > Chitinophagales > Chitinophagaceae > Sediminibacterium. The sequence goes on along the minus strand of JAEUVE010000011.1, from coordinate 19,072 downwards.
GGGTATTTTAGTGGGTATCGTTGGGGGTGCTGTATTGATATTGGCAACCCAGTTGTTTTCTCCTCCTTTAGGTATTGCTTTTTCGATGTTGGCTACGATTCTGCTTACGGGCTCTTTTCATGAAGACGGATTCGCCGATTGCTGTGATGCATTTGGAGGCGGATGGACTCCTGAAAAAATTCTGACCATCATGAAAGACAGCAGGTTAGGCACTTATGGCGTGGTTGGCCTGATCGCTGTTTTAAGTTTCAAGTTCCTGTTACTGCTCGAATTATTCAATTATTTTCCTGTAACCACCGTGGCCATGGTATTGATTGCCGGTCACAGTAGCAGCAGGTTCTTCTCCACCACCATCATGCAGCAGCTTCCTTATGTGCAGGATATAGATGCCAGCAAGAGCAAGCCCCTTGCAGACCGGAGGCTGACAAAGAGTGAAATGCTGATGTCCGTTACCGGCACTGTGCTTCCACTGTTATTATTGTATTCCGGTGATTACCTGAATCCAACCATCCTGGAGTTCACTAATACACGCATGAATCCAACCGTGTATTTTGTATTGATTGCATTGATTCCACCGGTAATTACCCGTTTTTTTGCTGCCCGTTTTTTCAAAAAATGGATTGGTGGTTATACCGGCGATTGCCTGGGCGCTACACAACAAATTTGTGAAATTGCTTTTTATATAGGATGTTTACTGCTATGGAAATTTATCTGATCAGACATACCACCCCACTTATTGAGAAAGGGATCTGTTACGGACAAACAGATCTGGATGTTACCGATACTTTTGAAGAAGAAGTTGAAATGATTCGTCCGCATTTACCGCAGAAAAAGTTGCGTGTATACAGCAGTCCGTTGCAACGCTGTACCAAGCTGGCGGCAGCCTTGTATCATCCTGACCTCGTTGAACGCCACAACGATTTAATGGAGTTAAATTGTGGCGACTGGGAAATGCAGCAGTGGAATGAAATTCCCAAAGCAGAAATCCAGCCCTGGATGGACGATTTTGTAAATATATCTGTGCCAAATGGAGAGAGTTATGTGGACCTGCACGAAAGGGTGGTGAACCGGTTTGAATCCATTAAAGCAGAAGGAGAAGATGCGGTGATCGTTGCGCATGGTGGCGTGCTCAGAAGCATCCTCTCGCATATCACGAACACACCGCTGAGAGCATCTTTCGATGAATTTACCCTTCATTACGGATGTGTAGTTAAAATTGAAGTATCCGAAAAAGGGATGGAACACAGCCTGCTGTACAATTATTCCCGGCAGGGAAAAGAATGGCACAGGCCAACGAATGTGTAAGATTAGTATCTTTAATAAAAACGCCCAAACATGACATTTCATCTGGACGAACTTTTAACCGTAACCTTTACGCTTTTTGCCGTTGTGGACATATTGGGATCCATACCCCTGTTGATTTCTTTGAAAAAGAAAATGGGAGAGATCCGATCCTTTCAGGCAACAGCAGTATCCGGAGGGTTAATGATCCTTTTTCTTTTTGCGGGTAAGCCCTTCCTGAAGATATTGGGTTTGGATGTTCGTTCATTTGCCGTAGGTGGTTCTATTGTCATTTTTTTACTTGGACTCGAAATGGTATTGGGCCATGAAATCTTCAAGGGAGAATCCAACGCCAAATCCGGAACGGTAGTACCAATTGCCTTTCCGATAATTGCCGGAAGTGGAACCCTGACCACCATCATGTCATTGAAAGCCAACTTTGATGAACTCTATATACTTGCCGGAATCCTGATCAACCTGCTGGTGGTTTACATCACCCTGAAATCGCTGAGTCATATTCAAAAAGCACTCGGAGAATCCGGATTACTGGCTGTAAGAAAGTTCTTCGGCGTAATTCTGATCGCGATTGCGGTTAAAATTTTCAGCACCAATATTTCTGCATTCGGAAAATAACACCATGCAAATTGCAAAGCCCTTAAACGCCTCCTTCCGGTTTATCCGATATAATGGAGAAGCGCTTTGCTGGAGCATTTCCCTGCTGGCACTCTTTTTTCTTCCGGAGACAAAGGGTACATCGCTCTGTTTATTTAGCGCTATGGGGATAGATATATGTCCTGGTTGTGGCATTGGGCATTCCATGCACTATGCATTAAGACTGCAGTTCAGGGAATCCCTGCAACAACATCCATTGGGGATTTTCGCGATTATGATTATATTTAACAGAGTAAGAGCGCTGCTCTTTTCAGAAAAAATCAACGCATGAAACCCAACCTAATCCACCTGATTCCGGCACTGGAAGGAGAAGAACTGGTCTATCTCCAGCATCTTACCCAGGATCTGACCGAAGCACAACTGCAAAACTTCATTGCCATTTACAACGGGAAAAGAAGGCAGACAGATCATATTCTGCTGGGATGCCTGCTCGGCTTTGTAGCAATAGGAGGCGTTCAACGTTTTATGGTTGGACAAACCGGAATGGGATTACTGTATTTATTTACAGGAGGCTTTTGCCTGATTGGTACCATAATAGATACCATCAACCACAAAAAACTCACTTTCGAATTCAATCGAAAAATGGCTAAGGAATCCATCGCCATGGTATATTCTTTCAACCAGAACGGAGTATAGGTATAATACTGATTACCAGAGTACAGCATACAATGCTGCAATGATTCCCAGCAGGATCAGCACCCCAACTGCAAATGCGGGATGCAGTTTAAACATGCTTCGATCAATCTCCAATCCGTGCGTACGTACACCTTTTCTTTGCTCTATCGTGCTGATCACCCACATGCCAGCAATACAAATAGCAAATACAAAGCCCATCCGGTCGAGGAAAGGAATCTCATAAATACCCTGCGAATTCGGAATCGCAAAACCGGTAGAAGCCAGGAAAGAGAGGTCTGCGATACCAGGTAAGAACTTGAAGAGTAAGGACAATACAAAGCCCCCAATGGTTGCAAACAGTGCAGCATTTGAGGTGGTTTTCTTCCAGAAAAAGCCAAGGAAGAACATGGCGAATACGCCCGGAGAAACAAAACCAGTATACTCCTGAATATACTGGAAGCCGCCTTTCTGATCTATTCCCATAAACGGTGCTACGGCCATCGCTAATATCATGGAAACAACAATAGCAATACGCCCCACCCGAACCAGTTGTTGTTCTGTCGCAACGTCATTTACTTTCTTCTTATAAATATCCAGCGTAAAAATGGTCGCAATACTATTCGCTTTCCCGGCCAGCGAAGCCACTACTGCTGCCGTAAGTGCGGCAAAAGAAAGTCCTTTTAATCCAACCGGTAAAAGATTCAACAATACCGGATAAGCCCTGTCTGGATTCACCTCTCCGTTCTGCAGCATTTCCGTTTGGAAATATCCCTGCTGATACAGCACATATGCCGCTATTCCCGGCAATACAACAATAATTGGCATCAGTAATTTCAGAAATCCTGCAAACAACAATCCATTCCGCGCGGTTTTCAAATCGGCGCCCAACGCACGTTGGGTGATGTATTGATTGCAACCCCAATAATTCAGGTTGGCAATCCAGAGTCCGCCAAGCAATACGGTTAACCCGGGAAGGTCCATGTAAGAGGGATTGTCTCTTTTGAATATCATATGAAAATGATCATCGGCCTTTTCGGTCAGCACAGAAAATCCATTCAATACCCCACTTGTTCCATTGTGGTCTGCCACCAGGTTCAGGGCAATATAGGTTGCTGCCAACCCACCCAGAATCAGAAAGAACACCTGAATCACATCGGTATAACCGATCACTTTCATTCCTCCTAGTGTAATCAGTATGGCAAAAAAAGCCAGACCGATCATGCAGAGTGTAAAAGAAAAACCGGAGATGCTGCTGATGGCCAGTGCCCCAAGGAATAAGATGGAAGTAAGATTTACAAATACATACAACAGGAGCCAGAATACCGCCATGATCATGGCTACCGTGGAATTATACCTCACCTGCAGAAACTGTGGCATGGTGAAGATCTTATTTTTCAGATAAACGGGCATGAAGAAAATGGCCACTACAATCAATGAAACAGCTGCCATCCACTCATAGCTGGCAATGGCAAGCCCCATTTTGAATCCGCTTCCGCTCATTCCTATGAACTGTTCCGTAGAGATGTTGGAAGCAATCAATGATGCCCCAATGGCCCACCAGGTAAGGGAACCCTCTGCCAGGAAATAATCAGTTGAACTGGCCGATTTCGATTTTTTTTGTTGGTATACCCACCAGCCGTATCCGGCAACAATAACGAAATAACACAGGAATACAATGTAATCGGCAGGCTGTAATGATTGCATACAAATCGTTTATGCGTACCCGGTCAGTGGTCAACCCGACCACTGCCATCGGCAGCAGAAACAAGATAGTAATTCAATGGCAAATTCGTGGCCCGCTCATAAGAAATTTGAACACTATTGATCAGCTCATCTACCCGGTCCGCTTCTACTAAATTGAGTGTGCAGCCCCCGAAACCACCTCCCATCATCCTTGCACCAATAACTCCCGGGCGGGCTTTTACCAGATCAACCAACAGATCCAGTTCTGTGCAACTTACTTCATAGTCGCAGGAAAGGCCTGCATGTGTTTCATACATCAATTCACCCAGCTTGTTCAGATCACCGGCCTTCAGCGCCTTGCAGGCTGCCTCTACCCTTTGAATCTCCTTTACCACATAAGTACATCGCCGGTAAACCAGTAGATCCTTCGGAAGTACAAATTGCTCCAGCATACCCATATCCGCATCTCGGAGCGTTTGAATATGCGGCAATTGTGCGGCGATCCATTGCACGCCCTGTTCGCATTGTTGCCTGCGATTATTGTATGCAGTACTAGCCAAACTGTGCTTCACATTGGTATCAAATAAAACCATTGTATGGCTCCCCAACTGAAAAGGAATGTACTCATATTCCAATGAACGACAATCCAGTTTAATCAGGTGGTTTCGCCTGCTCATCATACTGGCAAACTGATCCATGATACCGCATTGCACACCTGCAAATTCATGTTCTGCTTTTTGTGCCAGGTGCACCAGCTGCAACCTGTCCAGTGCGCAATCAAAGCACTCATTCAGCGCAAATGCAACCGCACACTCAATGGCGGCAGAAGAGGAAAGACCTGCCCCAATGGGAACATCACTGTGCAGCACCAGGTTAAATCCTTTGATAGTAAACCCCATTCTGATAAATTGTTCCGCAACACCCGCTATATAATTGGACCATGCACCAGCCTTTGGAACAAGCCCATGCAACTGCAACACAACCATCTCCTGCATCGAAACCGCATACAGATGAAGTTCATTGTCTTCCCTTGGGCTTATAGCAACATAGGCTGCCTGTTCAATAGCGGCAGGCAAAACAAATCCCTGATTGTAATCGGTATGTTCGCCAATGATATTGATCCGCCCCGGAGAACGATAAACTTTGGGTGCTGTATGAAACAGGTCAACAAATTGTTGCTGAAGTGCGGTAATCATAAAAAGCTGGTTTTCATAAATAAGCAAGTCAATATACACCAAGTTAGGGCTTTAATGTCTACCAGAAATGCCAGCCTTCGGTTGCCCTGCGGGTTTTTAGCCTGCTCACTTATACGAGTAAACTCGTGACGTTCGCAATATAAAAAACCCTCGCGCAAAAGCTACGAGGGTTTGTGGTCTCGCCAAGAATCGAACTTGGATCTGGAGCTTCGGAAACTCTTATACTATCCATTGTACTACGAGACCGGCTTTAAGAATCGCAAATGTAAAGCAAAATATGGCTTAGTTCCTTCTTTTTTGCATCAGGCTGAGCTCCCGCAGGGCTACCGGCAGAAATACAGCAGTAGGAACGCTGCTCATGATTTTAAGGTCGGTGAACAGGGAGCTTTCATTGTCGAGAAAGGCGAGTACGTCTGATGCCTGGTTGTGCTTGAAAATCCGGCTAAAAATAGCGCTGCCCTTCATTTTTTGGTGATACAGAATATGCAGGAGCGTACTATCGTACAGTAATCCCTTCACATCCGGGAATCCGGCTTTAACAGATACAGCCCTCCCGTTCTTCAGGGCATCAACAATCGCTGCTGTTTTTTTCTGAATAAACCGAAATGCATATCCGCTGCTTGCTTTAACCTGCCCACCCGCTATTCCGATATACACAATGCCACCATTTGTTTGTGGCAGAAGCGCATTAGTCATGGGAATGATCCCAAATTCTTCGTGAATAATCTCGTATTCCGGAATATGGAGGTACTCGGCAATATATTCTTTTAAAGCCCTGTCATAAGATTCCGAAGGCAACAGATCTTTGGTAAACAGGGTATATTCCACCAATGCCGTGGTCGCAGAAGTAGGCAGCATGTACATAAAAGTGGTGCCATGCTCCTGGCTCACCCTGAAATCCATGAATGTAGCTTTGCCGGAATCAAAAAAAGGTTCTTTGGTCTGTATGGTCCATCCTTTAAAATGTTGTTGCAAATAGTACTGATGTGGCTTGGACCGAATAGGTTCAAACTGAATGCTGTTGAATACATAATCTGCATAAATACTGCGATCACTCAAAACAATTCCGGAAAGCAGGTTCCCCGCGTCATCAGTCGCCGGTTTTGTAAATCCCTGAATCTTTTCCTGCAACCAGGAAACATTGGGATGGTGTTTAGCTTCGGACTTTACATAGTTATAAAATGTAAGCCCCTGAATCATTTTGTAGGTATAGGGTTGGATAGATAATTCTGCAGCGTAAGTTTCGGAAAAGAAATCCAGTTTATTCCAGCTATGGAGAACAATGGATTCAAAAATATCCGGTTCTTTTTCCCAAAAACACCAGGTTCTGTCGTTCCGCGTTTTTCCGGATGCATCTACAACCAGTATCCGCTTTTGGGAGAAAAAAGCGTCCTGCATCATCCGCATTAGCAGGCTTAAACCTGCACATCCTGCACCTGCAATAATATAATCGTACGATTTTGTCAACAATTAAACAGACTTTAGTTGTTCGTCTCTACGAACCTTATCCCAGTATTTTTTAGCTACCAGCAACATACCAAAACTTTCTCCTTCTTCTTTGCCTATATGCTTGTGGTGCATTTTATGTGCCCAGCGAATAGCCCTGATATACCGGTTATTACTGCGGGTAAACAATTTAAACCGTTGGTGTATAATAATTTCATGAACCAGAAAATAGGCAGCCCCATACATAGCAATACCTGCTCCTATGCTAACCGACACGTAATTTTGATTCATGCTGCCCAACATAATACAAAGCCAGCTGGGGACGGCAAAAATGACAAAAAACCAATCGTTTTTTTCAAAAAACCCTTCTTCTTTCTGATGATGATCCTTATGAAGCACCCATAAAAATCCATGCATCACGTAGCGATGGGTAAGCCAGGTAACGCCTTCCATCAGCACAAAGACCAATAATGTAATGAGTACGTAAATCATAATGAAAATATTCTAAGTGTTAAGAAAAACAAGATTTGTATTACAAGCAGATGTACTGCAAACGGATTGAATTTATGAAAGGAAAGTTTCCTGGAAACAGCAATTAATCCGGCACTAATCAGGAACCAGCAGGCATAGTTCAGTGCGGGAATGGATTGCCCTTCCCATTGCCAGAATCCCAGCTCAATGGCTGCAGGCTCCATCAGCCAGTCGAATGCGGTGGCCAGTATAGCGCCGTCTACAATCACGGAGAGCCCCTCCAACAGGGCAGGAGGAGGAGCCATTTGCTCCCTCAGGTATTTGGCTTTTACCCAATGGTGCATTTTTTCCATTAATACCAAACAACAAAAAACGATTACAAACCAATTCACACCAATCAACAATGGAACGCCCATCAGTTGAACGCCCATTACTGTTCCATACCTGTAATTGCCAAACAATATTCCCGTATTTACGCCAATCATTTCCGTAACCATGCCGGTTACAAAACAAATCAGCATAAAGTATATAAAATCTCTATTGGGTTTTTGCTGGTTCCAAATCAGCAGGACCGCCATCAATAGCAGATTCAGTGGAGTGTTGCCAATAAACCAATCTCTGTATGGAGTATATAAAATCCCAATCAACCCACTCACATGAAAAAGGATGGCCAGATAAATACTGATATTCTTTTTAGTGATCATGAAGCCTGCCTGGTTTTATGAGTGTTTGCAATAAGATCTGCCGTAATTTTGGCACTGCTTAAGCAGAGTGGGATGCCCCCTCCCGGGTGAACACTACCCCCAACAAAATACAATCCTCTGGTTTGTTTACTAAAGTTAGGATGACGCATAAATGCTGCCAAACGGCTATTGGAACTGGTGCCATAAAGTGAACCCATATAAGAAGCAGTTTTTGCCTCGATGGTTTCCGGCGTTAGCACCTGCTCCGCTTCAATCAGGGGTTCAATATTTTCGCCCAATAATCTACTGAGTTTTTCAATCACCGCTTTTCTACAGGCGCTGCCGTATGCCTCCCAATCCTGCCCCCTGTTGGCCGGGGCATTCACCATCACGAACCAGTTTTCCTTTCCTTCAGGAGCTTGCATACCCGGCTCACATTTAGATGTAATATTGATGTATACCGTCGGATCTTTAAACTGTAGACCGGTATTGAACAGGTGATTAAATTCTGCTTGGTAATCGCTGGTAAAAAAAATATTGTGCAGCGTGAGCTGATCAAATGTTTTACCGATACCCCAATAAAAGATATAGGCGCTGCTGCTTCGCTCCTGCTTTAGAACATCACCGGCCTTCCACTCATCTCCTAACAGATTTTTATAAGTGAAATAGATATCCATATTGCTTACAACCAGCTGTGCGGGGATATCCCGGCCCCCTGCTACTATGCCCTTCACCACTCCATTGGAGCGTATAATTCTTTCTACGCGTTCATTAAAATGGAAGCGGACTCCTTTTCTGAGCGCCAACTCATACAAAGCATTGGTTATACTGATCATACCTCCCTTTGGATAATAACTTCCTAAGTTGTGTTCCAGGTGCGGAATCATGGTAAGCATAGCCGGTGCTTTATACGGATTACTCCCGTTGTAGGTTGCATAACGGTTAAACAGCTGTACCGTTTTGGGTGAACTGAACTGCCGTTCGTGCAGCTCATTCATCGACCTGAACAGATAAGACAACCGGGTATATTTCAATGCCTTTTTAACGCCTGATTTAAAAAGTGTGGATGTTTTATGCAGTGAATTCTGCAAAAAAAGTGTTCCGATATTATTGTAGATACTGGCTGATTGCTGCAGAAATTCAATGGTGTTTTTTTCCGGCTCCCCGAGCTTATCCTGGAGTTCCTTCGCAAGTTTCTGGTTATCTGCATAAGCATGAACAATCGTTCCATCCGGATAAAAATAGTTACAGGAAACCGGCATTCTGCTGTATGAAAAATAGGGGGCCATGTCTTCACCCGCCAGCTCAAACAACTCACGTATAAACTCCGGCTGGGTAAACAAACTCGGACCGGCATCAAACTGATAATTGCCCAGGTTGAAGGCACTGAGCTTACCTCCCGGGTAGCTGTTTTGTTCAAATACGTCTACTTCATACCCCTGAACCCGCAACCGGATAGCTGCTGCTATTCCGGCTATACCTGCTCCTATTACGATTGCTGTCTGTTCTGCTGCCACCATGCTTTAACTTTTGGAAATGCGATTTGAAACCAGGCAGTGAAATACTGAGATTCTTCCTGTAATCGTTCTGTTATGCGCTCCAAAGACTGGTATGCATAATCTTCTACCTCGGTATAATCCGGTGTTATCGGTCCTTCGTACTGCCCTACAAATACGTGATCAAATTCATGTTCTGTGAGACCATTTAAAAAAGGGGCTTTGTAAACAAAATCAAAAACTTTATTTAACCTGGTTTCAAAACCCATCTCTTCTTTCAATCGTCTTACAGCCGCATCGCCTACTAATTCGCCTGGTCTGGGATGACTGCAACAGCTGTTGGTCCACAATCCGCCGCTGTGGTATTTACTGAGCGCTCTCTGCTGCAACAGCATTTCTCCCTTCTCATTAAAAATAAATACACTGAAAGCCCTGTGCAACAAAGCTTTTTCATGCGCTTCCATCTTTTCCATAAAGCCCAGCTCCTCATCCTGCTCATTGACCAATACTACCTGTTCCATATGTACGTTTGATGTGCTATAACAAATTAAACTGACTTCTTATTCCCGCTTTTGCCAGGATCAGCATTTTCCCGTAGTCAGGAATTCTGACACGTTCATTCAGTATCCGCTGTGGTTGTACCTTTTTAATTTTCTTAAATAAAGAAAGGTAATACTTATACGCAACATATACCCCAAATCTCGACTTCAGTGGCAGATGAATGATGCCTTCATAAGCATGGTCAAAATCCTGTTGGATATCTGCCTCGATCATGGCTTTATCTTCAGGACCAAAGTTGCTGAAATCACAGCCGGGGAAATACAATCTGTCCAGGTGTTCATAATCTGCCTTTACGTCTCTCAGAAAATTAACTTTCTGAAAGGCGGCTCCCAGACTTCTTGCAGCCGGCTTCAATTTTTCGTAGGTTTCTTTGTGCCCGTCGCAGAATACCGCCAAACACATCAGGCCTACTACTTCTGCACTTCCATAAATATATTCTTCGTAACCGGCACGATCGTAATTCTTTTTGCTCAAATCCATTTCCATGCTGTGCATGAATGCCTCAATAAGCTGGTGATCAATATGGTATTGATTTACTGTTAACTGAAAGCTGTGCAAAATAGGATTCAGGCTGATCTTACGTTCAATGGCCTGCCAGGTAGCTTCCTTAAACTCACTCAGCAATACCTCTTTATCATGCCCGTGAAACGTATCTACAATTTCATCCGCAAACCGAACAAAACCATAAATATTAAAAATGGGGGTCCGAAGGTCTTTGTGCAGTAGGCGAATAGAAGAGAAGAAACTCGTACTGTACCTCTCGGTAGTTACTTTACTGCACTCCTGACTAACTTCATGAAAAATATTTAGCATAGCTGATTTTGCATTTTAAATATATACAATGTGCGCTATAGTCCGAAAGCTTTCCCGATTTCCTTGGCAACCACCTCTCCACTGATCAGGCTGGGAGGAACTCCCGGACCCGGAACCGTAAGCTGGCCCGTATAAAACAGGTTACTCACTTTCTTACTTCTGCACGAAGGTTTAAGAACACCTGTTTGCAGCAAAGTGTTCGCCAAACCATAAGCATTTCCTTTAAAAGCATTGTATTGACTCATAAAGTCGCTGTACGCAAAGGATTTTTTATAAATCACAGCATCCAGAATTGATTGACCCGTCAGCTTTTCCATTCTTCGGATAATCATTTCAAAATAATGGTTCCGCAGGGTTTCCGTATCACCGGTAAGGCCGGCCGCAACCGGTATCAGCAGGCAGAGATTTTCACAACCTTCAGGTGCTACAGTATCATCTGTAACTGATGGAACGCTCACATAAAACAAGGGATCAGAAGGCCACTCTTTGGTGGTATAGATTTCTTTGCCGTGAACGGCAAAGGAGGAATCAAAAAACAGGGAATGGTGTAAAACACCTTTTAATTTTTTATTCAGGCCAACATAGTACAGAATACAACTCGGCGCCATCACTCTCTTTTCCCAATAAGCGGCAGAATAACTTTGATAGGCCTGGTCGAGCAATTTGGTTTCCACATGGTGGTAGTCTGCACCGCCAACCACCACATCCGCATCAAAATGCTGTGGATTGGACTGACCGTTGACCAACTCCAAAGATTCTACTCCGGTTGCTTTTCCGTTTTGAACAGCTATATGCTGTACGTCCTGATTAAAATGAAACCTGACTCCTATGCTAACTGCAAGGTCATACATGGCTTTCACGATACTGAACATGCCATTCTCCGGATACCAGGTACCACCCTTGATATCGGCATAGTTCATGAGGCTGTATAGCGCCGGCGTTTTTTCGGGAAGCGCCCCCAGAAACAATACCGGAAATTCCATCAACTCAATCAGTTTGGGATTTTTGAAGTGACGGGAAACATGGTTTTTCATGGAGTTGAACACATCCAGTTTAAACACACCCTTGATCAAATCCCAATCGAGGTATTCCGTTACAGACTGCCCTGGTCGGTACACCAGATCGTTGATCCCAACCTTGTATTTGTACTCGGCCTCCTGCATAAACTGGTCCAGTTTTTCACCACTGCCCGGTTCTATTTGTTCAAACATAGCTTTGAAAGCCTCATAATTTGCGGGGATATCCGTAAAGCCTTCTGACCAGTAGACCCGGTAAGAAGGATCCAGCCTCTTGAGTGCATAGTAATCAGAAACTTTTTTTCCAAACTGCTGAAAATACCGTTCAAACACTTCCGGCATCCAGTACCAACTTGGTCCCATATCGAACGTAAAGCCCGATTCGGAATACTGTCTGGCTCTTCCGCCGGGCGTGGATTGTTTTTCCAGAACGGTTACGTCCCAGCCCGATTTGGCCAAAAAACTGGCTACAGAAATGCCTGCAAATCCGCTGCCAATAACTACTGCTTTTTTCTTAGAATCTTTGTACATGTGATTTCAACAACTTTCGGGCAAAATGAATTCTACTTTTAATGGTTCCGAGCGGCTCATCGAGCATTTCGGCTATTTCATGGTATTTGTACCCATCAAAATAAAGCAGAAATGGGTTTTTAAAAATCTCCGGTAAATTATGAATGGCCTGCTTTACCTCTTTCAGATTCATATTCGCAACAGCATCGTTGGCAACAGCACCCTGATTCAGGTTCAGTAAGTATTCGTTGGGGGTACTGTCGAAAATAGTGGATTGCTTGGCTTTTCTCCTGTAATTATTGATAAAAATATTGCGCATGATCGTGTACAACCATGCTTTGATATTGGTACCTGCGTTGTATTTATCCTTGTTAGACAAGGCCCTGAACAGGGTTTCCTGATACAAATCTTTTGCAGCTTCCTGATCACGGGTAAGCGTAGCAGCAAAGGGTTTCAAAAATTCGGCATTGTTCAGCAACATCTGGTTAAAGTCAATCGCAGCCATCTTGTTTAATTTTTATTTATTCAAAGTTAAACAAAATATTCTGAAGCAGACAAATTTTTGTTTAAACATTAATTATTAAAGATTAAACAATAAAAAGGGGGGGGTATCTAGAGGCTGGCGATGTACTCCATTACTTCAGACAGGGATTTTTTCAGCGAAACATTGGCAGGAACCTGCTTTTTGTACTGCTGAACCAGGGTTCCGGAAACAACTAATTGTATATCCGGCATCCGGTTGTAAACCTGTACAAGGAACTTTTCGAGGTTGAAATTATTGCCAACCGAGGTAAGGTGAGAATATAAAAAGGCCGGCTTGGTATGCCTGGCAATAAACTCAATATCCTTTAAAGGGGCATTGGCACCCACATAAATAACCTTGATCCCCCTGCTTTTTAGCAGGAAGCTGGTGAAAAGAAGCCCCATTTCGTGGTGCTCTCCTTCGGGTAAAAAAAGCAAAACACTGTTTTCAGGATCCTGTTTTACGCGGACGGAATTGATGCCAACAATCAGCTTCTGACGGATAATATTGGTTACCAGGTGTTCCTGTCCGGGATTGATATGGTTGGTGAGCCAAAGAATTCCGATCCGCTCCAAAAAAGGAAAAATGATCTGTATAATGGCTTTTTCAATCCCCTTTGAAGCTATATAATCATCGATTTTCTCTTCAAATACATCCATTTTTAAATCTACCATCGCTCCAATCAGCTCGTTTACCAGCCGCTCCTGCTGTGCCTGCACCTGAGAGAGGGAAAGGATTTTCTCCTTCATTACCTCAGGGGTCATTTTATCTATATGAGAAATTTTGAATCCGTACTTGTTCAGCAGGGCAATGTTCAATACTTTCTGCAGTTCGGCATTGGTATAATAACGAATATTGGTGTCGGTCCGTTGCGGGTTAAGCAAAGAATAGCGCTGTTCCCAGATACGGATGGTATGGGCCTTAATACCGGAGAGATTCTCCAGATCCTTGATGGTAAAAGCGTGCATAATAAAAAAGCTGTTCCAATTAGAACAGCCTTGCAATTAAAAAGTTTAGCAAATCTAAGATTATTTCAGTTTCAGCCTGCGCAGGTACTCCCCATAACCGCTTTTGGCATACTTGTCGGCAAGGTCCATCAGCTGCTCCCTGTTGATAAAGCCCATCCGGTAAGCTACTTCCTCTATACAGCCCACTTTCTGGCTCTGGCGCTTTTCGATTACCCGAACAAACTCACAGGCGTCGGCAAAAGAATCGAAGGTTCCGGTATCCAGCCAGGCCGTTCCCCTGTTCATGATCCCTACTTTAAGGAGTCCTTTTTCCAAATATACCCGGTTCACATCCGTTATTTCGTACTCTCCCCGCGGAGATGGCTGAATGTTTTTGGCAATTTCCACCACGGTGTTGTCATAAAAATAGAGTCCGGGAACCGCGTAGCTGGATTTGGGATTCTTGGGCTTTTCCTCAATGGAAATGGCTTTCTGATTTTCATCAAACTCAACCACACCATACCGCTCCGGGTCATTTACTTCATAGGCAAAAACAGCTGCTCCTTCCACGTTGTTGAAAGACTGTACCAGCTTACTAAAACCTGCCCCGTAAAAAATATTGTCCCCCAGGATCAGGCATACCTTCTCTTTGCCGATGAATTTTTCTCCAATTACAAAAGCCTGTGCAAGGCCATTGGGTTCATGCTGTACTTCATAAGAAAAATTACAGCCAATTTCATGTCCATCCCCCAGCAGTCGTTTAAACTGGTCCGCATCCTGGGGTGTAGTGATAAACAAAATATCTTTAATCCCTGCAAGCATCAATACAGAGAGGGGATAATAAATCATTGGTTTGTCGTAAACCGGCATCAGCTGCTTACTGATCCCCTTGGTAATCGGATACAACCTTGTTCCTGAACCGCCTGCTAATATGATCCCTTTCATATATTGGATTTTGGATGGTTAAAACTGGAGCGTATGCACAATATCTTTTAACGGAGGCAATACCCGGTCCTTATCGGACAGAAGCAATTCCGCAGGATTCATTTTCCAGTCGATTCCTAAATCCGGATCGTTGTAGATGATTCCTCCCTCCGATGCCTTGTTGTAATAATTATCGCATTTATAGAAGAATGTGGCCTCCTCACTCAGCACCACAAATCCATGGGCAAAACCACGAGGCACATAAAACTGAGTATGACTTTCGTCCGAAAGCTCAACAGCTACATGCTTGCCAAAAGTGGCAGAATTGCGACGAAGGTCTACGGCAATGTCCAGCACTTTTCCTTTCAGAACACGAACAAGTTTTGCCTGCGCATGCTCCCCATGCTGAAAATGCAATCCACGTAATACTCCTTTTTGTGAACTGGACTGGTTGTCTTGAACAAAGTCCACCTCCAGGCCAGTTTTTTCTAAAAAGGTTCTGCGGTTGAAGCTTTCAAAAAAATATCCCCGGCTGTCTCCGAAAAAAGTATCATGGATAATAAAACATCCCTGCAAACTGGTCTCCTCTACGCGCATTGCTTATCTGTTGTGGTACATGGATTCATAATAGTGCTGGTAATTTCCGCTGGTAACATTCTGCAGCCATTCCTGGTTATTGAGAAACCAGTCGATGGTTTCACTCAGGCCCTGTTCAAATGTTACTGTAGGTTTCCAGCCCAGTTCCCGGTTGATCTTACTTGCATCAATGGCATACCTTCTGTCGTGACCCGGCCTGTCTTTAATATAAGTGATCAGCTTTTCGCTGTGCCCTTCTGTCCGTCCTAATTTTTGATCCATCTGCTTGCACAGTAATTTCACCAGATCAATATTTTTCCATTCGTTGAACCCTCCGATATTGTAGGTTTCGCCAGTCACCCCTTTATGAAAAACCAGATCGATTGCCAATGCATGGTCTTTTACATACAGCCAGTCTCTGGTATATAAGCCGTCTCCATACACAGGCAACGGTTTTTCCTGGATGATGTTATGGATGAACAGCGGAATCAGTTTCTCAGGAAAATGATATGGACCATAGTTGTTGGAACAGTTGGATACCACTGTTTGCATGTGATAGGTTTCCCCATAAGCCCTCACAAAATGATCGGAGCTTGCCTTACTCGCAGAATAGGGTGAATTGGGATCATACGGTGTTTTTTCTGTAAACAATCCGGTATCACCCAGGCTTCCATACACTTCATCCGTAGAGATATGATAGAAGCGATTATTGTTGTAATCCGGTCCCCACTTGGCTCTTGCCACGTTCAGCAGATTCACGGTTCCGATGATATTGGTATAAACAAAATCCATCGGAGACACGATTGAACGATCCACATGAGATTCTGCTGCCAGGTGAATAACATCGGTTACCTGGTACTTATCGAACACTTCCTCCAATCCTTTTACATCCAGGATATTCACCTTTTCAAAATGATAATTGGGTTTAGTATCTATATCTTTCAGATTCTCCAGGTTGCCTGCGTAAGTAAGTGCATCGAGGTTGATAATGGTATACTCCGGATATTTGTTTACAAAGAGGCGAACAACATGCGATCCAATGAAACCAGCACCGCCTGTGATCATAATTTTTTTACTCATATAAATTGGATATCGTTCTGCAAATTTATCGATTATAGATTCCTGCCCGAAATCTGATTTAAGCACCCCATGGCTCGTCCTTCACCAGATCATAGACCATCTCTATACCGGTTTTCAAATCAATTTTGGCCCTCCAGCCCGCGGCTGAAAGCTTGCTCACATCCATCAGCTTTCTGGGTGTTCCGTCCGGTTTGGCAGCATCCAGCACAATTTCACCCTGGTAACCGGTAATCTGCCTGATCAGTTCTGCCAGTTCCAGAATGGTTACATCTGTACCCGTTCCGATGTTTACCAGCCCTTTTTCATTGTAGGTCTGCATCAGGTAAAGACAGGCTTCGGCCAGATCATCCACGTGCAGAAACTCTCTTTTAGGTGTGCCTGTACCCCAGATGGTTACAGTAGGCGCATGCGTTCTTTTGGCTGTTATGAATTTGCGGAGCATTGCAGGCAATACATGGCTTTTCTCCAGATCATAGTTGTCGTTGGGGCCATAGAGATTGGTCGGCATGGCCGATATATAATTACAACCATACTGCGCGCGGTAACTGTCACAAAGTTCTATCCCCGCAATCTTGGCAATTGCATAGGGTTGATTGGTTTCTTCGAGATACCCGCTCAACAGGTATTCCTCTTTCAACGGTTGTGGAGCCAGTTTGGGATAAATACAGGAGGAGCCGAGGAACAACAATTTCTTTACCCCATTCACATAACTCTGATGAATGATATTGCTCTCCATCATGAGATTATCGTAAATGAATTCTGCCCTATACGTATTGTTGGCAACAATACCTCCTACTTTAGCAGCCGCCAGAAATACATAATCCGGCTTTTCAGCTGCAAAAAAATCTGCCACTGCCTGCTGGTTTCTGAGATCCAGCTCTGCGGAGGTTTTTTTAATGATATGCGCATATCCCTCCTGTTCCAGCTTTCGTACAATGGCACTACCCACCATTCCGCGGTGGCCTGCCACATATATCTTATCCTGCTTATTCATGTTCCTTGTTTATGGTAAATCCACTCTCTTTCAGCAATTGCTCTCTTTTGAACAATTCAATATCCGCTGCCACCATTTCCCGGACCATTTCTGCCAGGGTATATTTGGGCTGCCAGTTCAGTTTTGTTTTGGCCTTGGTCGGATCTCCAATCAGCAGATCCACTTCTGTTGGACGATAATATCTTGGATCTACTTTAATCACTTCCCTGCCGGTTTCCAGTTTGTATTTGCCCTTGGCTGATTTTACCTTGCCGATTTCATTTTCCTCAGTTCCTGTGAACTCCAGTTCTACTCCAATCTCTCCGAAAGCCATTTTTACAAAGTCGCGGATATAGGTTGTAATTCCGGTAGCCAATACAAAATCCTCGGGCTTTTCCTGCTGGAGCATCAGCCACATTCCTTCCACATAATCCTTCGCATGACCCCAGTCGCGCTGTGCATTCAGGTTACCCAAATACAAGGTATCCTGCAAGCCCAGGGCAATCCTCGCCACTGCCCGGGTGATCTTTCTTGTAACAAAGGTTTCTCCTCTCAACGGAGATTCATGATTAAAAAGGATCCCGTTACAGGCAAACATATTGTAAGCTTCCCGGTAGTTTACTGTAATCCAGTACGCATAGAGCTTGGCTACCGCGTATGGACTTCTGGGGTAAAAAGGAGTGGTTTCACTCTGTGGCACCGCCTGTACCAGACCGTAGAGTTCAGATGTAGAAGCCTGGTAAAACCTGGTTTTAGCGGTCAGTCCCAACAAACGAATTGCTTCCAGTATCCGCAAA
Organism: Sediminibacterium sp.; assembly: GCA_016786865.1. GTDB lineage: Bacteria > Bacteroidota > Bacteroidia > Chitinophagales > Chitinophagaceae > Sediminibacterium. The sequence continues at coordinate 809 of JAEUVE010000011.1, read as the reverse complement.
GCACCAACACCATCCGCATTGGCGGTATATTCCGGGGTCTCAAAGCTCACGTGTACATGGCTCATGGCCCCCAGGTTGTAAATCTCATCCGGTTGTACTTCCTGTATAATCCGGATCAGGTTCGTGCTGTCGGTCAGATCACCATAATGCAGTACCAGGTGACGGTCGGGGATATGCGGGTCTTCGTAAAAATGATCGATCCGCTGGGTATTGAACAGGGAACTCCTACGTTTAACTCCGTGCACTTCATAGCCTTTCTTCAACAGAAACTCAGCCAGATACGCTCCGTCCTGACCCGTAATCCCTGTAATTAATGCTTTCTTCATTCTATATGAATTGTGTAATTTTTCTGATGGGTTTAGCGTACAAAGTGAACCAATAGGGTTTCAGACCATTGATTTTCCAGGCCATCCGATCCCCTTTATTCGCCAGTATTCGGTTGTGAATCGACTGGTTACTGGCACCACCGGTGCGCATTTTCACCATAACTTCCTGCAAATATGCAACCTTAATACCATATCGGTATAAGAAACGCAGCATCAATTCGTAATCCGCTGCCGTAAAAAGATTCAGATTAAAGCCCCCATATTGCTCGTAAACCGATTTTTTAACAAAAAAAGTAGGGTGCGGGGGCATCCAGCCATATAAAAAACTTTTGGGGACGTAAGGGTGTATCGACCCCTTAATTTTTGGACAAAACAGGGTTAAAATTTGAGACAATATCTGTTTTTTTTTCTGTTTTATAGGGTACGGATTTTTGGTTAAAGAGTTGCAAGAACTGTTCTGGTGATTTTCTGCCCAATGAGCCA
>JAEUVE010000014.1 GCA_016786865.1 Sediminibacterium sp. | reverse complement strand
ATGGCTCATTGGGCAGAAAATCACCAGAACAGTTCTTGCAACTCTTTAACCAAAAATCCGTACCCTATAAAACAGAAAAAAAAACAGATATTGTCTCAAATTTTAACCCTGTTTTGTCCAAAAATTAAGGGGTCGATACACGACATGGAAGTTGTGAAAGAACTAAGCTACTGAATAATTTGAAAGCAAATCACAACAAAGGGATTTCAGGCAATGACAGCAGTAGAGTTGTGAAAGAACTAAGCTACTGAATAATTTGAAAGCAAATCACAACACACAGGCATCAGAAATTAATCCTAAAAGAGTTGTGAAAGAACTAAGCTACTGAATAATTTGAAAGCAAATCACAACTTGATAGTATTTGTAAGCTAAAGCATGAAGTTGTGAAAGAACTAAGCTACTGAATAATTTGAAAGCAAATCACAACCCACTTGAAACATTATCTTCTTCAAATCCAGTTGTGAAAGAACTAAGCTACTGAATAATTTGAAAGCAAATCACAACGAAACCGTTAGGTGCCTCAAATGGTCCCATGTTGTGAAAGAACTAAGCTACTGAATAATTTGAAAGCAAATCACAACATCTTATTTGTTGTACCGTCGCTGCAAACCGTTGTGAAAGAACTAAGCTACTGAATAATTTGAAAGCAAATCACAACGAGATCATTGTTCTGGCCCAGAAGTCGTACGTTGTGAAAGAACTAAGCTACTGAATAATTTGAAAGCAAATCACAACCAAAGATCGCCAACCCTTTCACGCAGTATTGTTGTGAAAGAACTAAGCTACTGAATAATTTGAAAGCAAATCACAACTTGATGTTATTACTTATAACAGTATATCCGGTTGTGAAAGAACTAAGCTACTGAATAATTTGAAAGCAAATCACAACCAAAAACCTTCCATTACACCCGCATCAGCTGTTGTGAAAGAACTAAGCTACTGAATAATTTGAAAGCAAATCACAACTCTTTATAATCAGGATGATCTTCACTGATCGTTGTGAAAGAACTAAGCTACTGAATAATTTGAAAGCAAATCACAACAAATGGAGATCAATGGTGCCAATGTGATTGGTTGTGAAAGAACTAAGCTACTGAATAATTTGAAAGCAAATCACAACTTTTTGAGTTCTTTGATTGATTCAATGAGCGTTGTGAAAGAACTAAGCTACTGAATAATTTGAAAGCAAATCACAACCAATCTGGATCAAAGCCGCAGGATAAAAAAGTTGTGAAAGAACTAAGCTACTGAATAATTTGAAAGCAAATCACAACAGTTCAGGATGGATCCGGTATGACCGCTCAGTTGTGAAAGAACTAAGCTACTGAATAATTTGAAAGCAAATCACAACTAACCTATTGTTGGTATTCCCGCACTATCGTTGTGAAAGAACTAAGCTACTGAATAATTTGAAAGCAAATCACAACATTTCAAGTGATGGCAAAAACTTACAGGGTGTTGTGAAAGAACTAAGCTACTGAATAATTTGAAAGCAAATCACAACCCTTTATCAAAAGTTTACGATGCTTATAAAGTTGTGAAAGAACTAAGCTACTGAATAATTTGAAAGCAAATCACAACAAAATAAGGCGTATTTTAAAAGCTTAACGCGTTGTGAAAGAACTAAGCTACTGAATAATTTGAAAGCAAATCACAACAGAGAAGAAACAATGAACACATCAGTCAACTGTTGTGAAAGAACTAAGCTACTGAATAATTTGAAAGCAAATCACAACCACACTATGTGGAATCCTCGATTCCTTTTTGTTGTGAAAGAACTAAGCTGCTGAATAATTTGAAAGCAAATCACAACTCTTTTAGGAGTAGGAGCAATATTCTTTTTGTTGTGAAAGAACTAAGCTACTGAATAATTTGAAAGCAAATCACAACGCAATTTCATAGAATCTATAAAAACAGGCGGTTGTGAAAGAACTAAGCTACTGAATAATTTGAAAGCAAATCACAACTATTATCAGGTATTAGGTGCAGCTTACAACGTTGTGAAAGAACTAAGCTACTGAATAATTTGAAAGCAAATCACAACTACAGTAGTTTGCACGCATGACCCGTTACAGTTGTGAAAGAACTAAGCTACTGAATAATTTGAAAGCAAATCACAACACGTCCGACCATTCAACTATATTGCCTGATGTTGTGAAAGAACTAAGCTACTGAATAATTTGAAAGCAAATCACAACCAAAGTGCAGACGGTATAAATTCTATCCAAGTTGTGAAAGAACTAAGCTACTGAATAATTTGAAAGCAAATCACAACACATCCATTCTACTGAAATTGTCCGCTCTGGTTGTGAAAGAACTAAGCTACTGAATAATTTGAAAGCAAATCACAACTTGCTGAGTGCGTATGTGGTAGAAAAGTTTGTTGTGAAAGAACTAAGCTACTGAATAATTTGAAAGCAAATCACAACCCTTTGGAGCGGTTCATTACATGTATATGTGTTGTGAAAGAACTAAGCTACTGAATAATTTGAAAGCAAATCACAACCGAGCAGCCATTTCACATTTCCGAATTTGTGTTGTGAAAGAACTAAGCTACTGAATAATTTGAAAGCAAATCACAACTCAATGCAGTTTCTTGAACGGGTTCTGTCGGTTGTGAAAGAACTAAGCTACTGAATAATTTGAAAGCAAATCACAACATTTTGAAGCCTGGCAGAATCGACAGCATGTTGTGAAAGAACTAAGCTACTGAATAATTTGAAAGCAAATCACAACAGCAGCCCGGTGATCTGGATAGTTCTCGGTTGTGAAAGAACTAAGCTACTGAATAATTTGAAAGCAAATCACAACAGACGATCGCCAAGACCATGCAACGGCCAGTTGTGAAAGAACTAAGCTACTGAATAATTTGAAAGCAAATCACAACCACTGACATTCGATCAATCTTAGATACAATTGTTGTGAAAGTATGTGTTGAAATAAATGGCCGAATTGGCCGATAAATGGCCGTTAATTGGCCAGTTCGATTGCCCCAATTGTACCAGAATTGCGCCAATTTACACCTAATCGACTGCTATGGGGAAAGAACCAAAACATAAGCTACTCTTCAAATTTCAATGACCCAAAATGCACAACAGGAATAAATAACATTATTCCAACGCCCCGTTTAAAAACCGAACCAGCGGTTGCAGGGCAGTAAACGCTTCGGTTACTTTCTTTACCAGGTTTTGATCGGTCAGGTCTGCATCTTTTAATGGAGCAGCCGCAATCCAGTTCTTCAGTTTAATATATTCAATGGCTGGGTTGTCTTTCTCGTATCCCCTGGGTTCACGCTGCAGGCTCATGCCGTCTTCGAAGGAAAGATCGCCATATACTTTCTTAAATTGTTTATGGCCAATGATCTCCTGAAACTCGCTCCAGTTGTAATCAATTTCCTGCCTTACTTTTTTGATCTTATCCGGCTCTGCCATATATAAGCCGCCGCCCACAAAACTCTTTCCGGGTTCGCAGTGCAGGTAAAATCCTGCCAGGTTCGATTTTTTTCCGCCCTGTACAAAATAGGCGCCCATATTGGTTTTATACGGGTCCTTGTTTTTACTGAATCGCACATCGCGGTTGATGCGGAACGTGCAATCCTTCGGTCCCAGATTGGACAGGGTAGGGTCTTTTTTGCCGTAACTGTTCAGAATGGCAGCTACCAGCTCGTGGAAATCGGCCTTTGCCGCTTCATATCGTTTCCGGTTTTGGTCGAACCATTCCTTGCTGTTGTTTTTATTTAAATCTTTTAAAAATTTCAGTGTAGCTGCCTGTAACATATCTATTGCTTTAATCTCCTAACAAAGTTAAAAACTCATCTTCGGTAATGATCTTTATCGTGTTGATCTTTTTGGCCTTCTCCAGTTTTGAACCCGCATCTTCCCCTACTACCAGGTAGTTCAGTTTACTGCTTACGCCGCTTACAATAATACCCCCGTGTGCTTCTGCCTTTGCTTCGGCTTCACTTCTTTTCATCTTGGCAAGGGTTCCGGTAAACAGGAAGGTCTGTCCACTTAAGTTGCCTGCTGCCACCGCTTCTTTTTTTACATTAATCAGTTGTAAGCCCAGCGTTTCCAGTTGTTTCAGCATGTCTATATTGGCAGGGTTCTGAAAAAATCCCTGGATACTCTTTGCCACTTTTGTACCTACATCCTCTAACTGCAACAAATCTTCTTCGGTCTTGCTGGCGAAGTCTAATAAATGATTCACGGAGTTGGCCAGTGTTTTTGCGGTGGTTTCTCCTACAAAGCGGATTCCCAATCCATATATCAACCGGTACAGCGGCTGCTGCTTGCTCCCTTCTATGGCGGTTTTCAGGTTCTCCAGCGATTTTCTGCCAAACCCCTCCATTTCGGCTATCTTAAAATAATCCAGCTGGTATAGGCCGGGGATATCTTTCAACAGGCCCTGTTCATAGAATTTGCGCACATTTGCTTCTCCAAAATGCTTGATGTCCATGGCATCCTTGCTTACAAAATGGATGATGCGTTCCATAACCTGTGCCTCACATTCTATATTAATGCATCGCCATACGGCTTCCCCTTCTTCTTTAAAAAGCAGTGTTCCGCAAACCGGACAGTTTTTGGGGAACTCAATTGCTTTTTCCGCACCGGTTCTTAGTTCCGGCAATACTTTTACAATCTGTGGTATTACATCTCCGGCCCGTTCTATCAGTACCGTGTCGCCTATTTTGAGATCCTTCTGTAATATATATTCTTCGTTGTGTACCGAAATGCTCGATACGGTTACGCCTCCCAGGTACACGGGTTCCAGCTTGGCCACCGGTGTTACTGCGCCTGTTCTGCCTACCTGAAATTCCACTCCTGTAAGCGTGGTAGTGGCCTGACGCGCTTTGAATTTAAACGCGATGGCCCAGCGGGGATGGTGGGATGTCATGCCCAGTTGATCCTGTAAACTGATCGTATTTACTTTTACCACCATGCCGTCTATCTCATAGGGTAGCTCATCTCTTTTTGCTTCAAAATCCAGACAGTAATCAATCACGGCCTCTATTCCCTGTAATACCCGCTTTTCTTTTTTAGGAGTCCGGAACCCCAGATCCCACAACAGGTCCAGTGATCCGGAATGGGTGTTGAGCGCTTCGGGGTGGCCCGTATGATAACTTACATGGTATAAAAAGGCATCCAGATTTCGTTCTGCTACTTCTTTGGGATCTTTCATGCGCAGGCTTCCGGAGGCTGCATTTCGCGGGTTGGCCAGAGGGGTTAGGCCTTGCTCTGTCAACTTTTCGTTGTATGCTGTAAAAGCCTGCTTGCTCAGGATGATTTCTCCCCGAATTTCTATTTGCTGTATACCATTTGCTAAGAAAGGGGCAGATAATGGAATAGAGCGGATCTGCCGGATATTCCGGGTTATATCTTCCCCTTCTACGCCATCTCCCCTGGTTGTACCCCTGGTTAACAGATCGTTTTCGTAGATGAGGGAAATGCTGGCGCCATCAAATTTGGGTTCTACACAGTATTCAATGCTGTCCAAACCGGTTATTTCCCGGGCTTTCCGGTCAAAATCCAGTAAATCCCCGGCACTGTAGCTGTTGTCCAGGCTCAGCATGGGCACCAGGTGGGGCAGCGTAACAAAAGCCTGGTTCAGACTGGTGCCTACCCTTTGTGTGGGAGAATCGGCTGTAATCAGCTCCGGATGGGCTTTTTCGAGCTTTACCAACCATTGATACAGCTGGTCATATTCATAGTCTGCCAGAAACGGGTCGCTGAGTACATAGTACCGGTATTCGTGAAAACGCAATACTTCTCTTAATAACCCTATTTCATCTACAGATACCGTATCTGCCTTTAGCAAATCCTTTGTTTGATGCTGCAATTGTTTTACCTGCTCACTTGTATACATAATTCTAACTTGGCCGGATAAAGATAAATCCTAAACTTTGTAACTCGACGCCCTATTGAAAGGGGCGCTGCCCTTATTTCCCTAACGTAGTTCATATGAAGAAAATTCCTGTTAAGGCTGTACACCCAGAACAGCTGATACAAGACGCAGTGCAACTGGTTCGTTCTTATCCCAAAGTTCCCCTTACAGTAGATTGTGTGATTTTTGGTTTTGAGGAGAATAAACTAAAGATTCTGTTGATTAAAAGCGACCTGGCCTTATACAAGGGTAAGTACTCTTTGCTGGGCGATTTTGTTCGGGATAATGAAGAGCTGGATGCCGCTGCTTACAGGATTTTAAAAGAAAGAACGGGCATGGACAATGTGTTCCTCGATCAGGTAAAAGCCTTTGGTTCTCCGGCACGTCATCCGGGTGGAAGGGTTATTACCATTGCGTATTGTTCGCTGCTGAACATTCAGCACCATGCGCTCAAAATTCACGACAACGAATTAAATTGGGTAAGCCTTGCTTCTCTGAAGGAAATGGCTTTTGACCATAAAGAAATTGTAGATGTTTGTTATCAGTGGTTGCAGAAAAGAATCCAGGAGCATCCGCTGGGCTTTAACCTGCTCCCTGAAAAATTCTCCCTTCGTGAACTACAGAATCTCTACGAAGCGATCCTGGGGATTACCCTGGACCGGAGAAACTTCCGTAAAAAATTCGCTTCCATGGATTTACTCATCGATACCAATGAAATGGAACAGGATGTAAGCCACCGCCCCGGTAAACTCTACAAGTTCAATTTTGAAAAATACGAAAAGAGCAAGCGGAAGTGGGTTGGCATTGATTTTTAGTATTTCTCCCCTTGTTCAAGTACTTTTACCTAAATACCCTTGTATGCTACACTCAATGACAGGTTACGGAAGATCAGAAAAAACCATTGGTGAAAAGAATTTCCTGGTGGAAATCCGTTCGCTAAATGGCAAACAATTTGATCTCCGCCTGAATATTCCCTCGCTGCTCAAACCCTTTGAGTTTGAAGTACGCAATACCCTCAACGAAGGCCTGCAGAGAGGAAGTGTGGAGTGTAATATTACCATTAAACTGAACGGAGCCAGCAAGCCGGTCACCATTAATACAGAGCTTGCAAAAGCCTATTACCAGCCGGTTGCACAGCTGGCCGATGAGTTGAAGCTGGAAACAGGGGATATCCTGAGTACCATTCTTAAGTTGCCGGATGTGATCACTCCTTCTACAGAAATGCTGAGCGATGATGAATGGAACCAGGTGAACAGCCTGATCAGGGAAGCCATCGCCGAATTGAATAAACACCGCGAAGATGAGGGTAGGTCTATTGAAAAAGACCTCCTGGTTCGCCTGGCCAATATCGAAGCCCAACAAAAAATCATTGCGGAACTGGAGCCATTGCGGCGTACCAAGATCAGGGAGGGCCTGAAAAAAGTATTGGAAGATAATGTTGGTAAGGAAAATTATGACCCCAACAGGCTGGAGCAGGAGCTGATTTTTTATATTGAGAAAATTGATATCAGCGAAGAGCAGGTAAGGCTGAACAACCATTGTGCCTATTTCAGATCCATCCTGGCTGAAAAAGAAACTGCCAAGGGCAAAAAGCTTTCGTTTATTCTCCAGGAATTTGGTCGGGAAATCAATACCACTGGTTCCAAAGCCTACGATGCTACAATCCAGAAAGCAGTGATTCTGATGAAAGATGAGCTGGAGAAAGCCAAAGAGCAGATTTTAAACGTTCTGTAGGAACACCTGAATCTTGTTATCTTCGTTTAAGTTTAAAATAGCAGAAGTGAAGAAATTACTGGTATGGGTTTTCTTTTGTGCCTTGCTGGCCGGTTGCGATACGATCGGTGTTTTTGAAAAAAATACGTTTTTTCCCAAACACAGCTGGAGCAGCAAAGTGCAGCCCGTTTATACGTTTACTATTTCTGATACTACCTCTTTGTACCATATCTATGCCATCATCCGCCACGAAGATGCTTACCGGTATAATAATATCTGGCTTCGGATAACTACAAAAGCACCTAACGATACTGCCAAAAGTCAACAAGTAAATCTGCTGCTGGCAGATAACAGGAAAGGATGGCTTGGAACGGGTATGGATGATATATACGATCATCGAATCCGGATTACGCGGACTCCGCAAAAACTCCGTGCCGGAAATTACAGCTTTACCCTGCAGCAGATCATGCGCGAAGACCCGCTCCCGGCCATATTGAATGCCGGCATTCGTGTAGAAAAAGTTCAGCCATGAATGGAATGAAGTCTCCTAAACTAAGAGCTATTTCCTTTGTTTATTGGTTTCTGCTGCTCTATATGGTAGCCGCACTGGCATGGTGGTTCATTGCGTTGGAAAAGCAGAATGCAGTGATTTCATCCATCGAACTGAGTGAACTGGTAAAGACCGACCCTGCCTATGATTCCAAAGTACGTGCAATTGAAGCTGCGACCAGCAGAAAAACGACTCAATACATTGGCGAAGGACTCACTTTTCTGGTGCTGATATTAATTGGGGCCATTTATGTGTACAGGGCCATTCGCCGACAGTTGCGGCTTTCTGAGCAGCAGCAGAATTTCATGATGGCTATTACCCATGAACTCAAAACCCCCATTGCTGTAACCCAATTGAATCTGGAAACCCTGCAAAAAAGAAAGCTGGACGAAGAAAAGCAACAAAAGCTGATTACCAATACACTTCAGGAGGCCAACCGGCTCAACAGTCTTTGTAACAATATACTTTTTGCTGCACAGCTGGATGCCGGAAGATATGCTTCTGCTATGCAGCCGCTGCCATTAAGTGATTTGGTTAAAACCGCTGTTGAGGAATGCGCTGCAAGGTATCCTGCACGGATATTCAACCGACAAATACAACCGGATATACAGATTGAGGGAGATGCCTTTCTCCTGCAACTTCTGGTCAGCAATTTACTGGAGAATGCAGTGAAATATTCTCCGCGCGACAAACCTATTGAAATAAAACTGTCTGCTGTACAACAGCAGGCAAAGCTGGAAGTGCTGGATGAAGGGGCCGGTGTAGCTGACGCAGAAAAGAAGAAGATATTCAATAAGTTCTATCGGGTAGGTAATGAAAATACCAGAAGAGCACAAGGAACTGGTTTGGGACTTTATCTGTGCAGAAAGATATGCGAATCGCACAGCGCCGGTATTTTTGTAACAGACAATGCCCCCAAAGGCAGTAATTTTACCGTACTATTCAAATCAATATATGGCAGAGGCTAAACCAAATATTCTGGTAGTGGAAGACGAAGCAAATCTTCACGAGGCATTGAAACTGAATCTGGAGATGGAGGGTTATGAAGTTACTTCGGCTTATGATGGCACGGAAGCCCTGCAGAAAATCGGGTCGGCCTATTTTGACCTGATTATCATGGATATCATGTTGCCCGATCTCGATGGCATCAGTATTACAGAAAATCTACGGGTACACAACAATGAAGTACCTGTTCTGATGCTCAGTGCCAAAAATGCTCCTGCCGATAAAGTGCTCGGACTCAAGAAGGGTGCAGATGATTACCTGACCAAGCCATTTAACCTGGAAGAATTGTTGCTGCGGGTGGCCAAACTCATTGAAAAAAACAAGAAAATTCAGGTGAGAGAATCTGTTGGCGATCAGTATAAGTTTGGAAACAATACCATCGACTTCAAAGCATTAACAGCTGTAACCTGGAACGGACTGAATGTGGCCCTCAGCAAAAAAGAAGCCATGCTGCTGAAATTGCTCGTGGAGAACAGGGGCGAGGTTGTTACCCGCGAAAAAATCCTCCAGGTGGTATGGGGTTATAATGTGTTTCCTACTACCAGGACCATTGATAATTTTATTCTGAACTTCAGAAAATATTTTGAAGAAGACAGCCGTAACCCCCGTTACTTTCATTCCGTAAGAGGGGTTGGATATAAGTATACCGATTAGGGCAATAAAAACGGACTGTTTGCGTTATTCTCCTGCAAATAGTATCCTATGTCTTTACATTCCCTGCAAGATTTCCTGGAACCGCTGAACATGGCCATGCTCTCGAACGATGAGGGCTTTAAAGATACCCAGTTGGGTAAGCATGTGCTGGCCTATGAAGAAGAATTACCCGATATAGAAGAAGCCGATCTGGTGATTGTTGGTTGTGGCGAAATGCGTGGCCTGGGAATGCAATACACTGCAACGGACGCTCCGGATAAAATTCGTTCAGCGTTTTACAGCTTATTCTACTGGCATACACAGGTGAAAGTGGCGGATCTGGGTAATATCAAAATAGGCGCTACACTCAACGACAGCTACGCAGTTGTAAAAATGGTTGTTGCTGAATTGTTGCAGATGGGAAAAAAAGTATTGATACTGGGAGGCAGCCACGATATCACTTATCCGCAATATCTTTCTTATGGCACCATGAATAAAATCGTGGATGCCGTTGTGGTAGATTCAAAGATCGACCTGGATATGGAAACGGTTTTACCTGCCGAACAGTTCCTCGTGGAGATGTTCACCGGAATGCCCAATCACCTGAAGCATTATACACATATAGGTTTCCAGAGTTATTTCATGCATCCGGATATGCTGGAAACCATCGATAAGCTGGGCTTTGATTGTTACCGCGTGGGAAAGGTGAAAGAGGCCATTGAAGAAATGGAGCCTGCCATCCGGAACAGTGAAATATTCAGTTTTGATATTGCAGCCATTCAGCATGCACACGCTCCGGCCAATCTGATCACCCCTAATGGATTTAACGGCGAGGAGGCCTGTACGCTCATGCAGTATGCAGGGATGAGCAGAACATGCAGCACAATTGGTTTATATGGCTATCTGGCGCAGCAGGATCAGCACGACCTTACTGCAAAACAGCAGGCACATATGCTTTGGTATGTATTGGATGGTATCCATCGCGGAAAGCAGGAAGCAGAATTGGCCGACCGGAATAACTTCAATGAGTTCACCATGGCTTTTGCAGAGGTGGAAACCGCTTTTTTGCAGAGTAAACGAACCGGTCGCTGGTGGATGCAGTTACATGACGGCAATTACGTAGCTTGCAGCTACCGGGATTATGTAACCGCCTGCAACAACGATATACCCGAAAGGTGGTTGCGGGCTGCGGAAAGAAGCTAATGCCAACTTGTATGAAACAACTTGTTTATTTATTACTGCTAGCATCATTTGTTTTTACTTCCTGTAAGGTACAGAAGCCTTCCGGTCTTGCGCTGCAAGCCGGAGACGCTATGCTCAATAAACCGGATTTTGCCCCGGCACATGTGGGCATCAGCGTGTACGATCCATCCGAAAACAAGTATCTCTACAACTACCAGGAAGCTAAGTATTTTGTTCCGGCGAGCAATACCAAGATCTTTACCTGCTACGCAGCAATGAAGAACCTGAAAGACAGTCTCGTGGCATTTGAATACCTGTCTGGTGACGAAAACACTGCTATTCGGTTTACGGGTGACCCTACTTTTCTGCATCCGGATTTCAAACAACAACCGGCATTTGTTTTTCTCCGTGAAAATGCTCCCAATTTAACTTTCATTACACCCAACTGGAAAGCTGCTTCCTTTGGAAGAGGCTGGGCATGGGACGATTTTGACGCGGATTATATGCCCGAACGTTCGCCTATGCCGATATACGGTAACCTGGTCCGCTTCGAAAGAAAGGGGAATGGCCTGAATATTATACCAAAGTCGTTTAAAGATTCACTGAACATTTTTTCCAGTATGGAAACCGGCAATTTTGCCATTGTAAGAGATAAAAACGACAATCACTTTGAAGTAATACAAAGCAACAGGAAATTCAGTACTACTGATATTCCGTTCACTGTTAAAAAAGGAATTGAAGATGTGTCTTTGAGCCTGCTGGAAGATACACTGAACCGGGTATTGCATTTTGCAAGCGGGGTAAACAATGGCAATGAAGGCTGGAAGAAGTTTTATTCTCAGCCCACAGACTCCATGTTGAAGCTACTCATGCATCGGAGCGATAATTTTTTTGCAGAGCAAACCTTGTTGATGGTTGGAAATGAAAAGATCGGGATGATGGACGATTACCTGATCATCGATACCTTGTTGAAAACAGATTTTGCGGGCATTCCGCATAAACCCAAGTGGGTGGATGGAAGCGGATTAAGCCGTTACAACATGATGACGCCGCAGGATTTTGTATGGGTGCTTGCCCAGATGAAAAAAGAATTTTCCTGGGAACGCATCAAAGAAATTTTCCCTACCGGAAATGATGGAACCCTGGCGGGGCTTTATAAAAATTATGCAGGCAGAATTTATGCTAAAACAGGAACACTCAGCAACCATGTAGCCCTAAGCGGTTATATTACCACCAACAGCGGTAAGTTGCTGATTTTCTCCATCATGGTCAATGCGCACCAGACTTCAGCATCAGCTGTTCGCAAATCGATCGAGCAGTTTGTTACCGGTATTATTGAAAATTACTAAGTTGCTTTTCCAAACATCCTGTTCAGGTAATCTTCCTTGAACTCCAGGAAAGTAGGACTTCCGCCTGGTGATACATTGGGTGTTTTGCAGGCAAATAATGATTCGGTTAAAGCGGCCATTTCTTTTTGCTCCAGCTGCTGTCCGGTCTTGATGGAGTGTTGCTTAGACATACAGCGGATCAGTTTTTCTCTCTTACTGAATTTAACGTCACTGCTGAAGTGCTTGTACTGTTCAATCAGCATTTCAATAGCATGCTTTTCGTCTCCGGCAATTACATCTGCTGGTGTTCCCTGTATTACAAAACTGTTTTGCCCGAAAGGTTCAACCTGGTACCCGATGTTTTGCAGTTCGGGCAGTAACTCGTTTAATAAAACCGCATCGCTGCCAACCAGTTCCAGTGTAACCGGGAACAGGCTTTTCTGCGTAGGCATTTGCTGACTGTGCGCAGCTTCGCTGTATTTTTCGTAGAGAATTCGTTCGTGCGCCAATTGCTGGTGTACCAGCATGAATCCACTGGCAGTGGTAACTACGATGAATGAATTGTGAATTTGCAGGTACTGTCTGAATTCAGGTGTTTTTACTTTATTGCCTGTATCTTCCAGTACAACCATACCAGATTCATCGTAATTAATCTCAGCATTGGCTACTGTTTTTGCAGACTCCTCAGAAGATTTAAAAAAATCCTTCCAGTGTTTGAGTTCACTTTTTTCGTTTGGCTCAATCAGGTGTGCCTGATTTTTCTGCGAAAAAGTTTTATACAGGTTAGATGAAATTGCAGCCTGCTGACGTTCACCCGTAAAAGGTTTACTAACCGCATCCAGTCCCTGAATATCAGCATTGAGTGAGAAATCCAGTGAAGGTGCAATGCTGAACTGCGCCAGTGCATGTTTTACTGCAGCCTGAACAAATGCATAGATAATCTTTTCGTCCTCAAATTTAATTTCCTGCTTGGTTGGATGCACATTGATGTCTACCTGCGCCGGGTCCAGATCTATATAGAGTACATAGCTGGGGTAACTGTCTTTTGGGATAATTCCCTCAAAGGCAGCATTCACTGCATGGTTCAGGTATGCGCTTTTGATGAAGCGGCTGTTAACAAAAAAATACTGGTCTCCCCTGGTTTTGCGGGCGGTATCGGGCTTTCCGATAAAACCGGAAATATTCATGTAATCGGTATCCTCAGAAACCGCAACGAGTTTGGCATTATAGCTGTTGCCGAGTATTTGTACAATTCGTTGTTTGCCACTACCGGCTTCCAGGTGAAATACTTCCTGTCCGTTGCTGGTAAGCGAAAAAAAGATATCGGGGAAAGCCATGGCCACACGGGTAAACTCTTCCACGATATGCCGCATTTCAGCAGCATTGCTTTTTAAAAAGTTTCTGCGGGCCGGAACATTAAAGAACAGGTTCTTCATGCTGATGCTGGTTCCTTCCGGAGTGGCACAGGCTTCTTCTTTAATGATTTTGCTGTTCTCGATTTCCAGGTAAGTACCCAGCTCATCTTCTGCTCTTCTGGTTTTGATTTCCACCTGTGCTACCGCAGCAATGGAAGCCAGCGCCTCACCACGGAAGCCCATTGTTTTGATGTGAAAAAGGTCTTCGATATTCCTGATCTTGCTGGTAGCATGACGCTCAAATGCCATCCGGGCATCCGACGGGCTCATGCCTTTTCCGTTATCGATCACCTGCACCAGGGCTTTTCCTGCATCATTAATGATGAGTTTAATTCTAGTAGCGCCTGCATCTACTGCATTTTCCAGTAATTCCTTCACGGCACTACCAGGCCGCTGGATCACTTCTCCTGCAGCAATCTGGTTGGCAATATTATCGGGTAATAATTGTATGATGTCGCTCACAACTGCGCTGTTCTCCTGTTGAATAAATTAGTATAAAAGTTTGTAAAAATAAGACACACGGCCCAAGTACAGCGCATGATACGTTAAATTTGCGATCAAAATCACATTAGAATGGCTCCTACAGCAGCGATAGAGAAGATTAGCAGGCATTTTTTACCCGGGGATTTTCAGGTAACCGACTGGGAAACACTGGAACCTTATTTTAAAACACTGGCAGAGCGACCGCTGAACAGTAAGGCCGATCTGGAGCAGTGGCTCAAAGACATGAGTGAGCTGGAAGCGGTAGTTAGTGAAGATGCCTGCTGGCGACAGATTAAGATGACCTGTGATACAACAGATAAATCGCTGGAGGAAGCATTTACGTATTTCTGTATGGAAATACAGCCCAGATTGCAGCCCTATTCCGACCAGCTGAACCGAAAACTGATTGATTGTCCTTACACAGCCGAGCTGGATCAGCAACTTTACCATACCTATCTCAGAAGTGTTCGGAAGAGCATTGATTTATTCAGGGAAGAGAATATTCCTGTTCTGGCAGAACTCAGTGTAATGCAGCAACAATACGGTGTAATTGCCGGTAAAATGACGGTTGAGGTGAACGGTAAGGAATATACCCTGCAACAGGCCGCCCAATTTCTGGAGAGCAGTGATCGTTCACTGCGCGAAGAGGTATATCGTAAAATTCAGGAACGCAGAAAGCAGGATGCAGGTCCTCTGCATGAACTGTACAGCAAGCTTATTGAGCGTAGACACCAGGTTGCTTTGAATGCCGGATTTGCCAATTACCGCGATTATAAGTTTAAGGAACTGGGAAGATTTGATTATACCAAAGAAGACTGTTTTCAATTTCATGATGCAGTTAAGCAACATGTGTTGCCGCTGGTAAATGAAATCTATGAGCGTAAAAGGGTAAAACTGCAATTGGATACACTGCGCCCCTGGGACACCGAGGCAGAGCCTGCAGGTGTTCAGCCCCTGAAACCATTCACGGATGGAAAGGATCTTTATGAAAAATCTGTACAATGTTTTGAGCAGCTGAATCCTTTCTTTGCAGACTGCCTCCGTAAGATGAACGAACTGAAGCATTTTGACCTGGAAAGCAGAAAGGGTAAGGCTCCCGGCGGATACAACTGTCCGCTGGCCGAAAGCGGCGCACCTTTTATTTTCATGAACGCAGCCGGACAAATGAGTGATGTTACCACCATGGTGCATGAGGGAGGACACGCAGTACATTCCTTCCTTGCTCATCCGCTTCCTTTATCTGCCTTTAAGGAGTATCCGATGGAAATTGCCGAAGTGGCCAGTATGGCGATGGAATTGTTCACGATGGATCACTGGAATGCATTTTTCGACAATGAAACAGATCTTAAACGTGCCAAAGAACACCAGCTGGAAAGAACCATTACTATTTTTCCATGGATTGCCATCATAGATAAATTCCAGCATTGGGTATACGAGCACCCCAAACATACCATTGAGGAAAGAACAAGCACCTGGATGCAAATCCTGAACGAGTTCTCAGGAACCGGAATCGATTACAGCGGACTGGAAGCATACCGGGCCACCGGATGGCAACGTCAGTTGCACCTGTTCGAAGTACCATTCTATTATATTGAATATGGTATTGCGCAGTTGGGTGCCATTGGTCTGTGGATGCAGTATAAGCAAAATCCGGAGCAGGCCATACAGAACTATATGAATGCATTGAGCCTGGGTGGAACCAAAACCCTGCCTGAGTTGTATCAGGCCGCTGGTCTGGAGTTTAACCTTACACCGGCCTACATCAGGAAACTGATGGAATTTGTGAAAACAGAAATGGATCAGCTTTAAGCAGCTACTTACCTGATGATACTAAAAACGCCACCTTTCGGGTGGCGTTTTTTATAGTACATTATTTAAACCTTTTATTTTGATTCGGGGCTGTTTCCCTGGGCAGGTCCCTGGGGTGGCCTTTGTTGCTGAGGCCCGCGTGGTTCACGCGGTTCGCGTGGTGGTCTTGGTTCGCGATGCTGTCCTCCTCCCTGTTGCTGGGGCCGGTTTTGCTGTGGCCCACGTTGTCCGCCACCCTGCGCTTTGGGGCCGCGTGGTGCTCCTCCCTGTTGTCCTCCCTGTTGTTGAGGCCCCTTATTTTGCTGGGGTCTGTTCTGCTGTGGTCCACGACCGCCTTGCTGCTGCGGTCCGCGCGAACCACCCTGACCTTGTTGACCGCCACCCTGCTGGCCTCCACGGCCATCGGATCTGCGATCTCCCCGCTGTCCTTGTGCGCTCCGCTGCTGGTCTTTTCTGCGGCGATCGTTTTTCTCCAGTGTCTTCAGGCTAATCTGTCCTACCAGTTCTACAAAGGCGGGTTCAGCTTCCTTCTGTTTGCTGCTGATGATTTCTACTGCCTGTAATTCTTCAGCCTTTTGTCCCTGTTGGTTCAACCGCTTAATCTCTTTAACCCTTTGAATACTCAATGGATAATGTTTGCTGTTGTTGGGCAGTACATACCACATCAGGTTTTTGAAAATATCTTTTTTGATGAGGTGCGCTGTTCCCATGACTGTATCCAGGGTATCTGCATAATCAGGGAACTGTTGCAGTGCATCCAGGTAAGTATCCAGTTCGTAGTTGAGACAGCATTTCAGGCGCCCGCACTGACCACTCAGCTTGGTCTGGTTAATGGAAAGGTTCTGATATCTTGCGGCCGTGGTGTTTACGCTCTTGAATTCATTGAGCCAGGTACTGCAGCAAAGTTCTCTTCCGCAGGAGCCGATGCCGCCTACTTTGGCAGCTTCCTGGCGAATGCCGATCTGCCTCATTTCTACCTTAAACTTAAAGTCGCTGGCAAAAATCTTGATCAATTCGCGAAAATCCACCCGATCATCGGCCGTATAAAAGAAAGTAGCTTTTTTACCGTCTGCCTGAATTTCCACTTCACTGAGTTTCATTTGCAGGTTCAGTGAACGGGAGATGGCACGGCTGCGGGCCAGAATTTCCTTCTCTCGTCCCTTGCTGATTTTGAAACTTTCAATATCGCGGTCGGTGCTTTTACGAAGGATTTTTTTGATATCGGGGCTGAATTCATCCACCCCTTTTTTCTTGAGTTGTATACGAACCAATTCGCCGGTAAGGCTCACTTCTCCCACATCAAAACCACTAACACCCTCAACGGTGATGTATTCGCCCTTTTCAAAATACTGCAAAGTGTTGTTACGGAAAAATTCCTTGCGGCTGCCCTGTTTAAAGGTTACTTCCACAACTTTACAACTGCTTTCAGGATCACTGAACGGCAGGTTCAGCAGCCAGTCGTGTACGTTTAATCGGTTACAGCCACCGGTACTGCACCCACCATTGCTTTTGCAACCGTTGGGTTTGCCGGTTCCACAAGATCCACATCCCATATCTTCGGATAAGAAGGTTAATAATAATGCTGCGGGGGAACGAACACACTCTCCAAAACAGAACACAGGTTGCCCATCGCAGTAACCGGTTCTTACCAATGCGTATACATCAGCAAAACGGCGGTTAATTCAAAATTAGGGTTTTGTTCTGAATGATATGGTATAGTTTGATGGTAAGGGCCTGAAACAGCATTTTGGCATTGGCGTTTCGCTCAATATAGTAGGAGGCACGGTCCAATTCATCAATGATGGCTTCCTGTTGGCTTACAGAGGCTATTTTATTGAGTCTTTTGGCAAAATCTTTCTCTATTTCGCCCTGTTTCACCCTTTCTTCCCCCAGCACCCTGATCCGGATACTTTGTTCCAGGAGGTGGTTAAAATACCGAAGGAACTGTTTTTGTTTCTCACGCCCCAATTTGCTGATTTCGTCCACAAACTTAACCTGGGCCGCCGGACCGTTCTTCAGCATGGCATTCAGCCATTCCCTGAGCAGGCTATGCCAGTCTTCATCGGCATGTTGCAATAATTGGAGGGCTTCCCGATAGTTGCCCTCACAAATGGCAGTGATTTGTTTGGCTGCATCCGGAGCGGCTTTGGCCCGCTCTATCAGCGCCTGTTCAATATCATCGTCTTCCAACGCAGGGATCCTGACCAGCTGACAACGGCTAAGAATGGTAGGCAGAATCTGTTCTTCATTTTCGGCCACCAGAATAAAGAGTGTGTTGGCAGGGGGCTCCTCAATTAGTTTGAGCAGTTTATTTCCTTCTTTGCCCAGGTATTCGGGCATCCAGAGCAGGAGTACCTTGTATTTGCTTTCAAAACTTTTCAGGCTCAGTTGGCGAATAATCTGGTTGCATTCCTCCGCCGTTATATTTCCTTGTTTGTTGTCTGCACCAATATTCTGTAACCAGTCGTATACATTCCCGTATGGGTAGTTCTGAATAAAACTGCGCCATTCCTCTATGTAATCCGAACTGGTGGGTTTATCTCCCGGCTTTCTGGGAATAACCGGATAGGTAAAATGCAGATCCGGGTGAATCAGTTGGGCTGCTCGCTGAAATCCGGGCTGATCGGCTATCTGATCCGGGTGAATAAAACCCGATGATGGAGCCAGTGCAGTCATGCCACCAAACAAATCTTCTACAACAGGGGCATCGGGTGGAAGGCTAACAATGTATTGGGCAAAAGCCATTGCAAGGGGCAGGCCGCCTGCTCCTTCTTTAGCAAGGAACAACAGGGCATGACTTAGCCTGTTTTGCTCCACCATTTCAGCGAGGTGTTGTTTGGTGGCGGATTGTCCTATTACATCAGAAAAAAGCATAGCCGGTTGAGATTCTTTTGATAAAAAAAGAGAATGCAGGTTACATTCTCTTTACGTAAAGCAAAATTAATTGATTTGCCTACTTGATGTATTTTAATATTTCCTCGCTGTCGGGCTTAACATTGCTGGGAAAATATTGAATCAGTTTTCCCTGCTCGTCGAGCAAAAATTTTCCGAAGTTCCATTTAATTTCAGCATCCAGTACGCCGTTTTCTGCCTTAGAGGTAAGCCATTTGTAAATAGGGGCCATATCGTTTCCTTTTACACTTACTTTGCTGGCAAGCGGAAAACTTACGCCGTAACGTGCTTTGCAGAATTCCTGTATTTCACCATCGCTTCCGGGTTCCTGACCGCCAAAATTATTTGCGGGAAATCCTACGATCACCAATTTGTCTTTATAAGTAGAATAAACCTGCTGCAGGGCCTCGTACTGAGGAGTGTATCCGCATTTGGAGGCGGTATTGACAACCAGAATTTTCTTCCCTTTAAAACTGGAGAAATCGATGGTTTTGCCTTCGATCGATTTTACTTTAAAACGATGGATGCTGTTGTCTGATGGAAAGGTAAATGCACTAAGCAGTACCAGGAGCGCAACGATGAATACATTTTTCATATTAGCTGATTTATACTGCAATTAACAGCTATTTTGAAGAAAAGTTGATATACATACCCTTAAATTGTATAAGCAACTGTGGCAATGCTCAGGCGGGTTCCGGGAATTTCCAGAATAGCATCCCCACAGGCCTCCAGGCTTGCCCCCGTGGTAACCACATCATCAATCAGTAAAATATGTTTGTTGAGAAGTGGTTTCGGAAGAATCACCCTGAAAATGCCTTCCATGTTTTCCCATCTGCTGCTTCTGTTTTCTTTGGTTTGTGACCTGGTATATACCAGGCGGATGACGGCATCGGTGATCATCGGTTTATTCCAGACCGAACGGATTCCTTCCCCAATGACCGATGTTTGGTTGTATCCGCGCTGGTATTCTTTTTTGGGATGCAGCGGCATTGGAATAATCAGATCGATCGATTGGTATCTTTTCGAATGCTTGAGTGCATGACCCAGTAATCTTCCCAGAAAATAACCTGCATTTTTATTGTTCCTGTACTTGAGCTGTACAAGAATATGCTGTAAAAGTCCGGATTTGGTAAAATAGCAGAGGGCTCCGGCAGCTTCTAATTGAATTCTCCCGATGAATATTTTATCAACCGGATTCTGCTCCAGTTCCATGAATCGGGTATAGGGCAACTGGTGATTGCATTTTGAACAGAGAAACTCGTCTGTATGGATAAAATCTGCACCACAACCCGCGCAGTAATGCGGGAAAAAAACATGTTGCAGGGCGAGCAGACATTTGCGGATGCTGTTGTTCATGCTGTAAAACTAGACCGATCTGCAGCTAGCAGACAAGCGTATTTACCGCAGAAATCCTTGTTTTTTTAACGGAAAGGAATGGCTCAGGCTCAGAAGAGTTGCTGATACACTTCATCTACTCTGCTCAGGGCAACCACTTCTATGGAGTATGATTTTGGATCAAAACTTTTTTTATTGTACCGCGACACAATGATTTTTTCGAATCCCAATTTCTGCGCTTCTGCAATACGCTGTTCAATCCGATTCACTGCCCTGATTTCTCCGTTCAGTCCAACCTCACCGGCAAAACAAACTGCTTTTGGCAGGGGATGGTCTTCGTAAGAAGAAAGCAATGCACAGATAACTGCAAGATCAATGGAGGGATCTTCAATTTTAATTCCACCGGCAATATTGACGAATACATCTTTCATCCCAAACTGGAAGCCACCGCGTTTTTCCAAAACTGCCAGCAGCAATTGTAATCTTCTTAAGTCGAAACCGGTAACCGTTCTCTGTGGCGTTCCGTAAACACTGGTTGTAACCAGGGCCTGCACCTCAATCAGTAGTGGACGTAAGCCTTCCATAGATGCGGCAACAGCACTGCCGCTCAAAATTTCCTCCCGCTGGGCAATCAGTATTTCCGAAGGATTGGTTACCACCCGCATGCCCTCACCGCTCATTTCGTAAATCCCCAGTTCGGAAGTACTGCCGAAACGATTCTTGAGGGTGCGCAGAATCCGATATGCATAGTGGCGGTCTCCTTCAAATTGCAAAACCGTATCTACCATATGCTCCAGAATTTTTGGTCCTGCGATACTGCCGTCTTTGGTAATGTGGCCAATTAAAAAAACAGGGGTATTGGTTTCCTTGGCAAAGCGCTGAAAGGCTGATGCACATTCCCTTATTTGCGATACTGTTCCAGCCGATGAGTCTATCAGGTTCGACTGAATTGTTTGGATAGAATCCACAATCACCAGTTGCGGTTTCAGCTTTTTGATTTCTTTAAAGATGACGGTGGTATCCGTTTCCGTAAGCAGGTAAAACTGATCGTTTTTAATCTTCAGCCTATCCGCGCGCATTTTAATTTGTTGCTCGCTTTCCTCTCCGCTGATGTATAAAACCCTCAGGTGGTTAATCAGTAATCCGTTCTGTAAAAAAAGGGTACTTTTTCCGATACCTGGTTCACCTGCTACCAATACCAGGCTGCCTGGAACAATTCCGCCACCCAAAACCCTGTTGAGTTCCGGGTCTTTGGTGATGATTCTTTTTTCTTCCTGTACGGTTACCTCATTCAGTGCAACCGTTTTGTTGGTTCTTTTGGATTCGGGATAGTTTTCCCAGGTCATTTTTTCTTTGGCATCTCCGCTATGGATCAATTCTTCGATAAACGTATTCCATTGGTTGCAGGAAGGACATTTACCGATCCACTTGGTACTTTCATGTCCACAATTGCTACAGAAAAAAGCGGTTTTTATTTTACTCATACATCGTTGTTCAAGGGAGGGGTCAGGATACGCAAAAGGGCCAACATTGCTGCTGGCCCCCTTACTTACTAACCCATTAAATTCTTCCACTAAATTACAATAATGGGCCACATCGCAAAATTATTTTTTGACATTTAGTACGCTAAAATGGCAGGTACAGCTGCATTCGTAGCGAATGCCACTGATAATCAGTGCAGAGACATATGCATATATGTTTTTATAATATATGTGCTCGGTTCGAGCAGAAGAACAGCACCTTGTTTGCTGGTTACCGGAGGTTAAAGTATTGAAAAAAGGGTACTAATATTTTTTTAATATTTTTTGTAATAAAATCGGTGAAAAAGTCATTTTCTGCGAATACTACCTATTTATGTTAACGCTATTTTAGAAGTAAATCATGCGGTTTTTACCTTTTTTTTGAACTTAACTGATTGATTTTCATGTATAGTAATGTAACTGTACCTAATTGAAAGTCAAAATTAAATTGTAATTAAAATTAACAGATTGTTAAGGATTACCGGCAGCTTTTCAGTTATTTAGGTGGTCAAAAAGCCTGATAAAAGGCTCACTTACCTAAAATTAACAACATGAGAAAAAAACTGCTGATGAGTTTTTGTGCCTTTCTGTTTGCCCTTGCAACAGGTTTGGCACAAACAACAACCGTTACGGGTAAAGTAACGGACGACAAAGGAAATCCCCTGGCCGGGGCTTCTGTTTTGGAGAAGGGCACCAAGAATGGTGTTAGTGCCGATGCAAATGGTGCGTTCTCTATCAAAGTAAAATCAGGTGCTACCCTGATTATTTCAGAAATTGGTTATGAAAATCAACAAGTTGTGGCCAATTCCAACAATTTGCTGATTCGTCTTGCAACCGACACCAGAGCGCTGAGCGAAGTGGTGGTAACGGGTGTGGGTGTGGCTACCAGTAAGAAAAAACTGGCGATTGCCGTAGAAGCTGTTACAGCAGACAAGCTTCCAGCTGCTCCTACTGTGGACATTGGTAGTGCACTGGTTGGAAAAATTGCCGGTGCCCAAATCAATACTACCAATGGTAGTCCAGGATCACCAACCAATATCCTTTTAAGAGGAATTAACTCAATCAATGGTTCCACTAGTCCCATGATCCTTTTGGATGGTATTCAAATTGCGGCTACTGGCTTGGAAAGCTTAGATCTGAATGGTATTGAAAGAGTAGAAGTTATTCAAGGTCCTGCAGCAAGTACACTGTACGGAGCTCAGGGTGCGAATGGTGTTATCCAGCTATTCTCCAAAAAAGGTAAAATTGGTAAAATCAATATCGACATATCCTCGAATGCTATTTCTAATGAATTATTGAATGTTGGTGGTGTTAATAAGTCCAAAATGCATTCTTTTGCTGTAAATGCGGCCGGAGAAGTTGTTGATGGGGCTGGTGTGCCTATGTCATTTGACGCTGCCACCGGTTCCTCCTGACTAACCCAGTATTTAACCTGATAAATCCAGCAAGTAAATCGAATCAGCCTTATAATAAAAATTTGCTCTGGTATGATCATTACAAGATGTTTTTCAAAAAAGCAAATTCATTCAATAACTCCATCAATATTAATGGAGCTAAGGAAAAAATGGATTTTGCGTTTATTTTGTCTGATTCCCGTCAGCAAACAGTATTCAAGAACAACGGAGATTTTTCCAGAACAAACTTAACTGCGAATATCGGCGTTGAACTTGCAAAAGGCTTGAAATTCCGCTCAATTACGCAGATTGTAAGAACTAATGATACTCAGCTGGATCCAACCGGTAGAAATATGTTTTATGCAATCAACAACGCACGTCCATTCGCTAATTTTGAACAACGTGATGCTAAAGGCATGTACAGTCCCTATTTTGGAGATGCTGTAGGCGTTAACCACTACAACTTCAATTTTATTACCGAGAATGCCAAGGTTAAGGATCTTACAATTGACGTCCTACAGAGTTTTAATCTGAATTATCGGGTTAATCGATTTGTTGAACTGGATGCGAAATATGGTATCAACAGAAGTTCATACAATTCCCGATATGAGATCGTAGATCAAACTGCAAATGAAGGCGCAGAATTCTGGCAGTACTGGGCAGAGTTTTATTCTCCTCGTACTTCATTTGGTAGCCCAACTACAGGTTCTGAGTCTGGTGAAATCAATGAAAGAAATTTCGTTAACACTTTCCAGAATTTCACTGCAAACGCAACCATTAAATTGGATTTTGAAAAGGATCTCAAATTGAAAATTCCTTTGAAATCAGCCACATTGGTGGGTTGGGATTATCGCAAACGCGAAACAACTGATTTCTGGAGCTATGGAGTTAATAGCCCTGATTTTACACCATACAGAGCTGTTAATATGGCGGAGTATAAAATTGCAACTGATGCAACTACCCAGTTTGCCACTTATGGAGTTCTGGTTAACCAGCACTTTGATTGGGGTGAACTTGCAGGAGCCAGCGCTGGTTTCCGCTCAGACTACTCATCTGCTTTTGGACAGGGTTCCAAACCTTTTACATTTCCACGTGGAGATTTATATATCAGACCTTCAAGCCTTGGAATCTGGCAGAATGCTAAATTCTCCAATGTATTGAATGAATGGAAAATCCGTGCAGCATATGGGGAAGCTGGTATTCAGCCTGGCGCATACGATCGTTTCCCTATTTTGGGTACAGCTACGGTCGGTAGCCAAACCGCACTCTCAACACCAACATCCAACGCAAACCCCGATTTACAGGTTGAGGTTGCAAAAGAACTGGAAATTGGTACTGATTTCGGTTTAACAATAGGTAAAAATAAATGGTTCAGTAATGCAAGTATTGCCTTCACTTACTGGGCGCGAACTTCTGAAAATGTAATTGACAGGGTAGATGTAGCCCCTAGTATTGGTATTGGCCGTCAGCTTACCAACTCAATGACATTAAAGTCTAACGGCGTGCAGGCTTCTTTAAACCTGAATGTGTTCCGTTCTAAAGACTGGAACTGGGATTTTACCGCAAACTTTAGTAAGCAAAAATCATGGGTTGATAAAGTGCTGAACGATGCTCAGTTGATTAAGTTATCCAGTGCAGGAAGTACTTCATATATAATCAAAGCCGGTGATAAAATTGGTCAGATATATGGATATATCTTCCCAACAGCCGTTAATCAGTTAGATCCAAACGGAGTTCCTTATATTGATCCTGCTGCACAGAAAGATTACACTGTTGCGAGTAATGGTTACGTAGTGAATAAAACTACCCGTCAGCCTTTTGCATCCGCAAAACAATATGCATTGGGTGATCCTAACCCTAAATTCAATATGGCATTCATCAACTCAGTATCTTATAAGGGTATTGTCACTTTTGGTATGCAATGGGATTGGGTGAGCGGAAGTAAGTTGTATAATCAAACTAAAGAGTGGATGTATCGCGATGGTATTCATGCCGATTATGCTATCCCTGTTAATATCGATGGACAAACAGAGGCATGGTCTTCTTTCTATCGCGGGGCATATGCTGTTCGTCAGGCGAATGGTACAAAAAGCTACTTCATGGAAGATGCTTCATTCTGGAGATTGCGGAATATTTCTGTGGGTGTAGATTTCACCAAGATATTTACACTGAAGGGTTTCACAAAACTTCAGTTGGTACTCTCCGGACGTAACCTGATTACAAAGACTAAGTACACTGGTATGGATCCGGAAGTAAGCTCTGGAACAAGTAACTCTGCCTGGGATCGTGCTGTAGATAACAACACTATTCCAAATATCAAAAGTTACCAGGTAGGTCTTAATATTGGTTTTTAACCTTTAAATTATTAGAAAATGAGCTTTAAAAAATACATATATGGTTTTGCACTCGCAGGGACATTATTGGGTGCGGGCTGTAAAAAAGATTTGGCGGTAAGTAACCCCAACAACCCAACCCCCGATGCATTAAACTCTGAGTCTGGTATCGTTACCTTTGCTACCGGTGGGGTTTACATCACAGGATTTAGAAGTCTTAAGTATTCTGATGGAGTTTATGGACCATTTTTTAGTGGTGCAATGGGCTTCCATGAGTTAATGGCAGATGTAATTGGCGCCGATGCAGCCAACGCATTTCTGAACCAGATGGGCTGCCCCAACTCAGTTACTTTTGACAACGGTACAACTGTGCTTAATCCAAATTCACCCAATACTCAATATGCACTGGTTCGTTCTTCCAACCAGAATGCGAATGCTGGAAGTAATTTCCTGTATTACGAGTGGAGTTTCATGTACAACCTGATTGGTGCAGCTAACCTGATGCTTGATAAAGTAGAGACAGTATCATTCTCAGGAGATGCTGCTTCAAAAAAAGCTGCCATCAAAGCCTGGGCTTATTGGTGGAAGGGCTATGCATACAGCCGGATTGGTTCTATCTATTATGCAGGACTCATCAATAACTCAGCGTTTGCTACCAATGCTAATTATGTAACTAAGGAAAAAATAATTGAAGAAGCAGGTGCTAATCTGGATAAAGCAGTAACCGCTGCAAAATCCGCTACCAGTGCTGGGGTATTTGCAGAAACCTTAGGAAAAATTATTCCTTCTTATTTCCAGACAGGAAAGGGAGCACCTGTAACTGCTGCAATGTTAGAGCGCAATGTGAATTCATTAAAAGCCAGAAATATCCTTGTAAACAAGACTACTGCAACAATGACAGCAACTGATTGGAATGCGGTGTTGACATTGGCTAATAATGGAATTAACTCGAGCGACAATATTTTTACAGCTCGTACTGACGCAAGAGGTGATTTGTATACTTCCGGTCAGTTAGTTATGGGCAGAACCTATTCCAGCCTAGCTGGTGGTTCTACCTACAAAATCAGCGAGCGTTGGGCACAGGAATTCAAAGCGGGGGATAAAAGAAAGGAGCAGAATCTTAAACAAACAACGCCATATCTCGGACAGGCAGATCGCGGAAATGCTCATTTTACCAGATGGGCGTTGGTGGATGGCGGTACTGGCTTGAGTGGGGTTGCTGTTTATGCTAAATCAACTCCCGGTGCTTATGAACTTCATGTAGCTGTGGATTATGAAGAAAATGAACTCATGAAGGCAGAAGCGCTTATCAATACGGGAAAAATAGATGAAGGATTAGCAATTATAGACGCTATCAGAACACTTCAGGGTGCAGGTCTGGCTGCCGTTTCGGGTACTGGTTTATCCCTTGCTCAGGCTAAGGAAGAATTGCGTTCAGAGCGTAGAATTGTATGCGCTTTTCGCGGTATCTCGTTTTATGATGCTCGCAGATGGGGTGTAATTGATCCTGCTACCTCCAGAACAGGTGCAGTTGCTCTCACCAACACTGGTGTTGTAAGCACCAATGCAACCATCAAATATGGCTACCTGGACTACTGGGATGTTCCGGATAATGAACTTACCTACAATCCGCCTGCCGCAGGAAGTGCTCCGGTTAAAAATCCTAAATAAAGATTTTCTCTAGTTTCTCTTGTTTAATTTTTAAGTTAGCGGACCCTATTCTTAGGGTCCGCTTTTTTTAATTTGTGAATTATGTAGCAGACATGTGAATCCATAAAAAAAGAGGCATATGTATTATGCCTCTTTTTTTATGTGTTAACTAGGCATTCTATTCATAATTTACATAACAGCCAAAACCTAGATTATTCAGATAATCTACTAAATCCTGATCTCCCATAACAATTTTGCAGCCATTCCCATCTGTAGGATTACCACCCCCGCCTCCAGGTGCGCTTGATCCTCCCATTTTCCCTTCATTATACCCATCTAGCATTCCTTCTGCATAATCAACAAGGTCTCTTTCCAAGGCATCAGCGTATCTGGTTCCAAACAACGTGGAGTTGTTAGTATTGCCAAGGCTATATCCCTGGTTATATCCTCTGTCGTAATCATAGTTTCCGTAAGAAGAAACCGTGACTTTTTCCTTATTGCTAGAGGCCTGCTCAACTTTCGGATGCCAGGATGTTCCAAGGAAAAGAAGGAAGCAACAACTGAGAAGCATGGATCTTGTTTTCATTTTATTTTTTTTGGTTTATTTAATATATTCTAAGTTCAAGTAATAAGTGCAATTTTTTGTTGTAGCACTTGATTAGGGGTTAAGTAATTAAATTTTCTAACTGGTCTATCATTTAATAATTGTTCAACACGTTTTACTTGATAATCTGTCACCACACTAAGGTC
>JAEUVE010000018.1 GCA_016786865.1 Sediminibacterium sp. | reverse complement strand
CTTTGTACCAAACTGAGTTGAGTGTAATTTTTTGTCATAAGCAACCAAAAGGTCGCACTACTTGGTCAAAAGGCAAAAAGCCCTCAAAAGCTTTTTTGCCTTTTGTTTAAAAATTGCACTTATCAGTTGAACTCAGCATATCCATTTGTAATGTTTTATAAGATTATAGGTATTATTGGTTCACCTCGTCGTTTGCTTTTTATATTATAGCATCAAGATATTCATGCTTTTGGCCCAGGATTGAATTTAACCTTTGTTGGTTTGAGTCCTTATATCTAACTTTTTTGCTCGAATAAAATTTATGATACGCCTCATCAAAGGTCATATAGGACGCCATAAAAGTATCTTGGGTACCGGTTTCGGCATTTCTTTTTTTTCTTTTTGTAATCACTTCCCAATACCTATCGATCAATTCAAAGAGCTCTTGGTATACTCCTTTCAACAAGGTAAAATCAAACAATGATTCCAGACTGATTAATGTTACTGGCTTTACAGTAACATTGGATAATTCTGTTTCGGCTAGTTTAGATTGAAAAAGGTTATTAAGATAGTCATTGATGCCTGGCATGGTAAAATAGAAATCATCGAAACAAATTATTGGGTAGACTTTTGCCTTTCTTTTTCTAACTGCTTCATTGCCATGCTTGTCAAAATCAAATTTCTGTTGATCTAATAGCACAATTTGATTTATCAATTGTGTTATACCTTTTGATTTGCCGTCACTGTTTTCAACAAATCTTTGATCAATGTATTTCTTAATAGTCTCGAAATCCGGATTCTCAGGTATAGCTTCAGGAAATAAGTATGCCTTAAATTCTACCAAAAGGATGTTATTATTTTTCCTAAAATAGCAATCAGGAATCGTATCCGTGTCGTCATCAAAATGAATACAGTCATGCTTCGAAATATTGATGGCCTCCATAATAGATTTGAAACAAATACTTTCCATCATATTCTTAGACAGTTCTGCGCTATATTTATTAAAGTTTATTTTTTTCTTTAAATCGGATTTCTGCAACAGATCAAAAAAAGGTCCTCGATACATTTTTTTATTGTACATGTCCGCATCCATTACCATATACTCATTCTTTGTGTTTCTGAATAGCGGAAATTTTTTGAGATCTGCCAACTTAATCGTTTCTTTTCGGCCAAGGATTGCATTTATCATTAGAGACGTCAGATGCGATTCATCTGCGTCTGTCGGTATTATATATGCGAGTTTTGAAAGTGCTACATTTTTGTCATAATGAAGCGTTGTAAAAGCCACTTGATAAAAACTTCCCAGGAATTGCCCTATAGTAGAAAAGTTTAAGCTGTTAATATACTGTTTTAGCTCTGCTCTATAATTGACATAAGCATATTTTGAAAAGGACAGTAGCTTAAACAATTCAAAAGCAACATTGACGCGCTCGTTGAATTGATACTGGCTGATCTGCGGTGTCCATAGTATACGATAGAAAAAGTCAGGTTCGCCCTTATGCTTTTTTTCATTTGCCAATATAAAGTTGTCATGCAGATTGACTTCATCTACTATTAAAAAATAGGCTAACAGAAAATTATATTCTTGTTGAGGCGAGGTATCTATAAATTCAAATGCTGCATTTCGATTAAACTCTTTTAATAGCATGGCAATTAAATAACGGTGTCCGAAAACGTAACCGCTATACTTGGTGCCCGCTCTTGTGCGAAAATTATTGAATGCGTTATTTAAAAAGAAAAGTTTGTCTTGTTCAAACCTCCATGAAATTAGCTGACGTATTCTTTCTTGATTTTGGGCATAAGGGATAGGGGCATTTAATTCACTATTAATCATAATTATTAGTGATATTACGACTTCTGAAGGTAGGTCTTTAACCAGTTCTTCATAGGCTTGGCTAGGCGTTCCGAGCAAGTCGCGATAACCTGGGATTAGAACCATTTCCATAAATCAAAATTTTTGTTCAGGATTAATATTATGTCCGGCATGATATTATTCACCATGAATAGGATGAGTTTCTGGGAGGGGGACTTAAAGATACGCACGTAATAAGAAAAGCAATCCCAAATAGTTTTGAAAACTTGTCACTTTTGTTCGATTGATACTTGTATTGATTCAAAGATATCACGAAACATATTGTATTCCTGATTGATTTTCTTTTCTTCATCTCTTAATCCAGTAACTAATTCTTCCTCAGTATTGCAATTGTCGAATTTCGAGGGTCTAGGATGTTCATAGTAAAAGATCGAATGGAATTGGCGCTGGAAATGATCCTTATGCCTCGTTAAAACAATATACTCGGTTACCAGTTGGAAATATTCGGAAATGTTTTCATCCAACTTGGATTCGGTAGCTCTTTGCTCTGTCCCTTTTTGATAATGCTTCGCTAGATTATCGTCTTTGTCAGCTTGTGATATCGATATGCCGTGAGCTCTTCTATAATATTGCTTGTGAACTTTATACATTGCTAAATCTTTCAATATCTGAGCAATAAGATACGTCTTAGCTCTACCTTTTGAAATCAATTCTTGTTTCTTGTTGTTAGTTTCTTTCCTTGATTTCCAAAACTCAATTAAGAATTGGGTTAATAAAGTTAAGCCTGCGCCAATAAGCAATGGTGTCAATGTGTCCCAAATAGTTGGTTTATTTGAGGCCTGTTCGGTAAGTTTAGCAACTAACTTATCGAATGATTTACTTACTATTTCAACTTTTGTTGAATCCATTATGCTTGGGATTTTTCACAGTTATAAAAACAGGTTATGGGTGATCAATTATGACAAAGTTATTTTCCCGTTATTTGTTTGAATATTAGCAATACGTTCATTTCATGCAAACTCAGTAAACGAAACTCTCTCTTAATTACAATACTCACAATATTTAGAAGTCGATCATCCATACCTGTTGTAAGTGCTTGTAATACAGCAAACGTCCATTGATTTCGGGTTTGAGCATTCACTACAGAATTAACATATAGATTTTTAATAAAAAAAATCACCTCTCCGATATTTTTTGATTCAGGATTCCAATTGTATTTTAAATTTTCCAGGCAAATCATAAAGCGGTTTTCTTGACCTGATAACATTCTAAAAAACTCTTCGTTCATAATCGAAGCACTAACAGGTATGCCAACATAATAATGTTGCAACATGTGATTCGTATATTCCTTTTGTTTCTCTCTTTGATAAATGTTCAAATAGCATATAGGGCTGATCGCCTTAGCACGATCTGTTGCAAAAGATCTGATATACATCAAATCATTGGTTAATAGGAAATGATCAGGCCGATCTGTAAGCAATCTATTGTCTAAGTACACGTTAAAAAATAGATTATCCTGCTTATCGGATTCCAGAGCTGTAATAAATTGTAACCTTTCTGGAATTTCTGCAACAATACAATGATTGTCAAGCCATGTCACTAATCCCTCAAATGTATTAATCCGCCTGGCTTTAAATTGATCATCGTAAACATGAGGTGTAACCTTATCCATCGTTATTGAAACGGATAAATTGTATTCTTCTTTTTTTGTCTTTTCAAGTTCCCATACTACATGCTGCCTAAGGAAAGGCGACACCCAAAACTTACGTGTAAAAACTACGCTTGTTTCCTTTTCAAGCATGTAAAACAAGCATAAACTTGTAGGATCTATAATAAATTGAGATTGATCCGTGAATTGAGAATGGCCAAGTGCCGGAGAAAGTGCTCGAAATGGCTTACCATTATTGTTAGACAAAATAAAATAAGCATCAATAAAGTTTTGTCTGAATATGGAATTTGTAATCTCGCCGTAGCTTGAAGTACCATTAAAATACTTTTCATATTCTTTTTCTGATCGCTCCTGCTGCAAACTGCCGGTTATACCAAATGCCTCTTTTAAAGAAGCATGCATGCCCTCAACACTATTGCCCTTGAATTCTATTTTACGCATCGGCATATTTGACAAAGGATCTTCTGAATCTTCCATTACTTGCTCAAACAATGCTAGGTATTTATCCATGATCCTAACCACCTTAAAAAACTCCAACAAATCACTGAATGGCTTTTGAAAGGAAAATGTCTCGCCCACTTTTTTTCTTAAAAATAGGTTATATGGGTGTTTGTCTTTGTTCTCTTCTGTGATCTCAATGATCTTTGTAACACCTGAAACCTCATATTTAACATACATGCCGGATTGGACTTCTTCAAATTCTTTCATTGATCCCGCAGGGAAAGTATGAGACATCATAAAATATGTCTGCCGCGCAAGTGTGTTACCTGAATTGCTGGCATACTTATATAAAAGTTCAATCGCTTCAGAAAATAATTCTACCTTAATAAGTATCTGGGCTACAACTACAACGGTTTGTTCGTCTTTAAATACATATGATCCAGCTACAGTACCTAGTTTCTTTATTTCTTCTGTTTGGAGGTCTCTGTCAAGACTAATAAATAAGGCACGAACAAAGAATTCTGATTTCGGGAAAGTTTCATGTCCCTTCTTCGCCAGTCTAACAAATTCTCTATTTTGGCCTTGCAACTGGGCAAGCTGCATCTCGATCTGTAATAAAACATAGTCAATGTGGAATTGCTCTCGGTATTTCTTTAGTAAGGCGAGTAATTCAATTTTATCGCCCGTTGGCAATTCATATAATATCTTACAATACAGGACATAAGATTCGTTGAACTCATCAAAATTCTGGTAGCTTTTAATAAAATCCATTGCTGCTTCAAGTTTGCCAGTCAATACATATGCTAATGCCAACTGTACGCATAATGGTTCATTATTAAGATCTACTAGCTTTCTTGCTTCACTGATTAGTTGCTCAATCTCGTCAATATTTCGGTTTCCCGTTTTTAAAACTATAGAGCACAGTAGTTGAAGAATAAGATGGTATACAGGCTTTTCATATTGAGCCTTATCTACAAATAAAGCGACCTCGTCTTTCTGTAATTGATTAGCTCTACTAGTATTGTTTCTGACAAAACTAATGAAATTGAAAAATACATGTTCGTCAATTATACTTTGAAACCTCAAATATTGAAGAAAAAAATCTATTTGCTTTTCTTGATCACCCATTGCCGATGCTGTACCGGCTTGCATAATTAATAATAATTCAGCCGGCGGATTTTTGGCAGAATATTCTTCTGCTATTGCAAGAGCTTTTATGTAATATTCTTTCCGATCAAAACAATTATATGCCTGCATCATTCTGACTACGACTTCCGTTTCTTTATCATCTCCTAACTGCTGAAAAATCCTTTCCATTTCAATCAGATCTTTTTCTTCCCTTAGTAGTACATACCTGTTGCAATGGTAATGAAATTCATAAAAAAGGTATTTATCTTGTATTTCTGTTCCTTTCAATTTCTCTGCGCACAGTTCTAGTATTTTATATGCATACTCAAATTCTGGATTCTCTTTTGCCTCAGGGAATTCCAATATTGGCACAATGGATGGATGCCTACTGAAATACACATTCATCAGATAAACACTCGCTAGGTGGAGATAGTGAAGATTCTTGTATGAAATTTTGATTGGCATGACTAGGTCGATGCCAAGATTAAGCCCAATTTCTTCTAGCTCACGATAATTTTTGATAAACTGTTTGGATGCAATCCATCTGTATAAATTCAGTTTAAAAATATCCGTTTTTTTCAAGGATAAAGGAATTGCTGGTAGTACGTCTCTAAATTTGGCATCTGCTATAAAACACTTAATGAGCCACCCGGCGAGATTAAATTCATCTCTTTCTAGTAACTCATCAGCTAACTGCATAGACCTTACCGGCTCTTCGAGAGTTAGATAAGCTAGGGCCGCATTTGATTTATAATCCAGGTTAGTGGGATTTAATGTATGGATGCGTATAAACAGTTTCGCCTGCCTGTTTTTTTCTTCCGAACCATCCATTCCATATAAAAGTCCCAGAGCCTCCGCCTGCAAGCTGTATAGCTTTGCAAACAAAGTGTCGTTATTGATAGATTCAGCAATAATTCGTTTTTCTAAGTTTTCAAGTCTCTCCAGTGCTGTCTTAGCTTTGAACGATCGAAGATTTTCGGCACTTTCGTCAAGCTGTTTATTCCATTCCTCTGCTAGTCGGGCTGCTACATTCGATAAATGAAGCTCACGTTTAATTACATCAAGTGTTTCATTTAACTCATTTCTAAATTCTTTTAAATAGACGCTTATGTTAAATACTTCTTCCTTGAAATTGACAGATATGTCAAGAGTCTTGATAGTTGAGGACTGCTGGATTTGATGATTAAAATATTCATAGAAAGAAGTAAGCTCGTGGGGTGAGGGGGGGAGAATACGCTTATCTGCAGCAATGGCTTCCTTGATTTTTTCTTTATCCAATTCTTTATGGAAGCGGTATTGCAGGAATTCCTTTAAAAGCACTTCTGATTTATAAAACGGTATCTGGCTGTTTTCCTGTACTGGGAATGCGGCTTCATATACATTAATTGTCGCTACAATTATTTCATAGAGCTCCTGGGTATACTCATCATTCTCATTTTTAGTAGCCTTTTTATAGCCCCACTTTACAAGTTGACCACCAAGAAATTTTGCAACGCCAAGAATTACAGTTTCAGCACCTATCATATAACGTGAATTATGAGTTGAGATTTATTAATTGAACATGGATACGTCGAACGACGTACTCTGTTTAATTTAGGATGAAATAATTCAAAATCTACTAGGGGGGACGGTCAAAAAATCTGCTATTTACAGAACTAGATCATAGGTATTCGAAGATACAGATTTCTTGTAAAATTTAGTTTAAAAAAGATTCTTTAAGACGGTCATTTTGCACGGGTCAGATGGGCGAAGTAATGTATTTATATCTCCATAATTTCTTCAAAACCCAAAGTTCTTGCGGCTTCATTTTTTGAAAGTGTTCGGAAAATAGAAATGTACTAATAAGGCAGAGATATTTTAAGCTAGTCTGTGTGCTTTTGCTTGATAATATGCATTGAAAATCATTAATTTATGGGTAAATAATATAATCTGCCAGAAGAGATTTTATAAGGTTACTAAAAAATAATCCTAGATTTGATTTGCAAAAGAATATTTCGGACGTTTTGAACGACGGCTGGGCAACCAGTTATCACGTTTTCCTTTTGCATTTTCAAAGCTGGGTTACGCCATTTTTTTCTTTTTAGACTTTTACTTTATGCAAAAAGAATCCCAGAATGAGATTTTTGATATCTATACGAAAATGGCCCTAAATCAATGTGTCAGCTATTACGATTTTAGAAACTTAGTTTTGATGACATACCACTCCTGTTCGATTGAAGGCGCTGAATTAACATTACTAGAAACAGCTAAACTAATAGCAGGAGAAATGGTAAAAAGACATAGAGATGGGCAATAGGTACATTTAAATGACGAGGTGATTTATTTGCTGTTTCAACAGATTATCTAATCATCCTAAGTGGCAACATTATTTCCTCAATATTATAACCTTTAGCCTGGCATCCGTTAATGATCATTGCGATTTTTTCAACCAAGGCATCACGCTCGGCGGTCAACTTATCGATCTTTAATTGCAGAATTGCGTTTTGCTCAATCGCCGTATTGCGGCGGTTCTTTCCAGCAGAATTTAAGCCCGCTTGCTCCAGTTGGACTGCAGCTGCATTAGCAATCAGAATCGACCTGCTATTCAATAGTAAAGTGCTTCTGCTTTTTATGCCAAGCCTTTTGACCATCGCAGATCTAGAGATAGGAGACAGGTGGTAACCTTCAAGGATCATCTTTTCTAGCTCCAATTTTAAGCTCTCATCTAACTTGGCTCCACGAACGTTTTTACTCATAGAATAGGTTGTTTTAAACGGCATTTGTTCTCTTGTTATTATTGTCAATTGTTACTGGCTTCCCTTCTGGAAAAACAGTCACCGGATTGGTGTCGATCGCGACTAATAAAGATCTTTCCATGTTTGCGATCTTCTTTTCAATTCCGGCAATCCAGACATCAGCGCCGTACTCGCCGGTGGCGTCTTTTTTCATATTCGCCAATGAACGTTTGCTGAGAATAATTTGTTCCTTAATCCGCTCGGCTTCACCAGGTGTATTTGTTCTATGCAGGTGTGAACAGCCATCCCAGCACTGGAGATACTTTGGGCAGGGCGCCTGGCTAAAATCATGAGTACATCCGCCGAAAGGAGTTAAGTGCAAACCTAGCGCATGGGTATGTAAAAACGATTCGGCTTTGTCAATGCCCTTTGTGTTCTTTATTGAATGATAAGTTTCCGTGATATCCCCGGCAATCTGCTTATTTCGGATGTTCTCTCTTAGAAAATTAACTTTCTCTGATGGATTTATAAATGCGATGTAATCCTTATGAAACTTTGTTTTCTGTCTCAAAGAAGTATGCTGATATGTGGGATTCAGATCGAGTCGCTGGCGGCCCATGGCCAGAGCTTGCTGGACATCACTCATCCCGGCTAATTCATAGAGAGTATTTCGCCAATGCCTTGGTTGATGGCTCGTTAGTGTTATCGGAGAGCCATCCGCTTCTTTCAAATTTCTTCTGACAAAAATTGACTCGTTGTTTGGAAAAGCTCCGAGTGCCGTATTTATTTCCACCAATTTAGTTCTACATGGCAACACATAAAAGGTATTAGCCTCACGTTTGAACCTGTATGCGCCATCAAACCTGATACTTAGAATTTCACTAGTTCTGAGTATAACGCTCCATTTTTCATCGACTTTCTCTTTAAGTGCGATGTGATTATTTAGCTTAGGCAGAAGTAATTTTTCGATATCACCTGCTCTATAAAAATGTGCTGAAAACTTTCTTTTAACATCTCCCTGCAGTACTCGCCTAATCGAGTCGTCTTTTTTTACCGGTGAGATATTATTTCGATCTTTTAAATACAGGTATAAGTTATATGTATTTTCAAATCCCAGGTATTTCAAAATATCTATATCTTCTACTATTTGTCCGGGAAGAAATTCCCATAGACGGTTAGGATTTTCTTCCTGCCATTTTGCAGTTTTTCTTACATCCTTTGTTAAAACAATTAACCTATCAACAGCTCTTTTTGCAAATTGGATATCCTGTTCTGCGAACCAATGCACCCTGGATGTAAACTTTTTTTCAGCATAATATCGTATACCCACTTTTTTAATATCAACGCCATGCTTGTCCTTTACAAAATTCCCTTTTTTATCCTTAATTTTTCTCTCTACCCAACAGTCGTAAGGTATTAAGGCAACCTCATTACCTCTTTGCCCCATAGCGATCAAAAGATCAATTGTCCGGAGCAAAATCTCTTCATTTTCATTGATTGGATTATTGGTACATAAAGCATATGCCTGCATCGCTTCGTAACTAGGCATTTTATCGCCTCCGGCCAACACAGTATCATCTTCGATATCTTTTACAGATTTATAGTCATGATATGATCGAGCAGGAGTGATGCCTGGATTAAAATCGATGAGAAATGGAGTAAGTTTCTTCTTATCAATCAAGTCTGCAATAATCTTGAGGTTAGCAGAAGCATCGTACATGTTTTTATAGCCGGATTCTTTTAAAAAATCTATTGTCTTTTCAAAATGCCACCTGGTCAATTGTGTAGGGGATACCTCAGATCGATCATGCATAAAGATAAATATCCGTCTACACTCGTTAATGTAGTTCCTAACGGCAATATAACCCACCCCCCTTGTTCGTTGCGCATATACTGCCATAGCCTTTACAAAGCCACTCATGGGGTAGGGAAGTGGCCTTTTAGAAGGTAGCGGGGAGCTTGTTGCACTTATCTTAATTTGAGAAGGAGAGAGGGTATTAAATAGTAACGCAAAATCTGAACCTCTGTGGAAAAGCCAGTTCTGAACATTCCATTTATTATCGTCCCAATTGATTCCGGTTTTCAATGAGTTAAAATATGCCCTTTCTTCATTTATAAATTTGATAAGATTGTTATTTCCTTGTTCCATGGCGGTATTTATTGAATTGAGTTGATCCTGTCTATTGTCGCATCGACCGCCTCAATAGTTCTCTCTAGCTGAGATACAGTTCGATTATGATCCAGTGCAATACCCTTTTCGGCGATGTCGACAAAATATTGCACTTGTTTTTGAAGTTGTTCTTTGACCTCGTTGTGAATCCCTTCTCGGAATGGCTGAAACTTTTTGCAGGTGTAGCAAGCATAAACTGGGTTTTTAGGACATGATGTGTCTGGGCTCAATCCGCAAACTCCTATACCACCAATATACTGACTACCAATCATCCCTTTAACCCAACGTTCTTTGATGGAGCCAGCTTTAGAAATTATATCACCTGTTAGAAGCATTTTCATAATGTTTGAGTACGTTTCATTCTTACCGAGGGCTCTTGTTTTAATTTCAGCGATCGCCGGAGTTGCTGCGATATATGCACGCGCAGGCACCGTAGAATTGTGCCCTAAGATCTCGGCTATAGTTTCTGCTGAAGCTCCTTGGTCTGCTAGAGATTGTGCCAGGTGATGCCGTAGAAGAGTTGCTCCGTCTCCTTTGCCAAATCCTAATTGCTTCATTTCTTCAAGAATAATAGAAGAAATCTCCCGAACATTTAATCGTGGATCTGCGCTCTTCCCATTTGATAATCGAGTTGGATTTATGAAAATTGGAGATAGGGGAGTATTAAGAAAAAAACGCTTGTTTTCTTCAATAAGAGTAGAAATTTTCTGTCCCAATTGGTTGGTAATCTTCCTTACTCGCTTTTCAACTTTGTTTGTTCCGATTTTTTTTGCCATTGGTAGCCACAGCGAAAAATAGTCTTCATTCGTGCTGGCAGAAATGACTTCATCCATATCTTCAATAGAAAGCGAATGAATTTGAATTGGACGTGGAGCTAACTCGAATGCTAAATGAAAAATCACATTATTTCGAAACTCTATATAATTTGAAATATTGATTGGTGTACTTAATTTTTCAAGAAGTAGGTTTTCGTCTTCTGCACTGAGCATATTTATTTCATTCAATAGAACCTTTGAGTACTGCTTATGCTTATTGTTCGCTTTTGAATCTTCAATAATTGAAGAAAAAGAATTTTCGAAGCCGGTTATTTGATTAGCAATTCCGAATCTATAAAAAGCCTTTAGCCCGTAGATAGCGTGAGCATCGTATTGGATGACTTCGGTAGTTAGAGTCAGAATGTCTAACTCATTTTTCCATGGGAATTTATGCCCATATTCAGACAGACTTAAAAACTTAACAAAACGCAAATCACAAGCTCCGATAGTTTTTGGAGATAACCGAAGGAATCTACTGTAAAGAAAAGCTTTCAGAATATTTTTTAGATTTAGGTCAAAAGAATAATTTTCCCACTTTATATCATAGGGGATACCGCCATATACCCATCGCCATTCATTCTCGGTTAATACGCAATAGTTTTTCACTCCGCTTACCGTTGACTTAATTTCAATTCGAGCTGGCGTTTGGAAATGAAAGATATTTTGAACAGAAGAATCGCTAAACAACGACTCTCTAATACCTTTAGATTTATCTCTTAATGCTTTCTGCATGGCGTTTTTTGCTTGATTGAATCCGTTCTAAATTATGTTCGTTCGCTTTTTCATTGATGTATTTAGCAGCGTAGTGAAGGGGCATATTCGAATTGGTTGTCCACCCACAAACTGATCGAAGTTCATCCTTAGCTCTTTCCATATCGACCCCGCGCTCTTCAATTAAGAATTTTAAGAATCGATCACAGAATGTGTGACGAAGCACATGAGGACTAATTCTTTTTGACAGTCCAATGCCAGTATTACGAAGGCCGTCTATCTTTCGAAATATGTAAGCTATTGTACTCTGAGAAAGGGGTTTGCCGAGTTCACTGGTTAGGAGAAAACCATGTTCCAGCTTTGCCTTTTTCCCGTTCTTTTTTGGTCTACGATTATTCATGATGTAATGTTGGCATAGTTCATAAGTATCCTCACCAATTGAAACAATCCTTTCGCTCTGACGATTCTTAATCGAGGGAGGTCTGTTCCTGGAATCATCAAGCTCGTTTATTTGGCAAATCGAAATGTAGTAGTGGGAATTTATTTCTTTAATGCTTGAAGAACGCAATAAAAGAAGCTCTCCAAGTCTAATGCCAGTATGAAGAAGTAAATGGAAAATAAGATAGTTTCTTGTTTGTTCCGTTTGCTGAAAGGGATTGTTGACGGACTTGGGTTCGATTATTTCTAATAGCTTGGTAAAGTCCTGATTTGACAGGCTCCTGTAGACTTTTTTGCCAGTTTCCCCGGGAAGCGTGTACGTTTCAAAGAAGGCGCTAAGCCGGGTCTTAAAACAGCTAGTTATTCGACTTTTTTTTGCTTCATCCGAATAGGAATCAACATGCCTTGAAAGACACCAAACTAAATACGACTTAACGGCCATTGCTTTGAAATTCAGTTGGGCACGACTCAAGTTTCTTGACTTTTGTTCAGCTTTTGAGTGTAAATAAAGGTTTAGGAAGGGATTTAGATGGTCAAATATTTTGTGATAATCACCATTGATAATCAATTCATCTAGATCATGATTGTTTTCAGCGAAATATTGGTACAAAAAATCAATAACCTGCAGCTGTTTAGTGATTGTTTCAAAAGCCTTATTCTTCAACTTGAGAACCGTATAAACTAATGGTTGCAAAATGGGAACGAAATCGCAATCATTCCGGTAAATTACAGGCAGTCTTTTGTTATTGGATAATTTGATTTGTTTAACCACTGCTAAACAAGTTACCTATATAAACGACTATCAAGAAACTTGATGTGTAGGAAGGAGCCATTATGAACATTATTTACACTACGTGCCGTTTAACATAATATTAATTATAGGAAAATTAGGTATATTTAAAATACAAGTAACCTGATGCTAAAACTCAATACAGCTTACTGATAATCAGTATATTCATAGCTGATAACCAAAACGCTTCAACTGTATGAAAAGTATACCCCGCCGACATTTTATTCAACAAACAACTGCTGCTGGTCTGGCGCTTGGTGCATCGCTGAGCGGCCTGCAATCTTTTGCTGCCGGTGCTGCTAAAAAGGCTGTTAAAAACAAAGTTCGTATTGGTCTGATTGGCGTTGGCCTGCGTGGTCAGGGACATCTTGCCCTGATGCTGCAACGCTCCGATGTTGAGGTAATTGCCCTTGCTGATCCGAACCCAACCATGATGGCCGCCGCCCGCAAAGCAGTGCTGGAATCTGGTAAAAAAGCCGCTGTGGAATATGGCAACGGCAACTACGATTACCGGAACCTGTTACAACGTTCGGATATTGATGCGGTGATCATTTCCACGCCCTGGGAATGGCATGCGCCGCAGGTGATCGATTCTATCAAAGCCGGAAAAATTCCCGGTGTGGAAGTTTGTGGCGCCATTCAGTTGCAGGATTGCTGGGATATGGTGAATGCCAGTGAACAATACGGGGTTCCGGTGATGGTACTCGAAAATGTATGTTACCGCAGGGATATCCTGGCTGTGTACAATATGGTTC
This sequence comes from Sediminibacterium sp., assembly GCA_016786865.1. Taxonomy (GTDB): domain Bacteria; phylum Bacteroidota; class Bacteroidia; order Chitinophagales; family Chitinophagaceae; genus Sediminibacterium. The sequence continues at coordinate 354,742 of JAEUVE010000018.1, read as the reverse complement.
GTAAGGGTTTATTTGGCGAATTGCTCCATCTCCAGGGCGGCTACCAGCACGATCTGCGTGGCGTTAAATTCAACGATGGTGTTACGCCATACAATTCCGGTGTGGAGTTTGGCGCCAAGGGTTTCAGTGAAGCTGCCTGGAGAACCGAACATTCCAGAACCCGCAATGGCGATCTGTATCCTACGCACGGCCTGGGCCCTGTTGCCATGATGATCGATGTAAACCGGGGCAATCGTTTAACCCGTTTATCTTCTGTTGCCACTAAGGCTAAGGGTTTACATAAATACATCATTAACCATCCTAAAGGCGGTGAAAATCATCCTAATGCAAAAGTTGACTTTAAGCTGGGAGACATCATCACCACTACCATTCAAACGGAGAATGGGGAAACCATTTTGCTCACACACGATACCAATTCTCCCCGTCCTTACAATATCGGGTTCCGGGTGCAAGGTACCGAAGGTTTGTGGCAAGACACCAAATCCGGTCAGTTCAATGCCGGGCTTTTATACATTGAGGGCAAATCCGAGAAATCCCATCAATGGGACAATCCGGAAAAATGGCTGAAAGAATACGATCATCCGCTTTGGAAAAAATACGAGTCTGCTGCCGAAGGCGCCGGCCATGGCGGGATGGATTTCTTTGTAGACAACGCCTTTATCGAATGTATAAAACGCGGAGTTGATTTTCCAATGGATGTATACGACCTGGCTACCTGGTATGCCATCACGCCTTTGTCGGAGAAATCCATTGCTGAAAACGGCCAGGTACAGACCATTCCAGATTTTACCCGAGGTAAATGGCAAAACCGTAAGCCGGATTTTGTTATGGGTGATTATTAGGATACAGCGCGGAATCAGCGAATTGTTTCCCGGTATAATTCCAGCAAGCGCAACTGATTTTTTGCCCTGACCAGGTTCTGGTCGGGGTATTTTTCTCCATAATACCGGTCGTTTTCGAGGTAATCTGTGAGGAATCGTAAAGCCTGCATATAGATCAGTATTTCGCCGGATAAATAGAAATTAGCTGATTCGAATGAGCTCAACTGGTGTTTAAGTGTATCCAGATAGCCTGCTTCAATGGCTTCTAGTACCGGTTTGCGGATGTGGATCCGATCCAGATCCGTCTCTTCTTCCGATACGGGCGGCAAATAGGTTCGGAACATGTCTCCCGGATCACTGAACAGATAGCCTGGCATAACCGTATCCAGATCGATCACGCATACTCCCCTGCCGGCATCGTTGAACAATACATTGCTGATTTTAGTATCGTGGTGCATCACTCTTTTTCGGGCATCCGGATGCGCTATATACTGGTTGTAACGGCTTACAATTGCTTTCATTTGGTACAATGTGTGTGCAGTGGCAGCAGCATTTACAAAACGTTCTTCGTTGTTGTTGCGCAGCGCTGTTTCAAATTGGTTAAACCGCAATGCAAGGTTATGGAAATCCGGTAAGGTTATGTGCAGCTGATCTGCCGGAAATTCTTCCAGTTGTTGGGTGAACAAGGCAAACTGTTTTGCAGCCTCAAATGCTTCTTTCGCATCGGCCACAACTGCAATGGTATGCGTGTGCTGCTGAAATTCAAATGCGCGGTAAGCTGCACCTTCCACTTGAATTAAACTGAGGCCCTCCTTGTTTTTTACCGGTGCAGTAAACAGATAACCTGGTGCATGCACTTTAAGCCAGGATGCAATACGGTTAAGGTTCTCATCAATCAGGTCTGGCCGCTTGAAAACAGTCGTATTGATTCGTTGCAATATATAATCTCCTGAATCAGTATGCAGTTTCCAGGTATGGTTGATTAATCCGCTGGTAATGGTGTTGAGGGTTGCGTTGTCCCATCCAAAGGATGCAAGTATTTCTTTGCCTGCAGCATTCTCCATACTTAAATATACAATGCGGTTTTAAGATTGATCGGTTCAAAGTGGTTATTTTGGAATATATTAGCCCTATTCAATCATCCAGTAAAGCCCCCCTGATGTTTAACAGACGGAAATTTTTACAATTAAGTTCATTGGGTTTAACCGCCGCCGGATTTTCCGGATTCCGGCCAGCCGCTGCAGGCAAGAAGCCTATTGTTATTGCTACCTGGGATGCCGGTATTGAGGCTAACCAGGCTGCATGGAAGGTACTTCGAAACAAAGGCAGGGCGCTGGATGCAGTGGAACAGGGCGTCATGGTCACCGAGTCTTCCCAAAATTGCTGCGTAGGATTGGGCGCCAATCCCGACAGAGACGGGTATGTTACCCTGGATGCCAGCATCATGGATGAACATGCTAATTGTGGTTCAGTTGCTTTCCTGGAGCGCATCAAACACCCGATTCAGGTGGCCCGGAAAGTGATGGAAAACACTCCGCATGTGATGTTGGTGGGTGAAGGTGCCCAGCAGTTTGCCCTTTCCCAGGGATTTGTGTTGGAAAAAGAAGGTCTCTCCAAAGATGCGGAAGCGGAATACAAAAAATGGCTGGAAAAATCCGAGTACAAGCCAGTCATCAATATCGAAAATAAAAAGCAACAAACTGCATTTGCTCCGGCCCGTTTATCGGACGGTTCCTGGAACCACGATACCATCGGGATGGTTGCATTGGATGCATCCGGCAATCTCAGCGGAAGCTGTACCACCAGCGGTCAGGGGTTTAAAATGCGCGGAAGGGTTGGCGACTCCCCTATCATTGGCGCCGGTTTATTTGTAGACAATGAAGTAGGAGCTGCAGTAGCTACCGGCCAGGGCGAAGACGTGATCCGGATTGGTGGAACGCATGCGGTTATTGAAATGATGCGTCAGGGTTATTCACCCGAACAGGCCTGCAAAAAAGTGATGGAGCGCTTGCTTAAAATCAAGGGTAAACAGGCCCGTGAAATTCAGGTAGCATTCATTGCACTCAACAAGCACGGTGAGCATGGCGCTTACTGTTTACAAAAAGGATTTAATTACGCAGTATGCACTGCTGATAATCAGAATAAATTGATCGAATCTAAATACCTGATATAATGATGTCTTTGAATCGTTTGCTGGAGATCTGTGTTTTTAATGTGGCCACGGCCATTGCTGCCGAAGCAGCCGGTGCCAACCGGATTGAACTCTGCGAGAACTATGCAAATGGTGGTACAACGCCCTCTTATGGTTATCTCAGAATCATCCGGGAAAAGATTCATATTCCGGTGTTTCCGATGATTCGTCCGCGGGGCGGAGATTATGTTCATTCTGCGGATGAAATAGACATCATCAGAAGAGACATACTGCTCTGCAAAGAATTGGGTTTTGAAGGGGTGGTTTTTGGATTGCTCAACCAGGATGGAACAATAGATCGCGAAAACACTGCAAGACTGGTGGAAGCGGCCTATCCGATGGAGGTTACTTTTCACCGGGCTTTTGATCGTTGTTCCCAACCAGTGCAAGCGCTGGAAACCATTATTGCCTGTGGATGCAACCGCATTCTTACCAGCGGTCAGGAACCCAAAGTGACCAATGGACTTGATCTGGTAAAACAACTGGTGGATCAGGCGGATGGCAGGATCATCATTATGCCGGGCAGCGGGCTGAACAGTTCCAATGTGGCAGACATTATTGCACAAACCGGAGTAACGGAAGTACATACTTCGGCCCGGATCCGCATACCTTCGGCAACACAGTTTAGGAATCCGAAGATGCCGGAGGATTTTGATAATGACTTTGTGGATGCAGCTGAAATCAGGGCTATTCAGCAAATCATTGCTTTATAGTCGCTACCTGTAATTTTACTTTAATACAGCAATCGTACCTTGATGGTCTGCTTGATATCCTTCAGCAGTTCTACTGCCTGCTTAGACAGTTTCTTATCTACATCCAGTACCACATAACCGATCTGGCTGTTGGTAGACAGGTATTGTCCGAGTATATTGATGTTGTTTTTAGACAAAGCCGTGTTGATGGCACTCAATACACCCGGTACATTCCGGTGAATGTGCAGAATCCGGTGAGCCCCTTCAATCGGCGGCAATCCAATGGCAGGCACGGTATGTGATCCGTTGGTAATGCCTCTCTCGAGGTATTGGAACAATTTAATGCTTACATCTTCTCCAATGTTTTGCTGTGCTTCCTCCGTCGAACCGCCTATATGCGGGGTTAATAAAACATTCTTCAGTCCCTGTAAAGGTGTTTCAAAATGATCTCCGTTTTTTTCCGGCTCCCAGGGAAATACATCGATAGCCGCACCGCTGAGGCGTCCTTCTGTGAGGGCTGCAGCAAGTGCCTTTAGGTCTACCACTTCTCCCCTTGCGTAGTTGATCAGAATGGCACCGCTCTTCATGCTCCTGATCATTGCTTTGTTGAGCATATTTTTGGTCTGTGCAGTTTCCGGTACATGCAGCGAAACGATGTCTGCCTGAGACAGCACCTCTTTCATGTTCTTGGCAGAACGGGCATTGCCCAGTGGCAGTTTGGTTTCGGTATCATAAAACAGCACTTTCATACCCAGGGCTTCTGCCAGTACACTTACCTGGGATCCAATGTTTCCGTAGCCGATGATGCCCAGTGTTTTTCCTCTTAATTCATAAGAGCCTTTGGCATCTTTCATCCAGGTACCTTCGTGGGCTGCGTTGTTTTTATCGATGATTTTACGAATCAGCATGATGCTGGCGCCGATCACCAGTTCGGCTACACTCCTGGTATTGCTGTATGGCGCATTGAATACCACTACACCCGCATCGGTGGCAGCTTTGAGATCTACCTGGTTCACACCAATGCAGAAACAGCCGATGGCCTGCAGTTTGGGTGCTGCGTTCAGTACTTTCTGTGTAATCTTGGTTTTGGATCGGATGCCAATGAGGTGCACATCCTTCACAGCTTTGACCAGTTCTTCCTCACTCAGCGCACCGCTGAGTTTCCGGATATTTGCGTAACCATTTTGTTTAAACTGTTGTACTGCGCGGTCGCTGATATTTTCCAGAAAAAGAATGTTGATCCGTTCTTTGGGATAGCTGGTGATTTCCTTGATGCTCATATGCGCAAATTTAACTGTTTATTATATAAGTGCATGGTTGATAGTTTTCCACGTACCTTGGCTTCTGTTACATCCGTTTTATATTTGCATACTGACCCATGTAAGAAAAAATTAATGCACCGATTAATGATTATTCCTGTACTTTCTTTTTTAGTTATGGCCTGCGGCACTTCTTCCGAAAAAAAGGAGGAGGTATTGGCGCATAAAGAAGCAGTGCATTTTACCCCCCTGTCTAATAAAGCGAAAGAATACTACGCGAGTCTGATACAACCTCTGTACGAAAAGCAACTCCTGAGAACCGGTTTCAACGGAGCCATTCTGCTGGCGAAAAACGGGGAGATTGTATTTGAAGATTACCGGGGAGCGATTAACCTGAAAACCCAGGAGCCGATCACCGCTTCTTCCACTTTTCATGTAGCCTCCGTATCCAAAACCTTTACAGCAATGACCATCCTGCGCCTGATGGAGCAGGGAAAGATTGAGCTCGATGACCCTGTGAGTAAATACCTGCAGGGGTTCCCCTATTCCGGAGTTACTATAAAGAATCTGCTGTCTCATCGCAGCGGATTGCCCAAGTACGACCATTTTCTGGCGGGTACACGCTCCTATGTTACCAGGAAAAAGAACAAAAGAGGTCGCTGGGTGAAGCATACCGTGATCATTAAAGATCCCGTACGGCTTACCGGTTTTAGTTCTAATTATGATGTATTGCGTTTTCTGGTAGAAAGACGTCCGCCGGTAGAATCCAATCCCAACAGGCGATACAGCTACAACAATACCAACTATGCCCTGCTGGCCCTGGTGATTGAAAAAATCACAGGGATTACTTATCCGCAATACATGAAAGACAGTGTTTTTACGCCGTTGGGTATGAAAGACAGTTATGTGTTCAGTATTAAAGACACCGGCAATTACATTCCTTCTTATAATTACAACAAAGCACCGTTCCCGCTGGAAAAACTGGATTGTATTTATGGCGATAAGAATGTTTACAGTACCGTGCGCGACCTGCTGCAATGGGATAAAGCCCTGTACAGCGGTACCTTTATCCGGCCGGAAACACTGGCCATGTCTTACGAGCCACTGAGCAATGAGACCCGCGGAAACAAGAATTACGGGCTGGGCTGGCACTTATACATCAAGGAACCGGATCCGCCCATTGTTTACCACAACGGATGGTGGCATGGCAATAATGCTGTTTTCAGGCGCCTGATCAGTGATACGGCCACCGTAATTATCCTGGGAAATAAGTTCAACCGGAACATCTGGACAGCCGGGAACCTGAGCTCGGTTTTTACCGGCCGGGCCGATACTACCTTACTGGAAGAATAATAAATGACTGATTGGCACGTTTTTAAGGTCTAAATTGGTATAAACCCTATTTTTGCGGACTTGAACCAACAAAACCTTGATACTTGCTTATGAACAATCTACTGTTTTATGCCGTTCCGGCAATGGGAGTTATCGGACTTCTTTACACGTTAATTAAATTCAACTGGGTTTCCAGTCAGGAAGCTGGAAATGCCAGAATGAAAGAAATCAGCACTTTCATTGCAGAAGGTGCCATGGCATTTCTGAAAGCTGAGTGGAAGATCCTCGCTTATTTCGTTGCAATTGTTGCTTTGCTGTTGGGCTTTATGGCTCGTAACAACGAAGGCAGTCACTGGAGTATTGCAATCTCTTTCATCATTGGAGCCGTATTCAGCGCTACTGCCGGATACATTGGTATGAAAGTAGCAACCAAGGCCAATGTACGTACGGCTGAAGCTGCTAAAACCAGTTTAAGCAAAGCCCTGAATGTTTCTTTTACAGGCGGTGCTGTAATGGGTCTTGGCGTATCTGGTCTGGCTGTATTGGGCCTGGGTGGTTTATTCCTTGTATTAAAACATTTTTTTGCTCCCGATGGTGATGCGGAAGGAATGCTTCGTACCATCGAAGTACTTACCGGATTTTCCCTTGGTGCAGAAAGTATTGCTCTCTTTGCCCGTGTTGGTGGAGGTATTTACACCAAGGCTGCCGATGTGGGTGCCGACCTGGTAGGTAAAGTAGAAGCAGGTATTCCCGAAGATGATCCCCGTAACCCTGCAACCATTGCAGACAACGTAGGTGATAATGTGGGAGATGTAGCTGGTATGGGTGCCGACTTATTCGGTAGTTATGTAGCTACCGTTCTTGCCACCATGGTACTGGGTCAGGAAACCAAATCCGTAGATGAATTTGGCGGTTTGGCTCCTATCCTTTTGCCAATGATCATTGCAGGTGTTGGTATCCTCTTATCTATCGTAGGTACATTATTTGTTAAAGTGAGCGATGCGGTTGGTGTTAGTACACATGCCGTGCAGCGCGCACTGAATATGGGTAACTGGGGTTCAATGATTCTGACTGCTGTTGCTGCTTATTTTATTGTGGGTTATGTTTTGCCCGAAACAATGGAACTCCGTGGTCATGAATTTACCCGTACAGGGGTTATCGGAGCCATTGCCGTAGGTTTGGTGGTAGGTGCTTTGATGAGTATCATCACTGAGTATTACACTGCTATGGGCAAGCGTCCTGTTTTAAGTATTATTCGTCAGTCTGCTACCGGTCATGCTACCAATATCATTGGTGGTCTGGCAATCGGTATGGAAAGTACCTTCCTGCCAATCATTGTGCTGGCCGGTGGTATTTATGGTTCTTTCCTTTGTGCAGGTTTATATGGAGTTGCAATTGCTGCTGCGGGTATGATGGCTACTACTGCCATGCAGCTGGCCATTGATGCATTCGGACCAATCGCTGATAATGCCGGTGGTATTGCTGAAATGAGCGAATTGCCTGCTGAAGTGCGTGAAAAAACAGATGTGCTGGATGCCGTAGGTAACACTACTGCTGCCAGTGGTAAAGGATTTGCCATTGCTTCTGCAGCATTAACTGCACTGGCTTTGTTTGCAGCCTTTGTTGGTGTGGCAATGCCGGACAATCAGCATATTGATATTTACAAGGCAGATGTACTGGCTTCCTTGTTTATTGGAGGTATGATCCCGTTCATCTTCTCTTCTCTTGCTATCAGAGCAGTGGGTGAAGCCGCAATGGCCATGGTGGAAGAAGTTCGCCGCCAGTTCAGAAGCATTCCTGGTATCATGGAAGGTACCGGAAAGCCGGAATATGATAAGTGCGTGGCAATTTCCACTGAAGCTTCCCTGAAAAAAATGATGCTGCCTGGTGCCATCACCATTGTATCTCCGCTGATCATTGGTTTCGTATTCGGACCTGAGGCATTGGGTGGATTCCTGGCCGGTGCAACCGTAAGTGGTGTACTGATGGGTATCTTCCAGAATAATGCCGGTGGTGCATGGGACAACGCCAAGAAGTCTTTTGAGAAAGGTGTTGAAATTAATGGTGAAATGTATTACAAGAAATCAGAACCACACAAGGCTTCTGTTACTGGTGATACCGTAGGTGATCCTTTTAAAGATACTTCCGGTCCTTCTATGAACATTCTGATCAAACTGATGTCGATTGTTTCACTGGTAATTGCTCCTACACTGGCACAGCTGCATCCCACTGAAGCTGCTGAAGCAAAAGTGGAGAAGAAAATTGAAGTGACCATGAACAACCAGGGGCAGAATAGTGTAACGGTTTCTGCAGATGGTGTTAAGATGGAGTCACTGGTAGAGGCCCTGAAAAAAGACGGGCTGGCTTCCGGAGATGATGTTTCCATTAATATCAAGGATGGCAAAATCGTAATCAACGGACAGGAACTTTCTGCCGATGTAGCCAGCAAGTATGCGGTTTACCTGAGTGGAAAAGAAGGTTTGAAAATTGATATACAAACCACCGAGAAAAAGAACTAAGTTTTACAACTGATCATAAAAAAATCCCCGCGAGCAATCGTGGGGATTTTTTTATTTAAGCAAGCAATCGAAATGTTACCACTTATCTACTTCTTCAGTAGCGGTAGGGTTAATTACCGGGGTCTCTTCAGCAACGGGTGCAGCTATGGGTTCGGGACTGGCCGTTACTTCAGCAGGAGCTGCCTGAGCTGGTGCTGCTTCATAACTGTCACCGTTTCCTTCGCCTTCACCATCGTTGTATTCATGGTTGAATGCATCGAAATCGAAATCGGGCATTAATTCTGTTTTTACATAATCTACAGCCTCTCCCAATGCCTTGATGAACTTGTTGAAGTCTTCCTTGTAAAGGAAAATTTTGTGCCTGTCGTAACCATTGTTGTCGAAGCGCTTCCGGCTTTCTGTAATGGTCAGGTAGTAGTCGTTTCCACGAGTTGCCCTTACATCAAAAAAGTAAGTCCTTCTCTTACCGGCACGAATTCTGGTGCTGTAAACACTTTCCATTTTCTTTTCGTTGTTCTCGTACTCCACAATTGAATGTTTTGGTTAAAGCTTTGTTAAGTGTAACAAATATAGGGATGTTTCGGAATTACCAAAATAAATATGAAATTATCCGATTGACCGGTTCTGAGGCCCTTTTCAGGCCTCCTCTGCCCCATTTTCAGAAAGTTGCAACTGGTAGAGTTCTGCGTAGTATCCATTCTGGGCCATCAGGGTTTCGTGGGTGCCGGTTTCTGCAAGTTTGCCATCTTTCAGTACAATGATTTTATCGAATTTGAACCCGGCAAAAATGCGGTGGGTAATGATCAGTGCGGTTTTATCCTGCAGGTAACCATACAAATGACCAATGATTTCTTTTTCGGTTTTGGCATCTACTGCGCTGAGGCAATCGTCGAATAAAATGATCTCCGGATTTTTAATCAGTGCCCTCGCTATGGAAATCCGCTGCTTCTGACCGCCACTGAGGGTAACGCCCCTTTCTCCTATCACGGTATCGTACTGCTGTTCAAAGCCCATGATGTCTTTATCTACGTTGGCAAACCGGGCAGCCTCCTTCACTTTTTCGATCGGCGTATCGCCGGAAACACCAAAACGGATATTATTGGCTACGGTATCACTGAAGAGGAATACGTCTTGCTGAACATAACTGATTTGTCTGCGGAGATCCTGTAGATCGATCCGGTTCAGCGGCCGGTTTCCGATGCTGATGCTTCCTGAATCCGGCTCGTAAAAACGAAGCAGCAATTGAGCCAGGGTGGTTTTACCACTTCCGGTTTTACCCAGTATCAGAACCTTGTCGCCGCTGTTTACGGTGAGGCTGAAATGCTGTAAGGCTTTGATACCAGTATGCGGATAGGTAAAGTTTACCTGGTCAAATACAATGGATCCCCCCAGTGCCGGATCCCTGACTGCGTCGGGGGCGGTTACAATGGAAGGCCTGATATCCAGGAACTCATTTAATCTTTTTTGTGATGCAGCAGCCCGCTGAATCATGCTGGCAGTCCAGCCAATGGCGCTTACAGGAAATGTGAGCATGTTGATGTAAATCACAAATTCCACGATCATGCCAACCTTACCCGGGTCTTCAATTGCCTGCATGCCGCCAATCAGGATGGTCAGAATGGTACTGATACCCATCATCAGGGTCATGCTCGGAAAATACAGGGCTTCTACCCTCGCCAGTCCAATGGCATTGTTGCGATAGGATTCACTGTTCTTGTCGAAGAACCCCAGCATGGCTTTCTCCTGAACAAAGGATTTGATTACCCGGATTCCGGAATAGGATTCCTGGGCATTGGTAGTGAGGTCAGAGAGATTGGCCTGAATGATTTCACTCTTCCGGTTGATGATGCTGTTCACCCAATAAATGGTGATGGCCAGCACAGGCAAGGGTGCCAGAACCATCAGCGTCAGTTTTACATCGTTGCGAAACATATTGATGATGCAAAATCCGATCAGGGTAACCAGGTTGATCAGGTACATTATTGCCGGACCGGTGAACATCCGCACCCTGCTTACGTCTTCGGACATCCGGTTCATCAGGTCTCCGGTACTGTGTGTTTTGTAAAAAGCCGTATCGAGCTGCTGGTATTGCTGAAAAATCTGGTTCTTCTGATCGAATTCTATATGACGGCTCATAACAATAATGGTCTGGCGCATAAAGAACATGAGTACCCCGCGAACGATGGCGATCAGGAGAATGGTCAGGCTGCATACAGCCACCAGCCAGCCGAAACTGAGCTGGAATCCCGAAATCCAGGTAATGAATGCATTGACCAGGGAATCCCTGGCACCCTGCGAAACCACCGGGTGTTTGCCTGGCAATTGTTGCTGTACCTGGTTGATCACATATCCGGTAATCTGGGGTGCCAGTACGGCAAAATAGTTGGACGCAACTACAAAAAACATCCCGATGAAGAAGCGCTTACGGTATTTCCAGAAATAATGATTCAGTGCTGCGAGATGTTTCAAGTATTCAGATTGAGGTGCAAATATAACCCGCTGGCAGCAGTGTTGATGCGATTGTTCAACCACTTAAAATAAGTTTTGGTATAAAAAATCCCAACCCTTACTTTTGCCGCGGAGAGCTGGCAGAGTGGTCGATTGCGGCAGTCTTGAAAACTGTTGACTGTAACAGGTCCGGGGGTTCGAATCCCTCGCTCTCCGCCCGAATAAATTTGTAAAGCCCCCCTTCAGGGGGCTTTTTTATTTCTCTTATACCCCCTTAGTATGTTCCCTAATAAGCGTACCTTCATTGCCAATTCAACAGCATGCCCCATACCGAAATCAGGAATGTAACGGTTACCAGGTACCTCTCCCCCCTTCGGGAAGGCGGTTCCATGCCTGCCATTGCAGAGGCGGATGATGGTTTTTTGTATGTGCTGAAATTTCGTGGGGCCGGTCAGGGCGTAAAAGCGCTGATCGCCGAATTAATCGGTGGTGAAATAGCCCGGGCACTACAATTAAAAGTTCCGGAAATTGTTTTTGCGCAGCTCAACGAGGCATTTGGCCGCACAGAACCCGACGAAGAAATTCAGGATTTGCTGAAAGCCAGTACGGGACTGAACCTGGCGCTGCACTATTTATCCGGATCCGTGACCTACGATCCCGCGGCCATTTCCATGAACAATATGCTTGCGTCTCAGATTGTATGGTTAGATAGCCTGCTGATGAATGTAGACCGTACTGCCCGCAATACCAATCTGTTGTGGTGGAACAAGGAAATCTGGCTGATTGATCACGGTGCAGCCCTGTACTTTCATCATTCCTGGGATAATTGGAAAGAGCAGGCATTGAAGCCTTTCACTATGATTAAAAATCATGTACTGATTGCGCAGGCAACCGAGTTGGATCAGGTGGATGTTCAATTCCGGAGCCTGCTGACCGAAGCCACCATCCGTTCCATCGTAGAACTGGTGCCAGATGAATGGCTGGTAAAAGATGCTCCATTTACATCACCTGCGGAACACCGCGAAGCGTATATCCATTTTCTGACCAGCAGGGTGGCCCATTCTGCTGTTTTTATAAACGAAGCCAGGCAGCATGTGCAAAAATGACCTCTTTGAATATGCGGTAATTCGCATTGTGCCCAGAGTGGAGCGGGAAGAATTCCTGAACGCGGGAGTTGTGCTGTATTGTGCTGCACAGAAATTCCTACAGGTGCAATATTGCATCCATACGGATCGCATCAAAGCATTACATGCAGATGCGGATACCACCGAAATTGCCGCATTGCTGCATGCATTTGAACAGATATGCAAAGGCGAAAAAAACTGCAAAAGTCCTATTGCATCCCTGCCTGTTGCAGAGCGGTTCCGCTGGCTAACTGCCACCAGAAGTACCATTGTACAATGTTCTCAGGTGCATCCGGGTCTTACAGATGATGCACTTCAGACACTGCAAAAGATTTTTAGCCAGCAGGTAGATTGCGGTTAATCTTTGTTCCATCTCAGGCAAGTTGCTCTTACCCTTTTTCACGGCCATTTGTACCATATGGCTTTGCGCCTCTTGCCATACCCGATCGGTTCATGGAAGTAAGCCGTCCGGGTATCTACCAAAAAAAGAACCCGGCTTAGCGCCGGGTTCCGGATAACTGCAGCAGCAGCAACTTATTTTACAGGCTTATTTTTTGGCCCGGTCTTCTTTGTGACTTCTTTTAACAAAAGCGGCACGTACGGGTGAAGGTGCAGCTTTACCCTTGATGCCCTGCCATAAAATTTCGTTCATGATCAGGTCGGGAACCTTATCTTCCTTGCTCCAGTCGAACTTTTCAGATAATTGCGCTACGGCAGAACCTGCGCTGTTTTTAGGGTTCTTCTCGTTCAGGTTGATATTGGAAGGGAGGTGATCGAACGGAGTGAAATCCGGTTGATTGGTAAACATTCTCCACATGGGTGTTGCCGCGGCATCGTACTGGGTCATTGGAGGTAATCCGAGGATCAGCTCCATGGTACGCAACATACCGGAAGTGGTATACATGGTATGGTCTACATAATTACGCTTTACATAAGGACTGATCACATAGGCCGGGCTTCTGTGGGCATCCACATGATCCGGACCGTTTTGCGCATCGTCTTCGAGAATAAATACCGCAGACGATTTCCATATCGGGCTCTTGCTCAGGTGGTCGATCAGCATACCTACTGCCAGATCGTTGTCTGCAACATGCGCATATGGGGTGGGTCTTCCCGCACGCATACCCTCTGTATGGTCATTGCCCAGACGAATGGTAGAAAATTGTGGAACTGCATTTGCTGCAAGCAATGAATCAAAATCCTTTTTCCACTGACGGAAACGAACCGTGTCTTTAACTCCCAGTCCATACGGTGCAAATACGGCTGAATGGCCTTTCAGTACATCCAGTCTGGGTTTGGTACCAAAATCATCTGCTACAAATTCTCCGTAAGAACGGTAGCTCACATTGTATTTTGCACAGAGATCCCAGATAAATCCGTCTTTATTGTTCCCGATTTTAAGGGTTGCAGAAGTACCATGGGTACCTCCCTTATTTCCGTAAGATGCAGGCCAGTTCTTTTCTACGTAATCATTGGCATAAGCACCCATACTCCAGTTATGACCATCGGCACTTACTTCCGCGTCTACATAAAAATTGTCGAGCAATACAAAGTCTCTGGCAATTTTATGCTGATTTGGGGTAACGGAATCTCCAAACAGCAGGAGGCTGGTATCGCCATTGCCGCCCTTTACATCCGATAATACCTGGTCGTAGGTTCTGTTCTCCTTGATGATATAGAACACATACTTAATAGGCGATTTCTCTCCTACTTCCATAGGAATCGGGTTACCGGGCTCCCCTTCTGCCACCAGTTCCTTCGATTTGGAGTAAGGCGTGTTTTTGTAAACTGCCTTTGAATAAACGGCCAGTTGCGGGGCAGCTGGTTCAGGAATGATACTCAGTGTACCACGGAACATGGCTGCAATGTACTGCACTTCTGCAGGCCTGGTACTGTCTCCCAGATGACTCAGTACAACCTGTTTTTTGTTCACCGGATTCGGACCATTCGGATTGGCGTAAGAGGTAAGTCCTTTACCATTGGTAACATAAATTTTCTTTCCAACCACTTTTACGTTGGTTGGATACCAGCCTACAGGAATAAATCCCTTTGATTTGCTTTTGGAAACAACAGATACATCAAACACGGCCAGGCAGTTGTTGTCTGCGTTGGCAATGTAAAGTGTTTTCTCGTCTTCGCTTAAAGCAATTCCATTACTGGTGGAACCACTTGGTGCACCCGGATACAGGGCTGCATTCAGGGTTTCAACCACTTTGTTGTTACGGGTGTTAATTACAGAAACCGAGTTGTCCTGAGAATTGGCCACATACAGCAGGTCGCCTTTTTTAGACAGGAGCATTTCATTGGGATGGTCGCCCACTTCTATTTCGGCGGTAATTTTTTCGGATGCCACATCGTACACAAGTACTTTCTTGTTGCCCCAGAGACTGATGTATAATTTGGTTTTATCGTTAGATAATTTGCAGGCATAGGCTTCTGAACCCAGATCTACTTTATTGATCAGCTTTTTGCTGGCGAGGTCAAATACATACAGGCTGCCCGCTTCCTTGGTAACAACAAACAGTTTCTGATGAATTGTTTCGTCTACATCCAGGCCGGCCGTACCGATTTTCTCAGGCCATGCTTTTCCCAGGATAAAGGAATCCACCAGTTGCATTTTTTGCTGCAATATGGCATATTTGTTTACCCGGTTGTCGTGACCACCGGAGGCATAAATGAACCGGTCATCTTTGCTGAAAGCCAATCCGTACCAGGCTTTTGCGATGATGATGCTGTCGATCCTTTTCCCCTTTTCCACATCAATCAGGTCGATGGTATGATCTGCCTGACCGTTGTTGGTAACAGCCATGTATTTTTTGTTGTTGCTCACTACCAGGTTCAGCGGAAGATCACCCAAAGCGATGTTTTTTCCAACCGGTGTCAACGACCATCCATTGGGTAGCAATACCCTTTTTTTATCGAGTTCTGCCGCTGTTTGAGCAAAAGCACTGTTGGTACATGCTATTGCAGTAAGTGAAACAGCGATAAGTTTAAAGTTAATTTTCATATTCATTTTATTTATTGCCATCCTGGATTCTGAGTCAATTTAGGGTTTAATACAATGTCGGCATTTGAAATAGGGTGGAAATATTTTTTATCGTCGAAACGCCTGATTTCATCATCTCTCCAGGTAATATAGCCGTTGTTTCCATTGGAGAGTTTGGCTGAGCCGGTGAGTACATAATAGATTACTCCCGGAATTTTTGTAGCAGGCGCTTTGTCTACAAACGCTACATCCGGGGTTCCATTACCATCCAGATCCATCGGAAGGTCTTTGGCTGGAACATAGATTCCTCTCCACTGCATCTCGAGTAATTTTCCTTTTTTCCAGCGCAGCAGATCGGCATATCTCAAACCTTCGTAGCAAAGCTCAATTCCCCTTTCTCTTCTGATTTCCAGCAGGAATTTATCCGAGATTTCGGGGAAGTAAACATTTTGCAGATAAGTGTCGGGAGTGGCAGGGATAGCGGAATTTACACCAGCCCTTGTTCTTAACGCACCAATGGTCTGGTTCCAGATTGATGCATCCATTTGATTCAATTCTGCCTTGGCTTCCGCATAGTTCAGCAATACTTCTGCATAACGGATCATGCTGATTGAATTGTTGGATTCAGCCAAACCGTCCAGACGTTTGTCGTCGAGACTGAATTTGAGGATATGGTATCCGGTAAAGGTGTACCCGAAATTGGCAGGTGCTGCAGAACCGTCACTTCTCTTATATCCCAGTCCACGAATGGTTTGCCCCAAACGATTGTCTCGGTTCTTCATTTCGTTCACAAATACCATGGTGTCGTATCCCGGGATATCAGTAAAACGAGTGCCATCGGTCATCATATAAGTATTGATAAACTGCTTGTTGAGTCCCCATCTGGATCCATAAGTAGCGCTATTGAACTTCCAGGTGATCTCATGCCATCTTCTTAAAGCATTGTTGAATACCAACGACCACATTACTTCATCCGTAACCGGATTTTCACTAATAAACAGCGTACGGTAATCTTTTGCAGGAGCACCGGTAGAATACAACTTGTATTTTTTAGCATCGATGACTTTTTTGGCTGCATCCGCAGCTTCGGTAAGCCATTTGTCTGCTGTAGCACCAAGGTTCAGCTGTGTGTGGTATTTTCTGAACGTTCCTTCGAACAAGCATACCCTCGATTTGAATGCCAGGGCAACCTGACGGGTAACCGTAGAGGATGTGGCGTCTTTGGTATCATAGATGTTTTCGCAGGCAAAGTTTAAATCGGCCAGTACGGAATCCATTACCTTGGTACGCGGATCTCTCGGCTTATATAAGGTGGAATCATCGGTAGCCAGCGTGTTGCTGTACCATGGCACATCTCCATAGGTCTGTACTTTGTCAAAATAAAAATATGCACGGAAGAAACGGGCAATACCGGCATAGTGGTTCCGGGCAGCCTGTGGAATGGCCGGATTATTGTATCGTTCCAGGAAATAGTTGATATTCCGCAGATTCGTCCAGTTCCACGAAGCTTCATTTACCGAGCTGTAAGCACCGGCAATAAACGAGGTGGAATTGCTCTTTGAAGTGTAGTCGCCCATTTCATCATCCTGTACAATCGCAAGACCTGTAGGAAGCTGACGCTGGTAAAAAGAAGTCGTATACAGATCCAGGTCTTTTTCGGAAGTAAAAAAGTTGGATGGAACCAGCTTATCCATCGGCTTTTTATCGAGGAAATCTTTGTTACAGGAACTGATGCCAGTAAGCAGTAATGTTCCGGCAAAAAGTATGTAGATTGATTGTTTTAATTTCATGTTTGTTAGTTATAAAGCGTGTATAATTAAAATCCGATGTTCATTCCAAAAGTGACTGTTTTCAACATGGGATAAGCATATCCCTGTCCTGTTCCATTGGTGATGTCTCCGATAGGTTCTTCCATCACTTCCGGATCAAAGTTCTTCGTATGCTTGAATAATCCCGACAGGGTAAACAGGTTCTGTCCTGTTACATAGAAGGTAGCCCTGGTCATACCAAGTTTCTTCAGCAGTTTTGCAGGAAGCGAATAATCGATAGTCAGTGATTTTAATCTTAAATAGCTTACATCCTGGAGGTATCTGGTCTGTGGCGCTCCAAGTGATCTGTTGGTGCCCAGCGCAGTGTATCCTCTGAATCTTGGGAAATACGAATCCGGATTGGTGGTTTCATTCCAGAGGTCATCCATCATGGTCTGTGGCTGGTATCCGTAAGGACGGTTGTAAGGGCCATAGAACAAGCCTGCTTCCGGTGCAAAATACCAGTCTCTTTTACCGATACCCTGGAAGAATGCAGAGATACCAAATCCATTCCAGTTCACAGATGTGGTGAAACCAAACTGATATCGTGGTGCATTATTGCCGATTACTTTTCTGTCGCCGGGATTGTTCACAGTATTGTCTCCGGCATTTACCACACCGTCGCCGTTCAGATCGGCAAACTTCAGGTCGCCTGGTAACCATTTGTTGCTGTTGGAGTTGATGATGAACTGCTGATTAGCATGCTTGGCAATTTCATCAACCGTTTTAAAGAGCCCCAATGTGGTGTAACCCCAGATCTCTCCTATCGTTTGTCCTACATAATAAGAGCTCAGGATATTGTTGGGATTGTTGAACTTGGTAATGACAGATTTGCTGTCCCAAACAGAACCGGAAATACTGTATTCCAGTGGTTTTCCTGCCAGTTTAACCTGATCTTTCCAACTTAAAGTAAGTTCCCAGCCTTTTGTAGACAGGTCTGCATAGTTGCCCGAAGGAACTGCTGCACCAAATACGGCCGGCAAAGGTTGGCCTGCTGTAAACATATCTACTGTTTTCCGGTGGTACCAGTCGAATGTGATGCCCAGCCTTCTTTTCAGCATGCTGATGTCTACACCAAAATCCAAAGTGGTTGATTTTTCCCAGGTAAGTCCGTTGGGAATTACGCCGGGTAATGCAGTATAGTTTCTTTGAACACCGCCCAGGACTACGCTTGTTTTACTGATGCCCATTTGTTCCAGAAAACGGTAAGGAGAAATGTTTCCATTACCCAGTGAACCGAAGGAAGCTCTTAGTTTTAAGTCATCCAGCCAGGAACTGGTTTGCTCCATAAAGTTTTCTTTTGAAATTCTCCATCCGGCAGATACGGAAGGAAAGAATCCATAACGCTGGTTACTGGGGAACTTGGAAGAACCATCGTAACGGCCATTTAATTCGATCAGGTAACGGTCGTTATAGGCATAGTTCATTCGGTAAAACAGTCCAAGATAGGCCCATTCGGTACCACCACCTGTGATGGTATAGTTCAGTCCGTCCATCAGGTTGAAGTCGGGCATATTTGCAACAAGCAATCCGTCTCTGCTCACATTCAGATTCTTTGCAGTAAAGGATTCCACATTGGAACCTACCAGCAATTTCAGATCGTGCTTGCCAAATCTTTTGGTTGCATCGGCAGTAAAGTTGGCAGTAACGTATTTTTCATTGGTAGTGAATCCGCGCAGCAGGCTTCTTCCAAATCTGGAACTGGTTCCCGGCGCAATACTGAAGTTCAGGTAATCGTTCTGTCTGGTTTCGTCCTGGAACTCTCTGGAATAAGTGAAGTCTGCCTTTAAGGTAAGCAGGTCTTTGATCGGACGTGCAATTAAAGTAGACGTATTTCTGATATAGGTATTGTTGCGCTTGGAAGCATTGTTGCCTTCGATATAGGATGCAACCATGTACATAGCAGTGTTGGTATAGGTGCCATCCGGATTGTATACCACAGCCATGGGGTAACCCTGCCCTTCAATAGCGCGCCAGAAGTTACCGTCTCCATCCGCAAACATCGGGAACTTGTACGTGAATGTTGTAAGATCAAAGTTGTTCTGGAAAGTGAGCCAGGAAGTCAGTTTAATGTCTCCTTTAGCGCGAAGATTGTATTTGTTGTATTTGTCCGGATTGAAATTAAAGATACCATCCTGAAAATAGTAACGACCGGATACATAGTAGTTTACCTTATCGGTACCACCAGATACACTCAGTGATTGTTCAAATGAAGGAATGTTTTTGGCATTGACCATGGCATCCCAGTCGGTATTGCCAAAATATTCGTAACGACCTTTTGCTGCATTGTATTCTACCTGTGGTAAGCTTGGATCTTCATTGTGCTTTTTCAGTGCATCGAGGTATTCCAGCGAAAATGGGTAAATACTGTTTACAGAAATGGGATGGGAATTATAATCGTACCAGGCGTTGAAGGCTTCATCAAAGTTTTTAGCCCATTCATATCCGTTGGTAACATTCTTAGGCACAACTGTACGCTTGTTAAAGGAATAGCTTCCGCTGTAATCAACCTTGATTTTTCCTTTTTTGGCACTCTTGGTAGTGATCAACACTACGCCAAATGCAGCTCTTGATCCGTAGATGGCTGCAGATGAAGCATCTTTCAGTACAGATACACTTTCCACATCGTTCGGGTTAACCAGGTTGGGATCACCTTCAATACCATCTATCAGTACCAGGGCACTACCGCCTGCACCAATGGAAGTGGTACCGCGAATATTAAATGTGGCGCCCCTCGTAGGGTTTCCATCCACCATTTTGAGGTTGAGGTTGGGCAATGCACCCTGCAACATTCTGGTTAACGTTGGTGCAGGTCTGCTTTCCAACACTTCGGAGCTCACTTGTGCAACAGCTCCGGTCAGGTTTAGTTTCTTTTGGGTTCCATAACCAACTACTACTACTTCATTCAGGTCGTTTTTTTCGGGGTTCAATACAATACTCAAGGGTGCATTTTCGCCCGACTTAACCTGTAAGGTTTGTTTGGCGGCTTTGAAATTGATATAACTGATCGATACATTGTACTTGCCAGGAACAAGGGCAATATTGAATTTTCCATCGTTACCTGTAGTAACAGCTAATTTGGATGCACCTTCAATCACAATATTAGCGCCAGCCAGCGGGCTTCCGTTGTCGTCGGTGACTACGCCGGAAATTTTACCGTCGTTGATAGCCTTTGCAGCAGTAAAACCCGGTGCTGCCATCAGGCGATTCACCTGAGTTGAAAAGGATAAGGTCATCATCGCTAAAAATGCAAAGCTGACCGTCCTTGTTGGGGATAGATTTTTCTTCATAATCCAGAATGATTAATAAATAGATGAGTTGATTTGTGATTTCATTCACAATTGCTCGCAAGGTATCTGGGCTATGTTAACTTAAAATAAGCTTAAGAAGAAGGAATTGTTATCTAATTGTTACCACACAATATTTTGGAACATCAACGAATCAGGATGATTGTTCCGCTCATGGCAGGGAGTCCTGCACCTCGTTCAATCAAATAATAGTATGCACCGGATGGAAGTGCCGAACCGTTGTATGTTCCATCCCAGCCAGCTGTTTGATAAGGTCTGGACTGATAAACAATCTGTCCGTTCCGGTTAAATATTTGTATTGCAGACTGCGGATAAGATTCTAAACCGGGAACCAGCCACCGATCGTTGATGCCATCTCCATTGGGAGAAAATGCATTGGGAATCTCTATTTTATCGAATACGTTTATTGTAACTGTATCTGTTACTGTTCCACATTGTTGCATGGATGCTACCTGCAATACATATCGGGTGCTGATAACCGGAGATGCTACTGGTGTTAATGAAAAAGCATTGCTCAGGCTGGTTGCCGGTATCCATTCAAATCCGGCATACTGTCCTGAAATCTTTCCTTCCAGAATTGCAATGCCTCCGGAAAAAATGCTTTTGTCGGATCCCGCTTCCACAATCGGTTTCTGAACGACTGCAAGTTGCGTGTATGCAGAGTCCATACAACCCGCTTCATTTATTGTTTTTACCTGGTAAGTTGTATTCACTACCGGAAAAGCCTTGGTGATGGCAGCAGTTACTTCTGCTATTCCTGTTGAAGGTGTCCATTGATAGGTAGTACCGCCCGATGCAGTTAGTAATACCGTATCTCCTTCACAGAGATTGCTGCCACTAACCCGGATGTTGGCTACCGGACTCTTCTCTACTTTTACCCATAAAGTGTCATACGCAGGACAACCCACTCTGTTGAAAAGTTTCAGGGTATATTTTCCGACTTGTTGCAGCTGAATTTTTTGAATCTCAGGTTGTTGCTGAATGGAGCTGAACCCGGCTGGCCCCTGCCAATTGTAATTGGCTCCCGGAATAGCAGGAGCAGGTAGTATGGCATTGGTATTGGAACAGGCAAGCAGGGTGTCTACACCCACAGGCAAAGATTCTTGTTCCAATACATTGATATCAATGTAGGGTGCGCTGATGGTACAACCGGTTACACTTGCATTTGCTTTTTCGGTAACCAGCATTCGGTACCGGTAATTGCCACCAGGGGTTGGATTGCGGAGGTACGTTGCCTGCACGGCCCCCGGGATATCCGACCAGGACATGCCGAGGTTATTGCTGAGCTGCCACTGAACCTGTGGGTCGGCAAAGCCTGTACCCATATCGGTTTTCAGCAGGTACTGTTTTTGTTCCAGTTCGCATACGGATCCGTTGATGTTTGCATCATTGGCAACCGAAGGAGTCAGTTTGGGACCACATGGCCTGAACTGAATATCGTCCAATGCAAGATCGTTGCCACAGTTGCCCGGTGCATTGTTGCTGATTCGTAAAACAACCGAAGAAGTATTGATGTCGGGTTGAAAAACAAAACCATATTCTTTCCAAACCACCGAAGTTTCTTCCTGAATATCACCTGTTTGATAAGTGGCTAATACAGCGCCGGCTGTGGTTTCGATTTTAAAAGTGAGGTTGGGTATACTGGTATTGGGGCCACCGCAATTTCTGTTGCTCAACACATTGGTAATCCAGGCGCTGAACTGGTAGATGGTATTCTTGCAAAGCCCTTTTACCGTGTCTACATAAAAATCATCGGGTGTAAAAGAGGCATTGATCAACATGAACCGACCTCCCGGATCTCCTGTATGATCTTTCGAAATGGTATGCCAGCTCGATCCCCAGCAGCCGGTAGTGGCATTGGTAATGGTATAGTTTCCATCGATCGGGCAACCTGCTGGCAGATAATTCAGATTGGTGACACCTGCCTTTAACGGGCCGTTAGCAGAAGCCTGGTTTCCGAAAGTGATATTAACTACCGGGTCGCCAAAACTTCCGGTGCAGAGTTGCGCTGAAGTTGTGCTGCAGAGCACTTCTCCCAAAAGCAGTAAAAGGAGAATGATCCGCACTATTGCGCCCGTACTTTAATGACCATTTTTTTGATCCGGCCTTTGCCAATGGTGGGTGCATGTACATCATCGGAAAAATAAATGGAAAACTGACCTTCTTTCAAATTGAAATACATATCGGGCTGGTCAGCAAAAAACAATACATCTTCTTCCGGATTGTATGGGGCTTTGGGTGTATTGCAGGTTCCTCTTGATCTCCATCCTACCGTTTCTTGGCCGTTGATACAGACCTGAATGTCTATAAAGGTATTATGGCACTCAAATCCATCGGTAGATTCTTCTACCGATACCAGTTCCTCCTCCATGATAATGGCGCGGATGTCTTCCCCATCGATTCTGATTTCTCCTGTTTCAAGACTTTGCAGGTTGGTCGTATTGATGAAATCGAAGGCTTTGGAAAATCGGGGATGCAGGGAAACATAACGGTCTATATTATGTAAGCTGTCTATTACCATGGAATACAAGCTTTAGTGCTCTGCTAAGTTATGCATTCTCTGCATCCTGTAATCCGGTTCTATAATTTTAATCCCACAGAAACAAAAAAGGTTCTGCCATCGGCTGGTAATGCTCCGGGACCAGGATATCCCCCTGCTCTCCTGGTGAAATACCTTGCATCGAAGAGGTTGTTGAGACCTGCTTTCAGGTTCAGGCTTTTGCTGATTTTAGCAGTAGCAGATAAATCGGTCACTACATAGGATGGAATCAGTCCGTTCTGTCCATTACTGGTTGGGGCAACGGTATTATTGGCATCACTGTACACTTCGTCTACATAGCTCAATTGAGCAGTGAACAGAATTTTAGGGCTGCCGGCTGTGATACCTGTTCTCAGAATATGCATGGGTGCATTTTCCACCCTTTTGCCCTTGGTGGAAGCATCTTTATGATCGTTGCTGTAACGGGCATCTGTATAACTGTAGGAAACAAATACAGAGAGGTTGGCATTGGAAGTGGTTTTGATGGCTTTCAGCGGGCTGAATTCCACAAATGCTTCCATGCCCTTGCTGGTACTGTTACCTACATTGGTAATGAACCGGTAAGCAGCTCCCGCAGGTACAATGGTACCCATCCTGTTTTTATATAGCAGATAAAAACTACTGATGTCGAACTGTAAAAAAGAGCCAATCTTTCCGCGGTAGCCCAGATCAATAGAATAACCTTTGGCGTCTTTCAGGTTTTCATCAACCACATCTGTGGTGGGTGCTGCCTGCAGGTTAGCAAATTGTATGGGCCTGTATGCCTCTGCATAATTAGCATAAATTTCTGTTGCTTTTCCAATATGGTATTCGGCACCAATACCTTTCAGTAAGAAGGAACGGCTCCGGGTGATCTGCTGGAGCAGCATCGGATTTCCACTGCCATCAAATCCATTGCGTCCTTCTGCAGCGCCTTCCAGCCACTCATAACGGATACCCGGTATAATCAACAGATTGTCGTTGATCCGGAATATACTTTCTACAAATGCAGCAGCGTTTTTGGAACCGAAACTGATATCAGACGGATACTGACCGATAACGCTCATGTCGTAATCTGTTCCGGTAGTTCCCTTTCCATTGGCATTGCGGTAGGTGGTTCCGGTATAGTAGCGAACACCGCCAGAGAAGGTATTCTTCATCCCTGCCAGTTGGTAATCGGTAATGATGCGGCTCTCCATGCCATAATTTCTGTAACGGTCTGCTGTAAGCGCACGGTTGTTATAGGTACCTGTAGACGGGTTTATGCTGTCTTTTACCGTTATGGCAGAAAGATATCCAACACTGTTTCTGTCTCCAAGCGTAGCAAAAAATTTGGTGTTCCAGCGGGTCGTTTCGTTGAAATTGTAATTCAGGATCAGCGCGGGGGTTGTCCAGGTAAGGTCGAACCAGTTACGTGTTCTGAAACTTTGTTGTGCATCCTGCACAATCTGCTGGTCGGTTAATCCGCCTGCCTGCTGGCTGCGGGTATGGGATTGCATTACTTCTGCAGTAGCGGAAAATTTACTGGTCATATAATAAGTAACTGTTCCGAATGCAGCATTAGAAAAATACCGGCTGTTTTGTCTCCATCCATCTCCGTTGCGGTGATCAAAAAAGGCGTAATAATGCACTTTGCCTTTTTTTCCGCCGATGGCATTGTACGAATTGAATAGTCCGTTACTGCCCAATGTTTGCTGGGTTTCGAACTCAAATGGCTTATTGATTTCACTGCCATTTTTTAAAATATAGTTCACCATGCCACCAAACTGCGGACCGTATTGAAGCGATCCCTGGCCTCTTACAATTTCAATTCGCTGTACGCCCTGCAACTGCGGGTTGTAGTAGGCTTCCGGATAGCCGAAAGGATCTGCGGCAATATCATATCCGTTCTGACGAACATTAAATTCCCAGCTTCTGTTGGGGCTTAATCCACGCGTTGCTATTCCGATCTGGATACCACTGGGGTCACTTTCCCAAACATGAATACCCGGTACCTTCGACAATACCTGACGCATGGTATTGGTTACCACATTGCCCTGTACATTGTCTACTACCACCAGGGAACTTTTCCTTCCTGCGTAAATAGAAGTACCTACAATTTCCGGCATCTGCTGGATATCGCTTTTGCTGTTTCTTCCTACTACGGTAATGTCTGGAAGATTGCCCGACATGATGACGCCGGTATCTTTATGGTTGGTTTGTGCCTGAATAGATTGGATAAATAAGATACTAAATACGGCTAATCTTACACACTTCATACTGGTCTTGATTTGAAATGCAAGATTAGTATGGTATCAATTCTGATAACTCCCGTATCGGGAAATCCCATTTATACAATCGGGAAAAAATGCCCCCTTGCGCTATGGAGCTGCAATTTCAATTCCTTCATGTGCTATTTCCATGCTTTCTACTGCTGCTATGGGATCCTGGGGGTTTATATCATTTTCCTGCATGGTAATTTTTACCGGGAAAGCATTGAGGAGAACCCAGTGCATGGTAATTTGACCTTTTTGATCGAGCAGGCTGATGGTGATGGATTTCCGTTCCATCTGATTCATCTGGACAGCCTTGAACAGGGTCTTGAGTGAATTTCCCTTTACGAGCATCCCTTTTTTAAAGGTAATATTCCCGTATTTCCTGATTCCGGGCATTTTAACAGTAGAAAAAATCGGGCTGTTGCCTGTTTTATATTCAATGATCTGGGTTTCTTCTACCAGACCGGTCACTTCCTGAAATGCAATGACGCAGTCATTCAATGCCACCTGAAAATAAAATTGTTCTGTTGTATCATTCATAGCATCCGGATTTTATCCTTGTTTGGGTTCTTCCATTTTCTGTACCGGAACCAGGTCGGCCAGATCCACATTCATGGGAAGGGCGCCAATTTGTACAATTGCCCGTTTTCCCCGAATCTCCTTTACTTCCCCTACCTGGTAATTCTTTTTTAGTTTCACCAGCGTCCCTATCACAATCTGTTGGTTCAGCTCTTTGTATTTAAGATCTACTTTTTTGGCCAGCTTGTTTACTACAATGGTTTCCTTTTGTTTGAAC
Organism: Sediminibacterium sp.; assembly: GCA_016786865.1. GTDB lineage: Bacteria > Bacteroidota > Bacteroidia > Chitinophagales > Chitinophagaceae > Sediminibacterium. Next base: position 328,685 of record JAEUVE010000018.1, on the reverse strand, counting down.
AGGAGATTTTGCAGGTTCCTGACTACTTCGTTTTTATTTTCCGCTTTTTTCCAGTCCAGTACCACCTGACGTAGTTTACGCTCCATATCTTTTAGATAGGTAATCCGTTCTTCAGTGATCTTATTCTGGTTTTTCAGCAATTCCACTTCCTGCCGGTGCCGTTCCTTGTTCATCACCACTTCCATTTCCTTTTTCAGGCGTTCATTCTCTTTCATCAGCCGGTTCAGTTCCTTCTTTTCCTTTTCCAGATGCTGCAAATCCTGTTCCGTTCTGTTCAGTAACCTGTCCAGTTTAAAATGATCTTCATCCACCAGTTTGCGGGCACGGTTGATCAGGTGCTTGGGCAGACCAATTCTTTCTGCAATGGCAAATGTGTAGGAACTGCCCGGTTTCCCGGTAATCAGTTTATACATTGGCAAAAGGTTTACCTCATCAAACTGCATAGCACCGTTCAGGATACCCTGGGTATGGTTCGCCATCACCTTCAGGTTCAGGTAATGCGTTGTTACCACACCATAGGAATGCCTGCGGGAAAGCTCCTCCATGATCACTTCTGCAAATGCTCCGCCCAGGTTGGGGTCGGAGCCGCTTCCCAGCTCATCTATAAAGAACATGGTTCTGCCGTTGGCATTTTCCATGAAATGCTTCATATGCAGTAAGTGGCTGGAATAAGTACTCAGTTCAAACTGCAGGTTTTGCGTATCACCGATATGAATAAACAATTGCTTGAAAATACCCATTTGCGACAATGCACTTACCGGAACCAGCAAACCGCTTTGCAGCATCAGCTGGTTCAGCCCGATGGTCTTCATGGTAACGGTTTTACCACCAGCGTTCGGGCCGCTGATCACCAGGATCCTATGCTGGTCGTTGAGGGTTAAGCTAACCGGAATGGTTGGTTTACCGGAAGCCTTGTTGTATAAAAAAAGCAATGGGTGGTATGCATTCACCAAATGAATCTGTGCTTTATCCGATACCTCGGGCAGGTTGGCATTCATATCAACTGCCAGCCGGGCTTTTGCCCTGATGAAATCATATTCGCCAATGATCTGGAGGTACTGCGTTAGTAAAGGCGCATACACCGATAAGCGGGCCGTAAGTGCCCGGAGGATTCGTTGTACCTCTTTTATTTCATCATTCTCCAGCGAAAAAACGGCATTGTTCAGTTCAATGGTTTCTTCCGGTTCAATAAAGGCTGTTTTCCGACTGTCGCTTTCTCCGTGAAGGATGCCCTTCACCTGTCGCTTGTGTTCGGAGAACACCGCAATCACCCTTCGTCCATTGCTGAAGCTTTCATCTATATCTGCGGTGTAGCCTGCTTTCGCCATTTTCTGTACCACTTTCTCAAACATCCTTCGCAGCTCATTGCGGCGTTTGAAGAGGCTGAGCCTGATTTTCTGCAATTCATCGGATGCATTGTCTTTTACCACGCCAGAATCGTCCAGTACTTCGTTGATCATTTCTACAATGATCTTTTCGTAGTAACTGTCTTTGATGACTTCGGTTAGTGCAGGAAACGCAATTCTCCTTTCGTTGTCGAACCAGCGGAATATGCTGCCGATGCTTTCGGTCAGTTTTTTGATCTGCATCCATTGTTCGCCTGTAATCAGGGCGCCTGGTATGGAGAGCAACTTGATGTCTTTGCTGATGTTCAGGGTAAACTCATTGGGGAAATACTGCTGTTGCAGCAGGATCATTTTGTATTCATGGGTTTGCCGCAGTTCTCTGTCTATATAATCTTTTCGGGTATGGATACGCAGATTGGCCGCTTTTTGCCTGGAGATGTCGGTTTTGCACAGTTCCGCCAACAGATCCTTTACCTTGTCAAATTCCAGCTGTGATAATGCCGATTCCGGGTATAAACGCATGAGGGAGCCTTTTCAATTTAGGGTGCAAAGGTAAGCCCCGGCAGCAACTCTTTATGCATACCGTTGCGTTGCTGCTTTTTTTGCTGTAGGAAATAGCCGGATCAGGCAGTACAGCAGGAATGCCAGCTGAAGCAATACCTGGGCGCCCAATACCATATACGTGGCAAGACCGGCTTCCATGCCCAACTGGTTTTGGGGAGTTTCCAGTAAGGGAGGGCCATGGTAGGGAAATGCCGGATGTACAATCTGGTAGGTAAATAAACCGGCTAACACCAGAAATACCGACAGGGCAATATGCATTTTGCGAATGAATGAATCCTGTATATCCTGTTCTCTTAAAAAACAATGGAAAACATAGGGTACCAGTAAAAGGGCTATCTGAGTGAGCAGCAGGTTATTGCTCAGAAAAATGGGAACAGATGTGCTGAGATAGGGATTGATGAAAAGGACCTTGTAAAACAGGATTTGGAGGCCGAAAAAAAGGATCGGCGCAGCCAGCAGCAGCATTTCCACACGGAAATACCACTCCTTTTTGGATAGAGCTGATTGATTCATAGCGGTTACGGTGCCATAAAGATACAAAAAGGCATGAAAGCGCCAATGCCCGGATCCGTATTTAAAGAAGGGTTAAACTATTCGGAAGGATCTGCTGTTATATTGCAAGCATGTATATTTAGGTTATTATATTATGAAAAAAATATCCTTTATTTTATTTTCTGTCGGATTGTACCTGCTTTCCTGCGCTGCCTCCGACAAACAATCAAAAGAGAATACAGCTTATATGGATAATGCAATTGATTCTAAAGGAATTAAAACAGATACTGCTACCTTTGGTGAAGGTTGTTTCTGGTGTACAGAAGCCTTTTTTCAGCGCTTGGAGGGGGTGATTCACGTACTCAGTGGTTATGGAGGCGGTCATGTGGAGAACCCCACTTACGAGCAGGTATGTGATAAAAATACCGGTCATATCGAACTCTGTCGTATAGTATATGATCCTTCCAAAATCAGCTACGATGAATTATTGGAAGTGTTCTGGAAAACCCACGACCCTACCACCATGGATCAGCAGGGCAATGATATTGGACCGCAATACAGGAGTGCTATTTTTTACCACAATGCAGAGCAGAAGGAAAAAGCCGAAAAATACAAGGCAGCTCTGGATAAAAGCGGCGCCTGGGCCAAACCCATCGTAACGGTGATTGAGCCGTTCAAAAACTTTTATCCTGCCGAAAGCTATCACCAGGATTATTACAACAATAACCAGAACCAGGGTTATTGTCGTTTTGTGATTCAGCCCAAACTTGAAAAATTCGAAAAAGTGTTTAAGGATAAGTTGAAGAAGCATTGATTCTTGCTCTTCGCAGTTCCAGCAGATTCAGCGCATTGGGCCCAAACCCACTGATATGGGGTTGTACCAGGTGGATGGCCATATCGTACCATACCGGAATCACCGGTGCATCGTTGATGACGATCTGATCCATTCTCCGGTACAGATTGTAGCGTACAGTATCGTTGGTTTCCTGCAAAGCGCGTTCATAGAGCAAATCAAACTCCCGGTTGGCATAGCGGGTATAATTTGGTGGCGCCGGGTTTTTGCTGTAGAACATGGCCATATAGTTTTCCGCATCCGGATAATCGGCAATCCAGCTTCCCCTGAAAAACAAAGCCTGGGATTTGGCAGTCTGTTCCAGCAGCAGGCTTTTTTGTACCACTTCTACCTGCACTTTAATACCGATCTCTTCTATCTGCCGGGCAATAAAACTGGCAACATCTGCATAAATGGCAATGGTCAGTAATTTAACCGGAGGCTGGTTGGCCGGATTATAACCGGATTGTTTTATCAGCTCCCTCGCTTTTTCCGGATCGTAATGATATCCTTTTACGGATTCCGTGTTCCGCGAAGGCAATCCGCCCGGAACAAAACCTGCTTCCGCAGGAATACCAATGGAATTGCGCATGTACATCATCAGCTGCGGGCGGTTGATGGCATAGTTCATGGCCTGCCGGATTGCTTTTAACCGGGTGGGTGCATTTTTAACCAGGTCGTTTTGTTCATCCACGAGAATACCCAGGTATTCCGTGTTGAGATAAGGATGTTTTTTCAGCTGGATTTTGTTGTTCCATTCCGGTCTCAGTACTCCTTTTTTAGACAGAATCTCATCTTTGAAAGACGCATCGATATCATTGATGAAACTGAGCCTGCCCTGCCGGAACTGGAGGAACTCGGTTGCCTTATTGTCGTAAAAACTCAGTTTAACTGCATCCAGGTAGGGCAAACGCTTACCGGAAGCATCCCGTTCCCAGTATTGTTCATTTTTATGGAGAATCATGGACTCTCCTTCATCCCAGGAAACAAATTTAAACGGACCGGTACCGCAGGGATGACTTCTGAAATCCTTGCCATAATGTTCCACCACTTCCCTCGGAACAATACTGCAGTATTGCATGCTCAGGATACCCAGGATGGGCTGAAACGGACGCAGCAGCTTCAGCTGAAAAGTACTGTCGTTTAAAGCAAGGAAACCGTTTTCTGCAATCCGGTTATTGAATATCCAGGCACCGCTGCTGGCAACCGATTTGTCCTGGATCCGCTGCAGGCTGTATACAATATCTGTGGCAGAAAGCTTTCTGCCTTTTCCGCCCGGGAACAGGGGATCATTGTGAAAGAATACGGAATCGCGCAGGTGAAAAGTATAGGTGGTTCTGTCTGTGCTGATTTCCCAGCTTTTGGCAAGAGAGGGTACGATGTTGAGGTTGCTGTCTATTTCCACCAATGTACTGTACAACTGGTGCACCGCCCACATGATGCTCTGGTTTTTGGCAAAAGCAGGATCCAGTGTGGCAATGCCGGTGGCTTCATTGTAATAAAAAACCTGCTTTTTTTCTGCAACCATTTCGGTGCAGGAAGTCGTTGTAAAAAGGAAAACAATCAGCAGGGTGAATCCCGAAAAATTAACGGGTTTGGTAAAGGCGTTTGCAAACATGATTCTGAATATCCTACTTTTAAACCATGAATATAAGAACAGTTGCCATCAGCAGCATTTTTTTTCTCCTCTCCGGATATTTACAGGGGCAATCTGCCGATGGAAAAATATATACCAAAGCGGATACCCTGCGCGGCAGCATCACTCCGGAACGGGCCTGGTGGAATCTCCTGCATTACAACCTGCAGCTGAGGCCTGATATTAGGCAGAAAACGCTGCAGGGTAATGTGGAAATACGTTTCAGGGCGGTCAGGGCCGGCAGATTCATGCAGGTTGATCTGCAGCAGCCGCTGATCATCGACAGTGTAACATTCGCTGTTTCTGCAACCAAAACCCGCTTGCTTGCTTTCAAACGAGACAGCAACGTGGCCATCATCGACTATGGTAAAATACTTTTATCCGGAAAGGAATCAGCCATCCGAATTTATTACCATGGCACACCCCGGGAAGCAGTTCGTCCGCCATGGGATGGAGGGGTGAGCTGGAAAAAAGATGCCGATGGCGCTCCGTTTGTGGCTACCTCCTGTCAGGGGCTGGGTGCCAGTTCCTGGTGGCCCTGTAAAGACCATCAGGCCGATGAGCCCGATGCAGGTATGTTGATTTCGATCCGCGTACCCGACACGCTCACTGCCGTATCCAACGGTCGGTTGAAGAAGCAGATGCAACACGCGGATCGCACCAGAACCTGGGTTTGGGAAGTAAAGAGTCCGATCAATAACTACGGGGTAAGTATGAACATCGGAAAATACAGCCTTATTCAGGATCAGTTCAAAGGTGCATCGGGCTTACTTAGCCTCGACTACTATGTGCTTCAGCCCGGTAAGGACAGTGTGTTGCAGCAATTAAAACAGGTAAAACCCATGCTGCAATGTTTTGAACACTGGTTTGGCCCCTATCCTTTTTATAAAGACGGATACAAACTGGTAGAAGTACCCTATCTGGGCATGGAACACCAGAGCAATGTTGCTTATGGAAATAGGTTTAAAAACGGATACCTCGGAAAGGATTTGTCTGGTACGGGCTGGGGACTGAAATGGGATTTTATCATCATTCATGAAAGTGGCCACGAATGGTTCGGAAACAACATTACTTCCAGAGATATTGCCGATATGTGGATTCACGAGGGGTTTACCAATTACAGTGAAACCCTGTTTACGGAATGGCTGGATGGAAAACAGGCTGGCAATGAATACAATTTTGGCAGTCGCAAAAATATACAGAACGACCGGCCAGTTATTGCTCCTTACCAGGTGCAGGCAACCGGAAGCGGCGACATGTATTATAAAGCATCATCTATGATCCACAGTATTCGCATGGCCATGAACAACGACGAAATATTCCGGGCAATGCTTCGGGCCATGAATCGAAAATACTGGCATGGAATGGTTTCCACCTCCGATTTGGAGCAATTCATGCCGTTTTATACCGGTTTTTCTGTTAAAGGAATTTTTGATCAATACCTTCGTGGCGTTCAGGTGCCCGTACTGGAGTATTACCTGTCTTATCAAAATGATAAGCTGGTTTATCGTTGGGTGAATACGGTGGAGGGGTTTGATCTTCCGCTGCGGATTCCCGCTGGTGCAGATACCATCCGGATCAGGCCCAGACCCAATCAATGGCAGGAGTTGCCTTTGAAGCCCGGACAGGCAGAAGTGCTTCAGTTAAAGGATCTGAATAAATACTTTTATATTCAGACCCTGGAAAAAAAGGAAATGGTGATCAAAATGAACTAGCAGAATGGGTACGATCAGGAAACAAACGATTATCTCGAGCATACTGGTATACTTTGGATTTTTTCTGGGGGCTATCAATACGTATTTCTATACGATGAACGGTTCTTTTTCTCCGGAGGAATATGCACTCACCAGGATCTTTTTTGATTTTGCACAGAACGTAAGTGCATTTGGTGCACTGGGTATTATTCCGGTGATTCATAAGTTCTATCCTTATTACAAAGACAATCTGGAAACCCATAAGATCGACCTGATGTCCTGGGGGATGGTAGCAGCGCTGGTCGGTTTTCTGCTGGTCATTACACTTGGCTGGTTTTTCCGACCGGTATTTGTACAGCAGTTTTCGGAGAAATCCAAACTGATCGTAGACTACTACTACTGGATGTTTCCCTTTGCACTTGGTTCATTGCTCTTTAATGTAATGGAAGGCTTTGCATGGGCATTGCAGAAGACCATTATATCCAACTTCCTGAAAGAAACGGGATTGAGGATTGTTACCCTGCTCTTCATCCTGCTCTACTATTTTAAACTAATCAGCTTCGACACATTTGTGCAGCTCTTCACCTTTTTATTCCTGATCATTTTTGCAGTACTGGCCATCGTTTTATTCCGGTCAGGACACCTGCATTTTCCGTTGAAACTGAGCAGGGTTACCCGAAAATTCTGGAAAAAAATGGTGGGGATGCAATTGCTGATATACAGCGGAACCCTTATTGCCTCCATCGCAGCCACCATCGACAGTTTTATTATTGCAAAATTTCAGGGACTGGCCGTAGTGGGTGTTTTTGGACTGGCACAGTATGCAGCCAATCTGGTACAGGTTCCGCAGCGGAGTATACAGGCGGTTTCTACCGGCGTATTGTCCAGGGCCTGGAAAGACAAAAATTATCCCGAAATCAAACGCATCTATCAGCGATCCTGTATCAACCTGTTGCTGATGGCTTTGTTCATTTTTGGTAATCTCTGGCTGAATGTACAACAGGGTATGGAAGTTATGAATATTCAGAAAGCCTACCAGGATGGTCTGGGCGTTATTTTTATTTTAGGAATGGTCAGGATCATAGATGCAGGTACCGGGCTGAATGCAGTAGTGATCAATACCTCCACATACTGGCGTTTCGATTTTCTGAGTGGTGTGGTATTGCTGGCATTCAGGCTACCCCTCACCTATTTTCTGATCAAGCATTACGGCATCATCGGCTCAGCATTTGCAGAACTGGTGGCCTACAGTGTTTATAATTTCATTCGCTTCGAATTCCTGCGCAGGAAATTCAATATGCAGCCATTCGATCAAAAAACCGTACTGTCGTTGTTGGTGGCCGGTGCTGCTTATGCATGCTGTTATTTTGTGTTGGGCGAACTCTCCGGATGGACCGGAATCATACTGCGCACGGTTGTTTTTTCCGGTATCATGATTGCTTCGGTTTTTGCACTGAAGCTTACACCGGATGCAATGCAGCTTTACGATAATTTTAAACAAAAATACCTGCGCAGATAGCCCGCATTCTCTGTAATTATTGCTGAAAGCGTCCGCCTCCTCTGAATTTTGGACTCCAGTATTTATCGTTCAGATCCGTAATAGTTACTCCTCCCGATGTAGAAGCATGGGTGAATTTGTTGTTCTGTAAATAAATGCCCACATGGGAAATCGACCTTCCCCCGCCGGTGCTAAAAAAAACAAGATCACCTTCCTGCAGGTCTTCCAGTTCAACCCTTTGTGCCTGGTTGTATTGTTCCTGGGCCGTTCTGGGCAAGCTTACTTTAAACACTTCCCGCATCAGAATTTGAGTGTAGGCAGAACAATCAATACAGTTTTCGGTGCTGCCGCCAATGCAATAGCGAACACCCCACCAGCGATCGATCTGTTCCAGTAAAGGAATATTGGTGAGGTTTTCTACTGGCGCATCTATCACCACGGCATATTTGAGTTGTAACCAGTTGGCTTTTTCAATATCGGCTTTTCCGGCTGTTGCTTCTCCTGAATTGCCTGTTTTACCCGATCCGGTTGCTACGCTCTTTGTTTTTTGACGGGTTGTGGTTACCGTTCCCAATGTTACCTGGATTCCATTCAGGAACTCTCTTTTTTCCGTACCGTATTTTTTAGTAACAACCGTATTGGCACTTTTGTCTTTATTCGTCATCTTCCGCACGGTGCTGCAACTGGCTAAAAATACCAGGGAACCAAGCAATGTTATATATGAATTCAATCGCATATGATCTGCAATTTAAGTGTAGCCTGTTAATGCGCAATCAAAGCGGTGCAATTTTTAAAATTGGTTAAGAACTACGAACTTCGCCGCAATGTGCCAGTTTTCTCATTTACATGTTCATACCCAGTATTCCTTATTAGACGGAGCCGCTCCGATCAGTGATTTATACCAGAAGGCAGCCGAACATAAAATGCCCGCAGTGGCCATTACCGATCATGGCAACATGTTTGGTGCCTTTGAATTTGTGAGCCAGGCCTGGAAAAAAACCAAGGTGGTTGGGAAGGACGATTCCGGAAAAGACATTCTGGAACCGGAGGTAAAGCCGATTGTGGGTTGTGAATTTTATGTGGTAAAAGACCGCCATGTCAAATCCTTTACCAAGGATGTAAAAGACAACCGGTATCACCAGGTATTGCTGGCCAAGAACAAAGTGGGTTATCAAAACCTTGTTAAACTTACCTCACTCGGATATATTGAGGGATTGTACAGCAAGTATCCGCGTATTGATAAGGAGCTGATCGAAAAATACCACGAAGGACTAATTGCCACCACCTGTTGTATCGGTGCATACGTACCACAAACGATTTTGCACCAGGGAGAAGAAAAAGCCGAAGCCGAATTTAAGTGGTGGCTGGATTTGTTTGGTGAAGACTATTACATCGAAATTCAGCGACACGATATCAGGGAACAGGAAATCATCAACCAGACCCTGCTGAAGTTTTCCAAGAAGTACAATGTTCCGGTGATCGCTACCAACGACAGTCATTATGTAGACCGGGAGGATGCCAACGCACACGATATCCTGCTCTGCATCAATACGGGTGAAAAGCAAAGCACACCCGGATTCGACGATTTTGTAAATGATGAAGTACAGATTAAAAACAGACGGTTTAAGTTCCCAAACGATCAGTTTTATTTTAAAACACCGGAAGAGATGCAAAAGCTCTTCCACGATATTCCTGAATCGCTCGATAATACCAATCAGATTGTAGACAAAGTAGAGATCCTCAATCTGAAAAAAGATATTTTACTGCCGGCCTTCCCCATTCCCAAAGAATTCCAGGTACATGCAGATGCCAACCTTAATCAGTGGGAATTTCTGAAGCACCTTACCTACGAAGGTGCGCACAAGCGGTACAACGATGTTACTCCCGAAATACAGGAACGGATCGATTTCGAGTTGTTTACCATCCGTACCATGGGTTTTGCCGGTTACTTCCTGATTGTAAGCGACTTTATAAAAGCAGGCCGTGAGATGGGTGTATTCATTGGCCCTGGTCGTGGTTCGGCCGCAGGAAGTGTGGTAGCGTACTGCATTGGCATCACCAATATCGACCCTATTAAATACAATCTCCTGTTCGAGCGTTTTCTCAATCCGGACAGAAAGAGCATGCCCGATATCGATACCGACTTTGACGATGAAGGACGTCAGCGCGTGATCGACTATGTGGTGGATAAATATGGTAAGAGCCAGGTGGCACAGATTGTAACCTACGGTACCATGGCAGCCAAAATGAGTATCAAGGATGTGGCCCGGGTTATGGACCTGCCACTTGCAGAAAGCAATATGCTGGCCAAACTTGTACCGGACAAGCCGGGAACCGAACTCGGCAGGGTGCTGAAGGCCCCGATCACTGCAAAGGAAGGCGCTAAATCGCTGGAAGAAAAAGAAGGTTATCAGCAGGAAGATATAGAGAACGTAAAGAAGCTGCGGGAAATTTATAAAGGAACGGATATCCGTGCGCAGGTGCTGAAAGAAGCTGAGCGTCTGGAGGGTTCGGTACGCAATACCGGTATCCATGCCGCAGGTATTATCATTGCCCCCCGCGACCTGACCGATCTGATACCCGTAGCAACGGCCAAGGATTCCGATCTCTGGGTAACACAGATTGAAGGAAGTATCATTGAAGACGCCGGTGTTATCAAAATGGACTTTCTGGGGTTAAAGACCCTTTCGATACTGAAAACAGCTTTGGAGCTGATACAGCAAAACCATGGGGTAACCATCGATCTGGATCAGATTCCGCTGGATGATGAAAAAACATTCAGGCTGTACCAGCGGGGCGAAACCAACGGTACATTCCAGTTTGAAAGTGTGGGTATGCAAAAATACCTGCGCGAACTGAAGCCGGATCAGTTCAGTGACCTGATTGCGATGAATGCCCTGTATCGTCCGGGACCAATTGCCTATATCCCCAATTTCATAGACCGTAAACACGGAAAAGAAGCCATTACCTACGATTTGCCTGATATGGAAGAATACCTGGCAGATACCTATGGTATTACGGTATACCAGGAGCAGGTGATGTTGCTGTCTCAGAAAATTGGCGGATTCAGCAAGGGAGATGCCGATGTGCTGCGGAAAGCCATGGGTAAAAAAGACCGTAAGACCCTGGATAAAATGAAAGGGAAATTTGTAGAAGGTGCCACACAGAAAGGGCATCCTGCCGATAAGTTGGAAAAAATCTGGACCGACTGGGAAGCATTTGCACAATACGCCTTCAACAAATCTCACTCTACCTGTTACGCTTTTGTAGCTTATCAAACGGCCTATCTGAAAGCGCACTATCCGGGAGAATACATGTCCGGAGTATTGAACCACCAGGGCAACATCGAAAAGATTACTTTCTTCATGGAAGAGTGTAAGCGGATGGGTATTAAAGTGCTTGGACCGGATATCAATGAATCACTTAAGGGATTTGCCGTAAACAGTAAAGGCGAAATCCGCTTTGGCCTGGGCGGACTCAAAGGCGTGGGTGAAATGGCCATCGAAGCCATCATTACTGAAAGACAGAAAAACGGACTTTATAAAGATATTTTCGATTTTGTAAAACGGGTCTTACAGAAAAGTGTGAACAAGAAATCGCTTGAAAGCCTGGCCTATTCAGGTGCTTTTGATTGTTTCCCGGCATTTCACCGGGCACAGTATTTCCATATGGCAGATGGTGAGCGAGTAAATGGACTCGAAAAAATCATTGCTTACGGACAGCAGCAGCAAAGCATGGCTACCGGCAATACCAATACCTTGTTTGGAGATTTGCCGGGTGCAATGACTGTTCCGGTTCCCAAGATTCCGAACTGTGAACCCTGGACATTGACCGAACTGCTGAACTATGAAAAGGAAGTAACGGGTATGTTCATGAGTGGTCACCCGCTGGATCATTTCAAGTTCGAACTGAAACATTATGAAATTACCAGCATAGCAGACTACAACGAAATAAAAGATACGATTGCCCTTCAGTCGAATCCGGGCCGCATGCTCCGCGTGGCCGGCCTGGTAACGGATGTACAACACCGCGTAACCAAAACAGGAAAAAATTTTGGGTCGTTTACCATGGAGGATTTCAGTGGTAAAACCGAATATGTACTTTGGAGTGAGGATTATGTAAAGTTTCAGAACTATCTCGAAAAAGGACAGAATATTCTGCTGAATGGTTTCTTCCGGAACAGGTACAACCAGCCAAATGTATTTGAATTTAAAATTAACAGCATGTCGCTGCTGGAAACGGTTAAGCAATCCCTTACCCGCAGTGTTGAAATCAGCATGCATCCGGGAGCTGTGAACGAACAGATGGTGCTGTTCCTCGAAAAAAACCTTCGCTCCTATCCTGGAAAATCCACGTTGCGTTTCAACGTGGTGGAACCGAAGGAGAATCTTCGCATCAGCATGTATACCATTGAGCGGGGCTTCCAGATGAACGAAGAAATGGCCGATTTCCTGATGAATAATCCGGATATAGAGGTGAAAGTGGGCCTGGTAGGTTAGCCTGATCTTGTTATATACGCAGTTAACCCTGAATCTGAACGCTTATCCCAATTGCCCCGGATTCCGGACAGATATTGCATTTCTTGCAATAAATCTGTTTGCATGGAAGAACTGATGAAAAGAGACCGGATACTTACGGTAGATGCTTTAAGAGGTATTGCCCTGCTGGGAATTCTCCTGGCACATATGTGCTTCTGGTACAATGCGGGACCACTGCCGGAGGAAATATTCAGACGTTATTCAGATGCCGGTAGTACTGTTATCAGTATTCTGAACGAGATACTGATCTCCGGAAAATTTTTTGCATTTTTCTCCTTTCTGTTTGGTCTGAGTTTTTATTTGCAGATGAGCAGGAAAGCGAAAGAGGGCAATTTTGTTTTTCGATATGGCTGGAGAATTGCGATCATGGGAATCATTGGGTTGATCCACCATGCATTCTGGCGGGGAGACATTTTTTCTATTTATGCACCGCTTGGTTTTATATTGCTGCTTACCAGAAAATGGAACAACCGTTGGATTCTCTTCACGGGTATATTCTTTGCCGCGAATATTCCGCTGGTGCTCATAGAAACCATCAAACTGTTTACTCCCGGAACTACTGGTATGCCCGGACAACCAGACCTGACCAATTTTGAAGCGCAATCGAAGGCATTTTTTGCCATTTATACCGGAAACAACTGGATCAATCTCTGGAAAGACAATCTGAGCAATCTTCCGGAAAAGTTCAATTTTCAGTTCAACAGCGGAAGAATCTACATCACGTTCGGATTCTTTTTACTGGGCATGTATTTTGGCCGGCAAAACTGGTTCAGCCGCATGAGCAATGCAGTGCCTGTTTTTCGGAAAATATTAAAAAAAATGTTCTGGCTGGCCCTGACTTGCCTGCTTTTGGCACTCAGTATGTTTGCGGTTAATGAACTCTTTAAACTCAACTGGCAGCAAAACCGGACGGTGAGCCTGATTTTTGGCATCATCTTAAGCTTGTTCAACGGGGCACTGGTGATGGTTTATATTACCGGGTTTGCCCTGCTGCTTCAAAAAAACAGCTGGCAGGCACTTGGCAGCTGGTTTGCAGCTGTAGGTAAAATGGCCCTGACCTGTTACCTGTCTCAAACAATTTTTGGATTAGTGTTGTTTTATGGTGTTGGGTTTGGATTGGTAGGACATACCCACCCTGCACTGAACTGGCTGCTGGGCACAGTGTTTTTTGCCCTCCAGGTTGTTTTTTGCAGTTGGTGGCTTCGGCGTTACCAGTATGGGCCCGTAGAGTGGTTCTGGCGCTCAGCTACCTATTTCAGGTTCTTTCCGATCCGGCTGCAACCGGCAGAACGCTTGTCAGAAAGTCAGTCGGAAACGGCAAATCACATCGGTGGAAAAGTCAATTGAGCAGAAAGAAGGGATTGGGCTTAAATTTGATATACTTTTCCCGAATCGGACTGGCTTTTGAACAGTCAGGTGCAACATTGATAACTTTAAAACTAAAATTGATAAAAATGGCTTTAGAATTAACAGACGCAAATTTTCAGTCTACTGTACTGGATAGTGATAAATTAACGGTAGTGGATTTCTGGGCAGAATGGTGCGGACCTTGTCGCGCAATTGGACCAGTTATTGAAGAACTGGCGAAGGAGTACGATGGTCAGATCAATGTAGGTAAAGTGAATGTAGACCACAATCCTAACCTGAGTGTGAACTACGGTATTACCTCCATTCCTGCCATCCTGTTCATTAAAGGTGGTCAGATTGTAGACAAGCAGATTGGCGCAGTTCCCAAGTCTGTGCTGGACAAAAAAATCAAATCTCATTTATAAGATGTTGAATATGATTAAGAAGGCCCTTTACGGGCCTTTTTTTATGCCGTTCAATGAAGCCCCCAATTTTGCTAAAACTTAACAAAAACGTCATTTTCTAATCCTTATTTAACTATCTTACACGCTTTAAAAGTCTGCGAACTAATTGCTTATGGAAAGGTTTCAGGGATTATTGGGTGTGATACTGATTTTAGGCATTGCATTTTTGTTTTCCAATAATAAAAAAAGAATCAATTACAGGCTGGTCATCAGCGGAATCCTGCTACAGATCTTTATTGCCGTGATGGTACTGAAAGTGCCGCCGGTAACCCGTTTCTTTCAGATGCTGGGGCATGGTATGGAAAAAATTGAACGGTTTGCCAGAGAAGGTGTGGCCTTTGTGTATGGCGGGGTAATGGTAAACGCACCAGGCGGTGTAATGAATTTCAACCAGGGCGGTTTTGTGTTTGCCTTCAGTGTTACTTCCACCATTATTTTGGTTTGCGTGCTGGTAGCCATCCTGTATCATTTTGGAGTGATGCAGTTCATTGTATCCATCATTGCCAAAGCCATGAACTTTATCATGCGGGTAAGCGGAGCGGAAGCCCTCAGTAATGTGGCCAGTGCATTTGTTGGCCAGGTAGAAGCCCAGGTAATGATCCGCCCTTATTTAAGTACCATGACCAAAAGTGAACTGCTGGCCAGCATGAGCGGAAGCCTGGCCTGTATCGCCGGTGGTATCCTGATCGTATATGCAAATATGGGCGCCAAGGCGGAATACCTGCTAACCGCCAGTTTGATGGCAGCACCGGGAGCGTTGGTGATTTCCAAAATCGTATTCCCTGAAACAGAAGAATCCCAGACCATGGGAAAGGTAAAGCTGGAAGTAAAAAGTCCGTATAGCAATATCATTGATGCCATTTCCCATGGAGCCAGCGATGGTATGAAAATAGCTGTGAATGTAATTGCCATGCTGATTGGATTCATAGCCCTGATCGCTTTACTTAACTGGTTGATCGGGCAGTTTGTACCCGGTGTTACACTGGATGTGATCTTCAGTAAAATATTTTATCCAATGACCTGGGCCATGGGTGTGCCTTCGCAGGATATTGCCAATGCGGCTTCCCTGCTCGGACAAAAGCTGACCGTAAATGAGTTTGTTGCATTTAATAACCTGACCACCAAGGCTGTTCCGATTGTAACGGAAAAAGGCCTGCTGATTGTGAGCATCGCCATTTGCGGTTTTGCCAATTTCAGTAGTGTGGGCATGCAGATCGGGGGTATTGGAGAACTGGCTCCCACACGCAGGGGCGATCTCGCAAAACTGGGCCTGAAAGCCCTGCTCTGCGGTACACTTGCCTCCTATCTTTCTGCTACCATCGCAGGAATTCTGATGTCTTAAAACACAAGATTATTTAGGGTGATTTCACCAACTCTTTCGTAATTTTGCATTCAAATCCTACACGATGAGTAATGCAGCTATTTCAGTTTTAGTGAGTGCAGAAAAAGATCCTATTTTACAAGCCATCGGAAAAAAAGTAATCGCCAGAGAAAGAATCAGTTTTGATGAAGGTGTACAGTTGTTTGAGAAAGGCTCTCTTTCCTATGTAGGCGCGCTGGCCAACTGGGTGCGTGAACAAATGCATGGAGACAAAACTTATTTTAACCGGAATTTTCATATTGAACCAACCAATGTATGCGTGTTCTCCTGCGCATTCTGTTCCTATTCCCGTTTGTATTCCAATAGAGAGGAAGGATGGGAACTCAGCATTGAACAGATGATGCATATCGTAAAAAGCTACGATGGTAAACCGGTTACCGAAGTACATATTGTGGGTGGTGTGCATCCTAAAATGACCCTCTCCTTTTTCCTCGAATTACTTCGTACCATCAAAGCGCATCGTCCGGATTTACATATAAAAGCATTTACACCCGTTGAACTGGATTATATGTTCCGCAAGGCCAACGTTAGCGTAGAGGAAGGAATGAAAATGGCCCATGAAGCGGGTCTGGATTCTCTGCCCGGCGGAGGTGCTGAAATCTTTCATCCGGAAATTCGCCAAAAAATCTGTGCCGATAAAGTAGATGCGGAAGGCTGGTTGAAAATTCACCAGACAGCACATGAACTGGGCATGCACAGCAATGCAACATTGCTCTATGGGCATATTGAATCCTATGCACACCGCATTGATCATATGGAAAGACTCCGCAGCCTGCAGGATCAGACAGGAGGCTTCAATACCTTTATTCCATTGAAGTTCCGTAACCAGGACAACGATATGAGCAATGTACCTGAGAGCAGCATTGTAGAAGATATGAAAATGTATGCAGTGTCCAGAATTTACATGGACAACTTCCCACATATTAAAGCATACTGGCCAATGCTGGGTCGCCAAAACGCTCAATTAACCCTGTCGTTTGGTGTGAATGATATTGACGGAACCATCGATGATTCTACTAAAATCTATTCAATGGCGGGAAGCGAAGAGCAAAATCCTTCCATGAGTACGGCAGATCTGGTGAGATTAATTCAACAGGTAAAACGCCAGCCAATCGAAAGAGGAACCCTGTACAACGAAATCCGGGATTACACCAACGTAGATCCGTCTGCTTTGGAACTGGATCCGCAGTTGAATTAATGCACTAGCATTCACTTAATCCCAACGGAATCTGTACCGCCAGTCCGCCATCGGCAGTTTCCTTGTATTTGCTGTTCATATCCAGTGCAGTTGTCCACATGGTTGCAATTACTTTGTCCAGACTTACCAGGGCAAAGTCCGGCGTACTTTGAAGCGCCAGTTGCGAAGCCGTGATGGCTTTGATTGCACCCATGGTATTTCTTTCAATGCAGGGGATCTGCACCAGTCCGCCAACCGGATCACAGGTAAGTCCTAAATGATGTTCCATGGCTATTTCGGCTGCCATCAGCGCTTGTCGCTGGGTTCCGCCCATGCATTCGGTTAACCCTGCCGCTGCCATGGCAGAAGATACGCCGATTTCGGCCTGGCAGCCGCCCATTGCAGCAGAGATGGTAGCGCCTTTTTTAAAAATGCTGCCGATTTCAGAAGCGGTTAACAGGAAGTTGATGATTTTGTCTTCGGTAACGCCTTCGCAGAAAGCAATATAGTACTGCAGTACTGCTGGTATTACGCCGGCTGCACCGTTGGTGGGTGCGGTAACTACTCTTCCAAAAGAAGCGTTTTCTTCGTTCACGGCAAGTGCAAAACAGCTGACCCAGTCCAGGATATACTGAAACCCTCCACCCCCGTTCCGGATGGCATTCAGCCAGCCTTCCTGATCGGTGTAAGGGGTATTTTTCAGCAATTTTTTGTTCAGTTCGAAGGCTCTTCTGCGTACCTGCAGTCCTCCGGGCAATTCCCCCCGGGTATGACATCCTCTGTATATGCAATCCCGCATGGTATGCCATATATCAAGCACTCCTTTTTTGGTAGCAGCTTCCGATTGCCATACCATTTCGTTTTCCAGCACCACTTCGCTGATCTGCATGCCGGTTTTTCTGCACCAGTGCAACAGATCGTCGGCTGTGTTTACAGGAAACGGAAGATCCACTGTTCCCTTGCCTCCGCTTTTCTCACCTTCTTTAACCACAAACCCGCCCCCGATGGAAAAAAAAGTTTCGCTCCACTGCTCACCTGTATTGGTTTCTACCAGAAAACTCAACCCGTTGGGATGATAAGCCAGCGAATCGTGGTAGAGAAACTGCACCTGTTGCTGAATGGAAAAAGGAATATATGTTTCACCACCCAGTAAGAGCTGCCGGGTAGTTTCGATTGCCTTGACCTTGGGCGTAATGCTGTTTACATCGATGGTCACCGGATCTTCTCCGCACAATCCCATCAGCACGGCAATATCGGTGCCATGCCCCTTACCTGTTTTGGCCAGCGAACCATAAAGTAAAACCGTAACGGATGCAATCTGACCGGTACTGCTCCTGGTTTTTATGGTATCTACACAACGTAGTGCAGCCCTCCAGGGCCCCAGTGTATGGGAACTGGAAGGACCTACGCCTGTTTTAAACATATCAAATACAGAAATGGCTTCATGTGGCATATCGTAAAGTTAATAGTTTATCGATATCTCAAAGACCGTACCGGCTGATCATTTTTCTGTAAGTTTGGTTGATGAGAAAATACCTTTTGTTACCCGTTTTGCTGTTACAGGTTCAACTGCTTCAGGCACAGGACTGGAATACCGGTAAAGAGAATCCGTTAGAGGCTATATTGAAGGCAAATCCTGCTTTTGAAAATATTCTCCGCAACAAGGACTCATTTCGTGTGCAGATTGTTTATACGGAAATCAACCGCAAAAGGAATAACAAGCCCTTATTCAAAGAATACAGCTACAACCTGAATAACTCCGTTTATTTTTATCCGGCAAGTACGGTAAAGATGCCGATTACATTGCTTGCGCTGGAGAAACTAAATGAACTGAATATACCGGGACTGGATATGAATTCCACCATGATTACCGATAGTTCTGCTCCGGATGAAGATTATGTGTACAATCAACCACAGGCCTCCGATGGAAGACCCACTGTTGCTAATTATATCCGGCAAATATTCCTGGTCAGCAGCAATGATGCATACAACCGCCTGTACGAATTTTTAGGCCAGGAATACATACAACGAAAACTGCGCGAAAAGGGATATCCGGATGCCATCATCCGTCACCGGTTGCAGATCAGCAGAACACCGGAACAAAATGCGGTTACCAATGCCATTCGTTTTTATGATACTTCGGGCTACCTTTTGTACAGCCAGCCGGCCCAAACCAGTAAAACCGTTTATCCGGCTGTAGATGCATCACTGGGCAAAGGCTATTACAGCAACGGGAAACTGGTAAACAATCCGTTTTCGTTTAATCAGAAAAACCGGGTATATCTGCAGGATTTTCATCATATGCTGCAGGCAGTGATGTTCCCGGAAGCTACCCCAAAAAAGAAGCGGTTCCAATTGAAGGAAGCCGACTACAAATTCATCCGTAAGTGGATGGGCGCCTATCCGGAAGAATTGGATTTTCCCAAATACGATACCGGTACAACGATCACTGCAGACAACAAGGCCCTCTTTTACGGAGCCGGGAAAAAAGCAGAAACACAGATCCGCATTTTCAATAAGATTGGCGGCGCATATGGGTTTCTGGTAGATGTAGCCTATGTGATGGACATCGAAAACAAAGTAGAATTCCTGCTCAGCGCCACCATATCCTGCAACAGCGATGGCATTTACAACGACGATCGGTACGATTACGAAACCCTGGGCTATCCTTTTCTGAAGGAACTTGGCAGAGCGGTACATCGCTATGAATTACAAAGAAAACGCCGTTATCTGCCGGATCTTCAGTCTTTTGTGATGCAATATTGAAAGAATACTTACGCATGTTAGGAATGTTTTTCCGAACTTAGGCCCTCTTTTGAACCTAAATAATCCTCTAACAGCATGGAACTTTCTTCTCTATTGAACCGGTTTAATGAGCCCGAAACCCTTAAAATGGCTAAACTGGGACGCGAATTACGCGCCAGTGGAATTGATGTAATCGACCTGAGCCTTGGTGAACCGGATTTTGATACGCCACAGCATGTGAAAGATGCCGCCATCAAAGCCATTAACGACAACTGGAGCCATTATACACCCGTACCGGGATTCCTCGATTTAAGAGAAGCAGTATGTACCAAATTATTCAGGGACAATGATCTGGATTACAAACCAGAGCAGATTGTTACTTCAACAGGTGCCAAGCAAAGCCTGGCCAATACCATTCTTGCATTGGTAGATGAGGAGGATGAAGTCATCATCCCCACTCCTTACTGGGTTACTTATTCAGAACTGGTAAAAATTGCCCGTGGTAAAGTGGTGGAAATCAGAACTACAGTGAACAACAAGTTCAAGGCTACACCCGAGCAGCTGGAAGCGGCCATCACTCCCCGTACCAAAGTGTTTATGTTCTCCTCTCCCTGCAATCCATCGGGCGCTGTGTACAGCAAGGCCGAGCTGGAAGCGCTGGTAGCAGTTTTCAGAAAATATCCGCAGATCATCATCATTTCCGACGAAATTTATGAATACATCAATTTTGTAAACAAGCACGAGAGCATTGCACAGTTTGCAGACATCAAAGATCGCGTGGTGGTAATCAATGGTTTGAGCAAGGGCTTTGCCATGACTGGCTGGCGTTTGGGATATACCGCATCCAGTGTGGCCATTGCGAAAGCCTGTGAAAAAATTCAGGGACAGTTTACCAGCGGTACCTGCTCTATTACACAAAAAGCGGCCATTGCAGCGCTTACCGGCGATCTGCGACCTTCACAGGCAATGACCGAAGAGTTTACCCGCAGAAGAAAAAGAACCCTTGAGCTCGTTAAGGAAATACCCGGATTCAAATGCTTTGAACCAGAAGGTGCATTTTATGTATTCCCCGATGTTAGTGCTTACTACGGCAAAACAAACGGAGTGGATCTGATCAAGAATGCTTCGGACCTGAGCATGTATTTATTGAATACGGCGCATGTTTCTTCGGTAATGGGTGATGCATTCGGAGAACCCAACTGCGTTCGATTCTCCTTTGCAAACAGTATGGAAAACATTGAAAGAGCCTGGACACGCATCGCAGCAGCCCTTGCTTTACTGAAGTAATACAACTGAATGATTGATCCGGTAAAAGCAGCAATGTTTATTAACCGCCTGACCAAGGTGTTCAGGCACAAGAGTAAGCTGGCCAAACGGCAGGGAATTACCTGTTACAGAATTTACGACCACGACTTACCAGAGTTTCCATTCAGTATTGAACTGTACGAAACCAATATCTATATCGCGGAGTACCTTCGCAGGCATGGTATGGATGAGGAGCAGCATGATGCCTGGTTAACCGACTGTATGAACATGATCGGGTCGGTTACCCAGGTACCCGTGAGCAATATGTACTGTAAACAACGCAAACGCCAATCGCACAGAGAGGGCCAGTACGAAAAACTCTCTGCCGAACAGCAATATTTTACGGTAATGGAAGACGGACTGAAGTTTCTGGTGAACCTCACCGATTATCTTGATACCGGTTTGTTTCTGGATCACCGAATTACCCGCAATAAAGTCAGAAACAGCTGTAAGGGAAAAGATGTGTTGAACCTGTTCTGCTATACCGGCTCCTTCTCTGTGTATGCTGCAGCCGGAGGGGCAGCTTCCGTAACCTCGGTAGATCTTTCTAAAACTTACCTGGGATGGGCCGAAGACAATATGGCCATCAATCTCTTTAAAAACAAAGACCAGTATCACTATGTACATGCAGATGTGAAGCAATACCTCAAAACCCTGCGACCCAACAGTTTTGACATGGTCATCATGGATCCGCCCACTTTCAGCAACAGCAAAAGGATGAAAGATATTCTCGACATTCAGCGGGATCATGTGGAACTGATCAATGATGTATTGGCGGCAATGCGTTCCGGTGGCACCCTTATTTTCAGTACCAATTTTACGCGGTTCCAGATAGACCGGGAACAGATTCATTCCAAACAGGTAAAAGACATAACCCGGGCCACTACCCCATTCGACTTTGAAGGAAAATTGAAACGCTGGTGCTTTGAGATTGTCAAAAGCTAGTTGCCAGACAGTGCAAGCAATTTTTTGTGCAACAAAAGTACCTGCGGAATAATCAGTTGCAGTTCGTCATTAACGATTACCCAATCACAAAGCTTCATTTTCAGATCGGCATTGATCTGTTGCTGCATGCGATCGAGAACCTGTTGACGCGAAAGGCCATCCCTGTCCATTACCCGCTTAATGCGAAGCGATCCCGGAGCGCTTACCCCAATGATGCCATTGAGTCCTTGTGAGGAACCAGATTCAAAAAATAAAGCAGCTTCTTTAATTACATATGGCGTCTTCTGCCGGTTTGCCCAGGCAATGCTTTCTGCAATGGTTACCGGGTGTACAATGGAATTGAGTACAGACAATTGATAGGGGTCCTTGAAAACAATATTGGCAATATGTGCCGTGTTCAACCTGCCGTTGATGTAGGCGGCTTCACCAAACGCGGTGATAATTCGGTTCTGCACTTCCCTGTTTTCCTGCATAATGGTTTTGGCCAATTGGTCGGCCTGCAGAACCGGAATGCCCAATAGTGCAAATACAGCTGCTACAGTGGATTTTCCACTGCCAATTCCACCGGTGATTCCTATTGTAAGCATAGACATAAAAAAGCCGGTAATACAGGATTACCGGCAATAAATTTACTGTATTAAATGATACCTGCTACTTTTTGTCGGTAGCGGCAGCCTTATTGATAGCGGCAGTCCATTCCATGCTGATAGAAGATTTTTCGATCTTCAGGTAGCTGCCCGGACTTACTTCCAATTGAATGGTATTGTCTTCGTTGATTTTGTTCACTGTGCCATGAATACCAGCGATGGTAACAATCTTATCGCCTTTCTGCATATTGTCTACGAACTTCTTTTGTTCTTTTGCTTTTTTAGCTTGCGGACGGATCATGAATAACCAGAAAACAAGAATGATGGCGCCCATCATCACTAACTGAACGGTTCCGCCCTGTTTTGGATCGGCAGATAAAAGAATTGATGCTAAACTGAACATGTTGTTTATTTTAGAATTGAAAAACGAAAATAGGAATTAATTTGCTGGAACAGAAGGCTGTTCCCTGATTTCTCCGTTAAAACTGAGGGTATGTATGGCACCATTGCTGGTGTTGGAGGTTACATAAATACTTTTACTAACCGTGCCGGGATGTGCTTTGTTGCTGTCGAATGCGGCAATGACGGATCCTTTTCCTCCGGGAGCAATGGCGCCCCGGGTATAATTGGCCACGGTGCAACCGCAGCCAGGCTTTACTTCGGTAAGGTAGAGCGGATGATTGCCGGTATTGGTGAATTCAAATTTAATCTGTGCCTGCTCTCCCATATTGATGGTACCGAAATTTACAACGGTATCGGTATAACTGATGATGGTGAGTGCTGCGGTATCCGCAACAGTCTGTACGGGCACATCCTGTGCAGTATTGTTGCAGGCGGTTATCCCAATGATCAGCAAGAAGCGCAAAGCCAGTTTTTTCATGGCAACCGGTTTATTTTTTAAAACTGATTTTATTGATTTTACCTTCTGCAGCCAGCTCTTTGTGAATGCTGTCCAGAATACCATTTACGAACTGACCACTTTGCGGTGTGCTGTATTCTTTAGCCAGGTCAATGTATTCGTTGATGGTAACTTTGGTTGGAATGGTTTCAAAATAGAGGAGTTCGCAAATGCCCATGCGCATGAGGATCATATCCAGCTGGGCAATCCTTTCGGCATCCCAGTTTTTCAGCTTGGGTTTGATCAGGGAAGAGCAGAATTCCTTTTTTTCAATGGCAGTCATCAGCAGGTTTCTGGCAAAATCCCATTTATCGGCACTCATGAGCTGATCCATCTGCACGCTGGCAGGTTTCTGGATATACGACAGCACCAGCTGATCCATCATATCGGCATCGTCGTCCCAGTTGTTGAAATGTTCTTCAATATGGTTGATGAAATCTTCATTTGGCAGCATCAGTCTGGTAAAAATCAGTTTGATGATCTCTCTCTCCCGTGCTTTATCACGATTTTCTTCCAGGATATACTGCTTGTATTCAGGGGTTTCTATCAGTTCATTATAGATTTTCTTCACCAGATCCATATCGATAATCCGCTCAGGAAGGTCTTTTTCGATGGCTTTCTGGTAAGACTTGTTTTCCAGCAGGGCCCAGATAAAATCGTTACCGGCAATTTTAATATTCACATTCAGGTCACTGGCAGAGGGCAGGTTTTTGGAAGCCCGCTGCAAGGCATTGGTTTCGGCATATCTGGCTACTTCTGCCAGAAAATAAACCAGGTAGATAAAGAGCTCACGGCTTTTATCCAGCTGTTTTTCGAGGTTTTGTACGGGCTGTTTAAATGTGTTACCTGAATCCGCGGACTCAATCATATAGAGCAACTGCATCACTTTAACACGGATATTTCTTCTACTGATCATGAACAAGAACTTTTTGAGCTGCGCGAAGGTACGGTTTTATCCATATTTTAAGCAGTTAAATGCAAATTTGACACAATCAGAACCCGCTAGTCTTCCCGAACTGTCAGGCTGTGCTTCTCTCCCTCCCAAATTCAGGGCC
This sequence comes from Sediminibacterium sp., assembly GCA_016786865.1. Classification (GTDB taxonomy): domain Bacteria; phylum Bacteroidota; class Bacteroidia; order Chitinophagales; family Chitinophagaceae; genus Sediminibacterium. The sequence goes on along the minus strand of JAEUVE010000018.1, from coordinate 304,181 downwards.
AAACTGAAAAATTGGCTTAAACCGGCGTCTGGCATAATTATCGATCTACCGAGTAAAAATTAACCTAATTTAATCAAAATCAATAACGTATGGCTAAGAAAATCAACGTTACTCCTCTGCACGACAGAGTTCTTGTAAAGCCTGCTGCTGCTGAAGAAAAAACAGCCGGTGGAATCATCATCCCAGATACAGCTAAAGAAAAGCCACAGCGTGGTGTTATCGTGGCTGCCGGTAAAGGTAAAACAGACGAACCAATGACTGTAAAAGTAGGTGATACCGTACTGTATGGCAAATATGCCGGAACGGAGGTTACGATTGAAGGTCAGGATCTGTTGATCATGCGCGAAAGCGATATCTTGGCGATTATTTAATTCCTATTTATTTTAACCAAATCACAAAACAACGTATATGGCTAAGCAGATATTTTTTGATATTGAAGCTAGAAATAAGATGAAAAAAGGTGTTGACACCCTTGCCAACGCCGTTAAAGTAACCCTGGGACCTAAAGGTCGCAACGTGGTTATTGAAAAGAAATTCGGAGCTCCTTCCGTTACCAAGGATGGTGTTTCCGTAGCCAAAGAAATTGAGCTGGAAGACGCTATTGAAAACATGGGTGCACAGATGGTGAAGGAAGTGGCTTCCAAAACCGCTGATATTGCGGGTGATGGTACCACTACTGCTACCGTTCTTGCTCAGGCGATCATCAGTGAAGGTTTGAAAAACGTTGCGGCAGGTGCTAATCCTATGGATCTGAAGCGTGGTATTGATAAAGCAGTTGCCAAAGTGGTAGAAAGCCTGAAGGCGCAGTCTCAGACCGTGGGCAACGATACCAAGAAAATTGAGCAGGTCGCTACCATTTCTGCCAATAGCGACAATGAAATTGGCAAACTGATTGCTACTGCAATGGCCAAAGTAGGAAAAGAAGGTGTGATCACTGTTGAAGAAGCGAAAGGTACTGATACTACTGTAGATGTGGTAGAAGGTATGCAGTTCGACCGCGGTTATATTTCTCCTTACTTTGTTACCAACAGCGAAAAAATGGAAGCTGAATTGCAGAATCCATACATCCTGATCTACGACAAGAAGATCAGCGCTATGAAAGACATCCTGCATATCCTGGAAAAAGTTGCTCAGACCGGTCGTCCGCTCGTAATCATTGCAGAAGATCTGGAAGGTGAAGCACTGGCTACCCTGGTTGTAAACAAACTGCGTGGCACTCTGAAAGTGGCTGCTGTAAAAGCTCCCGGCTTTGGCGACCGCAGAAAGGAAATGCTCACCGATATTGCTATCCTCACTGCAGGTACTGTAATCAGCGAAGAGCAGGGCTTTAAACTGGAGAATGCAGACCTCACTTATCTTGGTCAGGCGGCTTCTATCACCATCGACAAAGACAATACCATTGTAGTAGGTGGTAAAGGTAAAAAAGCAGACATCCTTGCCAGAGTAAACCAGATCAAGGCGCAGGTGGAAAATACCACTTCCGACTACGATCGTGAAAAATTGCAGGAACGTCTGGCTAAATTGAGCGGCGGTGTTGCTGTACTGTATGTTGGTGCTGCAACTGAAGTTGAAATGAAAGAGAAGAAAGATCGTGTAGATGACGCTTTACATGCTACCAGAGCAGCTGTTGAAGAAGGTATTGTACCTGGTGGTGGTGTTGCTTACATTCGTGCCGTTGAAACTTTGGAAAAACTGAAAGGTTCCAACGAAGACGAATTAACCGGTATCCAGATCGTAAAAAGAGCTATTGAAGAGCCACTGCGTCAGATCGTGATCAACAGCGGTATAGAAGGTTCTATCGTAGTTCAGAAAATTAAAGAAGGAAAGGCTGATTTTGGTTTCAATGCCCGTACAGAAGTGTACGAGAACATGTTCAAAGCGGGTGTAATTGATCCAACCAAAGTTTCCCGTGTTGCTTTAGAGAATGCAGCTTCCATCGCAGCTATGTTACTCACTACCGAGTGCGTAATTGCAGACAAGCCTAAGCCTGAAGCTCCACACCAGCATGCTGGCGCTCCTGATATGGGCGGAATGGGGTACTAAGATCAGTAATGATTATAAAAAAGGTCTCTGTTTTCAGAGACCTTTTTTTATGGATTAACGTATGGTTTAACCTGTTAAGGGCTGCTATTTAAGCTTTCAGGTATCGGGTAAAACCCTGTACAAGCAGGCATTGTGCATACCCGTAAGTAAGCATCACCACAATATTCAGAAAAGTATCTTTATAAATGAATTGATTCAAAGCCAGTACGGAATCCGAAAGCATGAATAAAGCGGCGCCCGGTACAAAGAACCCGGCAGCAATCACTTTCATTGGTTTACTGCTCAGCAGATTTGCAGCAGTAGCAGCCATCAGGCAGATGACTACCGTATATATTTTTACCGGTAATTCCATATCTCCCAGATAAGGTTTTAAAAACTGCAGCAGCTTAACTCCGATAACGGTAACAAGGATGGCTGCAATAAAAAACTCTGTGGCTTTACGCAGATCAATTTTACCTGCTTTCAAAAAGAAAAGAGTATAACAGAGATGAGTTAGCATAAAGGCAACCATACCTGCAATAAAGAATCCCTTTCCGGGGTAGATCAAAAAAAGATCACCGAGGAACGAAAAAATCAGGCCGCCGTAGATAATGGTTTTACTGTGCGGATAAGCGCTTTTCCGGGCATTCAGCACCAGATAGGCAAACAACAATGGAATCAACAGCAATTTGGTAAGATGCCGGTATTCTGTTCTGTCAAAATAAATAAAAGCACAATGTGCAAATAAAAGTACCCAGAAGATGAATATGCCATCTTTCTTAATGAGTTGCATAGCCTTTGTTTATAGATTCAGGTAAGAACGTAAAATAATGGGATTTTATTCATAAAACTTCGGCTATTTTCGCAAAATGATGATGGATGACGATCAGTTTGCGGCATACTGGGAAAAAAACAGCGCCAAGGAAAAGAGTAGTCCAAGGGCATTTATGTTCGGGCTCTCTTCGGGCTTTGCTATTGGTGTGGCAGTGCTGGTTGTTTTGTATTCCGGATGGTATACCAGGGCCACCATGGAGGCCAACAGCAAATTGAGTGCAGTTATTCTGTTTTTATGTATCCTCCTTATTTCGGTGTTCATTGCATTGATGTACCGGAGATTTAAATGGGAAATGCAGGAGCAGCGATTCCAGGAAATCATGGCCAGAAAAAATAAAAAAAAGGAACAACAGATGCAGCCATAAATAAGCAGCCTGCGTCTTAAAACAAATAACAGGAATGAAAAAAACAGTTTTTGCGATTATTGGTTGGGCAGTATTCTCCTTGTCTTGTGGAAAAACAACAGATTCCGGTTGTCAGCCGGCTACCGTGGCTTCAGAAAAAGCTGCCATGACTGCTTACTGTACAACCAACAATATTACTTTTACAGAGCATCCCAGTGGTATTTTATATGAGATTGTGAGCCCGGGTACCGGAGCTACTCCCAGTGTTTCATCAACTGTTTCTGTGCTTTACACGCTCAAAAACATGAATAATGTAACCATTCAGGCAGTGGCCAATCCGTATACCAATCAGCTTTCCTCTCTGATCGAGGGCTGGAAAATTGCGATCCCCCTCCTGCGTGCAGGTGGTAAAATTAAAATGGTCATCCCTTCTGCACTGGCATACAGCTGTGTTGGAAGCAGCAATATTCCGCCTAATTCACCCCTGTTTTTTGAGGTTACCCTTGTTGCGGTACAGTAATATATTGAATAAATAGTATATATTAAGGCTGGTGCGTAAAGTGCTGACGTACTATATAGTGCATTCCCCTATCTTTGCCAACCTGAAAAATCGGGATTAAAAATTCGTAAACCGTTACTAATATGCAACTGAAAGGTTTAGTGCGTTTTTTTGCAATCGCACTTACATTGATTTGTTTGTACCAGTTATCCTTTACCTGGTTCGTTCGCAGCCATGAGTCTGCAATGGATAAAAAAGCCGAAGCATGGCTGACCAAAGCTTATCCATCTGCGGCAGATAAATATCCCGGCAACAAAGAATTGCAGGCAGCTTATGCTGATACACTGGCAGATTTGAAAAAAGACCGTTTACAGCGTTTGCTGGATAGTACCAAGGACGATAAACTGGCTTTTGGTTTAACTACCTATCGTAGTGCCAAGGAAAAGGAATTGATGCTTGGTCTGGATCTCCAGGGAGGTATGAGCGTGACTATGGAAGTTGGTCTGGACGGATTAATCAAGTCGCTCGCAAATTATACCAAGGATCCTTCCTTCAACAAAGCCATTGAAAATGCAGTTGCAAGAAAAGCAAACAGCGGCGCCGATCTGATTACCCTGTTTAACGAAGAAATCAAAAAGCTGAATCCGGATGTAAAGCTTGCACCATTCTTTGCTTCCCGCAGTGCAGGTAAAGTAAAGATTGATGCCAGCAATGATGCGGTAACCGCTTATCTGCGTGAGCAGGCTATTGCTGCCTTCAACAATACTTACCGTATTTTAAGAACCAGGATCGACCGTTTTGGTGTGGCATCTCCCAACATCAATCCTGATCCCGCAAAAGGAATCATCAATATTGAACTGGCTGGCGTAAACGACAAGCAGCGTGTAAGATCTTACCTGCAGTCTACTGCCAATCTCCAGTTTTTTGAAGTGTATACCCTCGAAAGTACAGATCTGCAAAATGGATTGGTAGCAGCAGACAAATCTGTTCAGGAATATCTGAGCGGAACCACCGCTGCTGCAAAAACTGTAACAGCAGATACCACTAAAGCTGCTCCGGCAGCTGCTACAAAAGCCGATACCTCAAAAACAGCTACCCTGTCTTCACTGGCTACAGATACCAATAAGTCTGCTACTGCAAAAGCGGATACCAGCAAGCTGAAAGAAAATGCAAATCCGATCCTGCGCCTGATGCAGATTTCTCAGCCTTATCAGTCTGAGAACGGAAAAGTATCGTACCCTGCTGCCATTGGTTATATCCAGTCGAAAGATACAGGTACTCTCAATGATTATCTGAAAATGGATGTGGTGAAAAACAAATTTCCCTCCAACCTGGTATTCATGTATGGTAAAGCGGAACTCGACGATCCTAAAGCAAAAGATATTCTGACCCTCTATGCCATCAAAACGCTGGACAATGGTCAGGCAGAACTGGAAGGAGATCATATCTCCAGCGCTTCTCAGGACTACGACGAAAGAGGCCGTATTGCCATCAAAATGAACATGGACAAAATCGGTTCCAATATCTGGGCTAAAATGACTACCCGAAACGTGGGCAAGCCACTGGCCATTGTATTGGATAATTTTGTTTACTCCGCTCCTAACGTGAACGACCCGATTACGACCGGCAACTCACAGATCAGCGGTAACTATACCATTAAAGAAGCCCAGGATCTGTCTGAAATCCTGGAAAGCGGTAAGCTGCCAGCTCCTGCCAAAATTGTACAGGAACAGCAGGTAGGGCCTACCCTGGGTAAGGAATCCGTAAAAGGCGGTTTGCTGTCTTTCGGTATCTCCTTCCTGGTAATCTTTGCGCTGATGCTGCTTTACTTTAACACAGGTGGATGGGTTGCCAACGCTGCTCTTATCCTGAACCTGTTGTTCACCATTGGTATCCTGAGTGCATTAGGCTTTACCTTAACGGCTCCTGGTATTGCGGGTCTTGTACTGACCATCGGTATGGCAGTAGATACGAACGTTATTATATTTGAGCGTATCAAGGAAGAGCTCTCCAAAGGAAAAAATTACTCTGCAGCTGTTAACGACGGCTACAAGCGTTCATTGGCTCCTGTATTGGATGGTCACATCACATCCTTGCTCACCGCCATCATCCTGGCTTATTTTGGACTGGGACCTGTATTAGGTTTTGCCACTACACAAATCATCGGTTTGCTGTTGTCCTTGTTCTGCGGTATCCTTATCTCCAGATTAATTACCGACTGGTACACCAATAAGAACAGACATTTTGAATACTTCACTTCTCTGTCAAAGAACATTTTCAAGCATGCTGCTTATAAGTTCATTGAATACAGAAAAGTGGCTTATGTGATCTCTGGTATTATCCTGATCATGGGGGTAGCCTCTTTCTTTAATGGATTTGACCAGGGGGTTGAATTCTCCGGTGGACGCAGCTATACCATTAAATTCGACAAAGCGGTGAATACAGAAGAAATCAGAGATGAACTGAAAGCCGTATTTGGAGAAGCTCCGATCATCAAAACCGTTGATACCAAGAACCAGGTAAACATTACCACTTCTTATAAAATTGAAGAGACTGGTGATAACATTGATGCAGAAGTTGAAAAGCTGTTGTATACAGGCTTACAGAAGCATTTACCTGCAGGTACTTCTTTCAATACATTTGAAACCAGTTACAAACAAAGTTCTCAAACTGTATTGCCCACTATTTCCGACGACCTGAAAGCTGGTGCAACCAAGGCTACCATCATTGCCGTATTGGTGATCTGTTTGTACATCTTCGTTCGTTTCCGCGACTGGAGATACTCTCTTGGTACCATCTTCTCCCTGATGCACGACGTATTTGTAACCCTGATTGTGTTCAGTTTCTTCAGAAACATCGTACCGTTCCCGCTCGAAATCGACCAGCACTTTATTGCAGCGATTCTGACTGTAATCGGTTTCTCCATGAACGATACCGTAATTGTATACGACCGGATTCGTGAAGACAGCGCATTGATGACTGGTGCAGACAACGGTACCATTATCAACCGTGCCATCAACCAGACACTGAGTCGTACCATCATGACATCTGTTACTGTGTTCCTGACCATCCTGATCCTCTTCATCTTTGGTGGTGAAGTAACACGTGGTTTTGCATTTGCAATGCTGATTGGTGTGGTTACCGGTTCTTACTCTTCCATCTTTGTAGCGGCTCCAATCCTGGTAGACTTTGCCAAGAAGCGTCCGCTGGGTAAGGCTGAACCTAAGAAAAAATAATGCCGCGGTATTAATACTGTTAACCCCGTTCTTCATCAGAACGGGGTTTTTTATTGTGCAAATCCAATGATATGACCTATCCAGGCAACATAAAAAAACGACCACAGCTTATGCCGGGTCGTTGTTCTGACCGGTATGGCAGGTCCATACCGTATGCATTTACACAAATCGTTACACAGAGAAAGATGTGCCGCAACCGCAGGTCTTGCTGGCATTGGGGTTACTAAAGGTAAATCCGCGGCTGTTCAGGCCTCCCTGCCAGTCTACCTCCATTCCATAGAGGTACAATCCATGACTTTTGTTCATTACGCAGGGAATTCCCTCAATGTCAAAAACCTCATCTTCGGCTTCCACTTTATCAAAACCGAGTACATAGGTCATGCCGCTGCAACCGCCGCCTTTTACACCAACGCGTAAGCGTTGTGTATTATCGAATCCGGGCTCTGCCATCAGTCGCTTGATTTCAGCAACTGCGCCGGCTGTGAGCGAAACAGGAGTGTTTACAGAGATAGTTGCTTCCATGATACTTGAATTTACAGTACAAAGTTACTAAAGTCTTACCTTCGTACAAATAGCCGTTTGATGGATAATACCACTTTACTGAGCATTGTTATAGGATTGGTTTTTGTAGGAATCATGGTGTATATGTTGTTTATCCAACCCAAAAACAGTGCAAAACAGGTTGTTCAACCCTCCCCATCCAATCAATCGCCCAACGGCCTGCAGTTACAGGCTTATGAGCGCCTCACCCTGCTGGCAGACCGGATTGCCCTCCCCAATTTGATCAGCAGGAATTCCGGAGAAGGATTGTCGGCCGGGGAAATGCAGTTCCTGCTTACCCGACTGATCCGGGAAGAGTTTGATTACAATGTAACCCAGCAAATTTATGTAAGTCCGGAAGCCTGGAATGCAATACGAAACCTGAAGGAAAAAAACCTCCTGATCATTAACCAGATTGGCCAGATGCTTCCCGAAAATGCCAGCGGAACAGACCTGCAAAAACAACTGCTTCAATACCTGATGAATGAGCCCAAGGCAAATCTGCACGAGCTGGTAAGTGAAGCGCTGGGATTTGAAGCAAGGAAATTATTATAACATACCCAAAGAAGATGTCTATGTCTACCCCAAACATTTCAACAGACAGCGGAATCGAAATTAAGAAAGTATACACGGCAGAAGATGCCCAAGCAGCGTTACCCGAGGAATCGCCTTTGCCAGGTGAATTTCCCTATACCAGGGGTGTTCAGCCGGATATGTACCGGGGTAAACTTTGGACCATGCGCCAATACGCCGGATTCTCCACTGCAGAAGAAAGCAATAAGCGCTACCACTACCTGCTTTCACAGGGGGTAATGGGCCTGAGTGTAGCATTTGATTTGCCTACCCAGATTGGTTACGACAGCGATCATCCGCTTGCTGAAGGAGAAGTGGGTAAAGTGGGTGTGGCCATCGACAGTCTTGAAGACATGGAAATTCTCTTCAAGGGAATTCAGTTGGAACAGGTCAGTACTTCCATGACCATCAATGCAACCGGATTTATTTTACTGGCTTTCTATGTGGCCCTGGCCAAAAAGCAGGGTGCGGACCTGAAGAAAATTGCCGGTACCATCCAAAACGATATCCTGAAAGAATACGCAGCAAGAGGCACGTATATTTATCCGCCCAAGCCATCCATGCGCATCATTACCGATATTTTTGAATGGTGCAGCACGGATCTCCCCAAATGGAATACCATTTCCATTTCCGGTTATCATATTCGCGAAGCCGGAAGTACCGCGGTGCAGGAAATTGCATTTACATTGAGCAATGGTAAAGCTTATGTTAAAGCGGCCCTTGATAAAGGATTGGATATCAATGTTTTTGGCAAACGTCTCTCCTTTTTCTTCAATGCCCATAATCATTTATTTGAGGAAGTGGCCAAGTTCAGGGCAGCCCGCAAAATGTGGGCACAGATGATGAAGGAAATGGGCGCAACAGATGAGAAAGCCATGATGCTTCGGTTTCATACACAAACAGGTGGAGCTACCCTTACAGCACAACAGCCACTGAACAATATTTGCAGGGTTACCGTACAAACCCTTGCCGCCGTGCTTGGTGGAACCCAGAGCCTGCATACCAACGGCTATGATGAGGCCCTGAGCCTTCCCACCGAAGAAGCTGCCCGTATTGCGCTCAGAACGCAGCAAATTGTAGCTTTTGAAAGTGGTGCACCGGATACCGTAGACCCTTTAGCCGGAAGTTATTTTGTAGAGTCCCTTACCAGTGAGGTAGAGAAAAAAGCCTGGGAACTGGTGGAGAAAATTGATGCCATGGGCGGAAGTGTCAGTGCCATTGAAGAAGGGTTCATGCAGGAAGAAATTGCCAGAAGCGCCTACGAATACCAGCGTAACATCGAAAACGGAGATAAAATAATTGTCGGCGTTAATAAATTCACCGTTGAGAAAGAAGAACCGGTTCCCGGCTTCAAGATAGACGACAGCATCCGTACCATTCAGTCCCAAAAGCTGGCAGCCCTGAGAGCAAGACGCGATCATGCAAAAGTGGTATCATGCCTGGAAGCAATTACCGAAGCTGCTAAAGGCACCCGTAATCTGATGCCTTTAGTGGTTTCGGCGGTGGAAGCATATTGCACTTTGGGTGAAATTGCCGATGCCCTTCGCAAAGTGTTCGGAGAGCATAAGTAGTTGCTGCTACAATACCACAATCAGCGCATAGATAATGCCCGGCAACCACAATAAAAGGGTCAGCAGTACGCTGATCCAGAATTTATCGTTGGTGGCATTCTCGTGCAGGTATACGGCCAGTGGTGGCAACAATATAGACAGGATGGCCAGCAGAACGGTGTCCCTTTCTCCCCCGTTATCCGTAGCTCTTTGTGCTTTATATGTTTTCGCCATTTTTTTGGCTTCAGCAAACCTCGCTTTCCTTTCTACCCTCGATAAGCTTTTAAACTGTAGCAGGGCATCCTGTACAACAGCATCATTCAGTGCCGGAGCTGCTTTTTCGGCAGGAACTGCGGTTCCGGTAACGGGCTCAGTTTCCACCACAGCGGCTGCGGACTGAAGCGTTAGCAAAGTGCAGAGGGCCAAAACAAGTAAGGGAATTCGTTTCGTTTTCATGGTGTAGTTGATTTTAGCGTATGGAATGATCCGGTAAAAGAGGGTTTCGTTGCATGTAAAAATAACCATCTGCCACGATCAGGTAAACGATCTGAATAAAATCATTTATCCCCATTGTAATAGACAGCCTGAAATCAGTACCTTCAATACGTTATAAAACCAACCAACATGAGAAAAACATTTTTCGCTGCCGTCCTGCTGCTGCTGGCGCTGACGGGCTCGGCACAAACCAACCTGGAGCAGTTGCTGAAAGAAGAAACCCCCAAAGTCATCAGCTGGAGAAGGTATTTTCATGAACACCCTGAATTGGGCAACAGGGAATTCAATACGAGTAAAAAAATTGAAGCTTCATTGAAAGAATGGGGTATCGCTACCCGCATCGTTGCCAAAACAGGTGTGGTAGGTGTGCTGAAAGGTGGTAAACCCGGGCCGGTAGTTGCATTGCGTGCCGATATAGACGGACTGCCTGTTGAAGAAAGGAATGACCTCTCCTTCCGTTCCAGGGCAAAGGGCGAATACCTCGGACAAACTGTTCCTGTAATGCATGCCTGTGGCCATGATACCCATATTTCCATGTTGCTGGGTGCAGCCGAGGTATTGAGTAAAATCAAAAATGATATACAGGGAACGGTTGTATTCCTGTTTCAGCCTGCAGAAGAAGGCCCTCCCGGAGATGAAGAAGGTGGTGCACCACTGATGATCAAAGAAGGTGCGTTGGACAACCCTAAAGTGGATGCTGTTTATGGTATCCACATTTCCTCCGCAGGTGATCTTGGAAAAATTTACTACAAACCAGAATCATTCATGGCTTCTTCCGATTGGTTTACCATTAAAGTAAAGGGTAAGCAGGCACATGGTGCCAATCCCTGGAGATCGGTGGATCCGGTTGTGACCAGTGCTGAAATCATTCAGGCGCTTCAGACCATTGTGAGCCGCCAGATTGATATTACCAGCGCTCCTGCCATTATTACTGTGGGAAAAATTCATTCCGGAGTAAGAGCCAATATTATTCCAGAGGAAGCTGTAATGGAAGGAACCATTCGTACCCTCGACAGTGAAATGCAGAAAGACATTCACAGAAGAATTAAACAAATTGCTACTAAAATTGCCGAGGCCAATGGAGCCACTGCAGAAGTTGTTATTGATACCAAAACACTGGTTACTTACAACGATCCCAAGTTGGTAGCAAAGTCGCTGGCCTCATTGCAGAAAGCAGCAGGCGGAGCAGAGAATGTGTTGCCCATCAACTGGCAGACCGGCGCAGAAGATTTTTCTTTTTACGGAACCAAGGCACCCGCTTTCTTTTTTAATGTAGGTGCAAGAAGTCCTAAAATAAGTATTGCAGAAGCTACCAGTCACCATGCTCCGGAATTCCTGCTCGACGACAGCAGACTGGATGTGGGTATGCGTGCGTTTGTTCAGCTTGTGCTGGATTATGCGAAAAACAACAAATAGATATATGAATATGAAAAAGCTTTTATTGATTGCTTTTTTGGGAGCAGGGATCTCGGAAGGATATGCCCAGCAGTTGCTGACGCCGGAAAAACTCTGGCAGATAGGACGGGTATCTGCGCTTGGATTAACCAAGGATCAGTCTGCAGTGATTTATAGTGTAGCTACGCCCGATATTACCGCAAATAAGCAAATCCGGAAAAAATACCAGCTCCCGCTGAATGGTGGTACTGCTGTTGAAATAACAGAAACAGGATCACTGCTTTCCAACGACCGCATTTCACCGAATGGGAAATACATCATCAGCAGTAAAGAAGTTAAAATTAAATCCGTAACCGGTTCCGATCTGTATCCGGATCTTCCTAAATCGGATGCCTATGTGTACACTTCACTGAATTATCGCCATTGGGATACCTGGGAAGACGGTAAGTTTGGGCATGTTTTTGTAGCTCCGTTGGTGAATGGGCAACCTGGTGAAGAAAAAGACATCATGGCCGGAGAACCCTACGACTGTCCACAGAAACCTTATGGCGGCGATGAGGATTTTATCTGGAGCCCCGACAGTAAAAAAATCCTGTATGTAGCCAAGAAGCTGTACGGAACGGATTATGCCGTTAGTACTAATACCGATATCTATTCCTATGATGTAGAAAAAGGAACCACCACCAACCTTACTGCTTCCAATAAAGGATACGATATTGCGCCCCAGTTCAGCAGTACCGGAACCCTGGCCTATCTGCAAATGCAACGCGATGGATACGAAGCAGACAAACAGGATCTGATTGTATTAACGGAGAGTGGTGCCAAAGTAAACCTGACTGCGTGGCGCGACGACATCCATGTAGAGGGATTCAAATGGAGTAACGATGGAAAGGAACTTTTTTTCTGGGCACCCATCAACGGAACACTGCAGCTATTTAGTGTAAACAACACGGGTACAACCAAAAAGCTTCCCCAGATAAGGCAAATCACCAGTGGAGATTTTGATGTAACCGGTATTGTGGCACAAACTGGAAACAGCCTGGTTGTTTCCAGAACCGATATGAATCATGCTTCGGAATTGTATACCGTAGCGCTTAGTACGGGTAATATGCAGCAGTTGACACATGTAAATGATGCATTTTACAGTGCACTCGCACTGTGCAAAACAGAAAGAAGGTTTGTAACCACTACCGACAACAAAAAAATGCTGGTATGGGTCATTTATCCTCCGGGATTTGATCCGGCTAAAAAGTACCCTACCCTTTTGTATTGTCAGGGTGGACCACAAAGCCCGCTGACCCAGTTTTACTCTTTCCGCTGGAACTTTCAGCTAATGGCATCGCAGGGATATATTATTGTTGCGCCCAACCGAAGAGGCATGCCCGGACATGGTACAAAATGGAATGAGCAAATCAGTAAGGACCATGGCGGACAGGTAATGCAGGATTACTTAGCAGCCATCGATGCGGTGAGTAAAGAATCTTTTGTAGACAAGAACAGACTGGGTTGCGTTGGAGCAAGTTATGGTGGCTATTCTGCATTTTATCTTGCCGGAATCCACAACAACCGATTCAAAACCTTCATTGCACATGACGGTATTTTCGATACCAGGAGTATGTATGGCACAACCGAAGAAATGTGGTTTGTGAATTTTGATTATGGTGGCCCTTATTGGGATAAGAAGAATGCGCTTGCGCAAAAAACATATCAGCAATTCAACCCCATCAATTTTGTTGAGAAATGGAATACGCCCATCATGATTGTACAGGGTGGCAAAGACTATCGTGTACCAATTGAACAGGGCTTACAGGCATTTCAGGCAGCACAATTAAGGGGAATCAAAAGCAAATTACTCTATCTCCCAGATGAAAATCACTGGGTGAGCACGGCGCAGAATGCCCTGGTATGGCAGCGGGAATTCTTCAAATGGCTGGGAGAAACCCTGAAATAAAGCTTAGGCGAATGATCCTTTAAAACCATTACAAAAAATAAAGCAACAGAGGCTGTCTTCAAAAGGCAGCCTCTGTTGCTTTGTACCAGATCTGTAGTTTGTTTCGCAGCTAAAACTGATAAGTAAACTGAAGGTATACATTTCTTCCCGGTCTGCGAATGCCACCCCAGTCGAGGTGTTCTCTGTACGCCTGATCGAACAGGTTCTCCACGCCCCCGTCTATTCTGAGCGGATTTCCTGCCAGTGAACCAGTGAACATCAGCCTCAGGTGGGCAATTGCATATGCAGATGTTTTGCGCTCCATTGCTTTACTGCTAACCCGGTTTTGTGCAGTGGCCAGTTCCAGTTCTGCCTGCATGGCGCAGGAGCCGATCATTTTTCGAAGGGAACTGATATTGCGTACAGGCGGAATCATGGGCAAGGCTTGCTTCAGATGGTCTTCACCATAGCTGTATCGGGTTGTGTTAATAAACCAAAGCGAATGATCCGGTTGAACAATCAGGCTGGCTTCTGCACCGGCAATTAATGCATAGGGCAGATTAACATGCTGCTTTACACCATTGGCACCGATGGTCATGGTGCTGAGTCCCGGCTGATAAATGCCCATGATGTACTGATTGATCCTTGATAAATAACCGGTAAGACCATATTGAAAAACCCCTGATCTGCCACTGATATTAGCTTCTGCTTTCCAGGCATTTTCCGGCTTCAGCAAAGTATTGCCAATATAGTCGTATCCGTCGAATGCATTGAATAAGTAAAAACCATATAGTTCACTGGAAGTAGGCATTCTTTCAGAATAGCTCAGTACGGTTTTCAGTTTCAGTTGTTCATTGAACCGGTAACTGTATTCAACTGCTATATTCTTTAGCACTTTAATGATATTGCTCACCGGATTATTCAGCACCGAAAGCTGGTCTTTGCCCATTTGTGTGGTCAGAGACTTGCTGAATACATCTGCCCTGGCACTGATGTTCACTAAGGATGCACTGTCGATTCTTTTGCTGAAAATGGCCCCCAGACCACTTTGTAGCGTATTGTTGTCGGGCCAGGTAAGCATATACATCGGCAGCTGTCCCTGCTGGTACATGGTCATGGATGCTTTTAAAAATGTAGATGCCCAGTCTGCTTTTACATCCAGCTGTGTACTTCGGTTCAGCATGAGTTTTGAAGATGCATAGCCTCCATAGGTTCTGCTCTCTCCCGGCATATCCATATGCATGGGTATATTGATCCGGTGGCTGTCGTCCATAAAATGCCGGATGCTGTTGGCATATAGTTTAAATTCCGTCTGTTGCCAATTACCCATACGGGAGTTATTTCTCCAGCTCAGGGCCGCAATTCTGGCACCGGCGTAACCTACATCCATCGGCAACGCCGGATAGCCAATGTTCCAGCCATCGTCTAGCAACAGATCAGCCTTTGTAGTCCATTTTTCGTTCAGTTTATACAAAGCCGTGATGCCATAATTCAATTTCTCATACTGAGAATATGGGATAACCGCACCACCGCCACTTCTGTAATTGCCGGCTTTTCGCCAGGAAATATTGGTCATTACCGCCAGGCGATTGCCGGAATAGTTGAGTTTGCCGGTTTCGTACCATGCGTTTGCTGCAGACTGAAATCCGCTGCTGACCGAGCCAGACCACATTCGGGATTCATCAAATTGGGCTTCGGCCAGTTTCATATTCACTGTTCCTCCAATTACGGAACCCGATTGAAAGCCGTTACCTGTTTGTATTTGCACCGATTGCAGGTTCTGCGGCTCCACATAAATGGAGGCCGGATCCATTTTGTCGGTACAGGCGCCATGTATGCGCATACCGTCGATCAGCAAACCGGATTGACCACTGCTGTATGTCCGTATAATGGGTTCCATGCCATAACTGCTTCTGCGAATCATGTTCAATTCGGGCAAACGCGCAAGGATATCTTCCGTGGTTGCAGCCTGGTTGGCAGTATAATAATGCAGCAGTTGCTGATGGGTATTTTTGGTTAGCCCGTATACCTTCACTTCTGCCAGCTGTACTTCCGGAATGGAGTCGGCGGCCTGGCTTTTGGTTGGTTTAGCCTGGGCCTGCGCCAGCACCAGTAAGTGTACCAGTGCTGCCGTTAGGATGAGCTGTTTCATAAAATCAGAATGTGATGTCGATATAATGGGTTGAATCCACAACAGTGCTGCCCGATTTCAGTTTCAGGTTTAGTCTCCAGAAACCGGTCATGGTGAAATTAACCTTGCCTTTATAATGCCCGTTTATGGTATGTACCGGATCTACATTGTTGGGAGAACCATGGTTCATAGTAGGCATTTCGGGTGTCATAATTACAGATAAGCTACTGTCTGCAGGAAACATCATCATGGATTGCTTCTTATAAATGACCAGTTCCAGGTCATTGATACCTACGATTGGTTTGGAAGGCTCTACCAAACCAACAAAATAAGTGGTGGTATTATCTGAAAGCGATTTAAAAGAAAAAATTTTATCTGAAGCAGGCGCTTTTACATTGATCGTAAAATTTACAGTACCGGACTTTCCGTTTTCCAGGTTTTGTATCTGAATACCTAATGTCCATTTTCCTGCTGTGGATGGCATGATAAAGCTAACGCTACAGGGAAAGAAATGATTCACGGCTGTGGTGGATACAGGGTTTTCTTTAGGTGCGGCATGACTCATCGTAGTCATGTCCATCATCGGATTCAGTGTTACCACTGCCTTGTCTACCGGTTTGCCTGTTGCTGAATCTTTTAATAAGACATAGAGTTTGTTGTACCCTGTGAATGCACTATCTGTAGCATATAGTTCTACATGGGTAGAAGTTCCTGTTGCAAAACCGGAAGCCAATTGAATATAGTCCAGGGAAGCATCCGGTTCAACCGCATCCTTGGAGCAGGAACTGAAAAAAAGAACAGATAAAAACGCAACAATATACAGGGGGCTTTGAATAAACTTTTTCATTTTATACAATAGATTAGGTGGTACATGCATTATGCAACAGGCATACCTGATAACTGCATAACACAGAAATTACTTGAAAATAAATGAGAACTTAGGTAGCTTAACCCAAACAACTATGCAGGCATGCCGCAAGGGGGATGAAATATGTCCGCAGCATGGTTGCTGGTTTGATAGTGCCGGGAAAATGGAACAAATGGCAAGGCAAGCACTGCTTCGGGAAATTTGGATAATTGTAGGCTGGTTACGATAAACGGATCTGTTTTAATCCGAAGACCGGCAGATTCCTGGTTTTCGTTGTTTGTGTTTTCCGCGGGGTTTACCTTTTTGAGTTGCTTGTTCAGGTAACATTTACCATGGCATTTCAGCATTGGTTTGGCTTTGTTGATACAAAAGCGGGAACTGATGTTGTTCTGATTGCTGTAAAACAAACCGGCCATAATATAGGGCGCAAAAGTTTGCGAAGTAATTAAGAGCACTGCAAGTATGGATGTAAATAGTTTCAACGCGTCTTTGATGCTGATCCGAAAACAAAAGTAGTGCGAAGTTAATGATGCAAATATGATTCTACGCACAAAATGCTAATTAGTGCCATAATTTCTTGCTCCGAACAACAAGCTCCCGATTCTTACCATATTGCTGCCACAGGCAATTGCAAGCTGATAGTCGCCACTCATTCCCATGGAAAGTATGGTTTTTTCGGAACGGATACCTTCAGGCCATTGATTAAATGCATCAAACATTTTCTTCAACGAAAGAAATTCTGCTTCAATTTTTTGCCTGTTTTCTGTTAGGGAAGACATGCCCATTAGCCCACATACACGAACATGTGTAAGTGCTGGCAATTGATTTTTAATGGCATCCAGTTCGGCTGCATCCAAACCAAACTTGGTTTCTTCCTCTGCAATATGTACCTGCAGCAGGCAATCGATGATGCGATTGTTTTTCAATGCCTGTTTGTTGATTTCCTGCAATAGCCTGGCGCTGTCTACTCCATGTATCAGGTGAACAAAAGGGGCAATGTATTTTACTTTATTGCTTTGAAGGTGACCAATAAAATGCCAACGAATGTTCTGCGGCAGCACAGCTTGTTTTTCTACCAGTTCCTGTACATAATTTTCACCAAAATCTCTTTGTCCCAGTGCATACATTTCCTGGATATCCTGAGCCGGTTTGGTTTTGCTAACAGCAACCAGTGTTACATTTGCTTTGTTGAGTTCCGAAACAATCGATTGGTATGCGTTGGTATTTACAGACATTCGAACAAGTTAAGGCTGCAAAGATACAGCCTGTCTGTTTTGCCAGATCAAATTCTCCAGCATCAACAGGTTGTTGTATGCCGGGCAGAAATAATAAAATTTCCCCACACCTGCGGCACCAGCCGTTTTCTTGAGCCCGTCTGGCAGCATGGAAGCCATATTTGCAATAAAAAAGGAGAAGGAATCATCTTCGATCAGTTCCATAAGAGACTTATCCTGATGAACCCGAATGGTTAAAGGCTGAACACCCCATCGCAATAAGGCTGTTTGCAATAGCACCTGCTCCATAAACGGAAGTGGCTTTTCCAGTAATTTCCGGGCATCTCCAATCAGGGCTTCCCTGTTTTTTTCCAGTGCGGCAATGGGCTTTAATTGCATCAGCCGGCTGATATGGTAAAGAATGATTGCAGGAGAACTGTAATGCGGAGAAATATAAGAAGCGTCTGTAAGATGTTTCTTTTCTTCGGTTAATCTTTGAATAAGTTGCAATGAGGCAGAATCGGCTGCCGTCCATGGCAGATCATAAGACTGAACAAAATACAGCACATTCGAAAGTACCGAAACATCAAAATCAACCGGCATTTTCTTGCCAAACCAGGTGGAATAGGCTTCCAGATCCCGAAAGGCTTTAAAGGTATTGTTTACTTTTTTTTGCCCGTTGTTGGCAAAAGCCTGCATCAGGTCGTGTACGTTTTTTGCAACAGAATCGCTTGCGTTCAGTGCAAGCAGCATGATGACTGTATCGTCCAGGTCGTCTGGAAGCGCCTGTTGTTTGTTGAACCAGTTCATCCATCCAGAGTTAGGAAAAATAACGGGTGTATCTGTAGGCCAGAAATTATAGGTATCCCTCCCCTTTCTGTTTTTGAACTTTGCAGAACTGGCATTGGCTGCAACAATAATGCTGTCGGCTATTCTCTGCTGATAGGGCGTGAAATCCTTTCTCAGATTATTGAGTGTAAAGGAGATCAATCCCGTAAAAAAAATATTGATGTCTGCTTTTTGCCGGTGCTGATTCAGTGCATAGGTTCTGAATGAAGGGAATAGTCCTTTTGGGAAAATACCATCTTCCTTCGGTTGCAGTGCTGCAATCCGCTGCAGTAATGTGGTAGCCATCAGGGTATCGGCATTGCCAGCTTTGACCAAAGGACTGCCTGCAACCAGGCAAATCATCGTAAGCCAACCTGCGATACCCATTAGCCGCATCATTATTTTAATATACTTCTGCTGATTACAATACGCTGAACTTCACTGGTACCTTCGTAGATCTGGGTAATCTTGGCATCACGCATCAGGCGTTCTACATGGTATTCTTTTACAAATCCATATCCGCCATGAATCTGCACTGCCTCTGTGGTAACCCACATGGCCGTTTCACTGGCATATACTTTGGCCATGGAGGAACTGAGTGTGTAATCGTGTCCATTGTCTTTTTCCCAGGCAGCTTTCAGGCATAATAACCGGGCAGCTTCGATCCTGGTAGCCATATCGGCTAATTTAAACTGAATGGCCTGGTGGTGCATGATTTCCTTTCCAAATGCCTTACGCTGCTTACTGTATGCAAGCGCCAGTTCATAAGCACCGCTGGCAATCCCTAGTGCCTGAGAAGCAATTCCAATCCGTCCTCCGGCCAATGTTTTCATCGCAAATTTGAATCCGAATCCATCTTCCCCAATCCGATTTTCTTTTGGAACTTTTACATCGTTGAACAAAATGGAATGTGTATCGCTACCGCGGATCCCCAGCTTATTTTCTTTTGCTCCAACAGTGATTCCCGGGCTATTTTTTTCTACAATAAATGCATTGATCCCCTTGCTTCCCTTGGATGGATCGGTTTGTGCAATCACCAGGTAAACAGATGCTGTAGAGCCGTTGGTGATCCAGTTTTTTGTTCCGTTGATCAGGTAATAATCTCCTTTGTCTTCGGCAGTGGTTTGCTGACTGGTTGCATCGCTTCCTGCTTCGGGTTCGCTCAGCAGGAAAGCACCGATATATAATTCACCGTCCTTCTTGCCCTGTGCAAGCGGGGTGAGGTATTTTCTTTTTTGTTCTTCATTTCCAAATGCTTCCAGTCCCCAGCATACCAGGCTGTTGTTTACACTCATACTTACACTGGTACTTGCATCTACCTTGCTCACTTCTTCCATCGCCAACACATAGCTGATTGCATCCATTCCGGCACCGCCGTATTCAGGATCCACCATCATACCCATAAAGCCCAGTTCGGCCAGCTTCATGATCTGTTCTCTGGGGAAACGTTGGTTTTCGTCCCGATCAATAACGCCTGGCAAACATTCATTTTTTGCAAAATCTCTTGCCGCTTTTTGAATCATTAAATGCTCTTCTGTCAACTGGAAATTCATATGCTTTATTTTGTGTGCCAAATTTAAGCTAACGATCGTTAGGTTGTTCAGTTCAGCGAAAAAAATCCGGCTTTTTTTCTAAAGCAGTTGCCGGCTGTAAAAAGAACTCATTTATACACAGCAAAAAGGTTGTTGGTGCAGGCAAACAAGCCGGATTGGGAACCTGTTTCGACATTACTGAATTTACCTGCAAGTATGCTTTGTCCGGTGGTTCCCGGATTGTTGCCCTTACCCAGCGGCCATTTGCCACTTGTTTCCGCAATACGGATATGGGCCAGTTCTGCAATTGCCAGTGCAAAATCGGAGCAATTGAATCGATTGAGATGATATAACGTATTTGAATTTTTATCTATAAACTCAAGAATGCGGGAAAAATCCTTTTGCGAAACAAAGCGGCCAATCATTTCATCCCAGGTACGAAAGTGATCATTTTTGAGTACCGATGGAGATTCAGGAAAGATGGGGTTAACAGGAATCATCAAACCCTTTTCCGGATAAAAACCAAATGTGCGGCTTACAAAGCTTCTGTCTTTGTTGAATTTCGTTAATGTGATGAACATATGTCCTACATTCCCCAATCCGGTGAATATTTTTTTCTTACCCGCAACCGGCTGCTTAACATGAATGGCAATGGCATAGGAAGATGCTCTTTTATCGTCCATAAATGCTTCAATCAGCGATGTTGCCTGTACCTGTTCTCCAGGCTCGTCAGATTGCAGGGTATCGGAGGCCTGTTCCAGGCTTTGCAGGGACGCATCCAGCAGGGAGTCGTTGAACACAGAATGGTCTTCCGATGAAGGCTCCTCTGTATTTTCCTGAAAAGAGTAATAAGAACTGTCCAGATACATGTATCGCTTACGCCTCATTTTGAATAAGTGGTGTGCCTGGGTATTCCCGGCCTTGTAGAAACAGGAAAGCGCTGCAGGATAGTTTTTCATTCTGGCCATCACTACCGCCAGGTTGTAATATAAATGAGACACAGCCTGCTCATCTTCGCTAAGGTTCTTCAGTTTCAGCAACCTGCGCAATTGTCTGAGCGCATTTTTGGATTGCCCGGCAACAAGGTAGGCATCACTGATTTTATTCAATGCGCTTACTTCTGCTTCCAGGCTTTTTTGTTCTTTGGCAATACTTAGTTCCTTTTCTGCGGACGAAACAGAAAGAAATCGATGACTTGCCTGTGGAATGGAATTGGATGCAAGCAGGAAAGGAATGGCCTCAACGGAATCTGCTCTATGGTTGACAATTCCTAAAAACAGGTCAGCTGATTGCGCATGGGAGGTTAACCTGCTGTTTTGCAACAGTACCAATAAGAAGATGATCCTGAAAATTTTACCTGGCATAAAGGATCGTTTCAATTCGAACAAATAATCTCTACTAAATTAGAAGACCATTTGATTCTCACCAAATTACCAGCTGCCTGCAAGCGTTAATCATTTGCAAATCTGTAAAAGGGCACTAATAGTATTTCTTATGCAGGTTATAGAGTACCTCTTTGGCCAATGGACTCATTCCTTTTGTTGTATCCTGTAAAAAGTGTCTTTTAAATGCAACGATAGCCGCAGTTGTATCGCGGATATCAAACCCAATGATCCGCAGCCCGGCAATATGGTCGAATCCTGCAGGAACGGTATCCCGGCGCTCGTCGTACCATAAGCCAAACCCCTTTTCTGCTAGCAGTTTCCAAGGAAAACGCCAGTTGGGATCATTCTTTCTGGTAGGTGCAATATCGCCGTGACCAATGAAATTGGCCGTAGGAATGGCGAACTCTTTTTTAAGTTTGGAAAGTACCGCAAGCAGGCTATTGATTTGAAGGCTGTCAAAATACTGAAAGCCAGTGTTGTCCAGTTCAATTCCGATAGAAGCAGAATTCATATCGAGTTGGTTTCCCCATCTGCTGTTGCCGGCATGCCAGGAACGCAGGTAATCGTTCAGCATCTGGTATACCACACCATCCTTACCGATCACATAATGCGAACTCACCTGTGTTCTCGGCAGTGTAAAGGTTTTCAGTGTTTGCGTTGTACTGTGCTGGGCGGTATGGTGAATAATTACATAGCTGGGCTTTCTCAAATTGAAATTGGTTGTGCCCACCCAATACGGTGCCGTTTTTACAGAATCCGAAACAATTGTCTGTTCCGGCAGTTTTCGAATATGGGCAGCCAGTTCTTTTAGCTGCGCTTTATGAGCTTGATTGGTAGCCTTATAAGGGTTATGGCTGCAACCGACCATGAAAATAGCAGCCGGAAAAGCCAGTTGAAGCAGTTGTTTCATCCGATGAAATTATGGAATATATTTTGTTTTCTTTTCTGGCTGGTACTCCATCTGTTCCAGTACGGCTTCGGGTGTGGGATTTCGCGTTATGGATACGGCAACCTGAAACAGCAGAACGGCAATTACCACCGATGCCAGTAGTTCTTCCCAGGTGATCCAGTACCCCCAGAAACGGTATACAGCAGCTCTTTCGGGATGTTCGTGCGACACGATCACCGACAGTTTTTCCCCGTGATGGTATTCCTGGAAAAGGTAGTTGGCCTTAACGGCATACTGTTTGCTTCCAATGCTGTAAATGGCCATTGGTATTGTTTTTTTGGTGACGGAATCCATTGCCATTTGTATGGTAGCAGGATACATTTCGCCATCAAAATAATCTGGTTGCCGGGTCCAGACCTGGTAGCAACCAAATATGATCAGGTATAAAAAAATAAGTCCTTTGTTCAAATCTGCTTCTTTATAAAAAAAGTCATTCCGAAGGGTTGCTCCGGAATGACTTGTATGCAATCAGTAATGCAATAGGTGTTATTTACCAGCAGCCTGCTTGCGAATAATATTCAGTGCACCACCGGCTTTGAACCATTCAATCTGCTGCTCATTGTAAGTATGGTTCACAGAAATGGTATCTGTGCTACCATCCTTGTGTTGCAGTATGAGGGTTAATGGTTTGCCAGGAGCAAAGGATGTAAGGCCTTCGATGCTGATGGTATCGTCTTCCTGAATTTTATCATAATCGCTCTTGTCGGCAAATGTTAATGCCAGCATACCCTGCTTTTTCAGGTTGGTTTCATGAATTCTTGCAAAAGATTTTACCAGGATGGCACGAACACCAAGATGCCTTGGCTCCATGGCTGCATGTTCACGTGAACTACCTTCGCCGTAGTTTTCGTCGCCAACCACAATTGAACCAATTCCGGCAGCTTTATATGCACGCTGTGTTGCAGGAACCGGACCATATTCTCCGGTAAGCTGATTCTTTACATTGTCTGTTTTTTCGTTGAAGAAGTTTACAGCGCCAATGAGCATGTTGTTCGAAATATTATCGAGGTGACCACGGAACTTCAACCATGGACCTGCCATGGAAATATGGTCGGTGGTACACTTACCTTTAGCTTTAATCAGCAGCTTCAATCCTTTCAGATCAGTGCCTTCCCATGCAGCGAACGGATCCAGCAATTGTAAACGCTTGCTGGTAGGTTCTACTTTCACGGTTACACCGGAACCATCTGCAGCCGGCGCCTGGTATCCTGCATCTTCTACTGCAAAACCACGTGCAGGCAATTCCATACCGGTTGGCTCATCCAGTTTAACCTGTTCACCTTTTTCATTGGTCAGGGTATCGGTAATCGGATTAAAGGTAAGGTCACCGGCAATTGCCAGGGCTGTTACCAGTTCCGGACTTGCAACAAAAGCCATTGTATTGGGGTTACCGTCTGCACGCTTGGCAAAGTTTCTGTTGAAACTGTGTACAATGGTATTGCGCTCCTGTTTTTCAGCACCTACCCGATCCCACATACCAATACAAGGTCCACAGGCATTGGCAAATACAGTTGCCCCGATTTTATCGAATACTTCCAGGAATCCGTCTCTTTCGATGGTATAACGAACCTGCTCACTACCTGGTGTAATAGTGAACTGCGCTTTTGTTTTCAAACCTTTCTCATCCACCTGTTTGGCCAGGCTAACTGCACGGCTGATGTCTTCGTAGGAAGAGTTGGTACAGCTACCAATCAAACCTACTTCCACCTTGGTTGGCCAACCGTTTGCAGCAGCTACTTCTTTCATTTTAGAAATTGGGGTAGCCAGATCTGGTGTAAATGGTCCGTTCAGGTGTGGTTCCAGTTCAGATAAGTTAATTTCAATTACCTGGTCGAAATATTTTTCAGGAGAAGCGTAAACTTCAGGATCTGCATTCAGATAGTTCTTAACACCATCTGCCATGTTGGCTACTTCTTCCCTGCCAGTTGCTTTCAGATAACGGCTCATGCTCTCGTCGTAACCGAAAGTAGAAGTGGTTGCACCAATTTCTGCACCCATGTTACAGATGGTTCCTTTACCGGTACAGCTCATGCTGGTAGCACCTTCTCCGAAATATTCCACAATAGCGCCTGTACCACCTTTTACGGTAAGGATACCCGCTACTTTTAAGATAACATCTTTTGGAGCTGTCCAGCCGCTGAGTTTACCTGTCAGCTTCACACCAATCAGCTTGGGCCATTTCAGCTCCCATGGAAGACCGGCCATCACATCGCAGGCATCTGCGCCACCTACACCAATCGCAATCATTCCCAATCCGCCGGCATTTACGGTGTGAGAATCGGTCCCGATCATCATACCACCGGGAAATGCGTAATTCTCCAGTACAACCTGATGTATGATTCCGGCGCCTGGTTTCCAGAAACCGATACCATATTTATTGGATACAGAAGCCAGAAAGTCGTATACTTCCTTGCTTTCTGCATTGGCTACTTCGAGGTCTTTTTTTGCTTCCAGCTTGGCGGTGATCAGGTGATCACAGTGTACCGTAGAAGGAACAGCCACCTTGGGTCTGCCTGCCTGCATAAACTGTAAAAGCGCCATTTGAGCCGTTGCATCCTGCATGGCTACACGATCGGGTGCAAAATCCACATAACTGGAGCCCCTTTCAAAACCCGCCAGTTGCTGATCGGGGTGCAAATGGGCAAATAAAATTTTCTCAGATAAGGTAAGCGGACGACCCAGCATTTTGCGGGCTGCATCTACTTTTGCAGGCATTTCTGCGTACACTTTTTTAATCATTTCAATATCAAAAGCCATAGCGGTGCAATTTTAGATGCGAATTTACAAAAAAACCACCTCAGGTTGGCACGGGATTTGAACTTTTATGCGCAGATTATGTTTAATTTTGTGTACGAGCACGCAACCCCCGGTTTTAAAGCAAATTATTATGAACAAAGTCAGAGATTTTCTGGAAGTACACGCTTTTGGCGTTTGTAGTGCAATCGGTGAGCGTTTTGGAATTGCCACTACCAGAATCAGGATGTGGTTTATCTATATTTCTTTCCTCACAATGGGATCTCCAATTGTGGTATATATGATTCTGGCCTTTCTGATGAATATCAAAAACTACTGGCTGGCCGGAAAAAGAAATCCGCTCAGAAACCTGTAATTCGTTCTAAGCGGATTGGTATTTTATAATTTATTAATATAACTCCCCGGGTTAGTTTTTTTGCATTTCCTTAGCCCAGGCATCTTTCAATGTAACGGTCCTGTTGAATACCAGTTTTTCAGAACTACTGTCCTGATCCAGCACAAAATAGCCTTTTCTTAAAAACTGGAAAGCCATTTCACGGTTGTCTGTAGCCAACGCCGGTTCAGCATAAGCTTGTTGAATAACCGTTAAAGAGTCCGGATTGATATATGATTTAAAGTCTCCTTCTGCATTGCCCACATCTTCTACTTTAAACAATCGGTCGTATAAACGGACTTCCGCCCCAATGGCATGCCGGGCGCTCACCCAGTGCAACGTACCCTTTACATGAATGCCAGAGGTATCTGCGCCACTTTTGCTTTCAGGAATATAAGTGCAGTGCACTTCAGTAATCTGCCCGGATGCATCTTTAATTACTTCTTCACACCTAATGATATAAGCGCTTTTCAGCCGGACCATCTGACCAGGGGCCAGCCGGAAGTATTTCTTGGGTGGCTGTTCCATGAAGTCGTCCCGCTCTATATAAATTTCCCTGCTGAAAGGCAGTTCCCTGGTTCCCCCCTGCTCATCTTCGGGATTGTTTTCGCTGGAGAGCATTTCCACCCCGTTATCGTAGTTGGTAATAATCACTTTCAACGGGTCAAATACCACCATTCTGCGTTGTGCTGTTTTATTGAGTTCTTCCCGAACACAGAATTCGAGCAGGCCAACATCAATGAGGTTATCCCGCTTGGCAACGCCGATCCTATCGCAAAATTCACGAATACTCGAAGCAGGATATCCCCTTCTGCGCATACCGCTGATGGTGCTCATTCTGGGATCATCCCATCCGTTTACCAGTTTTTCGTTCACCAGTTGTAAGAGTTTACGCTTGCTCATAACTGTATAGGTCATGTTCAAACGGGCAAACTCGTACTGTTTGGAAGGGAAGCTGCCCAATTGCTCAATACACCAGTCGTACAATGGACGGTGCGGAACAAACTCCAGTGAGCAAAGAGAATGCGTTATTTTTTCGATTGAGTCGCTTTGTCCGTGGGCAAAATCGTACATCGGATAAACACACCACTGGTTTCCGGTACGATGGTGATGGGCGTGCTTGATTCTGTAAATGATGGGATCTCTCAGCAGCATATTTGGAGAGGCCATATCGATCTTAACCCGCAGTACTTTGGCTCCATCAGGATATTTTCCAGCCTTCATGTTAAGGAACAGCTCTCTGTTCTCTGCTGGCGTTCTGCTGGCAAATTGATTGCGGACACCCGGTTGGGTAGGCGTGCCTTTTTGTTCGGCAATTTCTTCACTGCTGCTGTCGTCTACATATGCCAGTCCTTTATCAATCAGCTGAAGCGCCATTTCAAAAAGCTGATCAAAATAGTCGGAAGCATAGAATTCATTGGCCCATTGAAATCCCAGCCACTGAATGTCTTTCTTAATACTATCTACATACTCTGTATCTTCTGTTACAGGATTGGTATCATCGAAACGCAGGTTGGTCTGGCCACCATATTTCTTAGCAACGCCAAAATTCAGGCAAATGCTTTTGGCATGACCAATATGAAGGTATCCATTTGGTTCGGGTGGAAATCTGGTCAGAATGCTGGTGTGTTTGCCACTTGCCAGGTCTGCTTCAATGATCTCTTCAATAAAATTCAGGCTCTTTTCTTCGCTCATTGAGGAATTATTTGGGGTGCAAATGTACGAAAACAAAAAAGGGAATCACAATTAATGGTATCCCGAAAGGTATTCTGCAATGCTATCGGGCTATTTCGATGCTGTTGAAAAACGGTGCAGCATCATCGGCACTGGCATTGGGAGCTGCCGATAAATACATTACCTGATGCAAAACCGATCCCAGGAAAAACAAATAACCAAAGGCCTTTTTACCTTTAAATTGTTCATTCTCCGACCTGGTGCCGTCCAGTTCCAGGTACAGGCAATTTTGCCCTTTGAACTGTATGATCTGATCTTTAGCAATGGTTACCCCGCCCATTTGAGCCGGTATACCTGCTTTTAATTGTTCCCAGATTACATCTCCGAGTGCGGTTACTATTTCAGAAGAAATTCCCATGGCGGTCAGATCTAACCCCATCGCCATATAACCGGTACCCGTATCTTTTGCATACATGTACATGGAACCTCCGGCAGGAAGTTTTTTCTCTTCAGGAATACCCGGAAAAATGACTTTTACTTTTTCGGAAAGTGGCTGAGGGGTGAGCTGTGCTTGTAAACTGCCTTGCAGAAAAAACACAAGCATCAGGAGCAATAGAATTTTTTGCATGAGAGACTGTGCTGAAATTAACTTCATAGAAATGGTTTATGACTGTTTACCCTGAATGGAATACCCTGCTACAAATTTGACTGATTTTATCATATCATCGTGCAACAATCTGTCGGCCGAGTTAAAACTGATTTCTTTCCTAAATGCATGCATCAGTTCTTCCAGCACAGGAGACGATTGCAAGGGTCTTCTAAATTCCATGGCCTGAGCGGCACTCAGCAATTCAATGGCCAGAATTTTTTCTACATTTTGCACAACCCGCCAGCATTGGGTAGCTGCGTTGGCACCCATACTTACATGGTCTTCCTGATTGTTGCTGGAAGAAATACTGTCTACGGAAGCCGGTGTGCAAAGTTGCTTATTTTCACTAACCATACCTGCAGCTGTATATTGCGGAATCATAAAGCCGGAATTCAGACCTGCATCTTTTACCAGAAACAGGGGCAGGCCACGCTGGCCGGATATGAGCTGGTAGGTTCTTCGCTCAGAAATATTTCCGATTTCACTCATGGCAATCGATAAGAAATCCAATGCAAGTGCCAGTGGCTGACCATGAAAATTACCGCCGCTGACAATCAGGTCCTGCTCCGGAAAAACATTCGGGTTGTCTGTTACAGAGTTGATCTCACGCATCATTACACGCAGTACATGATCAAATGCATCCTTACTGGCTCCATGAACCTGCGGAATACACCGGAAAGAATAGGGATCCTGTACCTGCACTTTCTTTTGAACAGCAATAGCGCTTCCTTTGAGATGCAGCATCATCATTCGGGCTGTGGCCACCTGTCCGTCGTGTGCTCTGATGCGGTGAATATGTTCATTGAAAGCCTCTGTTACACAATCAAAGGCATCAAAGGAAAGTGCAGCAATCAGATCGGCCATAGCCAGCAGGTGTTCGGCCTTCTTCAGACAATACATGCCATAAGCGCTCATGAACTGTGTACCGTTGATCAGTGCCAGCCCCTCCTTGCTTTGCAGGTGAATCGGCTCCCAGTTCAACAGCTCCATGACTTTTGCAGCCGGCATTCTTTCACCGCGATAGCGAACCTCCCCCAGACCCAGTAAGGGAAGACTCAGATGGCTGAGCGGAGCCAGATCACCGGAAGCACCCAGAGAACCCTGAGTATAAATCACCGGTAATACATCATGGTTGTACATTTCCATCAAACGGATGACTGTATTGATCTGCACGCCACTATGCCCGTAACTGAGCGATTTGATCTTGAGCATCAGCATAAGCCGAACAATATCTGCCGGTACTTCCTCCCCCATACCACAGGCATGAGATACCAGCAGGTTATACTGCAGTTGCTCTATCTGTGATGCGTCAATTTTAACATTTTGTAAAAAACCAAAACCGGTATTCACCCCATAATATAGCTGCTCCTGCCCATGTGTTTTTTGATTGAGAAATGCTCTGCAGGCAACAATTTTTTCGTGAGCGGCATAGGTAATAGACACCTGCTGCTGGTAGTTGAGCAGGTCTTTGACCTGTTGAAAATGCAGCCATTGATGGTCTAAAGGCAGGTAATTGTAACTCATTCAGGCAATCGTTTGCTGCAAAGTAATTGATTTGGGCTACAAAATAAAAGCCCCCGATAAAGGGGGCTTCGTGATTCGGATTGGATTCGAACCAATGACCTACTGCTTAGAAGGCAGTTGCTCTATCCAGCTGAGCTACCGAACCGGTTTAGGAGGTGCAAAATAAGGGAAAATAAATCAGTTTTACAAACGAAGCGATAAATTCCTGGTTTCTATACAGGCTGGTCAGAAAGTATTTTTTGTATATGGGATAGCTCCTCCTGAGGAATATAGAATTCATGAATTCTTCCATCCAATTCACTTCTTACCCGTTTAATGAGTTCCGCTCCGGTTCTACCAGTATAAAGCATGTATTTTTCGTTGATAGACATGATGGTATCACTCCTCTTCCTCTTTTGCATGTCTATCGATTTATGCGCAATACCCAGGGTTCTGTTGATTTCCTCAATACTGGTCAGTTGCTGATGGGCATTCATATTGTAAAGAATCAGCTTTATCAGTGAGGCTTCGATGGCTGTAAACAAATTTTCCTTCGAATAAGCAGATTTTAATTCACTGGCAACATGCGGATCGGTTTGAGCAACCTGTACAGCCCGACGCAGGTTCGGCTGCAGCCTGGGTTGGTTTTGAAAAAGTCTTTTCCGGAAAACAACCAACACCAGACCTCCTATCAACAATACGAGGCCACCAATCCAATAATACAGCCTTTTTGTTGTAGATGCCGAAGTAGGTGTAAAAATGGATTGGCCTGTTGCTATAAAGTCATTCGGTGCAATGTATATGGAGTCAAGCTGGCCGCCAGGTATGGCCATACTAATAAAAAGCGTTTTATTGTTGCACCATACATAATGATAGTCCAGTTTGGCAAGTAAACGCTGCCTGTAGGGCGTTGGCCCAAGTAACAGCACTTGATTGCTCAGCAGATTCCAGTATTCAATACTGCCTTTCCTGTTTACCAGCATCCCGGAATCATTGGAACAGATTAAGCTGGTTTTATAGAGATTTTTTTCCAGATCGGCATTTAATATACCCTGCAACTCCCAATTCCTGGTTTCGAGATCGAGTACCATCACAGAATCAATTCGCCCTTCCATATCATCATTGAACGATTTCAGCGCCTGATTCCCCTCCAGAGAAGAGAGCGCCCAGATTCTATGGGCCTTTTGCTGATACCATAATATTGGCATGCATCGACTCATTGAACAGGGGTAATTCTATATTCAAAGGTTCAATATCCCACTCCCGAACGGCCGGATTAAATTTTCTCAGTTGTCCGTTCCATCGCCAGAATCCATAACCGCCCAGGTTGAACAAGCTGTCTTTGTAAAAAAAGTTGAAACAATCGATATTGTACCCGATTAGCTTAGTCGAGTCCAGCCTTTTAAAATAGAGTGAATCATCTTGTTGGCTGAATGGCGCAGATTCATAAACAATTCCGGAACCTGCTACCAGCGCGTACAGTTTCTTTTTGTGGTAAATCAGGGTTTGCGGATGAGTTGTAAAAGGCTTTTCCCGAATCGGCAACAGCTGATGTATGGGTAAATTGATTACATGGATTTGCTTCATGACTTCTCCTGAAGCAAGCAGTCGCTTAAATACTGGTTGATTGGGCACTGTATAATTGGGCAGCTGTGCCAAAGGAACTCCGGCAACCAGTAGGGTAAAAACTACTGAAAAAAACAAGGTTTTTCTAGGCATCATTTGGGGGGAATGATTGTATCTGCTACTAAATATAGTTCACATTTTTGTGTTTTAAAAAAATAAATATTGGTGACTCACCATTATTTTTATTGTAAATCAATCGATTAAGTGTAGTTGCTGTATTAAAATTTGCGACTGATTCATTCACCAATTTCTCTTAAAGTTCTGTAACTGGAATTAATTTCAGTTATTCAAAATTCAATAATCGGGGGGTTATTGAACGCTATGAATAAGAACCATCCCAACAGGGGTGGTTTTTTTGTATTTTGCAGTATGGATGTAAAAATTGAACCTGGTTGGAAAGAAGTGCTTTACAAGGAATTCAGCCGGCCTTATTTTTTGCAGATCGCTGCACATCTGAAGGCGGAAAAAGCCATGAATGCCATTATTTATCCTCCAGGCCCCCTGATTTTTAATGCTTTTGAAAAAACGCCCTGGGATCAGGTGAAAGTGGTCATTCTGGGGCAGGATCCTTACCATGGACCCGGTCAGGCACATGGACTGAGCTTTTCAGTACCGGATGGCATAAAACCGCCCCCCTCACTAATGAATATTTTTAAAGAATTGCATTCAGATATCGGCATGGCCATACCGTCTACCGGTAACCTGACTCCCTGGACCCAGCAGGGTGTTTTATTGCTGAATGCGGTCTTAACCGTTCGGGCCAATGAGCCCGCCAGTCATGCAAAAATTGGCTGGATGGATTTTACCAATGCCGTTATTCAGAAAATTTCCAACGAAAAGAAAGGGATTGTATTTCTATTGTGGGGTAAGTTTGCACATGAAAAGCAAATTTTCATTGATGCTACCAGGCATCATGTGCTTAAAGCGGCCCACCCCTCACCTTTCAGTGCAGACAAGGGCTTCTTTGGTTGCAGGCATTTCAGTAAAACGAATGAATTGCTGCAACAACAGGGGCTGGACCCCATCAACTGGCAACTCTAAAGATCATGCGTAACAAGTCAACAACATCAGGTCAATCTATTTTTATCCGTTTTTTTCTGAACATTTTTGCCAGAATCTGGGCATTGTGGGGCATCATCAGTTTTATCGGCACTTTTCTGATCGCCATCATTCCTTCTTTTATGACGGCCCTGTTTCGGGAGCCAAAAGGCATTCATTATTTTATTAAAGTGGCTAAAGCCTGGATGACCACCTGGCTTACGATGGTAGGATGCCCGGTTACCTGCAAGGGGCAGGAGCATTTCAAAAAAGGTAGAACCTATATTGTTACCTGCAACCATAATTCCTTACTTGATGTTCCACTTTCCTCCCCTTTTATTCCCGGAGGAAATCAGACCATTGCAAAAAAAACCTTTACTAAAATCCCGATATTTGGTTGGTACTATGCCCGTGGATCGGTAATTGTAGATCGCAAAAGCGACTCGAGCAGAAGAAAAAGTTATGAGCTGATGAAGCAGGCGCTGGAGATTGGCTATCATATGTGCATTTATCCGGAGGGGACCCGCAACCGAACCGACCAGCCGCTGAAAAAGTTTTATGACGGAGCTTTCAAACTGGCTACAGATACAGGACACGCCATCATTCCTGCAGTCATTTTTAATACAAAAAAAGCCCTGCCTGCCAACCGGTTCTTCTATTTTCTGCCACATCGGCTGTCTATCCATTTTCTGCCTCCGGTAGACCCCGCTAACCTCAGCTCCGATGAGTTAAAAGACAAAGTTCACCAGATCATGAGCAATTATTATGTTGCACATCAATCATGATGCAGGTCATCTAGAATGTAGCGTTGGAGAATGTTCGGCTTCTGTTGATCCGAAGATCCCGCAGGATACCCGATTTGGGATTCACGGTAATGCTGAACGACCTGTAAAGGCCCACCGGATTGATGTTGATGGATAATTGCCAGCAATGCATTTCCCGGGTTATAAAGGTACTTAACTGCTGCAGACTGTTCCGCGTAATATCATAATATCCGGTTGCGCCAATCTTCCATTTGTCTGTAAGACTGAAATCTCCGTTAACGTTCAGCGTAGAAAAAGTTTGCGTGGTAAACCCACTGTAATCCGGCTTCATCATACGGGTAAAGTTCAGCGAGTAAGACAATGTCAGGTTCCAGGGAATATTGAAATCGGTAAACTCTGCCGGATTGGCCCTTGCAAATTGCAACTGCCGTTGTTGTTCGTCGGGGGTCATGAAAGGATCCACAGGAAGGTCTTTCTTGTCCTCCGTTTTTCCGTCTTTGGGCTTGCTTTTGAAAGAAGTGGAAATGGCAATATTACCACTGGTAATTCTGCCGAATTTAAAACGGGCCGGATCTATGATCAGTTTATTTACCCGGTATCCCTTGCTGTCTACATCATATGGATCCATGGAAGCGCCGGCGTTGATATTGACCTTTTCAAAAAGGGTACTTCTTGCATAGAGGCTGATAGTGCCCAGCTGGAAACTGTCTGCCAGAAAGTTATAGGAAGAGTTGAAACCAAATCCATCAATCAGTTTGATCTTTTTGCCCTTTTTGTCGGAGGTGTCTTTCAGATTACGGACTTTCATTTCGAGCAGGTTGTCGATCCCAAATCCCATACCGCCAAAAGTACCTTCTCCAAAGGAACCGTTGATGCTATTGGCATAATAGGAATAGCGCAGTTGCCGCCCGCTGGTATCTACCTGAATGGTTTTGTGGTATGCAGCGCCAAAATCCGGCTGGTAGTTAATGGAAATCGTAGGCCTGATTTCATGGCGGATGGCCATGACCTTGCTGGTGGGTTTAAACTTATATGTACCAAAAATCCGGGTATTCAGACCCAGACCAAAACTCATTTGCCGGGCTGTATATAATCCGCGCTGACGCAGGGTATCCACTTTTTTTGTTGCATCATTCCAGGTTCTGATCATCCGCTGACCATACCATCTCTCCTGGTAAGAAACACTGGGTGATACCGTAATTGGTCCGAGCGAGGGAAGTGACAGTGTGATAGGAAGGTTATGCGCTACACCGTATTGCATGGTATCGAGCAATCGGTTCATATTGAAGGCAGTATCGTAAAAGGAAATCTGGTTCTGGAAGTTACCACTGTATCCAATACCGATTTTTTCATACCACTTACCTGCTCCCACTTTATCTTTTTGTTGAAAAGGATAAAAGGTAACTACGTTAAAATTGACCGTGGGCAGGTTCATATTTACCAATCGCGTATTGCTGTTCTGGTTGTGGTTCAGGTTCACCGACATATTATACTTACCTCGCCAGTCTTTGCTGAAACTAACGGAAGAACTCAGCTGGTTTTGAAAGTTAATGTAAGGATTGTTCAATACGGTTTGATTGTACCGGCTGCTACCAAAGTTAACGTTCGCCGAAAAAGAAGTACCTGGTCTGGCCTTGCTGTCTCGGCTGTGAGACCAGTTGATCATGAAGGAACTGAACTTGGTAAATTCATCGCCACTGGTTAAGCTTCGGTTCAGGGTCTTGGTATTTTGAAGCGAAATATTGAGGTTGCCGCTGAACGCATACCGCTTGATGTATTTGGAGTTCAGATTCAGACTCCAGCCACCGAAAGAATAAATATTGGTTCTTGCCGTAACATCCACATTATCGCTCAAAACCTTATAGTAGCCCAGTCCTTCCAGTCCCAGGCCAAAGTCCGGACTGGCATTGAACATGGGAGTTAATATACCTGAGTGTCGGCCCTTATTAAGTGGAAATATGCCAAAGGGGATACCGATTGGAAGCGGAACCCCTTCAAATTCCGGAAATGTAGGCCCTGCAATTCCCAATTTGTTGTTGATGATCTTCATTTTGCTGGTGCGGAAATTGAAGTGCGGAGTATCCAGGTTACAGGTTGTGAATCGGGCCCTGCTGGCAAAGATCTCATTGGAACTGACTTTTTTCAGATTCAAAGCATTCATATAGATCTCCCCTTCCTGAAAGAATGTATTCTTAATCAGGCCTTTGCCGGTTTTCATGTTGTAAAATATCGAATCACTGACCGATTTCATTTGCCCCTGTGTAAACTGGGGCTTGCTGAGTGGATTTCCGGTGGAATCGAGCGAGCCATAAGCTTTTACCATTTGAGCCTGTTGGTCGTAACGAATGGTGGCTGCTTCCAGTTTCAGATCGGTATAATCCACTTTAGCCTTGCCATAAAGGAAAAATTCCCTGGATGGAATGATCAGGACGCCGGAATCTTCTGCAACATAATCGATGGGGGCATCAATGGAGTCTTTGGAAATGAGGATGGTATCTACTTTCGTAACCATGCTGTCTTTTGAGGAACCCAGACTATCCTTTTCAGACAGTATTTTTTTTGCAGGAATACGGTCTTTCTTAGCGGGAATGGTGTCGTAATGCACCACAACACCCACCATTGGTGTAGCCAACAGTTCATCTGTATGAAATGTTAATATCCCTACAAATAGGGTTAGTACAATAGCCAGCTGCGTTTTTACGTTAATTTTGCGTGTTCTGCTCATGGTCACGCCGCAAAATTAGGGTCTAAACGGTGTAATTGGGTAAATCGCATGGATTCGTTTAATGAAATGATATGATGAGAAGACAATTTGCTGCTTTAATACTGTTAAGCTTTGGGTTAATTTCCTTGTCGTCTTTTACAGACCGTAATACCAAACCTTCGCAGAAACAGCCATTGAAACGGATTGTTATTGATGCGGGTCATGGTGGTGCGGACGGAGGTGCCCGTGGACGGTACTCCAATGAAAAGGATATTGCCCTGGCCATAGCCCTGAAACTGGAAAAGATGATGGGAGAAGCGATTCCGGATGTGGATATTGTGATGACCCGGAGAACCGATGTATTTGATCCGGTTACCAGAAAGGCGGAAATAGCCAACCAGGCCAAGGGCGATTTATTTCTTTGCATTCACGTGAACGATGCCATGCCGCAGAAACACAGCGAATTCATCGGTTATAAAACAGAAGTCAGTTATAAGGGAAAGGGAAAGAAAAGAAAAAAAATAACCCGGAAAGTAAAACAATACCGTACCTGGACTACCCCGAACCCTGCCAGAGGAACAGAAACTTTTATCTACCCGGTAGATAAAACAACCGGTCGGATGAATGCCCTCAGCAAGTACGAAGATATTGGCATGGATAGTGCTTCCCTGAGAGCCATGCAGGAATTGGAGCAGAATGATCCAACCAAACTGATGTTGCTGAGTATGAAAACCCAAACTTTCTTTCAGCGAAGCGCCGACCTGGCACTTACTATTGAGGAAGAATTTAAAAAAGTAGGTCGGGTAAGCAGAGAGGCCAAACAGCGCAAAGAAGGAATTTTTGTGCTGTATGCAGTGGCCATGCCGGCTGTATTGGTAGAAACCGGATTTATCTCCAATCCTGAAGAAGAAGACTACCTGAATAGCGAAGAAGGACAAACAGAAATTTGCGAAGTACTGATCAAGGCGGTAAAAAGATATAAATACTCACTGGAAAAGCAATTTACCAATACCGGAAGCCCTGCTGCTCCCCGGAAATAATCCATTCTGCTTATTTTAACAGTTTACCGGTTCAGAAACCGTAAATTTGCTGCCTGAACAGATGAGTGCAAACCGCGCCTGTTCTACAGAAAAATAACCGCCGATACAGATGAAAATTTCGAATGAGACCAAAGTGGGGGCATTGACCGCCATAGCGATTACCCTGCTGATACTGGGGTTCAATTTCCTGAAAGGGAAAACCATCCTGCAAACGGGCAATTATTTACATGCAAAATACAAGGACACCAAAAAGATCATGGTATCCAATCCGGTATACATCAATGGATTTCAGGTGGGAGCCGTATCGGATATTGAAAATGAAGATGAAACCCTATCCAATATTGTAGTAACGATTAAGCTGAAAGGCGATTACCAGATTCCGGCCAACTCAGTGGCTGTCATCAACAGCAATCCGTTAGGTACCCCAAGTATCGAAATAACGCTCGGAAATGAAAAACAATTTTTACAACCCGGCGATACCTTACGCACACAAGAGTCTGCAGGTATACTTAGTGGCGTAATGGAAAAAATTGAACCGGTGGCCGATCAGTTAAAAACCACTATTCATACGCTGGATAGTGTAATGAAGAATATCAACACCATTTTTGATCCTGCTACTAAGAACAACCTCCAGTCTGTGATTGCCAATGTAAATAAGACCACCGCAAGCCTGGTAGCCTCTTCTGCGTCTTTACAGGAAATGATGAATCAGCAGACCGGCACCATAGCGCAATCCATGAAAAATGTGAACAGCTTCACTAAAAACCTCAGTAACAACAACGATAAAATTACCAAGACCCTGGAAAGCGTTGAAAAAACAACCGGCAATTTTGCCAAAGCCGATATAACCGGTTCTGTTGCGGAACTGAAACTGGCCATCAGCAATCTGAACGCAGTGGTTGGCAAAATCAATTCGTCTGAGGGATCATTGGGTAAACTGATCAACGACAAGTCGCTTTACAACAACCTCAATAACACCATCAGAAGCGCTAATATTCTGGTAGACGATCTTCGCATGCATCCCAAACGTTATGTGAATATATCGGTATTCGGAAAAAAAGACAAATCCAGCCCCCTGATGGCTCCGTTGGCAGATTCTGTTAAGACTTCTAATTAATGGCGGTGAAATTTTTTTCATATCTGTTTTTATTCTTATTGCCTGTTTTTGTGCTGGCACAAAGAACCGATGCAGATACTGCCGTAAAAGAAGGAAAGCGACTCGATATTGTTTTTGCCGATCGCTACAATTATCAAAAACTGGACTCTGCTAATGAATTCATTTCGCTCGCAGGACGGGTACAGGTAAAACAGGAAAATACCTTGTTTTTTGCAGACAGTGCTGTATTGAACAGGCAATTGAATATGCTGGAAGCCTTTGGCAATGTGCACATCAACGATGCAGACAGCATACATACCTATGCACAATATATGCGATACCAGGGCAAAGAGAAAAAAGCTTTGCTGAGAACGAAAGTAAAGCTGACCGACGGCAAAGGAATACTTACAACCGAAGAACTTGAATATGATGTTTCCGTAAAAATCGGTACTTACCTTAAAGGAGGTAAAGTAGTGAATAAGAAGTCTACACTCACCAGTGTGGAAGGATATTATTACGGAGATACCCGGGATGTGATTTTTAAGCGTAAAGTGGTCATGACAGATCTGGAAAACAAGATTACCGGAGATACCCTGCAATACAATACGGGAACAGAAATCGCTACTTTCACCTCTCCTACTGTTATCGTAAATACCAAAGAAAAAAGAACCATCAAAACCAGGGAAGGATATTATGATATGAAGAATAAGAAAGCAGAACTCTACAAACGTTCTGTAATCGAGGACAGCTCCTATACCTTTACCGCCGACGACATGGCATTTGACGATTCTACCGGATTAAGTGAGTTCCGTGGAAATGCAGTTTACAGAGGAAAAGATACTGCACAGGGTTTCGACATGATTGCTAATAACATCAAAACCAATAAAAAGACCAATTCGTTGATTGCTACCCAGCAACCTTTGTTGTTGATTAAACAGGGGGCAGACTCCATCTACATTACAGCAGATACTTTGTATACGGCCAGACTCTCCGATCTGATGAAACACAGAAACGTTCCGCAGATCAGAGACAGCTTGCCCGGGATTCCCCCAATACCTGCTTCGGATAAACAGGCAGAAGACAGCAGCGACAAGTTTTTTGAAGCTTATTTCAATGTAAAGATATTCTCGGATTCCTTACAGGCCAGAGGTGACAGCTTATTCTATTCTTTGAAAGATTCCGTATTCCGGTTATTCAAGAGCCCCATCGTTTGGGCGCAGGAGAATCAGATTACGGGCGATACCATTTACCTGTTCCTGAAAGAAAAAAAACCGGAGCGCCTTTTTGTGTTTGAAAATGCAATGGCAATTAACCGGGTAGATAGTTCTGTTTACTTCAATCAGTTGAAAGGAACCAGCATCAATGCCCTCTTTACAGACGGCAAGATCAGTTCCATGCGGGCAAAAGGTAACGCAGCCAATGTATATTACGCCACAGACGAAGAAAAACGGTTTATCGGTGTAAACAAATCCAGCTCAGACGTTATTGATGTGTTCTTCGAAGACAGTAAACCACAAAAAGTAGTTTTCCTGAGAAATCTGGAAGGAAAGTCTTACCCAATGCGACAGGTCGATCACGATGAAATAAAGCTTCGTAACTTTAAGTGGCTGAACGATCAACGACCCAAAACCAAATTTGATATTCTCTCTAACTAAACCGGAACAGCATGGCCTATTTTTCCTTTTTGAGGCTTCGCTTTTTGCATCCGCTCAAAGAGTTTTTTAACGATAGTAAAGCCATTGGGATAACGCTTTTATCCTGTACCGTCCTCTCCCTGTTGCTGAGTAATCTGGGAGATATTTCGGACTGGTATCAGAATTTATGGCTATTCAGTTTCGATGGAACTGAACACCATACCCTCCACGCCGGCAACCTGGTTTTGCCCAACAGCGTTCTTTTGGTGATCAACGATCTGTTGATGGCCGTATTCTTTTTTCTTGCCGGTATGGAAATAAAACGGGAAATGGTGGAGGGTGAATTGGCTTCGATCCGGCAATCGCTGTTACCTGTTGTAGCAGCTGTGGGAGGAATGCTTGCTCCTGCAGTTATTTATGGGCTAATCAATAAAGGCACCGGATTTACCAACGGATGGGCTGTGCCAATGGCCACTGATATTGCTTTTACCCTGGGCGTTGCATCACTCCTTGGCAACAGGATA
Source organism: Sediminibacterium sp. (assembly GCA_016786865.1). Lineage (GTDB taxonomy): Bacteria > Bacteroidota > Bacteroidia > Chitinophagales > Chitinophagaceae > Sediminibacterium. Next base: position 264,477 of record JAEUVE010000018.1, on the reverse strand, counting down.
CCTGTTGCATTAAAAGTATTTCTCACGGCATTAGCCATTATTGACGACCTGGGCGCCATCATTGTGATTGCACTTTTTTATGGGGGACAAATTGCTCCCTTGTATATTTTTCTGACCATGGCCGTCCTGTTTGTTTTATGGCAAATGCTGCGATACCGGATTCCTCTTGGCTGGTATCACTGGGTACTGGCGCTCTTGCTCTGGTATTGCATGTTTAATTCAGGAATACATGCAACGGTGGCAGGTGTAGCTTTTGCTTTTCTGATTCCGGTAAAGGATCTGAACAGACTGGAGCTCAGGCTGCACCATCCTGTTTATTTTGGTATCATGCCTTTGTTCGCCCTGGCCAATACAGCCATTTCGATTCCTGAAAATGGATTAAGTGCTCTTAATTCCACTTACAGCTGGGGAATCATGGCCGGATTATTCATTGGGAAACCGCTTGGAATTTGTGGGGCCGCTTACCTGATGGTACAAAAGAAATGGGCAGATCTTCCTGCAGCAACCAGCTGGTATCAACTCATCGGTGCAGGTATTTTAGCTGGAATCGGGTTTACAATGAGTATATTCATTTCTACATTGGCATTTTCCGAAGCAACTGAACAGGATATTGCCAAAATAGCTGTTTTGCTGGCATCATTTTTGGCCATGATTACCGGATATATTTGGTTCCTGCGTGTAAACAATAAACCGGCAAAAGAATAAAAGAATAACCATAATGCCTGAAACCGGATCTACCATATCATACAGGATCACAGGCATATTAATCCTGTTGCTGGCATTGCCTGCTTTTTTTAATCAGGCCCATGGACAGCAGCAGGACACAGTTTTTTTTCTTGCAAAAAAGCAGGGCTTACTGGGTAAAATAGGAAGAAGTATTTCGGTCAACAATCCCATACCCAATCTTCCTGCTGAAGGCATTCACAAAAATGCAGATGAATTTGAACCCTATCGCGGCAGGGTCATTCGAAAAATACATATCCACAAACTGGGCTTCAGCAAATTCGTGAACGACACCGGTACACGCGTTCAAAATTTTTTCAGCAACTTGGGTGATGCATTGCATACAGGTACCAAAGCAAAAATCATTTCCAATAACCTGTTTTTTTCCAGAGGCGACAGGATATACCCCAACCTGTTGGCCGATAATGAAAAGCTGCTCCGCGACCTGAGTTATTTACAGGATGCCAGAATTACTATTGCGCCCGTGGGAACAACATCCGATACAGTAGATGTACTTGTTTTTACAAAAGATGTATTTCCATTGGGAGGGAGTATGAATGAGGCGGGTACCAGCAGTGCCCGTTTTGAACTGAACGATGATAATCTGCTGGGTTCGGGTAACCGGATACAGGTACAACATTTATTTGATTCCAGGAGAACCCCGGCCTATGGTTTTGGGGCAGAGTTCCTGAAAAGAAATATTGCAGGAAGTTTTGTAAATATTGCCATTGGGTATCAGAATCAAAATCCCGCCTTCAATAGTGGACGTCGTGAAGAGGAATCATTGTATATAAAGGGCAGCCTGCCGCTCGTAAGCCCCTATCATGCTTTTACAGGAGGATTTGAACTGTCCTCCAATAAAACCCTGAACCGGTACGGAAACGATTCCCTGTACAAACAGATGTATCAGTACAGTTACCGCAACCTGGATGTATGGGCAGGATATAGTCTGGGTGCAAAGAAAAACCTGAAGCTGAACCTGGAGTCGCGGTATAAAAGAATGCTTGCATTGCGTATCATGAGAAGAGATTTTACCAAAGTGCCGGCTATACAGGCAACAGTGTACGACAGCAGATACACGGATCTTACGGGGATACTGGCCACGTTTACATTATTTGAACAAGACTTTTTTCATACCAATTTCATCTACGGATTTGGCAGAAACGAAGATGTACCGGAAGGATTTAATCTTTCCTTTACCAGTGGCTGGACCAATAAAAACGGATTCTCCAGGATTTATGCAGGATTTGATTATCAACGCAATTATTTCGACAAAAAAAACACTTACATCAATTACAACTTTAAAGCGGGCGCTTATATTAATCAGCAACGGATAGAAGACATCAGTCTCCTGACCAGTGTGGAATTGTTTACACGACTCCGGAGGCTGGGAAGCAGTACCTGGTTCTCCAGGCATTTTTTTAGTGGTAGTCTTACCCAGCAGATCAATACTTTTTTGAACGATCCTGTACTGCTATCCAGTATATACGGTTTGCCGTTGTTAAGCAATCCAACCACCCGCTCATCCGGAAGAGCCACCGTAAATGCAGAAACCGTTTTTTACAATACCTGGAAGTTTTTCGGCTTCAGTTTTGCACCTTTCGGGTTCTGCAATATCTCCTATCTGAAAGATGCAGGCAGAACCAAAATATCCGGCGACCTGTTCAGTGCCGTTGGGGCCGGAGTAAGAACCAGAAACGAGAATCTGGTGTTTGGAACCATGGAGTTAAAAGCTTATTACTTTCCAAAAACGGTGGCAGGAATGAACCCATGGAATATTACATTTTCCACCAATCTAAAGTTCAGATACATCACTGAACTAATTAAACGACCCGATGTTGTACAGGTAAACTAGTTGCCGGTCATCCATTTCTCCCATAAAGCATAGGTCTTTTTTTACATATATTCGTTCAAACTAAACAATTAAACATGAAAAAACTATTCACCATTGCAATGACAGCTCTGGCCATTTTTTCCGGAACTGTGTATGCACAACAAAAGCCAAGCCCGGCGGCTACTGCAACAGGTACGCTCACCAACGGCACTGTGATTACCATCAACTACAGCGCTCCAGCCCTGAAAGGCAGGACCATTGGTAAGGATGTGGAACCTATGGAAGGTAAAGTATGGAGAGCCGGCGCAAATGAAGCCACCGTATTTGAAGTAAGCAAAGACGTTACCATTAATGGTAAAAAGCTTCCTGCTGGTAAATATGGTTTTTTTACCATTAACAATGGTAAAGAATGGACACTGATCTTTAACAAAACCTGGAAACAGTGGGGTGCATTCAACTATAAGGAAGCAGATGACCAGCTTCGGGTGAATGTACAGGCGACCCAGTCTGCCAGTACTTCTGAGCGTTTAACCTATACAGTAGATCAAAACGGACAGGTATCCCTGAACTGGGGAACATTATTGGTTTCTTTCAATGTAAAATAATACTGAACAGCCTCAGCTGCATAGCCACCCTTTCTTCGGAAAGTTGGTGGCTATTTTGTGCTGACCCACCGCAGATCCATTTATATGCAGGTTTTACATGGGTAGATCGTACCTTTGTGTCGGTAGCTTAAAGTTGTTATCTGCTTAAAAAAATACAGCAAATGCTCCGTGATACGCGCTTCCGTCCCTTTCTTCCAATCTGGATTGCAGGATTTCTTGCCATCTTTGGGAATGTATTTGCGCAAAAACCCGGCAGCATACACCCTGCTCCGGATACCACCGGATTTGCGATGTTGGTACACCAGGCGAACAGCCGGATATTTGATCAACCCGATTCTGCCATCTTCCTGGCAAACAGCCTTTTGGAAAAGGCCGGAAATCATCCCAAGGCGATTGTCCCCATCATTCAGTCAAAAATTACCATTGCAAGAGCCAACTATGTATTAAGTAATTACAGCGCCTCGTTCGAATACTCCGAAGAAGTGATGCAACTGAGTCTGGAACACCAATATCAGCCCGGAATACTGTATGCCTTGCGAAACCGGGGTTTAATCTATCTAACACAGGAAAAAACAGGAGAAGCGCTGATTGAATTAAAAAAATCAGCGGCCCTCAGCCTCAAAATCAGGGACAGTGTTAGTTTGGCCGCAATCATTTTCAATATTGGTATTTGTTATGAAACCGACAAAAACCAGGAAAATGCAAAAAACTATTTTATCCGGTCAAGAGACATTAGCATCAAAATAAAAGACTGGCACCTGTACCTGATGGCGCAAAACAGGCTGGCTGAGTCCTATTTCAATACGCAGGAATATGAAAAGGCCATCAAAGGGTTTACCGAAGTATTGCAATTTTCACTTTATACCGATAACTGGGAAAAAAGTTACGCTTATTCTGGTCTTGGACGAACCTACCTGGCGTTAAAACAATACCCAACTGCTATTCAAAACGGATTAACAAGCCTCTCTGTTTCTTCCGGAATGAAAGCAGGCTGGGAAATGCACCGTGCTACGGCATTACTGGCAGATGCCTATGCAGCGTCCGGAGATTATAAGAACGCATACAACTATGCGGTGAAGCTCAAATTACTGAGTGATACCATTTACAACAAGGAAAAGGAAGCCGAAATCAATCACCTGATTCTAAAGGAGAAAAAAATTGAAAACCAAAAGCTCTACAACGAAAACCAATTGCAGCTACATCGAATTAAACTGAACCGAATGATCATCATTGTGATCAGTGTGTTTATCCTGTTTCTGGTTATTCTGGTTGTTCTTACCAGAAAACACAGCCGTAAAGTAGATCAGCTGAATCAGGAACTGCTGAAGAAAAATGCAGATATCGCAGCACAGAAAGATGAAATACTCCGGCAGAAAGAAGACCTTACCGAATCCAACCATACCAAAGACATGCTGTTCTCCATCATCAGCCATGATCTTCGAAGCCCCTTTGCGGTGATACAATCCAGTCTTGCATTGTTGAAGCAGGGAATATTGTCGAAAGAAGATTACCAGGATATGCTGGAAAAATTTGAGGTAAAAGTGGGACTGATTTCCGGTATGCTGAACAACCTGCTGGCCTGGGCCAACAGTCAGCAAAAAGGTATACGTGGTGTACCCGAAAGGATCAATTTACCGGAACTGGTAGACGAAACCCTGAAGCTGTCTGTAATCGGGGCCAATGCAAAGACGCAACAGCTGCAACACAGCAGAACGATTGCAAATACTTTTGTAATGGCAGATCCCAACCAGGTACGCATTATTTTCCAGAACCTGATTGGAAACGCAATCAAGTTTACACCCAATGGCGGCACAATTGAAATTTTTTATTCGGATCACGATCAGTACACTGCCCTTCATGTAAAGGACAATGGTATTGGCATGGAGCAGGAAAAGATCAACAGCCTGTTTAAAGTAATTGGAAACAAGATTTCTCAGGCTGGTACCAATAAGGAGAAGGGAACCGGCATCGGTCTGATGATTATTCAGCAACTGGTGAAAGACAATGATGGCTACATGGAAGTAAAAAGTGAACCGGGTAAAGGCTCTGAATTCATTGTTTATTTTAAAAAATAACAACTTTCCGTTTACAGTTTTGTAATTAAAATATGGTTCAAGCATATAATTTTCTGGCCAGCTGGCAATTATTCCCTGAAAAATGTACGTTCGAAAGCGGATTACCTCCCAAGAGCGGCAATTACAAGATCGAGAGCATCGAGAACGGCCACGCACTTTCCATCAGCATCAACTGGGTAAGTCTGGAAAATGAAGCATTCTACACACAATACAATGTAATACCCGACGAGGTAATCAGGTCGTTTGAACATCTTGATATGGCAGATGCGATACAGGCTTCTATTCAGAATGCATCTGCCATGCGGATCATTTTTTTTATGAATGAGCAGGAAGTATTGAATATTCTTCATGAAATTTTGCCCAATGGCTATATGAAAATTACCCAGAAGGGCATTGACAAGGAAGGAAAACATTTCAGCAATACGGAAGTTTACCACAAACAACTTAGCGTACTCCCCTACGCTGCATCGGTTGCCGGGGTGGCCATCCGTCCTACCAAAGAAGGGGTCATCAAACACAAGGCATTAAGTGCTATGGAAGACCAGACCAATATGCAGCTGGATCAAATCCGACAGCAGATTGAGTTGCTTGCAAAGCAGGCACAGGAAATCCGAAAAAGAAAGGAACTCAGCATGATGATCTATGAGGCAAAACTTACGTTCAAGCCGCAAATAGGTCATGTATATCACCTGTACGAGAAAAAAGACGGCACCCATATGCTGTCGCTGGTAGCGCCACAGGAATGGGGCAATGGTGGACCGTTCAAGCAGTTTGTTGCATCTGTAAAACTGCTGGCGGATCATACCTGGGTAGAGCTCTCCTGATCGCCGTTATTTAAAATCCGACTAAATGCTTATCTTGAAAAAAAACAACCATGGCAAAACCTTCCATTTATGATCCGGTAACCTATCAGGCCATCCGGTCAAGATTGGTATCGCTGGAAGCAGATAATCCCCAAAAATGGGGTAAAATGGACGCACCTCAAATGCTGGCCCATCTTCGAAAAGCACTGGAAACCGGATTGCGCAAAACAGGGGCCAAACAAGGCCTTGTAGGGCTGCTGCTGGGGCCTTTTATCAAGAGAATGGTATTGAGCGACCAACCCTATAAACAGGGCTTGCCAACCGGCAAACAGGTTATTGTAACTGATCAGCGTAATTTTGATATAGAGAAAGGTAAATTACTTGAGGCGCTGGATCTCTTTGTTCAAAATGGAGGTTCCTATGCAGCCCAGATCGTACATCCGATGTTCGGAAAAATGACTGCAGAAGAATGGGGTTATAGCCAGTGGAAGCATTTCGACCATCACCTGCGACAGTTCAGCGCTTAGCGCAACCGGCATCCTGCCTGTCTGCAAACAGCATGCTATAAAACGTAGTAAGTAAAAAGCCGCTACAAATATCATTTGTAACGGCTTTTTCAATTGTATCAACTCTTTATCTGAAGGGTTGATGCCGGAATTATTTAGCCAGTTTTTTCTGTAACTCTGCATCAATTGCATCCAGGAATTCTTCGGTGTACAGGTAGTGTTCTCCATGCTTTACCTTGTTACCATGAATACATACGGCCAGATCCTTGGTCATTTTACCACTTTCAACCACTTCAACACAAACTTTTTCAAGCGCATCGCAGAAATTGATCAGTTCCTGATTGTTGTCCAGTTTACCACGGAAAGCCAGACCTCTTGTCCATGCAAAAATGGAAGCGATTGGGTTGGTAGAAGTAGGATTGCCTTTCTGGTATTCTCTGTAGTGACGGGTTACAGTTCCATGGGCTGCTTCTGCTTCCATTACAGTACCGTCTGGGGTTACAAGTGTAGAGGTCATCAGCCCCAGAGAACCAAATCCCTGGGCTACTGTATCGCTCTGCACATCACCATCGTAGTTTTTACAAGCCCATACAAAATTACCGTTCCATTTCAGTGCACTGGCAACCATATCATCGATCAGGCGGTGTTCGTAAGTGATGCCGGCATCAGCAAATGCCTGCTTGAATTCCTGCTGGTAGGTCTCTTCAAAAATATCTTTGAAACGGCCATCGTATTTTTTCAGGATGGTATTCTTGGTAGACAAATACAGCGGCCATTTTTTCATCAGGGCCTGGTTAAAGCAGGCTCTTGCAAAACCGCGGATACTTTCATCCGTATTATACATGGCCATAGCAACACCATCACCCTTGAAGTTGTATACTTCAAATTCCTGAACCGTACCATCTTCTCCTTCGAACTTAACGGTCAGTTTTCCTTTTCCTTTAGTTACAAAATCGGTAGCACGGTACTGATCTCCAAATGCATGACGTCCGATGCAGATGGGTGCTGTCCAGTTAGGAACCAGTCTTGGAACATTGGAACATACAATCGGCTCTCTGAACACAGTACCATCAAGGATGTTACGAATGGTACCATTCGGGCTCTTCCACATTTGCTTCAGCTTAAATTCAGCCACACGCGCTTCGTCCGGAGTAATGGTGGCACATTTAATGCCTACACCATACTTTTTGATGGCATTGGCTGCATCAACGGTAACCTGATCATCGGTCTGATCGCGGTATTCCATTCCCAGGTCATAGTATTTGATATCAACATCCAGGTATGGTAAAATGAGTTTTTCTTTGATGAACTTCCAGATGATTCTTGTCATCTCATCGCCATCCAGCTCAACAACCGGATTGGCTACTTTAATTTTCTGCGCCATTCTTTGTTAGATTTTAGTGTTTCAAGGAAGAGCAAATATATCACTTTATTATCAGGAAGAAGGCCTTAAACATTCACAATCAGTACCGGAATAGTAAGCCGGTGGCGGACATCTTCGATGGTTTCACCAAAAATATAATCTTTTAGGCCGGAGTGCCCGTGGGCCCCCATGATGAGCATATCTGCCCCGGCATTTTCTACAATTCTTACAATTTCATTGACCCGGTTGTGGTAACCCAGTACCCCCTCCGCCTTATACCCCATTTGCTGCAGTTGAACAACATAAGAAGCCAGGCGCTCCTTATCTACCCTTGTTTCCGCATCATCGCTGGATGCAGCCAGGTAACGGGCAGAAACACTCTCCACGATATGTAGCAACGTAAATGAAACGCCGGAATTACCCTGGGCCAGTGCATGGGCTATTAATTTTTCATCTGCCGGTGAAAAATCCAGGGCAATAGCAATCGATGATACCGGTTTCACTTTCAGGTTGTCCAGATGAATGGTGGCGCCATGCATCAACGCAGCACGCTCTGTTTTTCTCTTCTGGATCATTGGATAAAAGGTCATGGCCAAAAACAGCCAGACAAAAGCAGCAATAGCCAGCAGGATACCCATTTTAGCAGGAAGGCTGATATCGGAGAACAACAAGGCTGCTGCTTCGTTGTATACCAGGTTTACGTTCAAACCAACCAGAATTGCCGCTACAATCCAGGAGACTATCTTAACGGGCTTGCTGATCACAAATTCTCCCATCGACTTTTTATCGCTCACAAAATGAATCAGTGGAATAACCGCAAATCCAAGTTGAATGCTTAACACCACCTGGCTAAAAACCAACAGGTCATCTACTTTTTCTTCTCCGTACATCAGGATCACAAAAACAGCAGGAGCAATGGCAATCAACCGGGTAAGCAATCTGCGGAGCCATGGGTTGATCCTTAATTGCAAGTAACCTTCCATAACAATCTGACCAGCAAGGGTGCCTGTGAGTGTAGAGCTCTGCCCTGCTGCTATCAGTGCCACAGCAAACAGTATGGGGGCCAGAGATGAACCCAGCAGAGGTTGCAACAAGCGATGCGCATCTTCAATTTTGGCTATATCCGTGTTCCCGGTTTTAAAAAAAACAGTGGCAGCCAGGACCAGGATAGCTGCGTTCACAAGGAAAGCCGCATTTAGTGCAATGGTACTGTCGATCAGGTTGTATTTCAGGGCCGTTTTAATCCCTTTTTGATCCGGACTTATTTTACGGGTCTGTACCAGGGCAGAATGAAGGTAGAGGTTATGGGGCATCACCGTAGCGCCAATAATGCCCACGGCAATATAAAGCGCTCCGGGAGTCAGGGTGGTTGGAACCAGCCCGGTGGCCATTTCGCCAATTGGTGGATTGGCCATCAGTATCTGAACCAGAAAAGACCCGCCAATAACAGCCACAAGACAAATGATAAATGCTTCCATTTTCCGGATACCATAACGCTGCAGAATCAGGAACAGAAAGGTATCCAGTACGGTAATAACCGTGCCCCATACGATCGGAAGGCCGGTAAGGAGATGTATACCAATGGCCATCCCCAGTACTTCGGCCAGATCACAGGCTGCAATGGCTAGTTCGGCCAGAATATAGAGGCAGAAATTAACCAGTGGCGGATAGGTTTCCCGATTAGCCTGGGCAAGATCCCTTCTTCTCACAATACCCAGCCGCGCACTCAGACTTTGCAGCAGAAGCGCCATGAGGTTACTCATCAGCAGCACCCATATTAACTGATATCCATATTTGGCACCACCCTGCAGATCGGTGGCCCAGTTACCGGGATCCATATAGCCCACACTGACCAAATAAGCGGGACCAATATAAGCGAGGATTCGCCTGAAACCTTTGCGCGGCAAGGTCGTATCCACAGTTTCGTGCACTTCACTTAAAGAGTTTTCCGGATGTATACGCTGCACCATAATTAATCAAGACAGATTTCGGGGGCTGTTAACGGGTTAAATCTAAATTTATTCAGTCGTCCAAACAAACAAAAAATGATCCCTTTCGGTTTATGCCTTATTTTTAGCCAAAATATATCTGCATGAAAAACTTGCTTGCAGTAGGGTTGATAATATTATTGTTTGCCTGTAAGGAAAAGCAAATAGACCTCACGGGAAATGTTCCGTTGAAGGAAAAGGATTTTTTTGGCGTTTTTAAACCATTGCCGCTACCCTATGCGGTCATGGACAGCAATATTGATAAATCTGCAGATACGCTAACAATAGGTCTAAAAGCATTTACGCAGTTCTTCCCCGACAGCGCATTCAGAACCATTACCGGAAACAACCGGAAATTTCAGTTACACCCGGTAGGTAAAATTGAAAAAGAGAAAGAGCAATATATCCTGGTTCTGCTGCAGCAGCAAAAGAAAAAGAAACTACTGGTATTCGTCACAGACAAAAAGAACCAGTTTCTGGCTGCAAAGGAACTGCTGAACAACGACCAACAGGATGGATACATTCACTCCCTTTCCATCAATAAGGAACCCACTTTTTTGCTGAGCAAGGAAAAATTCGGGAAAGACAACAACCTGCTTTTTTCCAGAGCTGGCTGGGTGTACAATGATGCAGGCATTTTTATGGTAGTCATCAACGATTCCAATGAGGATCCTGTTAAATCACAGGTGATTAATCCGCTCGACACCTTGCCTAAAAAGAATAAGTACAGTGGAGATTATATTAAGGACAAAAAGAATTACTTGTCTGTCCGTGATGGAAAAGACGCCAACAATTACCGCTTCTTTGTTCATTTTGAAAGAAACGAGGGCGCCTGCACCGGAGAGTTGAAAGGAGATCTTAAAATAACCGGTACAGGAACCGGTATTTATAACGAAAACGGAGATCCCTGTATCATTGATTTTAAATTTGAAGGGAACCAGGTATCCCTGAAAGAACAGGGAAGCTGTGGCAATCACCGTGGCATCAAATGTTTTTTCAACGACAACTTTACCCGGAAGAAAGAACCCCGTCAAAAAAACGATAAAAAAAGATAACGAACGTTTGCGGAAGTGTTATCCACTCCTTAATGTGTATAAAATACATAATCGGGGAAAAATAAACTTATATTGCGCCAAGAACAGTAAACCCTATAGCACATGAATTTCAGAAATTACCAGGTTCCCTATCCGATCAACGATCAGTATGCCAAGAAAGCGGCCTACTTTTCTATGGAATTTGCCATTCACCAACCACTAAAAATATACAGCGGAGGCCTGGGATTTTTGGCCGGTTCACACCTTCGGAGTGCCTATGAGTTAAGACAAAACATGATTGGTATCGGTATCCTGTGGAAGTATGGTTATTACGACCAGGCCCGCAACCAGGATCAGACCCTGCAGGTAACTTTTATGGAAAAAATTTACAGTTTCCTCGAAGATACCGGTATCAAATTTCAGATCCTGATACATGATCATCCGGTATGGGTAAAAGCGTTTTACCTGAATCCGGAAACCTTTAAGAGCGCTCCCTTGTTTTTATTGAGCACCGATCTTCCGGAAAACGATTATGTATCACAAACCATCACGCACCGCTTATACGACGCCAATGTTGCTACCAAGGTAGCCCAGTTTATTCTGCTTGGAGTGGGCGGAGCCAAATTGATCGACGAGCTGGGATTCAATCCGGATGTATATCACCTCAACGAAGCGCATGGTATTTCTTCTGCTTTCTACCTGCTGAACAAATTCAAGAGCACGGAAAAAGTAAAGGAACACCTGGTATTTACCACACATACACCAGAAGAAGCCGGCAACGAAAAACACGATATTTATCTCTGTCATAAAATGAGCTATTTCTGCGGATTAAGCATTGATGAAGTTCGAAAGCTCACCGGAATTACAGACGACCAGTTCAACCACTCACTGGCTGCACTGCGATTTGCCAGAAAAGCCAATGGTGTATCGGCATTACATGGCGTGGTCAGCCGCGAAATGTGGAAGCATTACGAAGGCATCTGCCCCATTACTTCCATCACCAATGCACAAAACTGGACTTACTGGGCAGATAAGCAGATGTATCGTGCTATGGAAGAAAAGAACGATGACGTATACGACGACAGAAAAAATTACCTGAAAAAGCGTGCATTCGAAATCGTTGCCGATCAAACCGGCAAACTTTTTGATCCCAATGTACTGACCATTGTGTGGGCAAGAAGATTTGCAGGGTACAAACGTGCCGACCTGCTTACCTACGACATGGAGCGTTTTGAAAGATTGCTGAGTAATACCAAATACCCTGTTCAGATTATCTGGGCAGGAAAGGCTTACCCGGTTGATTATCCGGCAATTTCCCAGTTCAATAACCTGGTACACCTGAGCAAAAATTACAAGAATGTAGCGGTATTGATTGGATATGAGCTTTCGCTTAGTAAGCGATTGAAACAGGCCGCCGATATCTGGCTGAACAATCCGAGGGTTCCGAGAGAAGCATCCGGCACCAGTGGTATGACGGCTGCCATGAACGGAGCAGTGAATTTCTCTACGGACGATGGCTGGATTCCGGAATTCATTAACCACGGCAACAATGGCTTTGTTGTACCAAAGGCAGATTACCTGAATATGACCCAGCACGATCAGGACGAATACGACCTGAACAAAGTATACGAAATTCTGGAGCAACAGATCCTGCCAATGTATTATGAAAGTAAGGATACCTGGAGACAAATCATGAAGAATGGTATGCGCGATGTACGGTTCCAATTCGACAGCAACCGGATGGCGCACGAGTACTATGAAATCATGTACAAATAAAAACAGATGCCGAATAAAATTGCAGTAGCCATAACCGGAGCCAGTGGAGCAATCTATGCCAAACTGCTTCTGGACCGCCTTGTACAATTAAAGGATCAGTACGAAGCCGTAGGTGTTGTAATGAGCAAGAACGCGGAAGAAGTATGGCAGACAGAATTGGGTAATGATACTTACAAAAACTACCCGTTCAGATTCTATGCAAAGACCGATTTCACTGCACCATTTGCATCCGGTTCCGCCCAATACAATACCATGATTGTGATTCCCTGCAGCATGGGCACATTGGGTAGAATTGCTTCCGGAGTAAGCGATGATCTCGTAACCCGGGCAGCAGATGTAGTATTGAAAGAGCGGAGAAAACTGATTCTTGCAGTCAGGGAAACCCCTTACAACCTCATTCATATCCGCAATATGGAAGCCGTAACGTTGGCCGGCGGCATTATTTGTCCGGCTACACCCTCCTATTACAGTTTGCCGAAAACAATCGAAGAACTGGCTTCAACCGTAGTAGACCGGGTACTGGATCTTGCGGGACTGAACTTACAGACATACCGTTGGGGTGGATCCCATTCATAATCAACCAAAATATGTCCATAAAAAATCCCGGTAGCCGCTTGGTTACCGGGATTTTTATTGTAGCAATTACTGCCATTGCATCTTGCCTTATCCTTTTGAGGCAGATTCTTCTTCTGCAGACTCTTCTTTTCTTTCCTGGAAAGTGAATTTTAACTGACCCTGCTCTTTATCGAGGTCGGCTATCAGTACATCACCCTGGCGAATTGTCATTTTCATGATCTCCTCGGCCAAAGGATCTTCCAGGTATTTCTGGAGTGCTCTGTGCAGCGGTCTTGCACCGAACTGAACATCATAACCTTTATCGGCAATGAATTCTTTTGCTTCGGTAGTCATCTGCAAAGAGAATCCGAGGTTTTGTAACCGTTTGGATACGCCCTTCATCAGGATATCAATGATGTTAAAGATATTTTCTTTGGTAAGAGAATTGAATACCACCACATCATCGATCCTGTTCAGGAATTCAGGAGAGAAGGTACGCTTCAGCGCTTTTTCAATTACTGCCTTGCTGTTTTCCTCTGCATGCTGAATTCTGGTAGCGGTTGCAAAACCTACACCATCACCGAACTCTTTCAATTGGCGAACACCAATATTGGAGGTCATGATGATCATGGTATTCTTGAAATCCACTTTTCTGCCCAGGCCATCGGTGAGTTGACCATCGTCGAGCACCTGTAACAGAATATTGTAGATATCCGGATGTGCTTTTTCAATTTCATCCAGGAGAATAACGCTGTATGGTTTTCTTCTTACTTTCTCGGTTAACTGACCACCTTCTTCATAACCCACATATCCGGGAGGTGCACCAATCAGTCTGCTCACGGTGAATTTCTCCATGTATTCACTCATGTCGATGCGGATCAGCGCATCTTCAGAATCGAACATATACCTGGCAAGCGCCCTGGCAAGTTCTGTTTTACCCACACCGGTAGGTCCGAGGAAGATAAAGGTACCGATCGGTTTCTTTGGATCCTTCAATCCAACCCTGTTCCGCTGTATGGCTTTCACTACTTTCTGGATGGCATCATCCTGTCCGATCACCATGCTCTTCATGTCTTCGCTCATTCTGCGAAGTTTCTCTGTTTCGGCCTGAACCATGCGCTTAACGGGGATACCCGTCATCATACAAATAACTTCGGCAATATGTTCTTCGGTAATCGGATATCGCTTGTTCTTGCTTTCTTCTTCCCAAAGGTTCTTGGCTTTTTCCAGTTCCTCACCCAAACGCTTTTCGGTATCTCTTAAAGAAGCCGCTTCTTCAAATCTTTGGCTCTTAACTACCTTGTTCTTCTCGCTTTTAACCTCTTCAATTTTCTTTTCCAGTTCTACAATTTCGTCGGGAACGTTGATGTTTTTCAGGTGAACCCTGGCACCCACTTCGTCCATTACATCAATGGCTTTGTCGGGCAGCAGCCGGTCCGTCATATAACGGTCGCTCAGCTTTACACAGGCATCAATGGCATCGTCTCCATAGGTTACATTATGGAAATCCTCGTATTTACTCTTGATGTTGTTCAGGATCATAATGGTATCTTCCACACTAGGCGGTTCAATCAGCACTTTCTGGAAACGTCTGTCCAGTGCACCGTCTTTTTCGATGTACATTCTGTACTCATCCAGTGTAGAAGCGCCAATGCACTGAAGTTCTCCCCTGGCTAATGCAGGTTTGAAAATATTAGAAGCATCCAGGGAACCGCTGGCCCCACCTGCTCCCACAATAGTATGTATCTCATCAATGAACAGGATCACGTCTCGGTTTTTTTCCAGTTCATTCATGATGGCTTTCATTCTTTCTTCGAACTGACCGCGGTATTTTGTACCGGCAACCAGTGCGGCAAGATCCAATGAAATAACCCGCTTATCGAACAATACACGGCTTACTTCTCGCTGTACAATCCGAAGTGCCAGGCCTTCCACAATAGCGGTTTTACCCACACCGGGTTCCCCGATCAGGATCGGATTGTTCTTTTTACGACGACTCAGGATCTGGCTTACCCGCTCAATTTCCTGCTCCCTTCCCACAATCGGATCCAGGGTACCCGCTTCTGCGAGTTTGGTAATATCCCTTCCAAAATTATCCAGAACAGGAGTCTTGCTCTTGGCAGCGCCAGGAGCCTGCTTGCTGGTTCTGGATTGCTGATAACCAGAACCTTTCTTTTCTTCATCAAACTCATCATCTCCTTCGTCGGGGAATTCGCTTCTCGGAGGCGGATTGGTGGTACCAACCATACCCAGTTCATTGCGAAACAGATCGTAATCAATATCGAACTGATTCAATATCTGGGTAGCAATATTCTCCTTGTTTTTGAGGATACTTAACATCAGGTGTTCCGTTTCCACGAGCGGGCTTTTGAGGGCCTTGGCTTCCAGAACAGTTACCCGGATCACTTTTTCTGCCTGCTTGGTAAGCGGAAGACTGTTGATATTGGCAATATTTTTACCAGTTTTATCCTTTACCGCCATTTCCACCTCTTTCCGGAGTTCATAGAGGTCTACATTCAGTTGTTTTAGCACTTTAATGGCCGTATTATCTCCATCCCGGATTAGTCCGAGCAGCAAATGTTCAGTACCTATGAAATCATTTCCTAACCTGAGCGCCTCCTCCCTGCTGAAAGAAATGATTTCTTTTACCTGAGCTGAAAAATTATTATCCATGATCTAAATTTGGATTTATACAATTATAACGAATAATTTTGACCGAAGTTGTGGTGCACTTATTCACAGTTTGTTAATTGAATGCCCTGTTTATGGAAGTCAAAATTGATACCAAGGAAAAATTTTCCGTCGTAAGTCCGGTAACCACCGTTCTTTCTGCCAATATAGCAGCAGAAATGATCGAAATTTGCAATAAACTGCTGCACCAGCCTGTAAAAAATGTGATATTAAACATGGCAGCGGTAACCGGAATCGACGCCACTGCTGCCGGAGTAATAACGGATCTTCAGCAACAATTTTACGAGAAAAACGCCTCTTTTGTAATCTGTAATCTGTCCGATGCTGTTTCCCAAATGCTGGATCAGCTGGATCTGACCGAATTGTTAAATATTACGCCTACCGAATCCGAAGCATGGGATATTGTACAAATGGAGGAAATTGAGCGGGAATTATTGGACGGAGACGACATCAATTTTGAAACAAATAGTTAAAAAAAAGCTACTGCATGCATTTACAAAACTGGTATGCAGTATTGTCTGTAGCTCCCACCGCAAGTAGCCAGGAAATCCGGCAGGCTTACCGTAAACTGGCGCTCCGCCATCACCCCGATAAAAATCCCGGGAACGAGCAAAGTACGCTTCATTTTCAGTTGATTAAAGAAGCTTATGAAGTATTAAGCAATCCGGTTCGCAGGTCGGCTTACGACCGGCTGGTATATCTGGGGAATCCGGTACAAAACATCCCCGAAATATACCATACGCCTGCAGAACTGACAGCCGCAGCCAACCGGCTGTATCAGCAGGTAATGCGCGAAAACGAGTTCTTCATCAACAGAGACTGGCTCATGGCCTCCTGTTTGGAATTACTTTCGTCAGAGAACAGGCAATTGCTTCAGCAAAACAGCAATGAGGCTGAAAGGGCGGCATTCTTATCCACGCTGTTCCAGCTGGCCTATTTTCTTACCTACCGGCAAAACAGCATCCTTGCCGGCCACTGGCAGCCCCTCTGTAAAGGTTATCCCGCCCTTGAACACCTGTTAGTTCAATACCTCTACCGCAAGAGAAATTCGCATTTATGGGATAAATACAAAATCTGGATTGCGATTGGCACTGGAGTGGCAATTACGATTTTAATTATGTTTTCCTGATGATCACTTTAATATGATAGCTTAATAAGGACAAAACTTAAAAAACCTGATTGTTAAACAATCAGGTTTTTTAATAAATAGATCCAATAAACTAGTTAATACTAATAAAAGGAATTACCAAAGCTTTGTTTGAGTTAACTTATATCCTTTCTCTTCGTATTGAATAATCTGAGATTGACCAACCGGAGAAAGATAAACGCGGTCGCTGAAAGCGGCTCTGTTCTGGAAGTTTTCAACTACCCAGAAACCTACCATTTGTGCGGCGTTTGTTCCATTGTAAGTTACGATGGTGCCATCCAGTTTTTTAACTCTTACACGATTGATGTTGGCAGTAGTTAAATAAGTTGGAATTTCAGCTGGAATATTTACCCATGGTCCGAGCGAATAATCTGCATTGGTACTAAAGTCCATGTAGCTCAACTTTTTCCAACGCTTCAGGTCCAGTAAACGGGTATGTTCAAAAACAAACTCCATTCTTCTTTCACGACGGATTTCCCAAATTAAAGCAGGTACATCTGCATCACGCTGAGGATCAACAGGCAATGCCGCAAGCTGCATTGGTGCAGTTTTTTTCACACCCTTAGCAATCGCAGTAGCATCCAGTGGTCTGTTTCGGATGGCATTGATTGATTTATTTAAATCTCCCTGTGTTACTGCAGGCCCGCCGTGATATTGTGCCAGAACAGCTTTTGCTTCAATCCAGTTCAGTACCACTTCTGCCAAACGCAATACCGGAGCATCACTGGTGTTGGTATTACTTCCCCACGCAGATGGATATGCTTTACCTATGTAGGTAATCGCTTCTCTGGATGCGAATTTATATCCATAAAGCAATGTTGCAGATGCTGCATTTACTTTATCGATGAAGGAAGCTTCAAAACGAGGGTCTCTTGTTTTCACAAGATCGGCAATACTAAAGCTGTTTGCATCAGCTACAGTAGAGTTTTGCCAAGTCTGGCCATCATTGGCCAAAAAGGATTTAATCAATACCAAGTTAGCATCAGCACCAACTACTTCTGTTCCATTTTGGTAAGAGCCGATTGAATGGGTAATGGTCAAAGCAGCATCATAAGCTCTATAAAGCATCACTTCCGGATGACCTGCTAAGCTTTCTGATGAAAACAAAGATTTAAAATCGCGGCTAAAATTCCAGTTATTACTATTGATTACCAGATCTCCGGCTTCTACAGCCAGTTCAAGGTATTTCTTGGCTCTGGCAGCATCGAGTCCATGATAATGCTGATAAGTTCCTTCGAACAGCATGAAACGGGAAATGAATCCAGCAGCAATGTATTTGTTCAGGAATTGGTTACCATCGGATTCACGCATGTTGGCAAGTACATATTTGAAGTCATCATATACCTTATCCATTACCACACCTCTGTTATCTCTATCTTTATAAAGAGAGTCCAGGTCAGTGTTTTCCAATACTTTATCATAATATGGCACATCACCAAATACACTTACCAAACGACTGTATTCAAATCCTCTAAAAAATTTGGCAACAGCTACCCAATGCTTGTATGCAGCATCAGATATTTTGGGTTTTACCACATTATCGAGTCGGTTGATCATTACATTCGCCTTACGAACCCAGGCAAAATTCCAGGTAGGGCCAGCATAAGTAGACATCCATGCCGCAGATTCAGAACTGGATCCTCTGCTGGAAGGAATACTTGCTTCAAAGTTCGCCTGAACGTTTTTACCTGTCAGGTCATCATTAAAGGTATATCCTCTAACCGGAGTGTAATCTGTAGTGAATCCAGTATTGTATCCTACAAAATAATTTGGATAAAATGCATTCGCATACATGCGAACATCGTCTTCATTTCTCCAGTACTGGTCATCTACATAACTGGTAAGTGGGGGCCTGTCCAAAACTGCTTTATTGCAAGACAGTAGAATGGTGCAAGCCAATATACTATAGAGTTTTAAATATTTCATCGTTATGATTTTTAAAAATTAACTTGTAAACCAACAGATACGCTCTTGAAAGCCGGAACACCTGTTCCTGTACGACCAGAATTATAGTTGGTGGAATTCCACATAGAGAAACCATCAATGTATTCTGGATCTATTGGTAATCCACGTAAATGATCCCAGGTAATAAAGTTCTCCAATGAAACGTATCCTCTAACAGAAGTCAGGCTCATTTTTTTTACAACAGATTGTGGCAATGTATAACCCAAAGTCAGGTTCTTCAATCTTAAGTAAGCCATATTTAAGAGATAACGGTCTTGAACCTGCATATTATTGGTAGTAGCACTACCTCCGTTGTTATAAGCAGCAGGATAGAAAGCACCAGTATTATCGGGTCTCCAGTAATCACCTGCTATTGCCTGTGGCATAGCGCCATCTGCAGAGTTGAAGCCTGGTATAGCCAGGAATCCGCTACCCCATACCTGGCGGCTTCCTACACCCTGTAAGAAAATACCCAGATCAAATCCTTTGTAGTCACCACCAATACGGATACCATATTCATAACGTGGAGTTGAGTTTCCTATTACTTCCAAATCGCCATGATCGGCCAGTGTACCCTTACCATTACTGATCTCACCATCTCCGTTCAAGTCGCGGAATTTAACATCACCAGGTCCGAATCTGAAATTAGATGAGTTCTGAAGGAAGGGCTGGTATATTGGCTTAGCCCCACCCACACTAACCAGCTTGTAAGCCATTTTACCTGATGCCAAAGCACTTTCGGCTGCTGTAAGGGTAATTAAATATGGAGAACCACTTGAATTCAGTTCAAAATCACTTAACTGATAAAGACGATCTGTACGGTATCCCCAAATTTCACCAATGTCTTTACCATTATAATAACCAGTTACCTGCGTGCCGGATCCATAAGAAGTGAGGATACTTCTCGCATCAGACACATTGGCTCTTGCATAAATTCTTAACCCATTTTTGAACGTATGGTTGAAGTCTGCAGTAAACTCCCAACCTCTTGTTTGTAAAGAACCATAGTTACCCAACGGAGCAGCATCTCCTAATGTTAAAGGAATACCTTCCTGAGGTACAATCATGTTGTTGGTATTACGCTGAAACAGGTCGAAAGAAAGTGTAAGTTTATTTCTCAGAACAGTCAAATCCAATCCAATGTTCTTTGTGACAATGTCTTGCCAACGAATATTGGAAGACACTACACTTGGAGTTCCAACATAATTCACTCTAGCATTTGATGCTCCAATCCAGGTAGACTGACCTCCAGGCATGGTAGAGATATACAGACCACTTGATACGCTCTGATCTCCGATGGATCCCCATGATGCCCTCAGTTTCATGGTATTTACTACAGGTTTTATGAACTCCATGAATTTCTCTTCAGAAGCCACCCAACCCGCAGACATGGATGGAAACCATCTCCACCAAAGTTGTTGCGGGAATTTAGAGGAGCCATCGTAGCGGAGATTACCCTCCAGCAAATATTTATTTTGGTAAGCATAGTTGATACGACCAAAATACCCCAATCTGCTCTCCCATGATTTTCCTCCGGAAACAGTTTGCGTACCGGTTCCGAAATTGAACTGTGGGTTACTGATATCGGAGAGGTTGGTAATTTGTGCAGAGTGGAACTCAGAAGTAGAAGCTACACTATTTACACCAAGAATGAATTTAAAAGCGTGATCTTGCTTCAAATTCATGCTGTATGTAGTGAACGCATTGATAGTATGGCTATAAAAATTTGTGGCTGTACGAGCAAAATGATCAGGGTTAGATCCCAATGCTGTATAAGTCTGTTTCAGGAGATCAAATGCCAGCATGGCACCTGGAGCTGTACTACTTACTTCATTACCTGAAGCATCTACATAAATTGGGGCACCGGCAGAACTAAAACGCTGAACAGGTGCTGTCCATGAATCTCTGGCAGTAAACCTTGTTCCAGGTCTCAACCAGGTTTCATCGTTAATTGTATATGTATAATCAAAATCGAACTTCCAATTACTCATTAGATTAATGGTAGTACCCAGGTTGAAGTTGGAGTAATTTGTTAAGATATTGGCAGTGTTTGAAGAAGCAAGTTCGCTGTATGGACTACGAATAAGGTCTCCATTCTGGTCGCTTCCCAGTGGGTACAGAGAGCTCCATCTGTAGAGATACAACCAGGGATCTGCTGTTGTAGAGCTCGTGGCGTATGCGTACTGCTTATTCCTTCTGGAATGCATACCGCCTGCACGCAGAGTAACTGCTTTACTGAGCTCGCTGGAAATTTTAAAAGAAAGATTGTAACGAGTAAACTTGTCTTTGGGAGATGGCTTCAACAGACCACTCTGATCCAATAATCCAAGCCCAACATTATAGGATGTTTTTCCCTCTGTATAACCAACAGAAAGATTGTGCTGCTGTGTAGGAGCCCATTCTTTAATGAGGTAATCATATGGATTGTAGGTTCTAACGCCCATCTTTTGATTACTTGCACCCTGAACATACCAGTCTCTTCCAAACACAGTAGGATCGTTAACACCAATACTGCCACCATATTGCTGTTTCCATTGTACAGCCTTGTTATAGCTAGCTCTGTCTACATAATAAAATGCTCCTACTGGTGTGGTTGTTCCAATTCTTTCGGCTGCATCTACGGTATAACGCAAACCATCTACGTCTGCCATTTGCAGGTCTTTCCAAACATTTTGCCAGGAAGCATTACCGGAATAGGAAATCTGAGGTCTGCCTCCTGAAGCACCCTTCTTGGTTGTAATAAGGATAACACCAAATGAAGCTTTAGAACCGTAAATTGAGGCAGATGCTGCATCTTTCAATACAGTGATTGAAGCAATATCATTAGGGTTAACTACCTGAATACTAGGAATTTCTACGTTGTCTAATAAAATGAGTGGAGCGCTTCCACCATTGATAGATCCGATTTGTCCCCTGATCTTGATCAGCGGGTCAGAACCAATTTCTCCACTGGGTATGGTCACACTAAGACCGGATGCAGCACCTTGCAAGCCTCTACCGACGTCGGCAATGGGTCTACCCTGTAAAGATTTTTTAACATCAACAGTAGACACTGAACCGGTAAGGTTACCTTTTCTTTGAGTACCGTAACCCACCACCACCACATCCTGTAGTGCGGCATTGTCTGTAGGGGTAAGGGTTACTGAAATGCTGATTGCTTCAGTGATCAGTACATCTTTGTCCTGATAGCCAACATAGCTGAATCTTAAAGTTTCGCCTTTCTTGGCAGCAATGGTAAATTTGCCCGCAGCATCGGTCTGCGAAGCCCGTGATGTTCCTTTCACTAAGACCGTTACACTTTGTAATGGTCCGTCGCTACCGGTAACAACTCCGGAAATCGGTTTGTCCTGTGCATGTAGCACAGGTGAAATGAGTAGCGTAATTAGTAAGTAACTTACCAACATGAGCCTGAGATGATTTCTCATAATTCTAGTTTTGTTTAATACTTTTTTTTACAAGCATTCCTCAGCGGAAACGTTAGACTATATAAGACCATAGAAACTTGCAAAACATTGCATCGTCTGGCACAAATTCGCAGAAAACGGCAAAAAATCGAAATTTTTTTGGTCTTAAAAAAATCTAAAAGCAATGTTAAAAATAGTAATTCATATTTACGAATTTATTTTACAGGCGTTTTCCACATTTTTCGCTAAACTGTGGGAAAAAGAAATCCGCAAAAAGCCGCACTAAAACAAAAAAGGGGCACTGATGGCCCCAAAAGTATATCTTGACTTAGGAAAGAATTAATCAGAGTACGGCAATGCCTTTTTTGGCATATGGGGCAAGCAATTCGTCGGTAGGATCCAGCTCGGTAATAAGTATATCTACTTTATCCAAACCGCAAACAACCAGCCGCTGGGCGGTATTCAGTTTTTCTGAAATGGCAAGGGATACTACTTTTTTAGAAGCATCTACCATGGCTTTTTTAACCTCAATAATTTCCAGTTCAAGATCGGTAATTCCATCAACAGTATCGATGCTGTTGGTACCCAGTAAACACAGGTCGGCTTTGATCTGTCCAAAACGGCTTACTACTTCCGCTCCTACGGCCATCTGTGCGCTTTTCAGCAGTTTATTTCCCAGAAAAATCACTTCCACACTTGGGTGATTCAGCAGTTCCAGTGCAATGGGTACATTGGAGGTTACAAAGGTAGCGTTTAACTCCGGTGGCAACAGCTTGATCAGTTCCCGCATGGTTGTTCCCCCGGAAATGGCAATCAACATCCCATCTTTGATTAACTGAAGGGCTTTTTGTGCAATCACCTGCTTGGCAGACAGGTTGTACACCTGGTTGGTTTCGATGGTAAAATGGAAAGATTTGGCCAGTGCACCACCATGCACTTTCATCAACTTACCCTCTTCCGCTAATTCCTGCAAATCCCTGCGGATGGTATCTTCAGAAACATCCAGTTGAATGCACAAATCAGCAGATAATACCTTGTTATGTATATTAATCTGTTGGATTATATACGCCTGTCTTTCTTTTTTTAGCATCCTTAAAAATAAAGAGTTTGCAGAAAACCGCACAAATTATTTCTTAAAGAAGGCCCTTCAGAGCCGGGAGTAACGTAAATTAGCAGCCCACAAACGCATGATTTCTCCAAATACCATACAGCAGATCACCAACCGCATAGACATCATCGATGTGGTGGGCGAATTTGTAAAACTGAAGAAAAGGGGCACCAATTACCTGGGCCTCTGTCCTTTCCATGGAGAAAAAACCCCGTCATTTACGGTTTCCCCTGCCAAGGAAATCTACAAATGCTTTGGGTGCGGCAAAAGCGGTAATACCATCACGTTCCTGATGGAACATGAGAAATACAGTTACGTGGAAGCCCTGAAATGGCTGGCCGAACGGTACAATATTCCAGTAGAAGAAACCCAGAAAACAGCGGAGCAGGTGCAACAGCTCCAGGTGGCCGACAGTCTTTATGCCATCAATCATTTTGCGCAAAAATTCTTTACCGACCAGCTTTTTCATACGGAAGAGGGCATGCAGATTGCACATTCCTATTTAAAAGAACGGGGCTTCCGCGACGAAGTCATTCAGAAATTCCAGATTGGCTACAATCCCGAGGCCAGGGACTCCCTTACAAAAGCGCTTCTGGCCAACCAGTTCAATCCCGAACTCCTGCCTAAAACCGGGCTTGTATCTAACCGGAACAATGAACTTGCCGACAATTACCGGAACAGGATCATATTTCCCATCCACAACAACAGTGGAAAGATCATTGGTTTTGGTGCAAGGGTAATTGGCAAAAGCGACCGTGGGCCGAAGTACATCAATACCCCCGAAAACGAAATTTATGTAAAAAGCAAGATCCTCTATGGCTCCTATTTTGCCAGAACGGCGATTGACCGTGCTAACGAGTGTTTACTGGTAGAAGGCTACACCGATGTGGTGAGCCTGCATCAGGCGGGAATCGAAAATGTAGTAGCCAGCGGAGGCACTTCCTTAACAGTAGACCAGTTAAGGTTGATCAAGAAATATACCGATAACCTGACCATTATTTACGATGGAGACAGTGCTGGTATCAAAGCCGCATTGCGCGGGTTGGATCTTGCGCTGGAGGAAAGCCTGAATGTTCGGCTGGTTTTAATTCCGGACAACGAAGACCCAGACAGTTATGTAAATAAGGTTGGCGCAAAAGCGTTTAACGAGTTTATATCGGCTAATAAAAAAGACTTCATTATTTTTCAGCTGGAAGTTTTGCTGAAAGAAGCCGGCAATGATGTAAGTAAAAAGAGCAGCATTGTAAACCAGATTGCAGAATCGCTCAGCAGAATCAGCAAGGCCGAAGATTTTACCAAACAGCAGGATTATATTAAGCAATGTGCTGCATTGCTCAGAATAGATGAGAGCGGATTCACCAACCTGGTGAATAAATATAAGCGGGATAAAATAGCAAAGGAGGAAAAGAAACTTCCTTTCAACGAAGCTGCTTTTATACAAGAGGATTCAGCACAACCCGCAACTCCGGAATACGACGATACCGCCACTCTCCTGCAACAGGACGATTTGTTCGAAAAAAATGTACTGCGTGTTTTACTGGATCACGGGCTTAAACCTTTCAACGAAACGAATACTATTGCGGCGTATATATTTCAGGAAATGGAACATTTCCAGTTCGACAATCCGCTCTGCAGTAAAATACTGGAATACTATAAAGACTGGTACAACAAGGGAATGGAGCCCTCAGCCAAAACAATGCTGTATCATGAAGACGAAAGCATTCGCGATGTAATTGTGAATTTATCCATGACACCTTATGAGCTGAGTCAGCGATGGGACGATGTAATGGAAGGAATGAAGATACTCGAAAAAGACACTTCAGTGGAAGACGCCATTACCAGTATGAATTATTTCAAACTGA
The DNA here is from genome assembly GCA_016786865.1 of Sediminibacterium sp. Taxonomy (GTDB): domain Bacteria; phylum Bacteroidota; class Bacteroidia; order Chitinophagales; family Chitinophagaceae; genus Sediminibacterium. The sequence goes on along the minus strand of JAEUVE010000018.1, from coordinate 239,059 downwards.
GAAAGATCAAAAAAATGTTTGAACAAAATCAGCGCGATATGGAACATGCCCCATTCGAAGAGCAACTGAAACTGATCGAATTACACAAGCAGTTGAAAGAGTTCGAAAGAGACATCACCAATCGGTTAGGAACTGTTATTTTACGCTGATCATCGATGCTTTGCAGCCGTGCTGCACCTAAACCTCAAGCCATCTCTGAATAAAAAAGGCCCCGGAAACTCCGGAGCCCTGGTCATTTCATACTGAAATTTATTTTACTTCTTCGAACTGTGCATCTTCTACAGTATCGCCTTTGGATTCGTTGCCAGCCTGAGGGCCCTGCTCCGCACCCGGTTGTGCACCGGAAGCCTGCTGTGCCTTGTAAATGTCTTCACTGGCTGCAGTCCATGCAGTATTCATCTCAGTCATAGCCGCATCAATAGCAGGAATGTCCTGGTTTTTGTGTGCGTCTTTCAGCTTTGTCAGTGCAGATTCAATCGCACCTTTTTTATCGGCAGGAATCTTGTCTCCAAACTCTTTGAATTGCTTCTCTGTCTGGAAGATCAGACTGTCTGCCTGGTTCAGTTTTTCTACACGTTCCCTGGCTTCCTTATCACTGGCCTCGTTGGCTTTGGCTTCAGCCTTCATTTTCTCCACTTCTTCCTTGCTCAAGCCACTACCTGCTTCGATACGGATTTTTTGTTCTTTACCAGTGCCTTTATCTTTAGCGCTTACATGCAGCATACCGTTGGCATCGATATCGAAAGTTACTTCAATCTGAGGTACCCCTCTTGGAGCCGGAGGAATACCGTCCAGATTAAACATACCTAAACTTTTATTCTGACTAGCCATTGGACGCTCTCCCTGTAATACATGAATCTGTACACCGGGTTGGTTATCGCTGGCGGTAGAATATACTTCTGTTTTCTTGGTTGGAATGGTGGTATTGGCTGCGATCATGGTAGTCATTACACCACCCATGGTTTCGATACCCAGGCTCAACGGAGTTACATCGAGCAAGAGCACATCTTTTACTTCACCGGTTAAAACACCACCCTGTATAGCTGCACCGATGGCAACTACTTCATCCGGGTTCACCCCTTTATTGGGTTTTTTACCAAAGAATTTCTCTACAATCTCCTGTACCTTAGGAATACGGGTTGAACCACCTACCAGGATCACTTCATCAATTTCAGATGTAGAATAGCCGGCATCTTTCAGCGCTGCTTCACAAGGCTTTAAACAACGTGCAAACAGGTTATCTGAAAGTTGTTCAAATTTAGCCCGGCTCAATTTCAATACCAGGTGCTTAGGCACTCCATCTACTGCAGTTACATAAGGCAGGTTGATCTCGGTTTCTGAAGAGGAGCTCAACTCCACCTTCGCTTTTTCAGCGGCTTCTTTCAAACGCTGTAAGGCCATAGGATCTTTACGCAGATCAATACCTTCCTGTGCTTTGAACTCATCTGCCAACCAGTCCATGATCACTTTATCAAAGTCATCACCTCCAAGGTGGGTATCACCATTGGTAGACTTTACTTCGAACACGCCATCACCCAGTTCGAGGATGGAAATATCGAATGTACCACCGCCAAGGTCAAACACGGCGATCTTCTGATCGGCATGCTTTTTATCGAGGCCATAAGCAAGCGCTGCAGCAGTAGGTTCGTTCACAATTCTTTTTACTTCCAAACCGGCAATTTCACCGGCTTCTTTGGTAGCCTGACGCTGTGCGTCGTTGAAATAAGCAGGAACAGTAATCACCGCTTCTGTTACCTCCTGGCCAAGATAGTCTTCTGCAGTTTTCTTCATTTTCTGAAGCACCATTGCAGAAATTTCCTGAGGGGTATACAACCGATCCTCAATGGCAACACGTACCGTATTATTGTCACCTTTGGCAACTTTATAGCTCCAATGGCTGATTTCTTCCGTCACTTCGTCGTACTTACGACCCATAAAACGCTTTACACTGGAGATGGTATTCTGTGGATTGGTAATAGCCTGGCGTTTTGCAGGGTCCCCTACTTTTCTTTCGCCATTCTTTAAAAATGCCACCACAGAAGGTGTGGTTCTACGGCCTTCGTCGTTCGCAATAACAACTGGCTCATTTCCTTCCATTACGGAAACACAACTGTTGGTGGTTCCAAGGTCAATCCCAATTATCTTTCCCATATTTATTTTTTTTCTTGACTTTATCAGGTCAATGATTATGCCACCTGACAGTAGAATGAAATATTGTCATAAAAATGACCTGATGCCCCCGGAAAAGGGTCATTTTGCTATAGATTCAGGCCAAAAAGCCTATTTAACTGCCTTAAATGTGAAATTTTTCTGTGAGAAATAGCTAAAAGCCACCACAAAGAAGGTGGTAGCGATCTTTGAAGGAGTAGGATACCAACCAAGTACGTCCACAAAAATTTTCAGGAAAATGTAATTCAGGATCAGGCAGCCCATGACCACCATAAAGTATTTTCCCAGTTGCTCCCGCTTGGCCACAGATGTTTCCTGAAAAACCACGTAACGGCTTAGATAGAACCCAATTGGGAAGGTAACCAGAAAGCTCATCAGGAAAGACGCAATATGCGCACCGATGGTGATAAAACCCAGTTCCAGCGGCTGTTTTACCAGAATAAAGTTATAAGAAACAAAGAAAAGACAGATATCCAGTACCGTATTAAAACCACCACAGGCTGCATACCGATAAGTTTGTAATGGCATGAATCCCCGAAAGACCGGATAGAACAGATCTACGGTCTTTAGAATCAGGTTGCTCATAAAAAAATGCAGCTTTTGCATAACGGGCAGCGAAGGTAGTCCTTAATTGGTTAGTTTTGCCACCCGAAATTGTTAAGAATATGAGCCTGGTTTCACGGATTAAAGCAGCAACAGCCTATAGTATTGGGGAATTATACAAGCAGCAAATCTCAGCAGAATCCATCCTGGTCAACAGTACCAAGCCGGAATTTGAGGGAGATTATACAGTTGTTCTTTTTGCCTTTGTAAAGCAATTAAAGTTATCTCCCGACGCATTGGGAGAGGCATTGGGTAGCCACCTGGTAACCCATTTCCCCAATCTTTTTTCGGGGTATAACCTGGTCAAAGGCTTTCTAAACTTAACCGTGAGCGAAGGATACTGGATGCGTTTCTTAACCAAAAACTATTCGGCAGAAACTTTTGGAACAGCCAATTCAACAGGCGCTAAGGTAATGGTAGAATACTCCTCTCCTAATACCAACAAGCCATTACACCTGGGGCATCTGAGAAATAATTTTCTGGGAAGAAGTATTGCAGAAATATTGAAGGCCACAGGCAATGAAGTAGTGAAAACCTGTATAGTAAACGACCGGGGTATTCATATCTGCAAGAGTATGATTGCCTGGCAGCTGTTTGCGCATGGCGCTACGCCTGAAACCACCCATACCAAGGGGGATCATTTTGTCGGAGACTATTACGTAAAATACAACGACGAATACAAGCGCCAGGTAGCTGAGCTGAAAGCCGGAGGAATGCTGGAAGAAGAGGCCGCTCAATCTGCTCCCATTATGAAGGCCGCACAACAGATGCTGCTCGACTGGGAAGAAGGCAAACCCGAAGTGATTGAATTGTGGAAAAAAATGAATGAATGGGTATATGCAGGATTTAAAGAAACCTATGATAAAATAGGTACCGATTTCGAAAAAATCTATTACGAAAGCAATACGTATTTACTGGGAAAAGACCTGGTGGAAAAAGGTTTGAAGGATAAGGTATTTTATCAGAAAGAAGACGGCAGCGTCTGGATCGACCTGACCGCTGATGGACTGGACGAAAAACTGGTTAGAAGAAAAGACGGCACTTCTGTTTATATAACCCAAGACATTGGTCTGGCCGAGCAGAAACAAAAGGAATTCAACGCCAGTCAAAGCATTTATGTGGTGGGCGACGAACAGAACTACCACTTTAAAGTACTCAAACTGATTTGCCAAAAGCTGAAGTTACCTTCTGCCGATGGAATCTATCACCTGAGTTACGGGATGGTGGAACTGCCAACCGGAAAAATGAAAAGCAGAGAAGGAACCGTGGTAGACGCAGACGATCTGATAGAGGAAATGGTGGAAATAGCCAGACAAAAAACAGAAGAACTGGGTAAAGTAAATGACTTTACAGAAGCAGAACGGACTGTTTTATACGAAACGCTCGGGTTGGGAGCCCTTAAATTTTTCTTACTCCGGGTAGATCCAAAGAAGAAAATGATTTTCAATCCGGAGGAAAGCATCGATTTTCATGGTTTCACAGGGCCTTTTATTCAATATACCCATGCCCGGATCAAGAGTATCCTGCGCAAGATGGGCATAGAGGGCAACGCTGCGGAAATTGCATCCGATGTTGAATGGAAGGAAGCCTTGCTACCATTGGAGAAATCGCTGATTGTTACGCTTGAACAATTTCCGGCAACACTTCAGGACGCTGCTACAGAGCACGATCCATCTAAAGTTGCCATCTATATTTTTAATCTGGCCAAAACCTTCAGTTCCTTCTACAACGAACATTCCATAGCCAATGCAGAAACTGAAGAGAAAAAAACACTACGGTTGATGCTGGCCATATTGACCGCTTCGGTCATCAAAACAGGCATGAATGTATTGGGAATAAATGTTCCTGAAAGAATGTAAAAACAGCATTTGTATTTAACCAAAAAACGCTAATATTGCAGTCCCAAAGGCGGCCCGGGTGTTGAAATTGGTAGACAAGCCACCTTGAGGTGGTGGTGCTGGAAACGGCGTGCTGGTTCGAATCCAGTCCCGGGCACAAACGCCCTTCCAACGAAGTTGGAGGGGCGTTTTTCATTGTGAGCGTTGAAAGCTTGCTTTCAAAAGCGAGCAAGGGAAAACGACCACCTATGCCGAAGGCATAGGAAGGGCTTTGGGTAAGACCAACCGTTGGGAAGTCGGCGCAACGAAGTAAGCCGACAATCCAATAGCTTGCTTTCAAAAGCGAGCAAGGGAAAACGACCACCTATGCCGAACGTGAGGTTGTGGCTTTGAGTAAGCCAATCAAATCCACTCCTTTTTCAATAACTTCACATCCTAACCAGCAACAGATGTCCGAATTAATCATTACCTGTCCCCATTGCAATCATGAATTCACTCCCGGAGACTCCACACGGGCTGAAATTGAAAAAGAATTGCGTACCAAAATGGTGGAATGGCAAAAGAAAAAAGAAGCAGAAACTGCGTTACAATTGGAAACAGAGCGGAAGAGAATTCAAGCTGAGTTACAGGATAGTATTCGCAGAAGCCTGGCAGCGGATTACGAAAACCAGTTAAACCTGTTCCGGCAGAATGCTGCTGAAACAGAAGAAAAGCTGAAAGAAGCCAGGAAAAAAGAACTGGAGTTTTTACAGAAAGAACAGGCCCTCATTAATAAAGAGCAGGAATTACAGCTTACCATTCAAAGACAACTGATAGAGGAACGGGCCAAGCTAAAGGAGCAACTGGCAAAAGAAGAAGCAGAAAAAATCAGTCTGAAAGACCAGGAGCATGCCTTGCGGATCAGGGAACTTGAAAAGCAACTGGAAGACCAGAAAAAACTGGCCGAAGAGATGCGCAGAAAATCGGAACAGGGCAGCATGCAGTTACAGGGAGAAGTGCAGGAACTAATGCTGGAGGAACTGCTGCAGGGCACTTTTCCTTTCGATAAAATTGAGGAAGTAGGCAAAGGTGTACGGGGTGCAGACTGCATACAGCTTGTACGAAACCAGTTTGGTAATGAAGCAGGTAAGATTATTTATGAAAGTAAACGAACCAAGGACTTTGCCAACGACTGGATCGAAAAACTGAAAAAAGACATGCGGCATTTCGGAGCCGATGTAGCGGTGATTGTTACCCAAACACTTCCCAAAGACATGGAGCGTTTTGGCGAAAAAGAAGGAGTTTACATTTGTACTTTTTCAGAAGTAAGAAGTGTGGCTCTCCTGTTGCGGAATTCTATATTAAAAGTAGCAGATGCCAGAAAAAGTCAGGAAAACAAGGGCGATAAAATGGTCATGCTCTACGATTATTTAACCGGTACCGAGTTCAGCGAACAATGGAAGGCCATCAGTGAGGGATACAGAAGCATGCGCAGCAGTATTCAAAAAGAAAGAGATGCCATGGAGAAGCTTTGGAAAGCCCGTGAAAAACAATTGGACAAAATTCTGCTGAACGCCGCGCATATCAAGGGCTCCGTTGAGGGAATTGCAGGAGCAGATGCCGTGAACCTGAATTTATTAGAAGACGATAACGACCCGATGCTGCTTGACTAACTTTAATACAAATATGAACCCGGAAGGGAAATCGGATCTGCCATCCAGAAAAAAGCCCATGTATCCCATTAAGGATGACCTGCGCAGTTACCTGGTGAAATACGGCAGAGAAGTGAAGCTGCCTTTTGGTTACAGCGACCTGCAGCGGTTTACCTATACTATTCCGTTGAAAGACAAACACGGAAAAGACACTGCCTGGGAAAAAGTCTCTTACGACATGCATGAGTGGGAATTCCTGCGCAGCAACCTGGTTCATGTATATGCCATCCTGAAAACGGAGGGTGATATGAGTTATGCAGACCACCTGGATGTAGCCAGGATCGACTACTGTTATTTTGGCAACAGCAAACCGTTCCGTATACGGATCGTAAACAAGTTCAACGACAATTACGATCACTACTATATTAAAAAGGCCGATGCCAGCAGGGTGTACGGGCTGGAACTGGAGCATATGCTCTCTCCCAACAGGATGACTTATTTTACCTGCAAAGACACCCTGATTGAAGAACATATTCCGGGAATTCCGGGAGACATATTCATCAGCGATTACCTCAACGACAAACATACCAACCAGATCAGGCTGGCCAAAGAATTTGTAAAATTCAACGAGCGATGTTTTGTGCAATTGCTCGGTGATATGCGTGCATACAATTTCGTAGTCAACATCATACCAGACATCGAAGACTATCAGTACCGGATTCGTGCCATCGATTTTGATCAACAGGCATACGAGGGCCGGAAAAACTTATACCTGCCACAATTTTTCAAGGAGAACCAGCCCTTTGTAAAAATTGTGCTGAAACACCTGAATCCGAAATCCATTGAGCAATACCAGGCAGAAGAAAAAACCATGATGACGTTCAGGCTGGTATCATCCCGGTACCGGATCAAAGAATTGCTCGACATCATGGATGACGATGATATTTCCAAACCGGAAAAAATCAATCAGTTAAAAGAAGAACTGGCCAGCCACTTCAAGAATACGAACTACCTGAAAGCAAGCACCATGGGGCAATTGCTGAAAACCCATTTAAAACAGGGATTGCGAAAGTTACTGAAGCAGGTAACCAAAACAAGGAACAAGATTGCCGACTAAATCAGGGGCAGGTAGCTACCCAAACCAGACTCAGTCCTTCCTCGAGCCGGTATGGTAGTTCAAGTGTTTGGCTGAATCCTTTTTTCTGAAACAATGCCTGTATCATACCGGAAGATTCCAGTACAAAAGGATCGGTTCGCATCACTTCACTGAAATCCACCTCGCCCATCCCCCACCATTTAAACATAGCCTCCTTGGCACTCCATAAAACCGTAAGCTGCGCAACCAGATCCTCTCCTTGCAAATGGGCAATTGCAGCCAGTTCGTCGGGATGTAAAAATTTATGTTTGATTCGCGCTACGCGTGGTGTAACCATTTCGGCATCAATCCCTACCCGATGCGTACTGCTAACAATAGCAGCGGCAAAGTTTCCGCTGTGTGAAATGGAAAAATGGTATTCTTCCTGTGGCAGAAAAGGTTTTCGGGTATCTGCAATTTCAATCAGCGAAACCGGAAAATCGGGATAAAGAAAAGGCAGCAGGTAACGTCCTGCAAGGTGCTGTAATTGCTTGTGCGGATGAGCCACAGGCAGGTGCAGGGGAACCTTTCTCAAAAAAAAAGCGGCGTCTTCCTCGATCTTCCAAACCGCCAAACGGGTTGTGTCGTTGATATTTTGTTGATAATAGAGCGGCACAAAAAGATTTAAGGGTTTATATATTGCAGCATCAGAAAGATATTTCAACTGTAAAAGTAAAGGAATGATTTTAAGTGATCTGCGCATACTGGAAGAAATGGAAAAAGGCACCATTAAAATTGAGCCTTACGACCGCGGAGACCTGGGCAGCAACAGTTACGACGTACATCTTGGCAAATGGCTGGCGGTGTACAAAGACGCCGTACTGGATGCCAAAAAGCACAATACCATCGAATACTTCGAAATACCCGAGGATGGGTATGTATTACAGCCAAGCGGATTTTACCTGGGCGTTACCCTGGAGTATACCGAAACGCATGCGCATGTTCCGTTCCTGGAAGGCAAATCCTCTACAGGCCGTCTGGGGATAGATATCCATGCTACAGCCGGCAAAGGCGATGTAGGTTTCTGCGGCAACTGGACACTGGAAATATCCTGCAAACAACCGGTAAGAGTATACACCGGTATGCCGATCGGACAATTGATCTATTTCCCGGTAGACGGAGAAATAGGCACCAGGTACAACCAAAAAGCAAATGCCAAATACAGCGGACAGCCCAACAAGCCTGTGGAGAGCATGATGTGGAAGAACAAGTTCTAGTTCAACCGGTAAATAGCAGCGGTTAAAATCGTGGCAAAACTCACCCAGAAAATATAAGGCACCAGCAATAATGCGGCTGTACGAGACTGTTTCCAAAAAAACAGGATGGTAAAGAGGATGCAACCCCACATCAACATAATTTCGACCAATGCCCAACCAATCAGGTGGAAACGGAAGAAAATGAGCGACCAGCAAAAATTTAAGGCAAACTGAACACCGAATATTTTTAAGGATCGGTTTCTTTCTGCAGAAGCAGGCAGTTTCCAGATCAGGAACAAGGAAATTCCCATCAGCGTATAAAGCAATGTCCAGACAGGTCCAAATACACTATTGGGCGGATTAAAGCTGGGTTTGTTCAGGCCCGAATACCAGGTAGGTATCTCAGAAATGGTAAACAATCCACCTAAAGAGCCTATCCCTATTGTTCCCAGAACCGCTATCAGGAATTTTGCTTTATTGCTTAATTTAAATGCTGCCATATTTTTTCTTGTAAGCGATCAACCAGCTGATCACTTCATCATAACTGTTGATGCCGGCCAATTGTTTATTCCACTTCAGGAATTGATCGTACAGATCGGAACTAACCGGGGCAACCCGATTCTGTCTTTGCAGAAAAAACTCGCGGATGGCTTTACGGTCTTTGATCACGAGGGAGTCCAGAAGTTTCCGGTGGCCCGCCAGTACCGACTCATAGGCTTTGTAGCTGTTTTCTTTGGCATACAACAAAAACTCCTGCCCCTGGGCGTAACCAAGCAGATCCAGGTACACCGAATACCTGAAATAAGGATCCTGCGAAGCCGTTGCTGCCAGGTAACCTACAAAACTGGCTTCACTTTCACTGGCATAGCCCAGTTGATGTGCAATTTCATGAGAGGTAATAAAGGGCAGCATCACCCTGGGCAAATCTGTTCTTACCTGCGCTTCCCCGGTTAATGGGGCATAATATCCCGTAAAACCCACATAATCGGCTATAGAATTATACAAACTTGGTTTCACCGAAGAGTGATGGTATTGTAAAAAAGGAAAAACAGGCGCCAGCGACCGGTAGTTTTCTTCTGCTTTGCTAAAAATTCCCTGAATATCCGGTTCCGGGAGCAGGGTGTCTTTCAGTGCCCTCCTGCAGGCATTGGCCTGTTCGATCAGGTCGCGGGTAAGTTGCGTGATCTCTGCTTTGGTATAAAGGGTTCTGGCAGCAGGCAACTGGTGCGCAATACCCAGCCTGTTGTAATTCAATCCCCAGAAAAGGTAAAACACCAGGTAGGCCGTACAGGCAAAACGGAACAGTTTGCCCAGCCATACCGTGGTTCCGGCTACAGATAGCCCGTTTTTCCGGACGGAACCAAACCAGCCCACACATACAATCAGTAACCAGCCACCTAGTATAAAATAGAGCAGGTCTCCCACGCTGAAAGGAAGCCAGCCAAAGCAGATACGGAGGAAACTACCAAAAAGTGGATAAAATCCTTGCGCGTACCATTTTTCCACAAAATCGGGGAAATACCCGGCCAAATACACCAAAAAGGCCGCAAAAAAGAGTATTATCGTCTTTTTAAACCGTTTTTCATCGATGATCAGGGCCAGTTGCATGGCCGTAAATCTAGTAAACTTCCTTTGCAGAAGGTTGGTCAGGTGTATTTTTCGGTTTACTTTGGCAAATTGGGGTGTTTATTCTACCTTTGCAAACCCTTAAAATGTGGATATGAGTCAACGGCGCGAATTTGAAATCGCTTTTGTGGGTTTAAAGCCGGGAGTTCATGTGTATGAATACAGGGTGGACGACAAGTTCTTTGCGAAATACGGTGAACAGGATTTCAAAAACTGTGAAGCCAATATCAAGTTGCAACTCGATAAGAAAAACGGGTTCATGCAGTTAAAGTTTGATGTTGACGGAAAAGTGGATGCGGCCTGCGACCGTTGTGGCAATAACCTCTCCTTCCAGCTCTGGGACGAGTTCAACATCATTGTTAAGATGGTGGAGGAACCGGATACCATGAATGATCAGGAAGAAGACCCTGATATATATTATATCAGCAGAGGAGAAAGCCACTTGCATCTGGAAGACTGGATTTATGAGTTTGTGAACCTCAGCATACCATTGCAGAAAATGTGTAAGCCGGAAGAAATAGGAGGTCCCAAATGCAATAAAGAAGTACTGGAGAAGTTGAGAAAGATGGAAGAAGATGCCCAAAAAGACACCCCTACCGTATGGAAGGGACTGGAAAAATTTAAAGACCTGGAATAATTTTTTTTGATACTATAAATTTTGATCAATGCCGAATCCAAAACGCAGACATTCACAGCAGAGAAGTGCTAAAAGAAGAACACACTATGTAGCCCAGGAAGTTACCCTGAGCAAAGACAGCACTACAGGAGAAACCCATGTACGCCATCGTGCGCACGTGAGCGAAGGTAAATTGTTCTATAAGGGTAAACTGGTTGCCGAAAAAGCACCGTTGAAAGCGTAACCTTTAGTTCAATTTATATTAGTAGCTTGCTGAAATGAATATAGGATTAGACATGATGGGTGGAGATTTTGCACCGCTTGAGGCGGTGAAAGGTGTTCAGCTATTTATGTCTGATATGCCAGATTCAGTAAACATATACTGCATAGGTGATGAAGCTGTGGTAAAACCTCTGATGGAGGAATACCGGGTTTCTTCACCTAATTTGCATTTTATACATGCAGCAGAAGTAATTGGGTATCATGAGCATCCCACCAAGGCGCTCAAAGAGAAACAGCAGTCTTCTATTTCCATTGGTTTTCATATGCTTGCTACCGGCAAGATAGATGCATTCATCAGTGCAGGTAATACCGGCGCTATGCTAGTAGGTGCAATGTTCAGCATTAAACCAATTGAAGGCGTAAGCAGGCCTACGATTGCCACCATCATCCCCAAACTGAACGGAGGAACCGGTGTGCTGCTCGATGTTGGTCTGAATGCAGATTGCAAACCGGAATTACTGAACCAGTTTGCCATACTCGGTTCCCTTTATGCCGAAAATATATTGGGCATCAGCAACCCGGCAATCGGACTGGTGAATGTAGGTGAAGAAGAAGGCAAGGGCAATCTGCTGGCACAATCCACCTATCCCCTGCTCAAAGAAAATCAGCAAATTCGTTTCGTCGGGAACATAGAAGGAAGAGATTTCTTCAACGATAAGGCCGATGTAATGGTCTGCGATGGTTTTACCGGCAATATTGTGCTGAAAATGGCGGAATCATTTTATGATATCGCCCAGCAAAGAGGTTTAGGCGAAGACAGTTACCTTCAGCGCTTCCATTACGAAAACTATGGTGGCACCCCGGTACTGGGTGTAGCCAAGCCTGTCATCATAGGACATGGCATCAGCACTGCAAAAGCATTCAGCAACATGATCAAAGTGGCTGAGAAAATGCTTTCCTGCAATCTCTGCACCAAGATAGCAGAGTCTTTCAGGCCATAACGCCAATCCGCACTACACATGATTCGAAAATTAGTATGTTTTCTGTTGAAGAATACAGGATGGACAATTGATGAGCATTTACCTCCATCCATCAACAAATGCATTGTGATTGCCGCACCCCATACCAGCAATTGGGACTTGTATTATATGATGGCGGCATTTAGCGTATACCGTTTGCGGATCCGGTTCACCATCAAGCAGGAATGGATGCGTTTCCCATTCAGCCTGCTGCTGAAACCGCTAGGTGGAATCGCCATTGACCGCTCTCCCCGAAAAGATGGCAACCGCCCCAGTTTTGTGGAGGGTATGACCGAATTATTCAACAACAATGAGGAACTGATCATCGCTATTACCCCTGAGGGTACCCGCAGCAGAAACGACCAGTGGAAAACCGGATTCTTTCATGTTGCCCGTTCAGCCAATGTTCCGATTGTTCTGGGATATATTGATTATGGGCGCAAGGTGGCAGGGCTGGGCAAAGTGATTTATCCGGAAACACTGGAGCAAACCCTGGAAGAGATGAATGCCTTTTACAGCACCATTACCCCAAAGTATCCCGAAAAATTTTCGCCAGACCGTAGCCTGAAAGCGTAAGCGCATCAACTCAAAACAATACCTTTGTACAAACAAGCGTTAGTTTTATATGTGGAAGAAAAATGTATTGGAAACCATCGGCAATACCCCGATGATTCAACTGAATAAGATTACCAAAGATTTACCGGGCACTGTATTGGCCAAAGTGGATTATTTTAACCCAGGCAATTCCATCAAAGACCGCATGGCATTGAAAATGGTGGAAGTGGCCGAGCAGGATGGCCGTTTAAAGCCAGGTGGCACCATCATCGAAGGTACCAGTGGCAACACCGGTATGGGGCTGGCGCTTGCAGCCTGCGTAAAGGGATACAAATGCATTTTTGTAACCACAGATAAGCAATCCAAAGAAAAAGCAGATATCTTAAAAGCAGTGGGTGCAGAAGTGATTGTCTGCCCTACCAATGTGATGCCCGACGATCCGCGCAGTTATTACAGTGTAGCCAAAAGATTGGGAAAAGAAATTCCCAACTCGGTGTACATGAACCAATACGATAACCTGGCCAACCGGCAGGCGCATTATGAAAGCACCGGTCCGGAAATCTGGGAACAGACCGAAGGAAAGATCACCCATTTTGTGTGTACGGCAGGAACCGGTGGTACTATTACCGGAACAGCCATGTACCTCAAAGAGAAAAATCCGAACATCAAAGTATGGGCAATTGATGTGTATGGTTCCCTGCTGACCAACTATTACAAAACCGGTAAGGTAGATATGAGTTTTGTACATCCTTATATCAGCGAAGGATTTGGCGAAGACTTTGTTCCGGAGAACTACGACATGAGCGTAATAGATCATTTTGAGCAGGTAACCGATAAAGACGGAGCAGTTATGGCACGCAGAATTGCCAAAGAAGAAGGTTTGTTCTGCGGATACAGTGCCGGAAGCTGTTTGCAGGGATTGATGCAACTGAAAGACCAGCTGGACGAAAACAGTCTGGTGGTTTGTGTATTCCACGATCATGGCAGCCGTTATGTAGGAAAAATTTACAACGACCAGTGGATGATGGAGCGCGGATTCCTGGATGTAAAAAGCTTCAAAGACATTGTGAGCGGAAGAGCCGGAAAAAAACTCATTCATGTATCACCGGAGCAAACGGTATCAGAAGCTGTTGAGCTCATGAAAAAATATGATATTGAGCATATACCTGTTATGAGGGATGGTGAGCAAGTGGGCAGCATCAGTGAAGTGGGTCTTTTCCTGAAAGTATTCCATAACTCCGATATTAAAAATGCGAGTGTAGAGAGTGTAATGGAAGCTCCTTTCCCGGTAGTGGATTTTGGTGCACCGGTCGAAAAAATCGGCACCCTGATTACCAAAGAAAACGGCGCGGTACTGGCAAAAGATGAAAAAGGCGATTATCATATTGTAACCAAGTACGACGTTATTCAAAGCCTGGCAAAATAAATGGCAACAGAAAGCATTGTTTCACTGGTCCCAAGTATTACAGAATTGCTGTACGACTTGGGACTTTCTGTTGAAGTAACCGGCATTACCAAATTTTGCATTCATCCGGACGAATGGTTCCGCACCAAAACAAGAATCGGTGGAACCAAAAATGTAGCTATTGAAAAAGTAAAAGCCCTGCAGCCAACCTTGATCATTGCCAATAAAGAAGAGAATGTAAAAGCGCAGGTGGAAGCCCTGGAGCAAATTGCACCGGTACATGTAACGGATGTTTCCAATCTGGAAGAAGCCCTGATCATGATTGAAACAATCGGGCAACTCGTTCACAAACAGGCAAGAGCCGCATCAATGGTTCATGCCATCCGGCATTCGTTCCTTGAATTGGAACAGTTCCGCACCAGCGCATCCTACCCAACTACCAGGGCCTGTTACCTGATCTGGCGGCAACCCTATATGACAGTAGGATCCGATACCATGATTCACGACCTGATGCAGCGATGCGGATGGATCAATGTATTCGGGTATCAAACAAGATATCCCGAAATTGATGTTGAGCAAATAAAACAGTCAGGCTGTGAACTGCTCTTGTTGTCTTCTGAGCCCTACCCTTTTCAGCAGAAACACATCGATGAACTGCAACAGGAATTACCTGGCACAAAAATACGATTGGTCGACGGTGAAATATTCAGCTGGTATGGCAGCAGATTGCAGCATGCTCCTGCATACTTGCGCAATTTGATTCAGAACACCATCGCATAATTCTGTTACATCCTTCAGGTCGGGTTAAGCCATTACAGCTACCATATTCAGTGCAATGCTACCTAAATCTTTATCCCCTGAAATGGCTACCTGCGCCAAAGCAGTTTCCGGACTAATGCCTTTCGAAAAAAGTTTCCAGGCAGTATCTGGTTGCATGATAATAGTAGCGGCTGCCTGCGCTTCGGATACTTCGGTTAAAACCCATTCGTTGTTCGTACGGAGGATCCTGTGTTCGTTGGCTGCCCCCTGTCCTATTTGCAGGGCAATGATGGTACCCTTGGGCGCCGTTCTGTTCCTGTAGGCAACAGGAAGTGCATACAGGAATGTGCGGATGAATGGCCGAAACAGCTCCTCTGAAAAAAGCGGTTCTGCTCCCAGGGCATCCCTGATCTGTTGCTGGTGAATGTATTTTTCGGTGTATTCCCGGGCAATATGAAACCAGTTTTCGGATTGTTCCTGCCCTGCCCAGGCCACTGCAAATATTGCATGGTCGAAAGGATTCAGGGTACACAAATGTTCATGGTATTGTTTACCCGACCATTCCAGCAAGCCCATCAGCAAAGCAGGACTAAGTCTTTGGGCTGCGTTTGTCCATTGGTGATTCAGGCTATTCAGAAAAACAATCAGTTCCTCGTATGAATGTATTGGCCCGGAATCCACTCCAAAGTACCGGTCTCTTGAAAAAGAAAGGCCACGCAAATTGCCATCCAGCAAATGAGCCGCAATGTCTTTAACCGTCCATTGTTTTGCAATAGTGGGCAGGTTCCATTCTTCCGGACTAAGCTGTTGAAGCAGGTTCAGCAGGTGCTGATCCAGCAGTGGAAACAACGGAAGTGTTACAACCGGTATGTCTGAATGTTGTGGAAACATAAGTAAACAAATCTAATATATAAAGCCGGTTTTGGTATATAACCGGTTCAAAAGCTAATGGATATTAGCGCTATTTTTCCTACCTTGAGCCGGCAAAAGCAATCATCTTTTAACGAGAAAATCATCAAAATGAAGAAGTACAGCTCAGGCGTTTTGTTTGGCAAGGAACTGGAAGCGTTGTATAACGATGCGAAGGAAAATCAGTTTGCCCTGCCCGCCGTTAACACCATTGGCACCAATACCATCAATGCCACATTAGAAACTGCCGCAAAAGTTAATTCTCCTGTAATTATACAATTCTCTAACGGAGGAGCGCAGTTCATTGCAGGTAAAGGAATGCCAAATGATGCATTACAGGGAAATATTTCCGGTGGTGTATCCGGAGCTTTACACATTCACAATGTGGCAAAATATTATGGCGTACCAGTGGTATTGCATACCGACCATGCAGCCAAAAAATGGTTGCCTTGGGTAAGCGGATTGATTGATGCCGGTGAGCAGTTTTACAAAGAAAAAGGGCAGCCTTTGTTCAGCTCACATATGCTGGATTTATCCGAAGAGCCACTGGAAGAAAATATCGCAACCTCTGTTGAATTCTTCAAGCGAATGGCGCCATTGGGCATGAGCATTGAAATTGAGCTGGGCGTTACCGGTGGTGAAGAAGACGGTGTAGACAACAGTGGCGTGGAAAACGACAAACTGTACACCCAACCGCAGCACGTTGCATATTCATATACCGAACTGAGTAAAGTAGGTAATATGTTTACTGTAGCCGCAGCATTTGGGAATGTACATGGTGTATACAGCCCGGGCAATGTGGAGCTTCGTCCGGAAATTCTGAAGAACAGCCAGGACTATATTGAGAAAGAACTGAAAACCGGCAGCAAGCCTGTTTACTTTGTATTCCACGGAGGAAGTGGTTCTCCGCAACACCAGATCCGGGAAGCCATCAGCTACGGTGCCATCAAAATGAATATTGATACCGATTTGCAGTGGGCATTCTGGGAAGGCATTCAACAATATTACAAAAAGAATGAAGGTTATCTGCAGGCACAACTGGGTAATCCGGAAGGTGCTGATAAGCCCAATAAAAAATACTACGATCCACGCGTTTGGTTGAGAAAAGGAGAAGAAAGCTTTGCCAAGAGACTGGAAGTGGCTTTTGAAGACCTGAATTGCATCAACAGGAATGCATAAATTATGCTGAATTACATAGCCGGTAACAAAGGGATATGCGCCCCTGTTGTCGGCTATGTTTTTTTATGCAACGGAAGGCTCTCAACAATCTGATTATCAGTAATTTGCAAATCAATTGCTTTAGAAAAGAGCCTGTTTTAGAATATTAATTATCTTTCCGCCCCAATTAGTTGTCGATATGAAAAAAGAAATTGAAGAGGATATTGAATCTAACTTAACCGGCAGCGCGGAACCTCAGCATACAGAGGTGAGCAAATCCCGTTGGTTTACCCGGAAGCGAAAAGGAATTTTAACTTCTACTGCAGATAAAAAAGAAACTCCCGAGGGTTTATGGAACAAATGCCCTGAGTGTAGTTTCATATGCACTACCACAGAGCTGAAGGAAAATCTCTTCCTCTGCCCTAAGTGCAATCACCATCACCGTATTGGAAGTGAAGAGTATTACGATATCATTTTTGATAATAAGGAATACAAAGAATTGTTCGATAACATCATCAGTAAAGACGCACTGGGCTTTACCGATCTGAAACCCTATCAGCAACGCCTCGACGATATTCATGCCAAAACAAACCTGAAAGATTCCATGCGGGTTGCCGTAGGAAAAGTGAATGGGGAGGAAATGGTCATTGCCTGTATGGATTTTGAATTCATCGGAGGATCTCTTGGTAGCGTAATGGGCGAAAAATTCAGCCGTGCAGTAGACTTTTGTATCAAGCACAGACTCCCCTACCTCGTAATCAGCAAGAGTGGTGGCGCCCGTATGATGGAAAGTGCATTCAGCCTGATGCAATTGGCCAAAACAAGTGGCAAGCTTTCACAGTTAAGCGATGCGCAACTTCCTTATATCTCTTTATTAACCGACCCTACTTTTGGTGGTATTTCTGCCAGCTTTGGTATGCTGGGCGATTTAAATATTGCTGAACCAGGCGCTCTGATTGGCTTTGCCGGTCCGCGTGTGATACGGGAAACTATCAAGAAAGATCTTCCCCCCGGCTTCCAGCGCAGCGAGTTTTTACTCGAGCATGGTTTTCTGGATTTCATTGTTGACCGTAAAGTATTAAAAGACAAACTGTCTCAGCTGGTACAACTGTTTAAAAATTGAGTATCAACAACCGATCGGCTTATTTTAATTACTACATAGACGACAAATATGTAGCAGGAATTGTATTGCTCGGCACCGAGGTAAAATCGATCCGGGATGGCAAAGTGAGTTTTAATGATGCATTCTGCTTTTTAGATAAAGGAGAATTGTGGATCAGGGGCCTGTATATTGCTGAGTACTCACATGGCACCGTCAACAACCATATTGCAGTACACGACCGAAAGCTGTTGCTCCAAAAAAGAGAAATTAAAAAGCTCACACTCAAACTGAGAGACAAAGGAATTACCATTGTTCCGCTGCAAATATTCTTCAACGAAAAAAGACTGGTAAAAGTAGAAATTGGTCTGGCCAGAGGTAAAAAACTCCACGACAAACGCGAAACCATCAAGAACAGGGATGTAGCCAGGGAGTTGAAGAAACACCTAGGATAAACCATAGAACGCAAAGGATTACACCGCTGGCTCCTGCTGACTCAGGCAATGGAAGCTACCCAATCCCCAGATGATATCTGTTGAATCTATTCCAACCACTTCCCTTTCCGGAAAGCAGGAAGCAATGATTTGCAGGGCCTGATCATCTTTATTACAACGGAAGGTTGGCACAATCACATGCTGATTGGAAATATAAAAGTTAGCGTAGGATGCAGGCAGGCGCTGATCTTCATAGATCACCGCATCTGGCATTGGCAGTTCTGCTATATTCAACTGCTTACCATTGAGTAAACGCATTTCCTTCAACTGTTTCAGATTGGTTTGCAACAAATCGTAGTTCTCATCATTGCGATCGGATTCTACCACGGTAACAACTGTATCTGCATTCACAAAGCGAACGGTATCGTCTATATGCCCATCGGTATCATCTCCAACTATTCCATCCGCAACCCAGAGAATCTGCTCCACGCCGTAATAATTACGCAGGTATGTTTCAATCTGGTCCTGGTTTAAATGAGGATTTCTGTTCTCGTTCAGCAAACAACAGGTTGAAGTAAGCAAAGTACCGGCACCGTTGAATTCTACGGAACCGCCTTCCATTACAATTCCCGGATGATACACGGGTATATTAAAATGCTTTCCGATCAGTGTTGGTATTATATCGTCGAGATCATATGGCGGATATTTGTTTCCCCAGGCATTGTAATTCCAGTCTACAATTACTTTTGAAATTGCCGCCTGCGGATTTACCAGGAAAGCAGGTCCATGATCTCTGCACCAGGCATCATTGGTCGGGTGCAGAAAAAATTCAACCTGCTCCATATTTACGCCTGCCAGCTCCAGGTGTGATGTAGCAAAAGCCTGCATGGCAGTATTGGCTACATTGATGCGTACTTTTTCGCTCAATGCAAGGTACTTCACGAACTGACTATAGTTGGGATAGATGGAATCGATCTTTCCGGGCCAGCTCGCTTCTTTATGCGGCCAGCTTAGCCAGGTAGCAATATGCGGAGCAAATTCAGCAGGGAAACGGTATCCCAGCGATGCAGGTGTAATCATCTCGTTGGTCATGGAACTAACTAGTCTTCGTCAATGAATCTTTTGGTAATGGGCTGATAAGAATCAATTCTTCTGTCTCTCAGGAAAGGCCAGTGAGTACGGTACTGGTCCGTTTTAGCCAGGTCTACTTCCACCACGGCTACTTCTTCCGCTTCATGAGAGCCTTTGTACAACAGTGATCCAAAAGGATTGGCCACAAAGGAACCACCCCAGAACTTCATCAGTCCATCCTGTTCCAGGCCTACCCTGTTCACGCTTACTACGTGAACGCCATTGGCCACCGCATGACTGCGTTGAATGGTTTGCCATGCATTGTATTGCTCCGTATTGGTTGCTTCATCCTGTGAAGTAGCCCAACCGATTGCAGTTGGGTAAAACAAAATCTCTGCTCCCATCAGCGCCGTAATACGGGAAGCTTCGGGATACCACTGGTCCCAGCAAATGAGTACACCCAGTGTGGCAAATTTGGTTTTGAATATTTTGTATCCGAGATCGCCCGGAGTAAAATAGAATTTCTCGTAATAAGCAGGATCATCGGGGATATGCATTTTTCGGTACTTGCCCAGGTAACTTCCATCGGCATCCAGCACTGCAGTGGTATTGTGGTAAAGCCCCTGAGTTCTTTTCTCGAACAAGGAAGCTATGATTACTACATTCAATTCTGCAGCAACCTGACCTAGGGTTTCTGTAGATGCTCCGGGTATGGCTTCTGCCAGTTTGAAGTTTTCATAATCTTCTACATCGCAGAAATAAAGAGAGGTAAACAGCTCCTGTAAGCAAATGATCTGTGCACCTTTGGCAGCGGCTTCGCGAATCCCCTTGATCGCTTTGGCCATATTTTCTTCTTTGCCGGCGGTACAGCTCATTTGTACCAGGCCTATTTTCACTTTAGACATATTGAATAATTTAAGTGGTCTTTTTTACCAGGCCATCAAAACTAGTGATCCCAATAGTTTTTTCCGTAATAAATCCTTCTGCATAGGCTACCCCGATGTTTTTACCGAGCATACCATCTCTGCCCTTCAGTACTTCCAGGAATTGCGGTGAAGAAATATACGTAGCAGGTTCCTTCAGTTCCGGATTATAGAACTGGGTATTGTAGGCTAGAATGGCTTCCATTTTGCGATCGATGAAAGCAGAAATATCCATCACAAAATCCGGTTTCAGAAAACGATCCTGGATATAATGGAACACATAAGCCGGTCTCCAGGCTTCCTGAAGCTGTCCGTCGAATCCTTTGGTTTCAATTTTTCTTAACCCCGCTAAAAAAGCTGCATCCGATACCAATTTGGCACTGCGACCATGATCCGGATGCCGGTCTTCCGGTGCATTGGCCAATACGATGGATGGCCTGAATCTACGGATTACTTCGATGATTTTGCGCTGGTGCGCTTCATCATTCTGCAAAAAGCCATCGGCCATACCCAGGTTCTCACGGTGATGAAGGCCCATAATGGCAGCGGCATTGGTTGCTTCAACCAGCCTCGTTTCAGCGGTACCCCTGGTTCCCAGTTCTCCGCGGGTAAGGTCTACAACCCCCACTTTCTTTCCTTCGGCGATGGCAGCCATCAAAGTACCTGAACAGCCCAGTTCCACATCATCGGGGTGAACACCAAAAGCAATTATATCTAGTACCATATTCAAATAATTGGGTGCAAAGGTAATCAATGTAAAAACAAAAAATCCCGCCGGTTAAAGCAGGATTTCCGTATTGTAAAAAAAGTGAATTAGTCTTTTTTCGCGTAACGCTTCTTGAACTTGTCAATTCTACCCGCAGTATCAACCAATACGTTTTTACCAGTGTAGAAAGGGTGAGATGTGTTGGAAATCTCCAATTTTACAACGGGATATTCCTTACCATCTTCCCAAAGAATGGTTTCCTTGGTTTGTGCAGTAGACTTGCTCAGGAAAGCTGTACCGTTACTCATGTCTTTGAAAACAACGAAACGGTAATTTTCAGGATGGATACCTTGCTTCATACAATTTTGTTTAGGTGGTACGGATTTGGCCGTACGATTATTAAATTTGGAATGCAAAATTAGGTAAAATACCTGTTTTTACAAAAGGAAAATACATTTTCCGGCTTTTAGCTCTTCATATTCACAAATTGCAGCGGAATACCAAAGTTTCCGGCCCTGCATTTGGCGATAACTTCCTGTAAATCATCGATTTTCTTACCTGTTACCCGAATAATATCGTCCATAATGGCCGCCTGCACCTTGTACCCACCGTCCTTGATCATTTTAACAATTTTCTTGGCGTCTTCCTGCTTCAGGCCATTTTGTACCGGAACTTCTTTTTTGATGACTTTCCCGCTGGGATAGGCATCCTTACTAAAATCGAAAGCATTTCCGTCTATCCCCTGTTTCATAGAACGGCTGATCAGCACATCAATCAGTTGCTTCATCTGCATTTCGCTGTCTACTTCCAGCGATACAACAAAGTCCTTTTTGTTGAGTTCTACTTTAACAGCAGTACCCTTGAAATCGTACCGGGTGGAGATTTCTTTCTTTACCGTGTTGATGGCATTGTCTAATACCTGGAGATCAACAGCACTGGCAATATCAAATGATGGCATAACAAAACTTTTGTCGAAGTTACTTAATGCAGGGCAGACTGCGCCTACCCCGAAATAAAAAAGCCCCGATAGAAATCGGGGCTGTTACCATATTAACACATGAGAAAAAGAGACTGATTATTTGCCATTACCGGCGCCTACCCTGCTTTGCTCATCATCCGCACCACCGCGCTTGCGCTGACTGGCTACGGCCTTTCCTTTGCTGAAACGGTAAGAGAAAGTCAGGTTAAAAATCCGGTCATCACCATATTGTCTGAAGTTGGCATCCACTTTACCATACTGAACAGAACCTTTGATTTTCTGGGTCCAGAATACGTCCCTCACATTGAAGCGAATGGAGCCCTTGTTTTTCAGGATCTGCTTGCTGATACCCGCATTCACCATACCAAAAGGCTTTATAATGAACATGCTTTCCAGCCCTTCGGTTCTGTAGAATCCGCTCAGTTCACCACTCCATCCCTTGCCAAATTTAAACTGCTGACTCACATTGAACATGGCCGTGGTGGTATTGAAAGTTACCGGCTCATTGTTCACTACGCCGCTGAATTTATTGGCGTACAGATTCATGTAGATATTGCCGCTCCACCACTTGGTATACTCATTGCTCGCATTGATGGCAATTCCGTACTGACGCTGAGAAGCAATATTGTCGTTTTTCAGTCCCACTTCGTTGGTTACTTCATTTTGCACGATCACCTGCTGAATCAGGTCTACGCTCTTTGTATAATTCAAGGTAGTTGTCAGGAATCCTTTGAATGTATGGCTCAGTTCTATATTGTGACTGAACTCAGGCTTCAGATACGGATTACCCTGCTCATACGTGTATTTATCGAGGTATTCTACAAAGGGGTTCAGGTTGCTGTAATCCGGCCTTCTGATGCGTTTACCGTAGTTCAGCACAAAACTGTTGTTTTTATTGGCCTTGTACTGAAAATACGCAGTAGGAAACAGTTGTACATAGTTTCTGTTGAACTGTACATTGGTGGTAACCTGGTCGCCTTTGGAATTGGTATGTTCCATTCTCAGACCCAACTGCATACTGAATTTCTCACCAAAAGGCTTGTTCAGGTTTACATACGCAGCATTGATGTTTTCCTTATAAATAAAGTGATTGGTTCGGTTATAATCTCTCACATAAGCCCCATAAATTACGCTGTCGTAAATTGCATTGGCATCGTTGGTAACATAACTGCTTTTAAGACCCGCTTCGAACCGCGCTCCTTTTTTCAGCGGATGAATATAGTCGAGCTTGGCACTGTAAATATGGATTCCTTGTGGCATGCTGGCTACCAGCGTATCTGGTTTGATTGTCGGTACCCCAGAGCCGTTAAAAAATCTATTGTATAAATACTGATCCTGGGCATTGGTGTAATTCAGGTAGTCTGCATCAAAACTCAACTCCCTTCCTGCTGTATCGAGCAGGTGGCGAATGTTGAAATTGGTACTGAAATTACTCCATTTACCCGTATTCATTGCCCTTGCCTTTGTTTGGCTGTTCAGTACATGGTTTGGGGCATAGATGAAAATATCACCATCACTGGAAAAAGAACCCGGGTTGCTGAAGCTATTGAACACAATACCTAAAGTGGTCTTTTGGGTTGCAAAATAATCGAGTCCGATTTTACCGCTCCAGCTATTGAAATTGTTCTTCATTACGTTTTGCTGATCAAAATAGGAAACCAGTTGCTTGGAATTGTCTACAAACCGACGGGTAACTTCCAAATTCTGGTAACGCTCCCGCTGGCTGTGACTGAAATTTCCAAACAGGTTGATTTTATCTTTCCGGTAGTTCAGGTTAACATTCTGGTTGTTCCGGGAATATTTACCCTGACCATAACCCAGTGATACAGATCCATTGAAACCAAAAATTTTGCTCTTTTTGGTTTTGATATTGATCACACCTGCTTTTCCGGCTGCATCGTATTTAGCAGGAGGATTGGTCATGATTTCGATCTGATCCAACTGGCTGCTCTGCATATTTTTAAGCAGATTGGCCAGGTCCTGACCAGACAAATAACTCGGTCTTCCGTCTATGAATACCACCACGCCCTCTTTTCCTTTCAGGCTGATATTGCCATCCTTGTCCACAGCAACACCGGGAGATTTTTCCAGCACTTCCAATGCGGTAGAACCCGAATTGGTTGGTGATGCTTCCACATTTACCACCAGGCGATCGGTCAGTTGCTGTACCAGGGGCTTTTTTGAACTAACTGTTACATCGGTTAAGGCTTTTCCGCCGGCTTCTAGTTTCAGCTCCGGTAACATTTTTTCTGCTGATCCGTTCAAGGATATAACCTGGCTGTACAATTTCTTGTAACCAATCAGGTTGGCATACAGTAAATAGTTACCGTTGCTCACTTTTGAAAAGGAATAAAGACCGTTTTTATCTGTCACGGCCGTTTTGGCTACAGAAGAATCTTTGGCATTCAACAGACTTACCAAAACCGATTCAATGGGTTTCTGGTCTGTTGCAACTACCTTACCTACCAGCTGGTCGGTACTTTGTTGAGCGTTGGCTACAGCACCCAAGGCTGTAAAGCTCAACAGAAAGAGGGTTTTGGCTAGTTTGTTCATATCGCACATATTTATTAGTTAGTTCTTGTCTTAAACAATTACAAAACAAAACTAACTACTGTGCTTTACATAGTACAGTGTTATAACATGGGCGGTACTATTTAGGTATAAGTGGCATAAAGGGACTTATTAGGCAGATTTTTGCTTGTACGACCTGCCGGTATAATAAATGAAAGCAATACCGCTGATAAGCAGAAAAAGAGAGATCAGCTCTGCCTGTGTAGGGTTAAAAATGATATCGTACTTGGTATTTACACGAATCTTTTCGATCAGAAACCGCTCTGCTCCATTCATTACCAGGTAAATTCCGAATAACTGGCCCGGAACTTTCACTTTTTTACGGAGCAGCCAGAGAATGGCAAATAAAACCAGACACATGAGTACTTCATAGAGGGCCGTAGGATATACAGGCAAGGGCAGCTGGCTGCAATATGGTCCGGTACAGCCCGGTATGGCAACCCCTTCATTGATCACATTGTGCGGATAAGTATATCCCCATAAAAAATCGGGGAGCCAGCTGAATGGCTTGGGATTCGTATTCACAATACCCCAGTCTCCGTCGCCGCTAACCTGACATCCAACCCTGCCGAGCGCATAGCCCAGCATCATGGTAGGCGCCATGGCATCTACCAGGTGAATAGGTACAATCTTGTGTTTTTTGGCGTACCAGATAATTGCAATACCAGCACAAATTAACCCTCCATAAAAAGTAAGGCCACTGAAAGCGATCAAAGACCCAATCGGATCTTTGGTAAACTCGTTCCAGTTTTCCAGGTTATGAAAAATCTTGGCTCCCAGAAAGCCAAATACTGCAGCATAAATAACAATATCTCCCACCCTGTCCTGCGGCCAGATGCGTACGATTCTTTCTTCCGGCTTATCCAGTTGCTGCTTTTTTTTCTCCCACCATTTGATGCCACCAAAGATTAATGCCACAATCATTCCTGTAAGGAAATTTCCTCTTGAGGAAAGAATAAAGCTTTGTGGATCGGAGAGCGCATCGGGAATGGTAAATGCTCCTATCAGTTTATATCCAAAAATAAAACCAAGCAATCCATTTACCACCAATTCAGTTATTCCGGCTGGGCCACCGATCATGATCTTTTCTTCGGTATACGTAAACAATCCCTGCTGTTGCTTTCGTTTTAGTTCCAGTGTGAGTATCCAGGCAGCTGCGATGAATGCAATGGCTACAAAAAAACCAAATGTGTTGATCAGCTTTAATCCTTCAAGCTCAACACCAAAAATATCTTTGAAAGCGTAGTATAAATTAGGATACATGAAGCTGCCCGCGTTTATGAGTGATTTGCAATGATAGCCGAAAATACCAAAAAAAGCAAGGCCTCACAAAAGTGAGGCCCGTACTTACTAACCCATCTAAAAACAAACTTAATGAATATTAATTACAATGCTCGTTAAAAACACTGATCAGGTGCTGGGCAATAACCTGTGCAGGTCTTCCTTCAATTTGATGACGCTCTACCATGCTCACCAATGCACCGTCTTTGAACAGGGCAATAGCCGGAGATGATGGAGGATAAGGCAGCATATGTTCTCTTACTTTATTCACCGCTTCCAGATCAAAACCTGCAAAGCTGGTAGTTAAACGATCAGGGCGCTTTACTGCATTTTGAACAGCCATTACCACTCCTGGTCTACAGGTACCTGCTGCACAACCACAAACAGAGTTGATTACAACCAATGTGGTTCCCTCTTGCTTTAGGGTATTTTCAACATCTGCTGCTGATAACAATTCGCTAAAACCTTCGTCTGTTAATTCTGCCTTCATTGGCAGTACAATTTCCGCTGGATACATACTTCACTAATTTTCTTTGCGAAGATACAAATTTGCCTGAAATGGAAAAGAGTGAGTTACAAATACGCCATAATGGCGCAAACGCAAATAATAAGCGACACAATGGCACTTATTATTGTTTCAGGGCGACAGGATTTCGGGAAATCGGGGCGAAAAAAGTAAAATTCTGCCCTGGTACGTGGTTTGAACGGATAGCTTATAAGATTAAACAACTTAAAAAACGATACAATATGACACTCCTGAAAAACAACAGCACCAGCGTATTAGATGAACTGTTCAACAATTTTCCTGCAGCCTGGGGTCGTGATGCACAAACCGGATACCCATCCGCAAGTGTAAACATCCACGAAACAGCCGACGCTTTTCACCTGGAACTGAATGCACCCGGAAGAGACAAAGCAGATTTTAAAATCAATGTAACTAATGGCCTGTTGACCATTAGTTACGAGAAGAAAGAAGAAGCGGAACAAAAAGATTACAAAACAATCCGGAGAGAATTCAGCTACCGAAGCTTCAAAAGAAGTTTTACCATTGATGACACCATTAATGCAGAGGCGATTGAAGCTCGTTACGACAACGGTGTACTTAAACTCCTGCTTCCCAAAAAAGCAGAAGTGAAATTATCTCCCAAAGAAATTGCAATTCAATAAACAAAGATGGTTTTATAAATAGATGGTTTTGGTTACGCCCCCGGTTTCTACCGGGGGCTTTTTTATACCGGTTCTGTAATATATCACCATCTTTGACTACATATTGATCAGAACCCGGCTAATACCGTTTTGTAACATGGATAAAAAATTGTTGACCATATTGTTGCTCCTGCTTTTTATCAGATCCGAAGCCCAGTCTTCGCTGCTCTGGGAAATCAGCGGAAAAAACGGGAAGCAGCCCTCCTATCTTTTTGGTAGTTTTCACCTGATGTGCAAGGCCGATTTCAACCACAGCACCAAACTGGCTGCGAAAATCCGCCAATCCGAGCAATTCTATGCCGAACTCGACCTTACCCAGTCTGGTATGCAGGCTGCACTGATGCAAGGATTAACATTAAAGGGAACCTCTCTCAGTGAACTAATGGGATCACCCGATTATGAAAAAGCCCGTACTGCTTTTAAACAAATCACCGGAATGGACTTGCAGCTGTTTAATCAGTTCAAACCTTTCATGAGCCTGAACCTGCTGGCACTTTACGCTATTCCCTGTGCAGACAAAATTCAGCCTGAAACCCTGCTGTTTCAAATGGCCCGCGAACAAAATATTCCTGTTGCAGGCCTGGAAACACTGGCAGATCAGATTGCCGCAATTGATGCGCAGCCAATAGAAAGCCAACTCAAAACACTCACAACTTCTTTACAGAATTACGACAGTGTAAAGCTGGTGATGAATCAACTGCTGCAGGTATACAAACTGAACAACAGCGACAGCCTTTACCAATTCATGCAACAAAACAACAACGATGATCATTTTGAAAAAGAACTGATTGAAAAAAGGAACCAGCGATGGATCCCTATAATGGATCAGGCCATCCGCAACAAAGCAACCTTTTTTGTGGTAGGCGCCGGACACCTCGGAGGCAGTTCCGGCTTAATTACATTGCTCCGGAAAATGGGCTATTCACTTAAACCACTGAATGATTAATTAGATCGCATGCCCACTGAGAAAGAATTCGTTTCATTACTGAACCAACATCAGAAGATCATCTATAAAGTATGCAATCTGTACATGCAATCTCATGCAGACAGGGAAGATCTTTTTCAGGAGATTACCCTACAGGCATGGAAGGCCTTCGGGAACTTTCGGGGAGATGCAAAATTTTCTACCTGGCTCTACAGGGTAGCGCTGAACACTGCAATTACTTTTTACAGAAAAGAGAAGAAGAATATTGTTTTTACCACAGATGAAGTGCCGGAGCAATCTACCGGGCCACAGGATCCAATAGAAATGCAAACCAAGGCCATGTATGCGGCCATTGCAGATTTATCTAAAATCGACAAAGCCATTGTGATGCTGTATCTGGAAGATTACAGCTACAATGAAATAAGCGATGTAGTGGGTATTACCCCCAATAATATCGCGGTTAAAATGAACAGGATTAAAGGTAAACTCAGAGAACAAACTCAAAAACATTTAGCAACCGTTTAATATACCCGTATGGAACTGGACGAACTAAAAATAAAACTGAAGCAGCAACTGGAAACAGATCACCATCAACGCACAGAAGCGGATATTGCTGCATTATTGAAGAAAAAAGCGCATTCTGTTTTGAGCAAGATCAAGAGAAGCCTCTGGTTCGAGATCATTTTCAGCGTTGCATTTACCGCCTTACTGATCTATGTTGCCGTTGCAAGTAAGTACCAGTCTTTACGTATTTATTCCAGTAGTTTTTCGGTTATCATGCTGTTGATTACCGGAGTATTGTTCTTTTTGCTGAAGAAAATTAATCTGGCAGGAAGCAGCAATTTACCCATCCGGGAAAACCTGCAGAACATCGTTGTTCTGATGGATGAATTCATCCGCCGATATTTTCAGTTCTGTATCGTTTTGCTACCCGTATGCATTATTTTTTCGGCCTCTTTGCAAGTGCACGAAAAAGAAACCATTGTAGAAATAGATGCTATCTTCCAGAAAATACGCCCACAGCAATCGTATAAACTGTTGGTCATCCTTTTGTACGTGGTGGGCTCATTTGCAGGACTCTATTACCTAACCAAATGGTACCTGAAAAAATTGTACGGAAATTTCGTGGCGCAATTGAAAGAATATATCCGGGAATTGGAAGAAACAAAAAAAGAAGATGCAGCTTATTCAGGGCATTGATCTTTGCGGCGGGTATCGATAATGTATTGTATCACCCATTTTTGATTAACCCGAACCAACTGAAAAGAATTTACCCCACAATGGCTGAACACACCATTCCGGTAAAAACGATAGGGCGTCCAGGCCATACCCAGCGCTCCGTCCGTTTTCACCACACCAAATACAATTCGCTCATCCGCCATTCCCTTGGGAACACTACCCACCATTTTTACAAATCCCTCTATCCCATCTGTTCTTACCAATTCCTTCCCCTCTTTGTTTCGGGAAATGGTTTGCATAATAGCACTATCGGCAAAGCAACTCCTGAGTTTGGCACTATCGGCTTCTTTCATAGCCTCGAACATCCGGTTAATAGTGGCTTTAACGGAATCTGTTGCGGTTTGTGCAGACAGAGAAAGGCTGCAACATATAACAGCAGCCAGAAGTACAATCTTTTTCATAAAAAGGATTAGAATGGTTAACGTAAATATCCCAGGATCTTTAGCATGCTTTGAGCACTTTGCTCTCTTGCATAAACCCAGTCGATCAATTTACCATTCTTATCGTATTCCACAATCACATGTTTGGGTGATGGTATCAGACAGTGCTTGATACCTCCATAACCGCTGATCTGATCCTGATAGGCACCTGTATGGAAGAATCCTACATACAATGGCTCTTTATTGGATTCGGCTTCCTTCTTATCGGTTGTGGTTAATTTGGGAAGGAACACTTCGTTGATGTGTTCTTCGGAGTCGTAGTAGTCGTGGCTGTCGCAGGTAATGCCACCCAATACTACCCGATGGTATTCGTTGTCCCACTTATTAATCGGCAGCATCAGGAATTTCTCCCCAATCCCCCAGGTATCGGGCAAAGTGGTAATAAAAGATGAATCGATCATGTACCAGCACTCCCGGTCGTTCTGGATCTTTTGTCCGAGTACGCTGTAAATATGGGCCATGCTCTCACCAACAGTGAAACTGCCAAACTCTGTATAGATATTGGGCATCGGCACTTTGGCCTTCTTACAGGATTTTTTGATATTCCCCACAATCTCATTGATCATGAACTGGTAATCATATTCAAATCCAAGAGAATGTTTAATCGGGAAGCCGCCGCCGATATTGATCGAATCCAGTTCGGGGCAAATCTTTTTAAGCTGACAGTAAAGGTTGATGATTTTATTCAGCTCACTCCAGTAATAAATATCATCCTTGATACCCTTGTTCAGAAAAATATGAAGCATTTTTAACTGAAACTTATCTTCATTTCCCTCAATCTCATCTACATAAAATTCCAGGATGTCTTTTGCACGGATTCCCAAACGGGATGTATAGAACGGGAAATTGGGCTCTTCTTCTGCCGCAACCCGGATACCCAGCGAAAACGGCGCTTTCACACTTCTCTTATAGGCTTGCAGCTCTTCTTTATTATCCAGAATCGGCACTACATTTTTAAACCCGGAATTGATCAGCTTGGCAATACGCGAAGTATAATTCTTCTGCTTGTATCCATTGCAGATAATAAAGGTTTCCTTATTAATTTTTCTGCGCTGATACAACCTGTTGATGATCTCAATATCGTACGCATAGGATGTTTCCAGATGAATATTGTTCTTGAGCGCCTCCTCTACAATAAAAGAGAAATGCGAGCTCTTGGTACAATAACAATAAAAATACTGCCCCTCATACTTGTGCTTTTTAAAAGCGGCTGCAAACATGTTTTTAGCCTTATTGATCTGCATCCCGATTTTAGGGAGGTAGGTCAGCTTCAGGGGCGTACCATGTTTGTCTATCAGCTTTTTGATGTCAACACCGTTAAATTCAAGATAACCTTCATCGCTTACTTCAAAACCTTCCTGTGGAAAGTGAAATGTCTGGTTAACCAGTGAGGTATAGGTATTATTCATTCCGGAGATGTCCTTTTAGAGTGTAAAAATAACCCTTGTATTTGATTTGAAAATAAAAAAAGCCGGGCGCGTACGCATCCGGCTTTTGAATAGGATTTTTGCTGAAACTATTTTACGGAATCAACCAGGGCTTTGAAGCTGGCAGGCTCATTCATAGCCAGGTCAGCCAAAACCTTACGGTTCAGATCAATACCTTTTACACTCAGCTTATTGATAAACTGACTGTAGGTCATTCCTTCTTCTCTTACTGCAGCGTTGATACGCGCAATCCACAACTGGCGGTATTCGCGCTTCTTCAGCTTGCGGCCTACATAGCTGTAAGTAAGACCTTTTTCAACGATATTTTTGGCAACGGTATAAACGTTTTTACGCTTACCATAGAACCCTTTTGCTTGGTTAAGGATTTTCTTTCTCCTTGCTCTGGATGCAACTGCATTTTTTGAACGTGGCATACTAAAATGTTTTGAAGTTAGCGGCGCTAACGGTGTTTAATAAATCTGTTTGTAAAGCGGCTGATTATCCTTTCAGGCGTAATAAGCGTAAAACGAAATCCTTGTTAGTAGAACCAACAATACCTTTCATTCTCAGCGCACGTTTGCGCTTCTTAGATTTTTTGGTAAGGATGTGACGTTTGAATGCTTTCTGGAAACTGATTTCTCCGGTACCGGTCACTTTAAAACGCTTTTTAGCGCTGGAGTTTGTTTTAACTTTTGGCATTTAAATAATCTTGTAAAGATTATACCCTGCTGGCGCCTCACCACAGGGTGAGAACTTGTTTTGGCCTTACGGGAAAATTTTGGAGTGCAAATGTAGGTTTTTGGCGCAAAAACACCAAATTAATGTAAAAGTCCATCGAGCCGGGATTCGGAACGATGGACTTTTTATTTGTTGAGGCCGGGAATTAAGCCTTTTTCTTTCCTGTTTTTGGGGTAAAAATAGCAAACATCCGCTTTCCTTCCAGCTTCGGCATGCTTTCCAGTGTACCTACTTCGGCCAGCCTTTCAGCAAATTTCAGGAGAAGCAGCTGCCCCCTGTCCTGGAACATAATAGCCCTTCCTTTGAACTGCACATAAGCTTTTACCTTATTGCCCTCTTTCAGGAAGTTTTCTGCATGTTTTGCCTTGAAATTGAAGTCGTGGTCGTCTGTACTCGGCGTAAAGCGGATCTCTTTGATCTCGCTCTGCTTGGAGTTGGCCTTCATTTCCTTCTCTTTCTTCTTCTTCTCGTATAGGAACTTTTTGTAATCGATAACTTTACATACAGGAGGATCTGCGGTAGGAGAAATTTCCACCAGATCCAATTCCTGCTCCTGTGCTATTTTGAGCGCTTCCTGTGTAGAATAAATACCAACGGTAACGTTGTCTCCTACTAAACGAATCTGTGGTACCCGGATTCTTTCGTTGATTCTGTGTTCAGGCTCGGGCTGCCTGTTAAACCTTGGATTAAATCGTCCTCCGCCTCTTGGTGGTAATGCCATTAAAACTTGTTTGGTTTTTAAATTTTGGTAAAGATAGGATTAAATGAACTATTCAGCCGATTTACGTTCAAGGATCTCCTCCCTGATCTGGGTAATAAATTCAGCAATGGTAACGGTTCCGGTATCCCCCTTTCCCTGGCGTCTTACAGCCAGCCGGCCTTCGTTCATCTCCTTTTCACCCAAAACCAGCATATAAGGCACTTTCAACAATTCTGTATCCCGGATTTTCTTACCTATTTTTTCGCTTCGGTCGTCTATTTCAACCCGCACCCCGGCTTTTCTGAGCTGCGCATACACATCATTGGCATAATCCATAAACTTATCGCTGATTGGCAGGATCTTTACCTGCAACGGCGCGATCCATACCGGGAACTTGCCTGCGTAGTGTTCCAGCAGGAATCCGATGAAACGCTCATGGGTACCCAGTGGTGCACGGTGTATGATCAACGGTATATCTGTATCGTTGGTATGGGTGGTATACTCCAGCTTGAACTTACGTCCGGAGTTAAAATCTACCTGGTTGGTAGCCAGAGTAAACTCGCGGCCAATCGCGCTCCATATCTGTACATCAATCTTTGGTCCGTAGAACGCCGCTTCGTCCTGTACTTCTACGAAAGGAATATTGCTTTCGATCAGCACCTGGCGAACCATGTCTTCGGTGTCTTTCCAAAGTGCGGGTTCATTTACGTATTTCTGACCCAACTTGGCAGGATCGTGCAGGCTAAGCCGCATCACATATTTGTCGATCCCGAAGATCTTGAAATACTTGATGTACATTTCGTTTACTGCCTTGAACTCCAGCGCAAACTGCTCCTTGTTACAATAGATATGCGCATCGTTCATGTGCAGGCAGCGTACCCGCATCAGCCCAAACAATTCCCCACTCTGCTCATAACGGTAACAGGTACCGTATTCCGCAATGCGGTATGGAAGGTCTTTATAACTCTTGGGTTCTGCACCAAAAATCTTGTGGTGGTGCGGACAGTTCATGGCTTTCAGGTAATACTTGGTACCATCCAGCTCCATTGGAGGAAACATGCTGTCTGCATAATATGGAAGGTGACCGCTGGTCAGGTACATGCTTTCCTTGGCAATATGCGGAGTTACAACGCGCTTATAGCCGGCTGCTTCCTCAGTTTCCTTGGCCAGTTTTTCCAGTTCTTCAATAATGATGGTTCCATTGGGCAACCACAGCGGCAAGCCCTGACCTACATCATCGTCCATGGTAAATATGCTGAGTTCCTTACCCAGTTTGCGGTGATCGCGTTTTCTGGCTTCCTCCAGCATGTGCATGTATTCGTCCAGCTCTTTCTGATTCGGGAAACTCACACCGTATAAACGGGTCAGCATTTTATTCTTTTCATCACCTTTCCAGTATGCGCCTGCAATACTGGTCAGTTTGATGGCCTTGATTAAACCGGTATGTGGTATATGTGGTCCGCGACAGAGATCGGTAAACTCACCCTGCTGGTAAAAAGTAATTTCTCCATCTTTCAGATTGTTCAGCAAATCCAGCTTGTACTCGTCTCCTTTATCGGTAAAATAAGCAATTGCTTCGTCTTTCGGCTTTTCAATTCTGATATAGAGATTGTTCTTTTTGGCCAGTTCGTTCATCTTTTTCTCAATGGCCAGGAGATCATCTTCTGATATTTTCCGGTCGCCCAGGTCCATATCATAATAAAATCCTTTATCCAAAGCAGGGCCTACCCAGAACTTTACTCCGGGAAAAATGGATTCAATGGCTTCCGCCATCAGGTGGGCTGTTGAATGCCAGAAAGTGTTTTTTCCTTCGGCATCATCCCATGTATGAAATTTAATCGTTGCATCGTCCGTGATGGTCGTTGTTACATCCACAACCTTGTTGTTCACACTTGCAACCAGTACCTTTCTTGCAAGACCTTCGCTGATCGATTTAGCAATGTCCAATGCAGAAATACCGGGCTCATACTGTCTTACTGCGCCATCCGGAAAACTGATGTTAATCATACTAATGGTATAACTGTTTAATTTAAGTCTGCAAAGGTAGCAAATACCGTAAAACCTTTAACGCTTTTTTATCGGTGAAATAAGCGTTCAGGTGTTAGTTTTGCAGAATGAAGTTGATTTTTACGCTCACTTCTTTACTATTTTTCATTATTCAGGGACCTGCACAAAAAATTACCGGTATCTGGCGTGGCTATTTCAGCTCTTCCAACGGTATGTACCGTGAAGGGCTCCGGGAAGAGATGTACAAATACGAGATTCAGATTGAACAACTCCCCAACAATGGCGTCCGGGGCGTTACTTATTCTTATAAAAGCACCATTTTTTACGGAAAAGCTACCCTGCAGGGCATTTACAATGTTACTTCAAAAACCCTGCTGCTGAAAGAAACCAAATTGGTAGACCTGAAAGTAGGCGACAAAAGCGAGCCCTGCCTCATGACCTGTTACCTCGATTACAGCAAAGTGGGCAAATTGGAAGTACTACAGGGTACGTTTATTTCTACCAATGTAAAAGACAAGGGAGACTGTGGTAGCGGTAAAGTGTACCTCGAAAAAGTACCCGTTTCCGATTTTGAGAAAGAGGATTTTCTGACCAGGCACAACGATTCTTCTGTAGCTGGAACCAAAAAGCCAGCAAAAAAAGAGGCTGGCATGAAGGATACGGCAAAAAAGAATACGGTATCCGGCTCATTTACAACTGCGCAAAAACCACCTGCTAACCGGCAGCCCAGCACGGCTGGCAATACCAATCCGCCAAGGAGCACACAACCCAAAACAAATACCAGCAGCCAGCCAGTTGCAAAAAATATTCCAAAGACCAACAAACTTACCGGTGCCGCCGCTCCAAAAGAAGCGGGAAAATTGTCGGTTCCTCCTCCTGCTACACCAAAGGTTCCTGCGCAGCCATACGTACAGGAACAGACCATTTCCAGCGCAGTTAAACCAAAGGAGGAGTATAAAGAAAAAAACAACGGCCCCATTCCCAAGGTTTTACTGGAACGGGAAAACAAACTGGTGAAAACCATCCATACAGACGAAGAACTGGTCCAAATAGACCTATTCGACAATGGTACCATCGATAACGATACCATTTCGGTTTACCACAACAATGTTCAGGTTGTTAAAAATGCCCGGTTGTCTTTCTCCCCTATCAGCTTCCGTATCCGGAACAACGAAACTGATCACAACCACGAGTTGGTTGTAGTAGCGGAAAACCTCGGGGAAATTCCTCCCAATACTGCATTGATGGTAATTACTGCAGGCAGAAAACGCTATGAGATATTCCTGGCCTCTAATGAAGAGCGGAATGCCAAAGTGGTTATTCAATATTCACCCAAACGTCCGTAAAACAACCTTTCGGTTACTTTTAGAATTTAACATTCCAGGTTACAGAAGGGATAATCGGGAAGAGCGAAACCTGCTTGGCAGATACTTTCAAACTACCATCTGCAGCAGATCCTTCCTGATCAAAGTACAGGAAATAAGGATTCATCCTGCTGTATGTGTTGTATAAACTAAATACCCAGTTGGTCGTGTACTTCCGGGGCTTCTTGGGTTTTGGGGTGTAGGTAGCTGCCAGATCCATCCGGTGATAGGGTTTCATTCTGTAGGAATTGATGCTACCAAACTGCTGCGACAACACCCCGTTCACAAAATAAAAACTTTCCGGTACGGTGATGGAACTTCCTGTTCCATACACAAACACACCCGACAATCTCCAACGATCACTCAACTCATAATTACCTACCACAGATATATCGTGCCTGCGGTCGTAACGGCTGGGGAATTTATTTCCATTGTTCAGCTGGTCGAACTTACGCCAGGTCCAACTAAGTGTATAGCCAATCCATCCGGTAAATCTGCCTTTTACCTTATTAATGAAAAACTCTGCACCATAGCTCCATCCCTTTCCAAATACAAATTCTTCTTCTGGATCTTTGAGAGAAGGTGTATATCCCTCCTTGTATTCAATCTGGTTATCCATGGTTTTGTAATAAGCTTCAATAGAGGTTTCGAACATACCATCCTTGAAGTTCCGGAAATAACCCGCAGCATACTGCCAGCTGATCTGTGGCTTTACGCGTAAAGTACTGGGCACCCATAAGTCAGTTGGCAGGGTTGAACCCGAGTTGGTAACGAGGTGAATGTATTGGAGGTTTCTGGTAACACCCAACTTGAGAGATTGCGTTTCATCCAGGGTATATCGGAAGGTAGCCCGGGGTTCAATACCACCATAACTTTTAATGAGCTGCCCCCTGCCATAAACAGTACTGTCGGTTTTATTGCCATTTTCGTCGCGAACATAATTGGTATAACGACCCACCTGCTGAAAAAGACTGTAACGTATGCCCAGGTTCACTTTGAGTCGGGAACTCAGCTCCCAGTCGTCCTGCAGATAGAGCGCCATTTCATTGGCAAACTTTTTACTGGCATTGGTCGGCGAAAAAATCACACTGTCCTGCCTGCCGCTTAGAATATTCGGAAGGAATGTATGGTAAGTATACTGCCCGCCAAACTTGAGCTTATGCTCCGGTGTGGGATAAAAATCAATGTCTGTTTTCAGCGTGAGATCGCGGATACCGGAAGATAAATTCAAGACAAAATCGTTTCGCTTGCCATCCAGGGTAAAATGATAATCGTTGTATACAACCGTAGTATTGGAAAACAACTTCTTATTGAACACATGGTTCCATCTGAGGGATGCAGTGGCATTGCCCCAGTCGATGATGGTATTGAAAGAACGGGCCGCATTGTTGAAAGTAAATTTATCGCGTCCGAAATAACCACTCAGGTACAAACGATCTTTCTCAGAAAACTGGTAGTTGATTTTTGCATTCAGGTCATAAAAATAGTAGCCAGATCCGTAAAAGTCACTGGTCTTCTTAATGAAAGGTTTGGTTAGCAGGTCTACATAAGTTCTTCTTGCCGAAATAATGTAAGACATTTTGTTCTTAACGATCGGGCCCTGTACCGAAAAGCGGGAAGCAATCAGGCCAATACCGGCATCCACCTGTGTTTTATTGATATTGCCTTCCTTCATAGCCACATCCACTACAGAAGACAATCTTCCACCATATTGTGCAGGCATTCCTCCTTTGATCAGGCTTACGTTTTTAATCGCATCCGAATTAAATACCGAAAAGAATCCGAACAAATGCCCGGTATTGTATACTACGGCATCATCCAGTAAAATCAGGTTCTGATCCGGCCCTCCGCCCCGAACATAAAAACCGGCATTCCCTTCTCCGGCATTGCGCACACCGGGCAGCAACTGCAATGTTTTAAGTACATCTACTTCTCCTAAAAAAGCAGGTAATGCTTTGGATGTACTGATATTCAGATCAAACTTTCCCATCTGAGCCGTCTTCACATTGTTGTCTCGCCTGCGCGACGTAACAGTTACATTATTGATAAACGCTGCATTGGGCAACAAAAGCATGTTCAGTTCTTTGTTGCTGTTTAAATCTACCGCGATCGTTTTGGATTGGTATCCGATAAATGAAACCGTAAACTCATAAATACCACGAGGCAAGGTGATGGAGTAAAAACCATATCCATTGCTCAGAATAGATTTCCCTTCTGAACGAAGACCAATATTTGCACCAATCAGGGTTTCTCCGCTCAGGGAGTCCTTAACATACCCGCTAACCGTAAATTTTTCCTGTGCCAAAAGCTGCACACCGATTACCAAACTGCATAAAACAACCCATATCTTCTTCATACACGCAATAAACAATCTATCCGGCTCATTGGTTCATTTATTTCTTTTTAATTCTCAGATCAATGGAATCCCTTACTTCACCACAGGCCGGCTTGGTTTTAGACAGGTAAGGATTACTGATTTGCACAGAAGGACTCAACCAGCTGGCGCCTTCATTATCAAAAACGGTGGAACAATAAAGGTGATAAATTACCTCCTGATCGTATTGCACGGTGCGGATCAGGTCATAGAATTGCTCACCCACCATTTGAAAAGCCTTGCGCTTTTCCTCCAGGTCCGACTCTCCTTTTAATCCGATCAGCTCCGCATTAATTCCGGAGGTATAGGTTCTGGCTACCATCAGAATGGTACTGTCGCCACTCAGAGAGTCGATCATTATATTGTTTACCGAATTCATCAGTTGGGATGCAGCCGTATCAATACCAGCTAACTGCTCTTCTACAAACTGATCTTTCAGTGCATAATACGCTTGCAGTGCTTTTTTAAATGATGCATTGAATGCCGCGGAATTTCCACTGGTTCCCGTGAATACAACAGGGGCCGCCACATCCGTAACCTTTGGCTCGGGGTTGTTGCAGGAAAAGGAAAAAAGCACGGCAAATACAAGCAGGGCTTTTTGCATAAAAAAAGTTTTTATATGATAAATGTAAAGCAATTTATTTTGAAGCCGTTTAGAATTACCTTTGCCGCCTTAAATTGATGAAGCGATGCTGATTGGCTTACAGAATGTGACATTTGAATTTGGTGCCCGGGTTATTGTGGAGGATGCCACCTGGCATATACAGCCCGGTGACCGGATTGGCCTGGTTGGATACAATGGAACTGGTAAATCTACCCTTCTGAAAGTATTGGTGGGAGAATACCAGCCGTCTAAAGGAACCGTAGAGAAAGGACGCGATACGACCATTGGTTATCTCCACCAGGATTTGCTCAGCTTTGACACCAACGATACCATTACAGAGGTTGCCCTGGGTGCTTTTGAACGGGTACGTGCACTGGAAAAAGAAATAGAAACCCTCGGACATGAACTGGAACAGCATCCGGAAGACGAAGACCTGCTGATCAAATACACCGATTGTTTACACGAACTGGATGTACTGGACGGATACAATATTCACCACAAGGCAGAAGAAGTGTTGCATGGCCTTGGTTTCAGCAACAACGACCTGGCCCGTCCTTACAAGGAGTTTTCCGGCGGATGGAGAATGCGGGTATTACTGACTAAAATGATCCTTCAACAGCCCGATGTACTCCTGCTCGATGAGCCTACCAACCACTTAGACCTGCCTTCTATCGAATGGCTGGAAAAATACCTGGTTAATTACAAAGGCAGTGTGGTGATTGTGAGTCACGATAAATACTTCCTGAACCGGATGGTGAACAAGATCGTAGAACTCTACCAACGCCAGTTGCACATCTATACCGGCGATTACGATTTCTATGAAACGGAGAAACTGATCCGGATCGATATGCAGCAGAAAGCATTTGAGAACCAGCAGGATTATATCCGCCAGCAGGAACGTTTCATTGAACGCTTCAAGGCCAAGGCCAGCAAGGCTGCACAGGCGCAGAGTGTACAAAAGCGCCTCGACAAACTCGATAAAATTGAAGATGTACAACTCGAAAGACCCGATCTGCGGATCAATTTCCAGGTAGATAAAGTGCCAGGCAAAGTATTGGTTACCCTGAAAGATGTATGCAAACAGTTTGGCGATAACCACATTCTTACCAATGGTTCTGCCGAAATTGAGAGGGGAGATAAAATTGCCCTGATCGGTGCCAACGGAAAGGGTAAGTCTACCCTCTTGCGCATTGTAGCAGGCACAGAACAATTTACCGGAGAGCGTACCTGGGGGCATAATGTAGAACCCAGCTTTTATGCACAGCACCAGCTGGAAGCCCTCACGCTGAACCATACCATACTCGAAGAATTACAGCATTGCGGAAGCAAAAAAACCGACCCTGAACTAAGAAGTTTATTGGGCGCTTTCCTGTTTGGCGGGGATGATGTAGACAAAAAGATCCGGGTATTGAGTGGTGGGGAAAAAGCCAGGGTTGCATTGGCCAAAACCATTGTAAGTAAAGCCAATTTCCTATTACTGGATGAACCTACAAACCACCTGGACATGCACTCGGTAGAGCTGCTTGCAGATGCCCTTAATAAATACCAGGGTACCATCATTTTTGTGAGTCACGATCGTTTCTTCATTTCCAAAACAGCCAATAAAATCTGGGAAATTGTAGACCAGCAAATCAAAGAATTCAAAGGAACCTACCAGGAATGGGTAGAATGGAATGAGCGGATGGAGAAGCAAAAACGCCTGGAAGAACAGCAAAACAAGCCCGGGGGTACCGAATCAAAATCTTCCGTTGCAGCAGCACCGGCAGTTAAAGCAGTTCCGGCCGCTACAAAACCGGCAGAAGCTGTGAAATCACAGCCGTTCAACAAAGAGGCCCAGAAAGAATTACAAAAGCAGCAACGGAAACTGGCCAACCTGGAAGAAACGGTAAACAAAGTTGTTGCAGAAAAACAGCAGTTGGAAGAACGTCTTGGAAATCCGGACACTTATACCAATAAGGATCAGTTTACCGCCCTGGAGGCAGATTATAAACTGGTTCAGCAAAAACTGACCACTCTCAATCAGGAGTATGAACAGCAGTTTGAACTGGTCATGGAACTGGAGAGCAAAATGGGATAAGATAAATCGGGGAATCTTTTATTTCTCTGTCGGATTTCTTTTACCGGCCAGTAGTTTTTCCAGCGCAGTTTCCAGGCGGCGCTTACGGGTTTCTTCCTTCTTTGCGCCTTCAATCCAGGTAACATACTCTTTCTGGTTGGTGAAAGAAAGCGAGGTAAAGAATTCCTTGGCCTCCTCATGTGTGGTAAACAGTCTTTCCAGTTCTACCGGCGCTTTTACCAGTCTTTTTTCAAAGTCCACCCCATTCAGCTGTAACCCTTTGCTTTCGGAAAAATTCCGGGTTCTGTTGGGTATCTGGTCCAGTTTCTTGAAACGCATGGCGCTCCACACATGGTCCAGGGCTACCTGGCGTACACATTCGTACTCCTTCTTGGTTAAACATTCCCAGCTGCAATCGCGGTTCAGGTCGCTGGCAATTTTGCTGGTGGCTTTGGGGTAGGCAATCCAGAGCTTGGTTTCGTCGTGCAATGCCGGGAAAACTTCGCACAATACATTGTTCAATTGCGTCTGGCTAAGTGCAAACACCAATACAAAATCCACTTTTTTGCTTTTGAGTAGCGGAGTTACATTTTTGGTGTAAGTGAGTTTAGCGAACTGTTTTTCAATAGAAGAAGGTAATCCTTGAATCAATAGATTCTTTTCATCCTTTAACTGAAGTTTCTCTAGAAGCGTTTGACTGTACATGCCTTAAAGGAAGTTTAATAGGCTTAAAAAGAGCACAAAGTTAAAAAAATGTTACGGCTTTTTATAATAATTTTTAATTGTTTCGTCCATAACCTTCTCTAATTCAGCGATTCGGGTGGCATCACTCGGGTGGGTACTGAACAAACTCGGCACGGCTCCTCCTCCGGATGCTTTGGACATTCTCTGCCAAAAATCGATGGCTTCCCGGGGGTCGTAACCGGCCAGTGCAGAAAAACGAAGCCCAAATTTATCGGCTTCCAGCTCATTGCTCCTGCTGAAAGCAGACAAGCCCGCGCCGGAACCGATGCCATATGCGGTATTAAAAATATTTTGTGTTTGAGCCGGTTTGTTAGACAATGCCAGAGAAATACCCAGTCCCAGTCCCTGCTGGAGCATGGCCTGACTCATTCGTTCACTGCCATGGCGGGCTAGTGCGTGCGCAATTTCATGGCCCATCACCACGGCCAGTGAAGCTTCGTTTTTGGTTACCGGCAATAACCCGGTATACACCACGATCTTCCCGCCTGGCATACACCATGCATTCATTTCTTTGTTTTCGACCAGGTTCACTTCCCAGCTATAGCCTTCCAGCTCTTTAGACAGCCCCTGTGTAGCATAATAGGTTTTAATAGCATCAATAATCCTGCTCCCTACCCTTTTTACCATTACTGCATCCTTGTTAGCGGCAGCAACCACTTTGTTGGAATCCAGGAAAGACTTATACTGACCAACCGCCAGCGACTGAACCTCCGATTCGGATACAATAGACAATTGCGACCTGCCGGTAATGGCATTGCGCTGACAGGCACTTATCAGACAGGCTGTACAGATTAAACTGTATGCAAGCAGAGTTCTTTTCATAAAAAACGGTTAGAAGTTCTAAAAACGATTTACCTGAGCTGTTACTTTCTGCCCTTTCGCCTATCCCTGTTCTTAAAGAAAGGGATTTTACTTTCTGTACCCTTCAGTATCCGGGTAATATTTTTCTGGTGTGTGAGGATCACCATCAGGGCAACCATTACAGCAAATATGCGGTAAAGTGTTTCTTTTTCGTTGAAGATAAAAAGTATAAAAACCATGAAAGAAACGCCTGCAAGAATAGAACTGAGGGAAACAAAACGTGTTAAGTACAGTACCAGCAAAAATACCCCCACACAGCAAAGCGCTACAAGCGGCTGTATGGCAACGGCCATTCCCAGCAGGGTTGCCACTCCTTTACCACCTCTGAATCCAGCCCAAACCGGAAAAATATGTCCCAAAACTGCCGAAAGACCCAGCCCAACCATAAAATTGGTCCGGCTCCATTCATCGGTCATATAGTAGGGCAACAATACATAAAGAGAGGTTGCGATCACCCCTTTGAGTACATCAATCGACATTACAACGGTACCCCATTTGGATCCCAATACCCTGAAAGTATTGGTGGCGCCTGCATTTCCGCT
Source organism: Sediminibacterium sp. (assembly GCA_016786865.1). GTDB lineage: Bacteria > Bacteroidota > Bacteroidia > Chitinophagales > Chitinophagaceae > Sediminibacterium. The sequence continues at coordinate 195,927 of JAEUVE010000018.1, read as the reverse complement.
TCCATAGTCGCGGATATCAATCTTGAAGAAACGTTTACTAACCCAAACAGCGGTCGGAATTGAGCCGATGAGATAGGCCAAAATGATTAACAAAACTTCGTTCATTACGTGTAATATGGTTCCACAAATATAGCCCCTGTAGGCTAAACTTAATACTAAATTAACGTTGGCTATTTATCATTTAGTTAAATAAATGGCAATCCAGCCATCTTTCTGCAGGGTCTTTTGATGGGTAAAACCCAACAGATTACAGGCAGCCAGTATGTCTTTTTCATCGGACTGCAACAGACCACTCAGGATCAGGATTCCACCCTCCTGCAGTACGCCGGGCAGAGAAGACAAATTGGCTTCTATGATATGCCGGTTGATATTCGCAATGACGATATCAAATTTCCAGCCAGTATTAATAGAGTCAACTTGCTGAATTTCAATATTCTTACAATCGTTAATTGAAATATTTTCACGGGAGTTTTCAATACACCACTCGTCGTTGTCTACGGCCAGTACATAGGACGCCCCCAACTTTTCTGCCAGTATGGCCAGAATACCCGTTCCAGTTCCGAAATCAAATACCCTTTTCCCTTCGAACTGAAGCTCGCGCATCAGTTGCATCACCGTATAAGTTGTTGCATGGTGACCTGTACCAAAGCTCATCTTGGGTGTAATCACCAACTCATGGGCCACTCCGGCAATGGGTTCATGAAAAGAAGCCCGGATGCCTACAAAATCCCCCACTATTACCGGACTAAAGTTAGACTCCCATACCTTATTCCAGTTTTGATCTTCTAAAACTGATAATGAATAGGTTAAGCCTAGCTTATTCATTATAATATTTAATTCTGATTGATCAAATACACCCTCTTTGCTGTAGGCTTTAAGCGAATTGGTTTCTTCCAGGAAGCCATCGAAACCAACCTGACTCAGTTCTGCAATGGCAATTGCACTGGCCGATTCGTTGATTCCGGTAATTTCTATTTGAATGTATTTCTTATTCATAGTTGGGGGGAAAGAATCATCATAAAAAAAGGCCCCGATGGGTATCGGGACCTTTTAAAAACGTATTTATATATAAATTATTATGCGTTTTCGGACTGCCCTTCGCGTGGCTGTTTGTTGTCTGGTCTTGGCATCAGCACTTTACGGCTCAACTTGAACTTACCGGTTTTAGGATCTACCCCTACCAGCTTCACTTTTACCATATCACCCTCTTTAAAGAGACCATCCATGGTTTCCAGTCTGCTCCAGCTGATTTCGCTGATGTGCAGCAAGCCCTGCTTACCAGGCATGAATTCTACAAATGCGCCGAATTCTTTAATGCCTTTCACAGGTCCTTCGTACACATCACCTACCTGTGGTACTGCAGTAATACCGCGTACCCATGTAACGGCTTTATCCAGGCTTTCTTTATTGGCAGAGAATATGCTTACCTCACCGGTATTGCCTACTTCTTCAATATTTACCGTAGCACCGGTTTCACGTTGAATTTCCTGAATTACTTTACCACCTGGTCCGATCACCGCACCAATGAATTCCTTGTCGATGATCAGCTTGATCATGCGCGGTGCATGCGGCTTCACATCTGGTCTTGCTGCCGGCATACATTCGTACATAGCATCCAGGATGTGTAAACGGCCTTTGCGCGCCTGTTCCAGGGCCTCCATCATTACCGCCATACTCAGGCCATCTACCTTGATGTCCATCTGAACACCGCAGATACCATCGCGGGTACCGGTAACTTTAAAGTCCATATCTCCCAGGTGATCTTCATCACCAAGGATATCAGTCAGAATTGCGTATTTACCATCTTCTCTGGTAATCAGTCCCATTGCCACACCACTTACGTGCTTCGGAACAGGTACACCCGCATCCATGAGCGCCAGTGAACCGGCACAAACAGTTGCCATAGAAGAAGAACCGTTGCTCTCCAGAATATCACTTACCACACGAACTGTATAGGCGTATTCGCTTCCTGGCATCATTTGCTTCAGAGAGCGCATGGCAAGGTTACCATGACCTACTTCCCTTCTGCCCACACCACGCATCATTTTTACCTCACCGGTTGAAAACGGAGGGAAATTGTAATGCAGGAAGAACTTGCTGTACTCAGACTTCGCTGCTGTTTCTGCCAGCAGTTCGTCTAATTTAGTACCAAAAGTAACCGTTGTAAGTGATTGAGTTTCACCTCTTGTAAACAGTGCAGAGCCGTGTGGGGTTGGCAGCGGAGAAACCTCCATCGCCAGTGGACGAACCTCATCCAGCTTACGTCCGTCTAAACGAACCCTGTCTTCCAGAATCATATTTCTTACGACTTCCCACTTCAGGTCTTCGTAGTATTTCTTGGCTAATTTCTTCTCGAGATCTGTTGCTTCCTCACCCAGGCTCGCAATCAGTTCGTCTTTCAGTGCACTGTAGGCATCTGTTCTTTCGTGCTTGGCAGAACCCTTTCTTGAAATCTCGTATACGCGATCTTTAGCAAAAGCATATACTTTTTCGCGAATGGCTTCATTCTGCTCTGGCTTTTTGTAATCGCGCTTGGTGATAATACCCACTTTGCTGCGCAAATCTGCCTGAGCCTTAATCTGAATGCGGATGGCATCGTGTGCCAGTTCCAGTGCTTTTACCAGATCTGCTTCAGAACATTCTTTGGCTTCCCCTTCTACCATCATCAGGTTTTTTTCTGTAGCTGCAATCAAAAATTCCAGGTCAGAAGTAGCCAGTTGAGAACGGGTGGGATTTACCACAAATTCACCATTCACGCGGGCAATACGCACTTCGGAAATGATTTCCTTGATAGGAATATCGGATACAGCCAATGCTGCAGAAGCAGCCAGACAGGCCAATGAATCGGGCATGATTTCGGCATCGCTCGATACCAGACTTACCAGTACCTGCACATCGCAGAGATAGTCTTCCGGAAACAAAGGACGCAATGCACGGTCGATCAAACGACTGGTTAATATTTCATAGTCGTTCAAGCGGGCTTCTCTTTTGAAGAAGGATCCGGGCACACGACCGGCTGATGCAAATTTTTCCTGGTAATCTACGCTCAAAGGAAAGAAATCCTGCCCTTCCTTCGGATCCTTGTTGGCTACAACGGTAGCCATGATAATGCAGTCTCCCTGCTGTACGGTAACGGCTCCATCGGCCTGACGGGCCAATTTACCGGTACCTATTGTAACCTGGCGGTTGCCGCCCAGGTCAAAGCTTACGCTTATAGGTTGTGTTAACATAAATTGTCGGGTTGTGACGGTGAGAATGGATAGATTGAAAAGGACTATGATAAAACAACTATTCCCAACTACAATGTCTGTGAGTTGGGAATGGTTTTATAACATGACTGAGGGATTATTTTCTCAGACCTAACTTTTCGATCAATGCGCGGTAACCTGTCAGGTTGTGCTTTTGCATATAAGTCAGTAAACGCTTACGCTGACCTACCATCTGCATCAGACCACGCTGGGTAGAATGATCGTGCTTATTGGCTTGCAAGTGCTTGGAAATGTGGGCAATACGCTCAGTTAAAAGCGCTACTTGACCTTCAATTGAACCTGTGTTGGTTGCTTTTCCACCGAATTCAGCAAAAATGCTGGCTTTCTTTTCTGTTGTTAAATAAGGCATCTCAAAAATTGTTTTTTTGACTCCAGAATTGGACTCTTTCTTTTTTTTATTCGCGCAAAGGTACAATTTAAACTGATAATTGAGTTCATTTTCAACATTTTTTTGACACAAAATCTTCCTTTCCCGGACAACACAGTAAAAAGAATCTAAATATATATAAAAATAGATAGTTATGCAGCATAAAAAAATTTAATTTGTCTTAACTTTACAAAGGGCCGGTTCTGTATTTAAATCCGGATGCATTTTCATGTTTGCAGTAACCATTTTGGGTAATAATTCCGCTTTGCCTGCTTACGACAGGCATCCTACCGCGCAGGTAGTTACCATCGATGATCAGTTGCTCCTGATCGACTGCGGTGAGGGTACCCAAATGCAGTTATCCCGTTATAAAATCAAAAGAGGAAAACTCAACCATATTTTCATTTCCCACTTACATGGTGACCACTATTTTGGACTGATCGGGCTCATTACCAGTATGGGACTACTCGGAAGAGAACAGCCACTGCACCTCTATGCCCCTACCGGTATGGAAAGCATTATCCGGTTGCAACTGGAAGTGGCGTTGACCACCCTGCCCTACGAACTGATTTTTCACCCGCTTACCAGGGAGGAACTGATCCTGGATACACCCAAGTTTTCCGTGGAATGTTTCGCCACCAGGCACCGTATTCCCTGCTGGGGATTTATTGTTCGCGAAAAGAAACTCCCCCGCAAAGTAGACAGGGAAAAAGCGATTGCACATGAAATTCCTGCGGCTTATTTTCAGGCACTTAAGCAGGGATACGATTATACGCGCAAAGACGGACAGGTTATTTACAACGACCAGGTTACCATTCCCAATACGCCGCCTCGTAGTTATGCATTCTGCGCGGATACGGTTTACGATGAGCGACTGGCAGAAATTACCCGCAATGTAACCCTGCTCTACCACGAAGCTACTTATCTGAAAGACCTGGAAGAACGGGCTGCTGCAAGATTTCATTCCACCACAGTTCAGGCTGCTACCATTGCTTTAAAAGCAAATGCCCACCGGTTGCTACTCGGACACTTCAGCAGTAAATACGAAGAACTCCACGACTACCTGACCGAAGCCACGGCCATATTTCCTAAAACACAACTGGCCATCGAAGGTGTAACCTTTATCGTAAGAAACTAGACACCCCAGGCAAATACCAGAAATTCTTCAGAAGCATCATTTTTTCTTTATGTTCAATTGCTAAAAAGCATAAATTAGTTCAACGGACGAATCGCATGAGAAAAATTCAGGGATGCTTATTCTTTTTCCTGCTTACAGGAATGAATATGGCCAAGGGCCAGTACTTGCAAGAGATCGACAGTCTCAGAAAAAAAATTAATCCTGCCCTGCAGGACACTGCACAAATCAATCTCCTCAACCAACTGGCGTTCTATTATTCTTTTACAGATTCCGCTCAGGCATTCCGGCTCTCTCAACAGGCTACAGCTTTATCGAACAACCTCCGCTATAAACCGGGTATTGCCCTGGCCAGCAGGTCCATCAGTAATTACTACATTGTAAAAAGGGTTCCGCAAAAAGCCCTACCACTACTGCAACAGGAAATGGCTTATTGGCAGCAACTGCAAAGGCCGGCAGAAATCGCTACCGTTTATACTGCCCTGGGACAATGCTTTTTATTGGCAAACCGCTTTGAAGAATCTGCCACTTATTTTAAGAAAAGCGAAGAACTGTTGCTGAAGCTGCGCAACACCCGCGCACTGGGTACGCTTTATCACAATGCCGGAAGCCTCTATACCGAAAAAGGCGACAACGATCTGGCCATCGAGTACCTGATTAAATCGCTGGGAATTCAGGAAACCACCGGAGATACGAAAATGATCGGAGCCACCCAAAGCAATATCGGCAGGCTGTTGTACCAGACCAAAAACTATCCCAAGGCTATTGAATATTTTTTGCTGAGCATCCAGTCGAATACAAAAGCGCAGGATTGGCGCAACCTGGGTATTGCACACATCAATCTGGCCAATGTATATGCCGAACAACTCAACTATCCCAGGGCCTTGGAAGAACTCAACAAAGGGTTGATCCGGTTTAAACAGGTAGATTTTAAAAGAGGTATTCAGCTCTGCGCCAACAATATGGGCGCCATTAACCTCCGACAGGGCAATTATGATACTTCCATCCACTACTTTAAAGAGGGTCTGAAAATTGCACGCGAAAATCAAAGCCAGTCTGGTGTTGCGCTGATTGAACAAAACATCGGCTTTGCCTATACCAACCTGAAGAATTATCCCGAAGCATTAAAATGGTTCAACCAGGCCGAAAGCACGGCCGCCAAATATGGCGCGGATCAATTCACGCACGGTGAAATTTACAACCACCGGGCAACACTGGATTCACTGATGGGTAATTATGCCAGCGCACTGGCATACAGAACCAGGGTGATGAGCATGAACGAAAAATCGCTGAACGATAAAGTAATCCGGCAGGTTAATGAATTGCAAACCAAATACGAAACAGAAAGAAAAGAGTACCGCATCAGCCTTCTGAACAAATCGGACTCCATCAAAAGCCTGGCCATCGTCAATCAACAACTGGCCATTGATCAGAATAAATACCGGATCGCACAACAGGAGCTTGAACTGGCAGACGCCGAACTCAAAATCGTTTCCGACAGCTTACTGCTTTCTGAACAAAAGGAAAAACTGTTGCGCAACCAGCTGGAAAACAAAATCAAGGAGGATCAGATCAACAACCTGAATAAACTGAACAGGATCCGGGAACTGGAAGTAGCCCAAAAGAACAACCTGATTGCGCTGGTTGGCATCAGTACTATTGCATTACTTGCATTGGGATACCTGCTTTACAGAAGAAACCGGCTTAAACAGGAAAAACAGCACCACCAGAAAATATTGCAGCAGCAACAGCAGGCTGCCATTGATATTATCGCAGCAGAGGAAGAGGAACGCAAAAGAATAGCCAGCGACCTGCACGATGGTGTAGGACAACTTGTTTCAGCTGCATGGCTTAATTTAAAGGCACTGAGCAATCAGTTGAGCAATGCATCTTCAGAAGAGGCAGCGCTGATTGGTAAAACCCTGGCATTGGTAGATGAAAGCTGCAAAGAAGTAAGACAGGTCAGTCACAACATGATGCCCAATGCGCTGCTCATGAAAGGACTGGCTAATGCCGTGAAGGAATTCATTGCACAGATAGATCAGCGAAGCATCCGGATCAATCTGCAAACAGAAGGACTCAATAATTCCATTCCTGCACATATTGAATCGGTATTGTACCGGGTGATTCAGGAAACAGTCAACAACGCGCTTAAACATGCGGCAGCTTCCGAACTCGATATTTCCATTCATCAGGAAGCAGACGCCATTGATGTAATGATCGAAGACAATGGTAAAGGATTCAATATAAACCAGCTTCCGGAAGATGCCGGCATAGGATTACAGAATATCCGTTCGCGGATTGGTTATCTGCGCGGAACCGTAGAATGGAATACTGCACCAGGCAAGGGTACCGTTGTAGCTATTTATATTCCACTGAACAACCCGGAGATGAAAAAATAAAAACTATGATCAGACTAGGTATTGCAGACGATCACCAGATTGTGATAGACGGATTGATGGCTTTGTTAAAGGAAAAGGAAAGCATACAGATTATTTGTACCGCCAACAACGGACAAGACATGCTCCGCAAACTGGATGAACATAAAATTGATATCCTGCTGACCGATGTAATGATGCCGGGCATGAGCGGGCTGGAGCTTGCAACCATAGTGAATCAGCAACACCCAGACATACAAATCATTGCACTCAGTATGAACGGAGAGGGTTCCGTTGTAGAGCAGTTGATTAACGAGGCCTCCATTGCAGGCTATCTCTTAAAACAAACCGATGCACAGGAACTCACTGCTGCTATAGAAAAAGTGTACCATGGCGGAATTTATTTTCCGGATAATATCCTGCATGCCCTGGAAGCCCAAACAAGGGTAAAGGAACAGATCAACCATGCCCATCTGACCCAAAGGGAAATCGAAATCATCGCTTTAATGGAGAAAGATCTCTCGAATAAACAAATTGCCGACCGGCTGGATATTTCGGTAAGAACCGTAGAAACCCACCGCAAGAACATCTTCCGAAAAACCGGAACTAACAACGTGCTCAGCCTGGTTAAATGGGCTTATGCACATAAAATCATTACCTAAAATGCGCGGATGGCCTTCATAACCGGACGACCTTTTGAACCCGTAATCACAATGGCGACCTCCCCTGCTTCCACCGGTTGCGGAAACAGAATGATCCGCTGATTGCCAATGGTAGTGATGGTACTTCGATAACCGGTTTCTCCCCTGTTGCTAACGTTGATATTCACCTCACTGATCTTTTGACCGTACTGCAGATCTTCCTGCAAAACGAGTCCGTTGATCCAAACGGGAGATTTTAAAATATAATACCAGCTGTATAAACGATCCGGGTTGGATTTATCCGGTTCAGAAACCCTAAGAGAAGCCCCTTTCAGCAAATCTTTCTTTTCCAAAATGGATCTTTTGTTTTTAAACCCTGTTAATGCAGCTATGTCTTTTTCGTGAATCAGGCCTTTGTTGTCTGGTGGTACATTCAGCAGCAGATTCGCCCCCCTTCCCACCGTTTTCAAATAAATGTCCATCAATTGATCCGGTGTTTTAACCTGGTCGTTTTCCGATTGATGATAGAACCATCCCGGGCGGATGCTCACATCCGATTCTGCGGGAATATACTGCGCTCCCCGATAGTTGCCGCGGTTCAGGGTATCCATCGGAGGAGAACCCGCCCCCCTGGTATATCCTGCTGTATCCAGCAAATTCCAGTTGGTTTCTCCGGCAAATCCCTTTTCATTACCCACCCATCTGCAATCCGGTCCGATATCACTGAAAATAATGGTTTGCGGTGAAAGACTTCTTACCATTGCTTCGTAGCGTTTCCAATCGTATATCTGTTGCTTCCCGTTCGGGCCCTCACCGTTGGCGCCATCCCACCAAAGCTCCCAGATAGGGCCATAGTTGGTAAAAATTTCTTTCAGCATATTTACGTATACGTCGTTGTACTTTTCTGTACCATAATCCGGGTGATTTCTATCCCAGGGAGACAGGTATACACCAAACAGAAGACCTGCTTTTTTACAGGCCACAGAAAGTTCTGCCAGCACATCGCGGTTGAAGCCGCTCTCCCTTACCGTATGCGTGGAATATTTACTCGGCCACAAGCAAAAGCCATCGTGGTGCTTGGCCGTGATGATAATTCCTTTGGCGCCCGCTTCTTTGGCAACACGAACCCACTGGCTGCAATCGAGCTGTTCCGGACGAAACAATGCAGCTGTTTCCTGACCTGTGCCCCATTCCTGGTTGGTGAATGTATTTGGTCCAAAATGCATGAACAGATAAAAATTATTTTCATGCCATTTGAGCTGATAGGACGTTGGCAATGGATTTTTTGGGTGCCCGGGTTGGGCCTGCAGGTTGTGTATTCCTGCCAGCAGCACGATAACTGCTGCAATGGAAAACCGGATTATTATTTGCATGAGACGCTTTAATTAATTTTTTTTACCAGCTATTCGAAATCCATTTATAGAAATCGGCAAATTCCCTCCTCCAGTAGGTTTCATTGTGCTGACCCAATGGATTCACAACGGTTCTGATTGCGAACTGAGGCTTTTTCTGCAGGATTCCTGCCATCTTTTTCATATTGGTAACCATACCCGCTTCTTCCTGCTCACCCACATAAAAATAAAACTTAGGGATCGATGCTGTGCTGAATTGCTCCGCATCTACAAAATACTGCGGCGACAACAGGAAGTTGGGAGAAAACACCCCTGCTCCGCCAAACACCCCCGGATACTGCATTACAGCATACCAGCTGACCAATCCGCCCATACCACTACCTGCTACAAAAGTATAATCAGATCCTTTGCGGGTTCTGTAACGGGTGTCGATATATGGCTTTAAAGTAGTGGCGATAAAATCCACGTATTGCTTTCCCTCGCCCTTTCCTAACTTAAAATGATCATAAGGACTGTATTCGTTCATTCTGCGGTCGCCTCCATGATCAATGCCTACCACAATACACTCCTTTCCGAGCCTGGCCTGCAGCGTATCCAGGCATTCATCCACTCCCCATTCACCAGATGCTGCTGTTTGATCATTGAAAAGGTTTTGTCCGTCGTGCATGTACAGAACAGGATAAGCTTTGCCTACAGACGCATAGTTTTTAGGAAGGTATATCCAGATTCTTCTGTTGCGATCAAGTTGAGGAATTCTAAATGCGGTATCTATGATTTTTACACGCGGACTGGCCGTATATTTTTTAGGACGCTCGGGATAATCATCTTTCCAGCCCGCAATGCTGTATTCATTGGATACATCTGCATTCACTTCTACCATGCGATCTGCAATATCTCGCCCGTCTGCAGCACATTCCATTTTATCGATGCTTCCGCGGGTAAACCTGAACGCATAATTGCCTGCCGGAAGATCACGGATTACAATGCTTTTTCTGTTGCCACCAAATGGTTTAAGTTTATACTGCTCCTCTTTGGGATTCCAGTTATTGAAATTTCCGCTAACATAAATGTCTTCATTGGGCCTGGTGGCCACTGCCGTTACCACAAACCGCGCCGTATACTGTGCGGAAACACCGGCTGCAAACAGGATCAGAAAGAAGGATAGCAGAATTCGCATATACTTTTTTGTGTAACCGAATGTACAAATAATACAAAAGCCGTTCCGGATAATGCGAAACGGCTTTTGTTAAATTCGGTTGAAATTAATCCAGAATTTCCACATCCTTTGGATACCTGGCTTTATTGAATACAAACAACTGATCGGCCAGTACAGCTGAAAGATTGATATTGCTCACTTTCAACTCGGTCACATTATTGCTCTTATCCAGTATCCTGGCTTTAACCAGTGTACTTTTAGCTTTGTCGAAATAGAGATTTACTTTCTGAAAATTCTTACGATTATCCAGGGGCTTCATCTCAATTTCATTCAGATTTCCGGTAGAAGAAACCAGCTTGTACGAGAAATCCTTTTCATAAGAACCCGCCAGTAATTTTTGCGGACTCAGGGTTTGACTACTCTCTTCTACGGAAGACTTGGTGATGGTTTTGGCACCGTCAAAATTGTATACATTTTTCCCGTCGCAGATGATTTCGGTTTTTCCCTGTTTCAACAGGTATCGATCTCCTCTCATAGAGAGTGTCAGTTGCTTGGTTCCGGCAGACCGTCCTTTGCTGGTAAATGAATTCAGGGTAAAAACAGCGGTAATTCCTTTAGCCGCTTTTACTTTATTTCCGAATGCTTCTATTACTTTTTTAGCAGCAGGATCATTTTGTGCGTTGGTAAATAAGGGACAACCCAATACTAACAGTGTGGCCAGATAAAATTTACGCATTTTGTGCTTTTAGGACTGCAAATATAAGTTTTAAGGCAGAAATGTCTGGAAACCTGCATTTCAGATAAGTTAAAATCGGATGAAATGGTAATTGTACCGGTGAATAACTAGGCCATGGTATCCAGGAACTCCTGCAATTCGGATTCTGTTTTAAAAATAACTTCTCTGGCCTTGCTGCCCTGATTCGGCCCAACGATTCCGGCTGCTTCCAGCTGGTCCATTAAACGACCGGCTCTGTTGTAACCCAGTTTCATTCTTCGCTGAATCAGTGAGGTAGAGCCCATCTGGCTGCTTACGATGAGTCTTGCCGCATCTTCAAAGAGTGGGTCCCGATCGTTGGCATCAAAGTCGCGGCCTTCCATTTCCTTCTCATCTACATATTCCGGCAAAAGGAATGCATGCGGATAGCCCCGCTGATCTCCAATGAACTCACAAACGCTCTCTACTTCGGGTGTATCAACAAATGCACACTGTAATCGGGTAATTTCGCCGTTGTAACTCACCAACATATCCCCTTTTCCGATCAGCTGCTCTGCACCTCCTGCATCCAGAATGGTGCGGCTGTCTATTTTGCTGGATACTTTAAATGCAATCCTCGCAGGGAAGTTGGCCTTGATGGTACCCGTAATAATATTAACGGATGGTCTTTGTGTGGCAATGATCAGGTGAATACCAATGGCACGTGCCAGCTGCGCCAGACGGGCGATTGGCATTTCCACTTCCTTACCCGCAGTCATGATCAGATCTGCGAATTCATCCACTACCAGCACAATGAATGGCAGGTATTGGTGGCCTTTTTCCGGATTGAGTTTACGGGCAGTGAACTTCTCGTTGTATTCCTTGATATTCCGGCAACCTGCTTCCTTCAGCAGGTCGTAGCGGTGATCCATTTCAATGCAAAGCGCATTCAGTGTATAAATTACTTTTTTGGTATCCGTGATGATGGCTTCTTCCTCTCCAGGAAGTTTGGCCAGAAAATGTTTTTCAATCACCCGGTAAAGGCTCAGCTCCACCTTTTTGGGATCCACCAGCACAAACTTCAGTTGTGAAGGATGCTTCTTGTACAGGAGCGAAACCAGGATGGCATTTACCCCTACCGATTTACCCTGACCAGTTGCACCGGCCATCAGCAGGTGTGGCATAGATGCCAGGTCTACAATAAAGTTTTCGTTGTCGATGCGCTTACCAATAGCAATGGGAAGCGAGAACTTACTGGTCTGGAATTTTTCACTGGCCAGCAGGGTACGCATACTCACAATGGTTTTACGCACATTGGGAACTTCAATACCAATGGTTCCCTTGCCAGGTATCGGAGCTATGATACGGATGCCCAATGCCGCAAGACTCAGGGCTATATCATCTTCGAGGTTTTTAATCCGGCTGATCCTTACGCCGGGGGCAGGTACAATTTCATAGAGGGTAACGGTAGGCCCAACGGTGGCCGCGATCCGCTGAATGGCGATGTCGTAGTTTTTGAGGGTTGCAATGATCTGGTTCTTATTCGTCTCCAGCTCCTGCGGGTCGTGTACGATTTTCTCGCTCCCATGTGTTTCGAGCAAATCCAGACCGGGATACCTGTAGTCTTTCAGATCGAGCGTTACATCGTATTTGGTAGCCAGGCTTCCGACGGTAGCAGCAATTTCTGCTTCAACATGTTCTTCGGGCACTTCCTTAATCTCCAGCTCGAGATTGGCAGCTGCTGGCACATGTGCCGTAATGTTTTTTACCGTTGGCTGCAGAATAACTTCCGGTTCTTCCTGTTCTGCCTCCAGTTCCTCTTCCAACTCCTCTTCCAACACATCCAACTCTTCTTCTTGTTCTTCTTCCGCAAAGTCTTCCTCTTCTTCCGGCTCATCCTTCTCAATCACATCAAACTGGTTCAGCGGATTGGCCGCATCTGTTCCGGCAGGCATTACTACAGATACCAGGGAACCATCTCCTTTTAGTTTATTATTGCTTTGCGGGGGATAGTCTTCTTCGCCACCTGCCTCCTCCGCTTCGCCGCTTTCCACACCTTCTGCATCGGGCAGATCCAGCCCATCCTTTTCGGGGGCATCTGTATCTGCAGCAAGATTTTTGGCCAGGGTGTCTTTTTTATCGAACCAGTCGAATTTCCAGTTGGGTATAGTAAAGGTTGGATTAAACCGCCAGATGATGTAGCTGAAGAATGCAAGGCCGATCACAGCGCCTGTTCCTACTTTTCCGATCCACTTGGTGCTCCAGTCGTTGAGGTATTCTCCTACAGCACCTCCCCAGGAGAAATCTGCCCCCCGGGTAGCAAAAGCAAAACTGGTACTGAATACCACCAGCCCTACCAACACGTATTTCAGGTTGCGCAGTAATTTAAAAATCTTTTTTCCAAAAAGCAGGTTTACGCCCAAAACAAAAAAGAAGGTACAAAATAAATAGGAAGCGAGTCCGAATCCATTGTTCCAGAAAGTGTGTGCAGTATATGCACCCAGTACACCCAGCAGATTGTTTACCCTTACATCATCGGTTGAAAAAATACGGATACCAAACTGCTGTACCTTATCCTGGTCTTCCTGCCAGGTAAATAAGTAAGAGGTAAATGCAATAAACAGAAAAAGGGTAAAAAGGATGCTTACCGCACCGGCAATTTTTTCGGTACGTTCGTCTTTCACTACCTCTGTTACAGTAACTTCTGCTTCTTTATCGGCAGTTAATGTTTCCGGATCAGGTGGCGGCGGCGTTTTCTTTCTTAAGCTATTTGCCATGAAAACAAATATAAGCCATGCGGGAGGCAGAAGGAACGCATCCCCTGCAATGTGCAAAACTGCTTACAAAACCAACAGTTTTCCACGTATCGTTTGCAACCTGGCTTTATTTGTGACGGATCAGGGTATAGGCCAGTGTAAACCAGGCGGCTACCAGTAAAAGCCCCCCAACCGGCGTAATGGCTCCCAGCCATTTAAATTTATCGGAACCACCCAAAGAAAGGGCGGTCATCAGGAACAGGGAACCGGAAAAAACGGCCATCCCTGCCATAAAAAGCTTTCCGGAGGTTACAACCCCTCCAAGCGGGTAAGCCTGGTAAAGCACCCCGCAAAGGGCCAGCGCAAACACATGGTAAAACATATACCTTACCGCTGTTTCATAGGTATTCAGCTGCTGCTCTGTTGCATGGGCTTTGAGTCCATGTGCACCAAATGCACCGAGCAATACGGCAAATCCACCCAATACGGCTGCGGTAGTAAGAAATTCTTTATGCATGTTGTCTGATGATTTTTTTAAAGTACTTTAAATTGATCTGCGCTCCTTTTAAATGATGGGTTGCAAGGGAATAGAAAGGCCTTCGCTCCTCCAGCTTTTCAGAAAGAAAAGCACGCAGACCCGCATCATCCAGATTGGCCAGCAAGGGTCTGTGTGCTTTTTCGTTGATTAGTCTTTCTGCCAATACATCTACAGGTTCGTCTATCCAGATGGTAACACCCTGTTCGTTCATCCATTTCATGTTCTCATGAAAACAAGGTGTTCCACCACCGGTAGCCAGTACAAAAGCTTTTTTTTCTCCGAACCAGCGAAGCAATTTTGCTTCTGCTTTTCGGAAATAAGCTTCTCCGTCTTCCTGAAAAATTTCCGGAATAGTACGTTCTTCCTGGGCCTCGATGATGAAGTCGAGATCGTATCCCCCGGCTTTGCATTGTTTGGCCAGCAACTGTTTCCAGTATGATTTACCCGACCCCATCATGCCTATCAGGAAGATTTTCACTGCAGACTATTTAAATGCATTCATTCCGGTAATATCCATACCGGTGATCAACAAGTGTACGTCATGAGTTCCTTCGTAAGTAATTACACTTTCCAGGTTCATCATGTGACGCATAATACTGTATTCTCCGGTAATACCCATACCACCCAGCATCTGACGTGCATCGCGGGCAATATTGGTGGCAATTTCGCAACTGTTGCGCTTGGCCATGCTGATCTGAGCCGGGGTAGCCCGTCCTTCGTTCATCAGCACACCTACACGCCATACCAGCAATTGACCTTTGGTGATTTCGGTAATCATTTCGGCCAGTTTCTTTTGTTGCAGTTGAAATCCTCCGATCGGACGATCAAACTGAATACGCTCCTTGCTATAACGCAGTGCAGTATCGTAGCAGTCCATTGCAGCACCCAGCGCACCCCATGCAATACCGTAACGGGCTTTGGACAAACAACCCAACGGTCCTTTTAAGCCAATTACATTGGGTAAAATATTTTCTTTAGGCACTTTTACATTGTCGAACACCAACTCTCCGGTAGCGCTTGCACGAAGGCTCCATTTTCCGTGTGTGGTTGGTGTGGTAAATCCTTCCATTCCTCTTTCAACTATCAATCCCTGAATTTTACCTTCTTCGTTTTTGGCCCATACAACTGCTACCTGTGCAAACGGGGCGTTGCTGATCCACATTTTTGCACCGTTCAGAATCACGTGCCTGCCATCACCTGCATCTTTGATATTGGTGATCATACCTGCAGGATTAGAACCATGATCGGGCTCTGTTAAACCAAAGCATCCCAGCCATTCACCGGATGCCAGTTTTGGCAGGTATTTCTTTCTTTGCTCCTCGCTTCCGTATGCATAAATCGGATACATCACCAGGCTACCCTGCACACTTGCGGTACTTCTTACACCACTGTCGCCACGCTCCAGTTCCTGCATCATCAAACCATAACTGATGTAATCCAGACCGCCCCCACCATATTCTTCCGGAACGGTTGGTCCAAAACAACCTAGGTCGCCCAATTGCTTCACGATATGCTGAGGAAATTCTGCACGCTGTGCATAATCTTCGATAATCGGAGAAATTTCTTTCTTTACGTAGTTTCTAACAGACTCACGGATCAGTCGGTGCTCTTCGGTAAGCAATTCGTCGATCAGCAAATAATCGGGAGATTGGAATAGATCTGTTCTGGCAGCCATTACTCGTTGTTTTAGGTTTAAAATCTTGGCCGCAAAATTACGGGTATGTAGCTTACGGCAGGTGTTTTGTAGAAGATTTTTGTACCCGAATGGATTAAAAAAATAAAATCCCTGCTCAATGTGTGAACAGGGATTTATATATTATAAATTTATTTACTTTTTCTTTTCGATTTCCCGGTTCATTTCTTCCATATCTACCGGACGTTCGGAACTATCTCCAATGAGGTAGCGAGAAAAATAATCGCTCATTTTCCAGAAGAAATATTCGGTCATGTCGCCAAAGCCGTGGCGCTGGGTTGGCAGAATAATCATATCAAAACGCTTGTTGGCTTTGATCAGCGCATTCACCACCCGCATGGTATTGGCCGGATGCACATTGTTATCGATTTCACCATGCGACAGGAGCAACCTACCCTTCAGATTTCTGGCCAGCTCCGGATTCTTATCGATGCTGTAAGCAAAGCTGGTATCATTTTTTTCACTAATAATTTCCTTCACCCCATGGTGCTTTTCGCTCCACCAACGATTGTATACCGAATTATCGTGGTTGCCTGCAGAAGAAACGGCCACCTTAAAGAAATCCGGATAAACCAGCATGGCGGCCGTACTCATGAAGCCTCCGCCGGAATGGCCGTGGATGCCCACGCGGTTGATGTCGAGGAAACGATACCTGTCGGCCAGTTGTTCCGCAACGGCTTTTTTATCGGCCAGACCATAATCCCGGAGATTACCATAACCGTAGTTGTGGTACCACTTGCTTCTGGCAGGATGCCCGCCCCTGTTGCCAAGCGTAATCACAACCATGCCAAGTTGCGCCAGACGATCTGTCCGATCCATCCCCTTGCTGAAAGATTTATTCACCGCTTCTGTTTGCGGACCGGGATATACATATTCTACAATCGGATATTTTTTGGTACTGTCGAAATCGAAGGGCTTATACATTACACCATAAATATCGGTGATACCGTCGTCGGCCTTTGCCTTAAAAGGCTGCGGGAATTGATATCCGGCTGCCATCAGGCTGCTGAGGTCGGCCGTTTCCAGATCCATGATTTTTCTGCCGTCTGTACCCAGCAATACCGACTTGGGCACGGTATTAACACGAGAGAAATTATTAACGATATACCGGTTGTTGTCGTCGATGGATGCTGCATGATCAAAATCGCCGGGATTCAGGAGTTTCAGACCTGTTCCGTCGAAGTTAATGCGATAGGCATGCAGGTAATATGGATCTTCATTGCTTTCCCTTCCGTTGGCCGAGAAATACAATACCCTGTTTTTTTCATCAATTCCCAGGATATCTTCGCAATGCCATGGGCCTGAGGTAATTTGATTTTTAAGCTTCCCGTTTTCATCGTACAAATAAAAATGTCCCCATCCATCGTCTTCGCTCCACTGAATCAATTCCTTACCCCCATTTACCAATCCTGGTCTGCGAATTTCCACATAGGTATTCAGCCGCTCTTCGATCAGGGTTTTTACTGCCGCTGTTTTAACATCCACCAGCGCTATATCGATGCGCTTCAGATCACGGCTGGTTCTGCTGAAATAGAATCGGTCTGCGGTACCCAGCCAGACCTGCGGACGAAAATCATCATCCCTGCTGCTGGCTTTCTGAGGAGCGCTGAAAATATTCACATCCTGGTCTTTGAACGCACCTGCGGCGATTTCACGGCTGGTTTTGGTGTTGGCATCAAACAATAAAATATGTTCTATGGGATTCTCTTTTTCACCAGGCATCTGGTACTTATAGGTTTCCAGTGTTGGACGCGGTTCTGCAATGCTGTTGATGACCCAGAGATCCTTTACTTTCCGGTTGTCGCTGCGATTCAGCACAAAATATTTTGAATCGGGCGACCAAAGCAGGAATACAGGCTTGCGCTTCTTTTTATTTTTCTCCTTATCTACATTGGTTTCACCAAAGCCGTCACCGTGGTAACTGAAGTATTCCACACCATCCGTAGTAAGAGCAGTTTCCACAATGGTACTGTCGTCTTCATTTTTCAGGGCTTTTTCGTAATTGGCCCGGTCCATCTGGTATAGGTTGTTGTTTCTGCCAAACAGAATGATATTTCCATCCGGAGAAATATTGGCCCAGGATGGTTTGCGTTTGGGCTTTTTAAAATCGGTTAGTTCAATCAGTTCACCGCTGAGAATATTGTATTCAAAATAAAATACTTTTTTCTCTTTTACCGGTGCTGCACCTTTTTTTGCCGTACTGTCTTTCTTCTCAATTTCTTTGGTACTCTTTACCTCGAACTGTATCCAGCTTTCATCCTTCACAAAACGCAAACTGTCGATATTGAGGTGCTGGGCATCCATCGGATCATCGGTGATACGGGTAAGCCTGGCAGCAAGCTCTGCATGATTAAAGAGGAGTTTCTTTTCTCCTTTCTGTGCATCGGCTATATACCATTTTTTACCTTCTGTGGTTTCGTACACATACCAGAAGCGGTCTGATTTCTTGAGCCAGTGCGGATCTACATTCAGACTAAAAATCATTTTCTCCAGTTTCTTGGGAGAAAAACGGGCTGCCAACGCATAATTAGCCCGGGTGAGCGGGGTTTGCTGGGCTTGCGCCGTATTACTGAGTATCAGGATCAATAAAAAACAGATCAATCTCATAAAATTGGTTTTGGAAGGTTGAAAATACTTGATAACCCGTTTACTACCCACCCTTTTGTCAAATATCTTGTTCTTTGTTGAAGCGCTTGCATATAAATGGAGATATTCTTACATTGTACAAAAATTAGATATGCGTGCTGTATTCATGCTGCTTGTATGCCTTATGCCAGTTATACCCGGCATAGCACAAAAAGCTGTTTCATCCGGGCCTGGCAAGTCATCGAATGAAATGAACATTCGCAAATATTATTTTGTGTTGCTCACAAAGGGACCTAACCGGGGTCAGGATTCAGCCGCGGCCGCGATCATTATGAGAGGGCATTTATCTAATATGAGTGTGCTGTACAATGCCGGAAAACTAAAAGTTGCCGGCCCTTTTGAGGGCGATGATGAATGGCAGGGCATTTTTATTTTTGATTGCAAAGATCAAAAAGAGGTAGAAGCACTGCTTAAAACCGATCCAGCCATCAAAGCGGGGAGATTAAACTATATCATCCAACCCTGGTACACTGCACCGGAAGGTAGTTTTCTGCCTGGCTTGCCCGTTAAACCAGAAAAACAATAACCAGCCACCCTGATTTTTCAACCTATTATTCGATTGTATGTTGTTGAACTTTGAGACCGGAATTGATTTTGCCCAAAAAGCCGATGCTGCAGATCCGCTGAAACATTTTAAGGAATGGTTTTATTTTCCGCAGCACAACGGCAGCAATGCCATTTATTTTTGCGGCAATTCGCTTGGCCTGCAACCCATCCACGTAGAAAAAGCCATTCGGACAGAACTCGACACCTGGCGCGAAAAAGCAGTAGGTGGTTATTTTGGCGGAACCAATCCCTGGTTGTTTTACCAGGATTATGTAGGCGCTTCCCTGGCCAACCTGGTTGGTGCAAGTACGGAAGAAATAACGGTCATGAATGGCCTGACTGTAAACCTGCACCTGATGCTGCTGAGTTTTTACCACCCAACAGAAAACCGCTATAAAATCATCATGGAAGCCGGTGCTTTTCCCTCCGATCAGTATGCCATAGAAACCATTGCACGGCATTACGGCCGCCAGCCGGAGGAGGTCATTGTGGAAGTAGCTCCCCGAAGCGGAGAAAAAACCCTGCGCACGGAAGATATTCTGAATACGATCGATCGGCACCGCAATGAACTTGCACTGGTTTTGTTTGGTGGCATCAATTACTATACAGGACAGTTTTTTGATCTGGCAGCCATCACCCAAAAAGCACACGAAGCGGGTGCTTTAGCAGGATTTGATCTGGCTCATGTAACAGGGAATATTCCACTGCAACTGCACGGATGGAATGTGGATTTTGCGGTGTGGTGCAGCTACAAATACCTGAATGCCGGCCCCGGTGCGGTGGGAGGAGTATTTATTCATGCACAACATGCGGCAAATATCAATACTCCCCGATTAGGGGGCTGGTGGGGAAATGAAGAGAAGGAGCGATTCAAAATGGAAAAAGGCTTTGTTCCTAAAGCCAATGCCGGCGGCTGGAACCTGAGTACAGCACAGGTTTTCAATACCGTTGCACTGAAAGCCTCTCTGGAACTGTTTGACCAGGCAGGAATAACAGCAATCAGAAAAAAAAGTATTGCACTAACAGCTTACCTGGAATTCTTGCTGAAGCAACTCACCAATATCTCTTTTGAGATCATTACCCCGGAAGATCCCGGGCAAAGAGGTGCGCAGCTGTCGCTGTTTTTCACCAGCCAGGGCAAAGCCATACACAATAAAATGATGGACAGCGGAATTATTGTAGATTACAGGGAACCCGGAGTGATCAGGGTTGCCCCTGCTCCACTCTACTGTAGTTTTGAAGATGTGTATCGTTTTTATGAAATACTCAAAAACAATTTTTAGCCATGGTACACCACAACAGTTATCTGGCATTGGGCGACTCCTATACCATCGGGGAATCTGTTCCGCTGCATGAAAGCTTCCCTTATCAGACAGTACAATTGCTTCGGAAGCAGAAGCTGCATTTTCATGCGCCTGAGATTGTTGCAAAAACAGGATGGACCAGTTTTGAACTGGCAGAACATTTGCTGCACACAGAGCTGAATGAGCAGTATGATTTTGTTTCGCTGCTGATTGGTGTAAACAATCAGTACAGGGGGCTGACGCAAAAGGATTTTAGAACCGACCTGGAATTCCTGCTGCACAAAGCCCTTCATTTCAGTGGTCTGAAGCCTGAGCGGGTTATCTTACTATCGATACCCGACTGGGGATGCACGCCTTTTGCCAAAGACAGAGATCCAGCTGCGATCCGCGAAGAGATTGACGCATTTAATAAATGTTGTTCCAATGAGGCAAAGAAGAATAAAGTTCATTTTGTGAACATCACCGACGAAACCAGAACCTACAAAAATAATCTGCAGGCCATGAGCCCGGATTTATTGCATTATTCAGGAATGATCCATGCGATCTGGGCAGAACGGGTTGCGGAAATCATGATGGCACAGCTATAAAACACTAGCCTTTCTGCGCTTCTTTTTTAGCATCCGCCTTCATCTTTTCGTTGGCAGTAATAACAATCTGAACCCTTCTGTTCAGTGCCCTGTTCTCTGCACTGGTATTGTCTACCTTGGGCTGAGACTCACCATACCATTTAGTGGTAATCCTCGACGCCGCAACACCGGCTGCTTTTAATGCATTGCTTACAGCAGTGGCCCTTCGTTCAGACAATAAGAGATTGGATGCATCGGAACCAACATCATCGGTATGTCCTTCGATCAGGATATCCGTATCCGGATATTCGGCAAAAATTTTCTGAAACTTGTTCAGGGTAAGCTGGGCATTAGCGTTGATATTGTACTTGCCTGTTTCAAAGTAGAGACCCGCCTTGGACCCATCGGGATTATTCTCGTCAAATGTTACGTTGATGCCTTCTCCTTCCCTGGTAACAGTAGCACCAGGTACTTCCTTTTGAATTGCTGCTGCCTGCTTATCCATTTTGTTACCGATGATGCCTCCTGCCACACCACCTACCGCAGCTCCAAGTATAGCACCCAATGCAGAATTATTTTTGTTACCCACATTATTGCCAATAATACCTCCAACTACCGCACCACCAGCAGCCCCAATAGCAATGCCTTTATTTTTATTACTCGTATTCTTAACTGTTTCACAGCTGGTCGCCATTGTTCCTGCGACCACTGCAAGCGAAAGGATGGATATTTTAATATTTTTCATTGCTGTTATTTTAAATATTGTTTCATTTCGTCGCGATAGGCAGAGGCAGCCATTGCTGCTTTTTCTGCAAAATCCTCCTCACCACCTGCAAAAATGATGGCACGACTGGCATTCACCAGCAGTCCTGCATCTTTGTTTAATCCAAGCCTGGAAATATCTTCCAGGCTACCTCCCTGTGCACCTACACCAGGTACCAGCAAAAAGTGTTCCGGAATAATTCTGCGGATATTTTCCATTTCCTCTTCACGGGTGGCGCCTACCACAAACATTAAGTTGTCTGGTGTTCCCCATCCGGAAACGGTTTCGAGTACATGTTCGTACAAACATTTCTCCAGTGTTCCCTGGGTAATATGAGGCACCATCGACATGGCTTCATCGTATCTGGATAAGAGCAGTTGCTGAAAGTCGTTGCTGCCTGTATTGGAAGTTAATCCCAGTACAATGGTCCACTTATTTTCATATTCCAGAAAAGGCCTTACACTGTCTTCTCCCATGTATGGAGCAACAGTGATGGCATCGAATGGAAGTACTTCAAAAAAGGTTTTGGCGTACTGCGCAG
This sequence comes from Sediminibacterium sp., assembly GCA_016786865.1. Taxonomy (GTDB): domain Bacteria; phylum Bacteroidota; class Bacteroidia; order Chitinophagales; family Chitinophagaceae; genus Sediminibacterium. The sequence continues at coordinate 173,582 of JAEUVE010000018.1, read as the reverse complement.
ATGTATTGCCGATATCGCCTCTCTTGGCATCTGCAATGGTAAAATGGGTATCGGGAATGTATGCAAGCGTTTCCTGCATGGCTTCCCAGCCCTTTATTCCCTGCGATTCATAGAACGCGGTATTGATTTTATAACTTACACAATAAGCGCTGGTGGCATCGATGATGGCTTTATTGAAAGCAACCACTGCATCCGGCCTTCCCCGAAGGTGTTTGGGGAGTTTGGTGATATCGGTATCCAATCCCACGCAGAGGTAAGATTGCTTCTGTTGAATATGGTTAACAAGTTCCTGACGGGTCATGATGTAAAATTAATGAATTAAAAATAGACCCTGCTCTCCCATGGCTTTAATATGCCCTTACCAGAGGGCACTGCTGCATATTTTTTTCCGGAGAACATTTCTTTGGCCGACAGTCCGGACAGGTTGCGCAGACTGGCGTGATCAATATTGTATGCCTGTTGCTTACCCGTAAGGTTTACCAGAACATACACAAACTGATTACCAGACTTACGATAGAAAGCATAGATCGCCTCATCATTACCTGTCCGGATTTTTTGCATCGGAACCTGGGCTGCGAGCGCCTGATTGCCAGAACGCAAATGCAACAGCTTATTGTACAGGGGCGCTCGTTTGTATTGGCCAAATTCAATCGGATCTTTCTCAAAGAAAGCAATGGGCTTTAACACCGGTTCTTCCTGTCCGCTGTAGACCAGCGGAATACTGCCGGGAAGTGTTTGCGTTAATACGGCAAAGGGCTGATGACTTGCTCCCGGCATAGTGGCATAATCGGCCTTGTTCCAGCTGTTTTCGTCGTGATTGCTGGTAAAATGCAAAAGCATGGTATTGGCAGGATAAATGGAATCCATCAGTCGTTGAACTGTATCCAGTGCCAACGCATTTTTTTTACCTGCAGCAATATCTACCAGTACGTGAAAGGCCCTCCATGGATATACTGCATCAAAGCCATTTTCCGGGAGATAACCATCTTCTCCTTCGGCCAGCATAAAGACCGGCTTCTCTTTTCGCAGTTGCGATATACAATCCTTCCAGAAATCTCCGGGAACATTCCAGGCAACATCACAACGAAAGCCATCGATATCTGCCCGCTGGATCCAGTATTTCATGGCAGCTATCATACTGTCTCGCATAACCGGATTGGCATAATCCAGCTGACGGGTATCCGACCAATCCTTGGCCATGGCCGCTTTGCCGCTGCTGTCTTTCACAAAAAAACCGGGCTGCTCGGTTAACCAGCGATGATCTGCACCTGTATGGTTGGGTACCCAGTCTATCAGCACTTTCATGCCCTTCCCGTGAATTTGTTGTACAAGCCGCTGAAAATCCTGCATGGTACCAAACTCCGGATTTACTGCTGTATAGTCCGATACTGCATAATAGCTGCCCAAACTGCCTTTGCGATCCACTTTGCTGATGGGATTGATGGGCATGAACCATAAGGTATGCACACCCATTTCCTTCAACCGGTCGATATGTGCGGCAAAAGCGTTGAAGGTTCCTTCCTGTGTATACTGGCGGATATTCACCTCATATATATTTGATTGCAAAGACCAGTTGGGATGAGCCGCAGCAACAGCTTGCTTCGCAGGTTCTTGGCCCTGTACCTGATGCAACACAATGCTGCAAAAAAATATCAATAAATTTTTTGCAAAAAACTGCTTCATAATGAATTGATTAAATTGGTTTAGCTACAATTTAATCAAAATAAGCGAATCTGCTTTCACTCAGCTTCCCCTTATATTTGTTCCACAACGATTGCGTATGAAAGATTCAGCTATGTATTATGGCAGTTACCTGCATTTGGATAAAATTCTTCAGAGTCAGCATCCCGTAAGTTTTCAGCAGGGCAACGAACCGGCACACGATGAAATGCTTTTTATTGTAATTCATCAGGCTTATGAGCTTTGGTTCAAACAGATTTTATTTGAACTGGATTATGCCATGGGGGTATTTGAGAAAGAAACCATCAATGACAATTCCGAAGACCTGAATTTGGTACGCCACCGGTTCAGCAGAATTATCAAAATACTTGAACTGCTGAACCAACAGGTGAATATCCTGGATACCATGACACCCATGGACTTTCTGGCCTTCCGCAATCTGCTCACCCCTTCCTCAGGCTTTCAGAGCTTACAATTCCGTTTGATAGAAGCCAAACTGGGCCTGCAAATGGACAACCGGCACCAAAAAGATTATTACAAAAGAACCAATGAAGGTGGCTTTACCCAACCGGATTATCAAACGATCAACACCACCGAAGACGATAAAAATCTTTTACAACTGGTGAACGACTGGCTGGAACGGATGCCGTTTTTCGAACCTGCTTACTGGAACAACCATTCCAGTACCAACTGGCAGGATCATCCTTTCTGGAATGCTTACAGAGCTATTTATGAGGATGGGTTAACCGAAAGGGAAAAAAGTAAGCTGGCCGATTTCGACTATGTATTTTTCGGGGAAGAACCCGAACATGCCAACCCCGAACTTCTCGCTGCGTTAAAAGGAAGCTTTAGCACAGCCGCCATGCGCTCTGCCCTCTTCATCATGCTGTACAGAGATTTTCCGGTATTTCAAACCTCATACCAGCTGCTAGACGCGCTTATCGAGATAGACCACCTGATGAGCAACTGGCGGCATAAGCACCTGATCATGGTCAGAAGAATGATTGGAATGCGTGTTGGAACCGGCAATACCTCAGGGGCCGGATACCTCGAAGGTGCGTTGAATAAGCATTATGTTTACAGAGACCTTTCGGGACTTTCCACCTACCTGATCGAAAGAAGAAAACTCCCTAAACTTCCCGAAACACTTACCCACTACCTGGGTTTCAGGATGGGATAAATCCCGGACTTAAAAGCAGTATCCAGCTTAACGTTTCCTGGCAAGTATGATCAGCCTGGGGGAAGTTTTAATATCGTAATGACCCAGCTGGTAATCGCCGAACACTTCTTCGATCTGCATTCCCTGGTAGGAAAGCATGTCGTTGAAGTCGCCAAGCGAAAATTTAGCTACCCGTTCTGTATAAAGATGCCTGGGTGCCTGGTGATCTTTGTCTGTAATCTGGATCTGTTTAAAAAAATGCTCCTCATCCTGCCATTTGGTAATATGAAAGGTTACCTCATTGATTGTGGTAGTGAAAGAACGATCATCCTGCTGCTCTGCATGGTGCACATTCAGGTAATCGATCACAAATAAACCGCCTTTGCGCAAACTCTGGGCAATGGTACGAATGGTATTGTCGTGCTCCCTTCTGGTCCGGAAATACCCAAAACTGGTGAAAAAATTAAAAGCATACTGGAAATAGTTGATCCAGAATGGCAAACGCATGTCGTGCTGGTAAAAATGCAGTTGTTCCGTTTCCTGAAGCCTTGCTTCGGAAATAGAAGCGCCGGACAGGTCGATACCGGTTACATCAAAACCCATTTCCGCTAAAGCAATACTGTGTCTGCCTTTTCCACAGGCTACATCCAGCATCAGACTCCCTTTTTCAGGCTTCAGATAACGAATCAGGGTTTCTATAAACCGGCTCGCCTCCTCCTCATCTCTGTGTTGATAGAGCAGATGGTAGTACGGCGAATTGAACCAGTCTTTATACCAGGCTTTGTCGGGCATATTTAATGTTTCAACTGCAATATTACAACGAAGGAGCGAACAAAAAATTTCAATTATGTTTGCAGTCTGTTTATTTGAAAAATATGGCATTAATTAAGAGCATTTCAGGCATAAGGGGCACCATTGGAGGAAAACCCGGAGATACACTAAGCCCAATCGATATCGTAAGATTTACCGCCGCATACGGCAGCTGGTTAAAACAACAACCCGGTTCGGGCAAAAAAGTAGTGATTGGCAGAGACGGAAGAATCAGTGGAGCCATGGTACAAGGCCTGGTGGTCAACACCCTGATTGCCATGGGGCTGGATGTGGTGGATCTGGGATTGAGTACCACCCCTACTGTTGAAATGGCCGTGGTATTTGAAGCTGCGGCAGGTGGAATTATTCTTACTGCCAGCCATAACCCAAAGGAATGGAATGCATTGAAGCTGCTGAATAATAAGGGAGAATTCATCAGTGGTGCAGACGGCGCACAACTGCTCGAAATAGCTGCGAGTGAGAACGTTGATTTTGCTTCGGTGGATCAGCTGGGAAATTATTCGGAGAATAGCACAGCGCTTGATCAGCATATTGAAGCGGTTGTTAACTATCCGCTGGTAGATGTGGCTGCCATTAAAAAAGCCAAATTCAAAATAGTGGTGGATGCCATCAACAGCACAGGAGCCATTGCGGTCCCTGCCCTGCTGAAAGCCTTGGGAGTAAAGGATTTTACCGTATTGAATGAAACCGTTAATGGTCAGTTTGCACATAATCCGGAGCCCCTCCCCGAGCACCTGAGAGGCCTTTGCAACGAAGTGAACACCCAGAAAGCACACCTTGGCATTGCGGTAGATCCGGATGTAGACCGGCTTTGCTTTGTATGTGAAGATGGATCTCTGTTTGGAGAAGAATATACCCTGGTAGCAGTAGCAGATTACATATTGCAAAACAGGAAGGGTAACACGGTGAGCAATATGAGCAGTACTCGTGCTCTGAAAGATATTACCATAAAGCATGGTGGAGAATACACTGCCAGCGCTGTGGGCGAAGTAAATGTGGTCACTAAAATGAAAGCGGTGAATGCGGTAATCGGTGGTGAAGGAAACGGAGGAATCATTGTACCGGATCTGCATTATGGCCGTGACGCCCTTATTGGTATTGCCCTGTTCCTGACCCATCTGGCCAAACAAAACAAATCTGCCAAGCAGTTGAGAAACAGCTATCCCGACTATGTAATCAGCAAGAACAAGATTGAACTGACCGCCAATACCGATCTCAAAAAGATTTTTGATCACATAAGCAATAAATACAAAAAGAACCCCATTAATACAGAAGATGGTCTGAAGATTGAGTTCGACAACGATTGGGTTCACCTCAGGAGCAGCAACACCGAGCCAATCATCCGCATCTATGCAGAGAGCAACAGCGATACGGTTGCCGCTAATATTGCCAAGCGCCTGATGGAAGACATCCGGGAAGCCGCTCAATAGATAAGCAAAGCTATAGACTAGTAATTTGTAAATTGCCGTCATGGAAAGAATATACTTCGACAACGCAGCCACCACAGCCCTGGATCCGGCAGTACTGGATGCCATGATGCCTTATCTGACGACTCATTTTGGCAATCCATCTTCGATTTACTCATACGGAAGAGAGTCGCGGATGGCCATTGAAAATACCCGGAAGTCGGTGGCGAAGTTGTTGAATGCGCATCCCGCAGAAATTTTCTTTACATCCGGCGGTACAGAAAGCAGTAATACGGCTATTACAGCTGCCGTACGCGATCTGGGGTGCAAACATATTATCAGCTCGGTAATAGAACACCACGCAACCACCCATACGGTAGAATACTTGTACCACAACGGCGAAGCTGCACTTAGCTACGTAAAGCTGCTTCCCAATGGGCATATTGACCTGGAAGACCTGGAGCGCATTCTTGCAGAAAGTGAAGAAAAATGCCTGGTTACCTTAATGCATGCTAACAATGAAATCGGCAATATGCTCGATTTGCACGCGGTCGGTAATCTTTGTAAACTCTACAATGCGATATTCCACAGCGATACCGTACAGACTGTAGGACATTTCCCATTCGACTTAAGAAATACACCTGTACATTTCATTACCGGCGCAGGTCATAAATTTCATGGTCCGAAAGGTGTGGGTATGCTCTACATTAATGAAAATGTAAAGATCAAACCTTATATCCATGGAGGCAGCCAGGAAAGGAATATGCGTGCGGGTACCGAAAACCTGTATGGCATTGTAGGATTCGGTAAAGCATTGGAACTGGCCACTGCCGGTTATGAACAAGACAGCGCCTACATCAAAGGGCTGAAGGTGTATATGATGGAACAGCTGAAAAAACACATAAAGGGAGTAGGTTTCAACGGAGACACCCTGGGCAGAAGCCTTTATGCTGTTTTGAGTGTCAGCTTCCCTAAAACCGAAAAAAGCGAAATGATTCTGTTTAATATGGACATCAACAATATTTGCGCAAGTGGTGGAAGCGCCTGTACCAGTGGCGCAGACCAGGGATCTCATGTAATCCGTGCCATCAATAATAACCCCAACCAGGTAACCGTTCGCTTCTCGTTTAGCAAACACAACACCAAAGAGGAAGTGGATATTGTTGTGGCAAAACTAAAAGAGCTGATCTAGGATCAGCTCTTTTAGTTAAAAGGTCTTTTTTTAAGGATTATAATCGTCCATATCGTTGTAATCATCCTCTTCTTCCTGCCCCAGCTCACTGAAGTTCATCATTCCGCGCATCAGATCCTGGAACTGTACCTGTCCGTTAATTACCCGCTTACCAATAAGCGAATAAGCTGCCAGTCCGTGCAAAACAAACTCCATCAGGAGTGCGTGCTCCTTTTCGTTGACATGGGGATAGTATTTTTTTACGAGGCCGTACAACCCGTCTACCTGGTACAATGCCGCAATCTTGTCTGCGTCTTTCATATCCAGTAAAACATCGAGCGTATTGCCTTTGTCGAACCAGGATATAACGGTTTTGTAAGGGTTCTCCTGCTGCTTTTTATCGGCAGATTTTTTGCCCGTAGGAATTTTCTTCGCCTTGGCCTGTTCGGGATCGGGAAAATAGGTGGAAAATTGTGTGCGGATGGACCGGTCGATCAGGTTCACTGCTACCTGGTAAGGTCCTTCCTGCTCTCCTTCGTATACCAATTCAATTTTACCGGTGATGGCCGGAATAATTCCATTGAGATCACTGATCCAGACCTGTGTTTTTGCTTCGTTGTGAATAATGGTTCTGCGCTCGGCACTGCTCACCGCGTTTTCCAATGCAGCAATGGTTAACCTGGCACTAACACCACTCTTTTTATCTACGTATTCGTTGGAACGGGCTTCGAATGCCACTTGTTCAATCAGTCTTTTCACCAGGTCGCTGATTGCTACTTTCTCCTGTTGTGCTTCCAGAATTTCCGCCTCCTGTTCCGTAATGGCCAGCCCTGTTTCCAGGTCTTTTGGATAATGCGTTAAAATCTGGCTTTGTATCCGGTCTTTCAAAGGAGTTACGATACTTCCCCGATTGGTATAATCCTCCGGATTGGCCGTAAATACAAACAGGATATCCAGGGGCATTCTGAGTTTGAAGCCGCGAATTTGAATATCGCCTTCCTGCAAAATATTGAACAGGGCTACCTGTATCCTCGCCTGCAGATCAGGTAATTCGTTGATCACGAATATTCCCCGGTTACTCCTGGGTATGATGCCGTAGTGAATTACTTTTTCATCTGCAAAACTGAGTTTGAGATTGGCAGCTTTGATCGGATCAATATCGCCAATCAGATCTGCTACACTCACATCGGGGGTAGCCAGTTTTTCTCCATAGCGCTCGCTGCGATGTACCCAGTGAATGGGGGTTTCATCTGCATTTTCTGCAATCAGATCCCGGGCAAACTTGCTCATTGGATTCAGCGGATCGTCGTTCACCTCACTGCCTGCCACCACGGGAATGTATTCATCGAGCAGGTCTACCATCTGACGTGCCATCCGGGTTTTTGCCTGTCCTCTTAATCCAAGAAAAAGGATATTGTGTCTGCTCAGTAATGCCCGCTCCGTATCTGGTATCACCGTATCCTCGTAGCCCAGTATTCCCTCAAAAGGATTTTCCTTGTTGCGGATGGCATTGATCAGGTTCTGCCTGATTTCTTCATGTACCGTTTTGGATTGGTATCCGGACTGTTTCAACTGACCGAGTGTAATAATCTGCTCAATGTTCATTATAGTAATTTAATCAAGTTCTAATAAACCTTTTTATGCTTACCGCTTTGAAAATCCCTGAAAAGGAATGCACCAAGTTTGTCTAGCGTGGAGAAGAATGCCCTTCCTTTATTGGCTTCGGTAAATTCTGCCACAAACTGCTGTAGATAAGGATCTGTAGCAATCATAAACGTAGTGATCGATATCTTGAGTTTCTTGCACTGTGTTGCCAGATTAATACAGCGATTCACTACTTTACGGTCCAGCCCGAAGCTGTTCTTATAGTATTTGTTGCCAATTTTTAAACAAGTGGGCTTACCGTCGGTAATCATAAATATCTGGCGGTTGGGATTCTTTCGCTTCCGGAGAATATCCATGGCGAGCTCCAGACCAGCAACGGTATTGGTATGATAAGGCCCCACTTTCAAATATGGCAGGTCTTTGATTTCGATGGTCCAGGCATCGTTGCCAAACACTACAATATCGATCGTGTCTTTTGGATAGCGTGTGGTAATAAGTTCGCACAAAGCCATTGCTACTTTTTTGGCTGGTGTAATCCGGTCTTCTCCATAGAGAATCATGGAATGCGAAATATCAATCAGCAAAACCGTGGAGGTTTGGGTTTTGAAATCCGTTTCACGAATATGCAGATCGTCTTCCTGCATCGAAAACTGTTCCACCCCTCTTGCTACCTGTGCATTGCGGATACTTTCGGTAAAATCGATCTGCTCCAGCATATCGCCAAACTGGAACGGACGAACATCCGGATTTACTTCGTCGCCGCCTTTTCCTGGTCTGAATGTATGGTGATTGCCCCGCTCTCCTTTTTTGAGATTTCCGAAAATCTCCTCCAGGCTCGATTTCCTGACCGTTTGCTCGGCCTTTCGGGTAATATTATAGGTACCGCTCAGCGGGTCTTCATTGAGATATCCGTTCTTTTTAAGGTCCTCAATGAAGTCCGCCATGCCGTAGTCTTCTCCCAATACATGGTATTTCCGGTCGAACTCGGTCATCCACTCCAATGCAGCCGCTGCATCTCCGTTCATTCTCGTGAGCAATTCTATGAAAGCCTGTAACAGGTTTTCATAAACAGTGCCCGCTGCATCTTTGGCTTTGAATTGTTCAAAGCGATGTCCTTTCATAGCTCAACTGTTGTTGCCACTACTTTCCACTATCCTTCGGCGCCATCAGCTTTCCGGGGATCGTAATGGCAGGATTATAGATTGTTTGCATCCGATCCATACCTTCGATATAACTCTCCGTCATTCTCTTCTCATCTTCCATCATCTCGGCCTTTATTCCGGTAAGACTATTGTAATATTTAACCTGCTGCTGCAAGTCTTTTTTCACAGACGCAGCTACTTTTTGAATCAGCGCCTTTGCATCAGCCATATAACAAGCCTCAAGGAACATCAGCGAGTTGCGGTTATGCATATTGCCTCTGCTGGTCATGCCATAAGGGAAGTTCTCCTCATCCATCATCTTATCTATTTTCTCCAGCACCTGTATTGCTTCGGCTTTTCTGCCCTTGGAAGCCAGATCAATAGCCAGTTCTGCGTAAGCTGAGCGGATGGTATTCAGGTGCCTGCGATTCTCTTCATCAAAGTATACACCCTTTACATTGGCATTACCCGTACCAAATACATTCAGTGCTCTTTCTTTCATCCAGTCTGTATTAACCCTGGAATCCTGAACAGGAACCAGGCGATAACTCAACCCATCTCTGCGCAGGAACTGATCAAAGCCGAGGTCCACGCTTGGGCTGGTGAAGTATACAGGACGCTTCCACTGATTGGCGGCGATTATGTTCAGAACAGCCATATCATTCTTCATCATAGACTGTTTAGGCAATTCAAAACGGAGTTCATTTACCACACTGTCTGTAGGGTTTACTGTTTTATTATTCAGTACTACAGACTTATCTACCGGAACAGAGAACCTGCGTACAGGGAATGTGCTCAGCGCATTGCCATCTCCGCGGTCTTCCATTTTGGTAGGATCATCACTGCCTACATAGTTCTTCATCAGATCATATAAATCGTAGTAACGATCTTCAGGGATACCCGGCTTGGGACGATACAATGCATAATCGCGCTTGCCGCCTTCAATCTGCTCTGCAGACCATATAACATCGATTGGCGCACTTTGGTTCACTTTATAGCGCAGCACATTAATGTACCAGTCGATACCCAATAAACTGTAGTTGATTACACGGATATCCGGACGAACACCTTCCACCTCCTGTGCATACCACAGAGGATAGGTATCATTGTCGCCAAAAGTGAAGAGAATGGCATTGGGTGCACAGCTCTCCAGATAATCTTTTGCGAGATCAACAGACAGGAGCTTCTTACTTCTGTCGTGATCATCCCACTCCTGTTGTGCCATCAATACAGGAACAGCCAGTAAGCAGATGATTGTTGCCAGTGATGCCGCTACAGGCTGGCTGAGTTTTTTGCCAAACCAGTCGCGTACACTCAGTACGCCTAAACCAATCCAAACAGCAAAAGCGTAAAAGCTGCCCACATAAGCGTAATCCCGCTCACGGGGCTGATTACCGGCCTGGTTCAGGTACAGCACAATGGCCAGTCCTGTAAAGAAGAACATGAGAAAATTCACAATTCCGTCGTCGCTCTTTCTCTTAAACTGGTAGAACATACCAAGCAACCCGAGGATGAAAGGAAGGGCAAATAATTTGTTATTGGCTTTGTTGTGCCTGAGCGTATCCGGCATAGTGCTTTGATCGCCATACATCAGGTTGTCTACAAACGGAATACCGGTGATCCAGTTTCCATCTCTAACATTTCCGGTGTATACACCCTGCAGGTCGTTCTGCTTACCGGAGAAATTCCACATGAAGTAGCGGAAATACATCCAATAAACCTGGTAGCCCACAAAAAACTTAACGTTGTCTACCTGGTTAGGGGCACGCTCATAGCTGCCGTCTTTTAATTTAGGGATGTTCAGAAAAGAAGAATAATAGTATGCATGATACTGGTCGTCACTGGCATCCCATACCCTTGGGAAAACCATTTTATCTTCTGCCGCATATACATATTTCTTGTCTTCACCCAGCTCTATGTACTTATCGTGACTCTTCTGGTACCGCATTCCGGTATTCTTCAGATCTATCGGCTGTGCCGTAAATTTCTGACCATAGAGCAACGGAAAATCTCCATACTGTTCACGACCCAGGTAGCCCACCAGACTCATCGGGTTATCTACATTATACATATCCACCGAAGGATTGGCACTACTGCGGATCATGGTGGTCAAATAAGTACTATACCCTATGAACATAAATGTAATACACCACAAAGAGAGGGTCAGGTACTGCCATGATTTTTTTGCAGTCAGCTTCATACCGTACCAGATCAGGGCAGCTACCAGCAGAAAGAAGAATGCAAAACCGGAGAAGAAGGGCAATCCTGCTCCGTTTACAAACCAACGGTCGAAAGTGCCTGCCAGTTTGATGGAGTATTGAATTACGCCTACCTGTACCACACCGGTAATTACACATCCGATGATAAAGAAGATATACATTCCACCATAGTAAGATTTTTCGTTTGGCTTCCAGCGTTCAATCAGGAAAAGAGCGCCAACACCTATGATGGTAGCCAGAATAACCAGTCCTGCAACTGTTCCATCCATCGCAACCCGATCAGATGCTTCTCCTGCTGCGCTGATCAGTGCGCCGATAAATGCCAGTACGCCACCCACCAGTACGATTTTGATGAACCATCCGCGGATGGCGGTATACGATACATGGAAAGATTCACGTCTGCGGAAATAGTACACCATTACAATGGCAGGAATAGTCAGGAGGTTCAACAGGTGAACCCCAATAGACAGGCCCATCATAAAGAATATGAAAACAATCCAACGGTCTGCACCCGGCTCATCGGCCTGGTGCTCCCACTTCAGGATAGCCCAGAATACAATGGCGGTAAAAAAGCTGGACAAGGCATATACTTCGCCTTCAACTGCACTGTACCAGAAAGAATCGCTGAATGTATAGGCCAGCGCTCCCACCACACCGGCGCCCATGATCGACCAGATCTGGTAAGCACTTGGGGTTTCGGATATTTTCAGGTTCACAATTCTGCGGGCAAAATGCGTAATGGTCCAGAACAGGAATAATATTGTGAAGGAACTGGCCAGCGCACTCATGATATTCACCGCCTTTGCTGCATTCATCGGATTGTCACCAAATACGATGATAAACAATCTGCCCAGTATAACAAACAAGGGCGCACCCGGCGGGTGGGGAATCTGCAGCTTAAAGCAACTGCTCACAAATTCACCGCAATCCCAGAAACTACCTCTTGCTTCTGTAGTCATGATATACACCAGGCTTGCGATTACAAATACGGCCCAGCCCGTGATGTTATTGATCTTGTTAAACTTCATACCGGTTTTGGTTTTTTAAGACGGGCAAACATAGTTTATTATAGCTAAAATTTGAAATAGGACAGCCTGTTTGGGGAGAATTAAGAAAATCTTAGAGAATCAACGTTTTGCAAGCCTGATGGCCCGCGCAGTTGGGTCTTTGGGGTATTTTCTTAACTTTGCCGCCCAATGAACAAAAAACAGACAGTTGCCTTTCATACACTGGGTTGTAAACTCAACTTTTCAGAAACCTCCAGCCTTTCCAGACTACTGGAGCAGGAAGGCTTCGAAAAGCGGGATTTTACCGACCTGGCCGACGTGTATGTAATCAATACCTGTTCTGTCACCGACAATGCCGACAAGGAATGCCGGCAGCTGGTAAGAAGGATTCAGCGAAAATCTCCGGACAGTTTTGTAGTGATAACCGGATGTTATGCCCAGCTGAAGCCAGGCGAAATTGCCCGGATCCCGGGCGTAGACCTGGTATTAGGTGCAGCAGAGAAATTCAATATTGTAAGCCATATCGGCGCCCTGACCAAAACCGGCGATCCTGCCAAAATCTGCAGCTGCGATATTGAGGAAGTCAGCGGCTTCAACGCCTCCTATTCCCAAAACGACCGCACCCGAAGTTTTCTGAAAGTGCAGGATGGCTGCGATTATAACTGTTCATTCTGCACCATCCCCATGGCCAGGGGCAAGAGCCGAAGTGATGTAATCGACAATGTATTAAAGCATGCCAAAGACCTGGCAGCAGACGGCGTTAAGGAAATTGTTCTGACAGGTGTGAACCTGGGCGATTTTGGGAAAGGGCCCGATGGCGATAAAAAGCATGAAGAAAATTTTACCGACCTGGTAAAGGCCCTGGATGCTGTTCCCGGTATTGACCGTTACAGAATATCTTCCATAGAACCCAATCTCTTAACCAATGAGCTCATTGAATGGGTGGCCAATAGCGACCAATTTATGCCGCATTTCCATATTCCGTTACAGAGCGGTTCCAACGAAATCCTGGGCATGATGCGCAGACGGTACAAACGGGAATTATATGCAGATCGGGTGCAACTGATCAAAAAGCTGATGCCCCATGCTGCCATTGGTGTAGATGTGATCGTGGGATTCCCGGGAGAAACCGATGAACACTTCAAGGAAACTTTCGATTTCCTGCATAGCCTGGACGTATCTTATCTTCATGTGTTTACCTATTCCGAAAGAGCCAACACCAAGGCTTTGGAATTTAAACCGGTTGTTCCTGTTCACGTCAGGAACGAACGCAATAAAGCCTTAAGGAACCTTTCTTATATGAAGCTGCAATTCTTTACACAGCAGCATGCAGGTGAAACCCGTAAAGTACTGTTTGAATCCTTCAATAAAGATGGTATGATGGAAGGTTATACCGACAACTACATTCGCGTAAGCACCCCTTACCGCGCCGAATGGGCCAATCAACTTGTAGACTGGAAATTATAACAGGGATGAATTCAACAACTGCATGTTGCGGGTGATTTCATAAAATTCCCTGGTAACCGTAAATTGTTTAATGGCATCTGCATGGTTGTAATGATGCAGATCGGTGCCGATAAGCTGCACCTTGCCGGCACGGATCAGTTTCAGTGCTGTTTTTTTCACCTCGGGTCCATAATAACCACTGAGCGACAGAAGGTTCACCTGAAAAACACAGCCCATTTCCAGCAAACGTTCGTATTGGGGGAAGTTGAAATGATAAAACCCATATCGTTCCGGATGGGCCAGTATAGGTTTATAACCCTGAATATTCAATTGAAAAACAGCAGACTCTATAAACGGAGAAGGTGCAGCATAAGACATTTCGATCAGCACATATTTTCCGCCGATGGTAAGCAGTGGCTGTTGTTGCTGCAAAAGTTCCATGAAGGATTCATCCACCATATATTCTGCTGCAGCCTCCAGCTGAATCCGGAGATCTGCCTCCTGCAATGCGGCTTTTACCTTTTCATAAACAGCCAGAATGGTTTCAGGTGAATTGTTGTGTACCCCTTTGAATATATGGGGTGTTGCAATACATTTTTGATAACCCCAATCCTGCATCAGCCGGAAAAAGCCCAAAGACTCTTCCATGGTTACTGCGCCATCGTCCAGGCCCGGCAACATATGCGAATGCATATCTGCACCAATAAAAGAAAGATCCCTTTCGATGCGCGCAGGACGGAATAAGGATTTAAACATGGTTTTAATTAAAGCGGAGACAAATATTCTGCAGGGAATTCTACTACCATAACCTGCCCCAGGCTCTGCAACTGCACGTATACTTTTTTTCTGTTTCCCCGCATCACGGTTCCTTCTTTGTCCATGAATACGCCAAAATTTACACGAATCTTCTCCCCTTCACGGAAACCTTCATCCGAAATAATCGTGATACGGGCATCTTTTTCGGCCAGATACATTTTGATATTGTTCACTTCGTCTTCCTTGATTACTGCCGGCTTACCAAGATAGTGCACGAAGTTTAGCACACCGTCGGTCATCAGCACATGGCGTCTTTCCGTTTCTGAAATCCGTACAAATACATACGATTTGAACAATGGATCTTCAATCACTTTTTTGCGGTCGGACCATTGCCTTTCCACTTTTTGAAGCGGACACCAGCTTTCGATGCCTTTTCTGATTAAAGCCGCATCAATTTTCTTTTCCCAACGTGGTTTCGTATACAACGCATACCACTTTTTTTCCGGTTTATTTTCCATTTAGCACTTTCGTTCTGGTCAGCAACAAAACAAAACTATTACAAGGGGCTATTTCTGCGCAGTAGTTGTCATTTCTGACCTGGCAATTTCTTTGATTACTTTTACCCCGGCATCAATATGCAGGTCTGTTTTCAGAAACTTAAGCCATTCCTGATAACGGATTCCTTTGTTCTTATCCGGATTGTTGTAAAATTTTTCCTTATCTGCATCCAGCGCAACCACATCCATTTCCTGCTTCAGCTTCAGCAGCTGATTGTTCTGGTTCACTGTGTTCACTACCTGTTTTTGCTGGGCACGGTATTTATCCAGTTTCAGTTCTACCGGATTTTCACTGTTCTTCGACAGCCAACGCAGGTTTTCCTGCAGCAGATTCAGGTTGGCATCATCATTAATTTTAGCCTGTTCCTGTTTACTGATGGTAACCAGATCCGTAGACCCTGTAAACTGCCATGGCTGAATTTCTGTTTTGGCAATGGCATCCCATGGCAATGAATTGGGATTGTCTTTTTCCCTGATCTTCATGTATTCGTAAGAGTCGGGCATAATAATATCCGGAACCACCCCTTTCAGCTGGGTTGAACCGCCATTTACCCGGTAAAATTTCTGAAAAGTAAGGGTTACTGCACCATACTCAGTTCTGCCACTGTAAAAATCAATAGGCTTTCCGAACGGAATCGGACGCTGAACAGTTCCTTTCCCGTAGGTAGAGGTACTACCAATAACCAGACCTCGTTTATAATCCTGTATTGCTGCAGCAAAAATTTCACTGGCAGATGCACTCAATTCATTTACCAGAACGGTTAAAGGGCCATCGTATAAAACAGACTCGTCGTTGTCTCTCCAGGTTCGGCTATCTACCTTTCCGCCTCTTTCCTTCACCTGCACCACAGTTCCGCTTTTAATGAACAAACCGACCATTTTTACTGCTTCTACCAACGAGCCGCCACCGTTGAATCGCAGATCGATGATGATGCCTTTCACATTTTCGGCTTTCAGCTTGGCCACTTCCTTTGCAACATCATCTGCACAGCGAAACCCATTCTGGTCCTCGAAATTGGCATAGAAATCCGGAAGAGAGATGTATCCGATTTTATCGTTTCCTTCCCTGATAACCGCACTTCTGGCCAATCCTTCGTCTTGTTCAATTTTTTCCCGGATCAGATGTACCACTTTGCTTGTTCCATCCTGCTTCTTAATGGTAAGGCTTACTTCTGTGCCCTTGTTGCCCCGAATCAGTTTTACGGCATCTTCGGTTTCATATCCGCTAACATCCACCGGTTCTTCCCTGCCTTGTCCTACTTTCACAATCATATCTCCCGCTGCAATCTGACCGGATTTCCAAGCGGGGCCACCTGTTACCAGGCTGGCAATTTTAATACCATTATCATTTTGTTGCAATTGCGCACCAATACCATAGAACTGGTTGCTCATGCGTTCATCAAATCCTCTTTTTTCTACCGGCGGGTAATAGTCGGTATGCGGATCCATCAGGTTGGTTACCACATTCACAAACGAATTGAAGCGTTGCTCTTCGTTGAACGTGGTCTTAATCCGGTTGAACGTACGGTCCATAAACTTAACCACTTTGCTTCTCGCTTCCACCTCCAGACTGTCGTCCGGCTTGCTGATGAACCCTTTCTGATCCTTGTTCTTTTCGCGCTGATCCAGCAGATCTGCATAGCGCTCCAGGGTATAATATTTCAGTTTTTTTCTCCAGCGATCTGCCCGTTCTGCTTCGGTACCTGCAAAAGCCAGTTTTTTTCCATCCAGTTGTACCGACTCGTCTTCTGAAAAATTGAACGGCCTGGCCAGTATATCTTTGTACAGCTGACTCGCTTCAGCTACCCGCTTTGCATAAATGGCGCTTACAGCAGGCTGAAACGCCAGGGGCGCTCCGTGAATTTCATCATCGATAGTGGTTTCGTATTTTTTCAGGGCATCAATATCGCTCTGTAAAAACAGGGTTTTATCGCCATCCAGCTGGTCGAGGTACTCCTTGAATATTTTCCGGGAAAAATCGTCGTTGATGGCTTTGGGACTAAAGTGTTCCTGCTCAAGGAGGGCTCCTACGGCATTCAGTAACCGCTGCTGAAGCGTAACCATTTCATTGGCGTTACTTCCTCCAATACTCCTGAACGCAAAAAAAAGTGCACCGAATAACACGATGGCTGTGAGCACCAAACCTTTTCTACTCTTCATAAATTGCTTGAAATTTTGCATGATCTGCCCAAAAATAACCTAAAAAGATTTTATTATATCATGAATATATCCAATTAACAAAGGTTTGGATTGTTTGTTATTTCAAAAAAAATCCTATTTTCGCAGCCCGTTAAACGGAGAGCGTAGCTCAGTTGGTTAGAGCGTCAGTTTGTGGCACTGAAGGCCGTGGGTTCGAGACCCATCGTTCTCCCCCTAATAAAACCTATAAGACTCCTGTTTTATAGGTTTTTAAATTTTATACCCGCATGAAACTGATTTACCTGATTCCGCTGATTTCTGCCTTTATTGGTTGGTTTACCAACTGGATCGCCATTAAGATGCTGTTTCACCCAAGAGAACCTAAAAGAATCCTTGGCATCCGTTTTCAGGGCATCTTCCCTAAAAGACAACAACAGTTTGCCCAAAAACTGGGGAAAATGGTGAGTAATGAACTCCTTTCTTTTCAGGACATTGAAGCAAAAATCAGTAATCCGGCAAATGTTCAGAAACTAATGCCGTTTGTGGAGGAGCATATTGACCATTTTTTACGGGTCAAGCTGGCAGATCAGATGCCGGTCATCAGCATGTTTATTGGCGACAAGACCATTAATCAGCTGAAAGCAGTCTTCATAGCGGAATTAACCGAACTCTTTCCTGTAATAATGAAGAATTACATGAATAACCTGCAGGAAGAGCTGGATCTCGAAAAAATTGTCATTGAAAAAGTAAGCGGATTTTCTTCCGACAAACTGGAAGAGATGCTGAATGCCATTATGGCCAAAGAGTTCCGTTTTGTAGAAATTATTGGCGGTGTACTGGGTTTTGTTATTGGACTGATCCAGGTATTATTGACACTCATTGCCTGATCACCGATCTTAAACGCCAATCACCGATTGTACAGGCAGGTGGCACCCTATTTGACTAAACTTTATCCATTCAGATTTGTCTTATTACCGTTTGTATAAAGCGAAAAAGACCCATATAAACCTGATGCAATTTTGCATTGAATTAATTTATGATTATGACACGTAATTTATTAGCAATACTGACCCTGGTACTTTTCAGTAGTTCTTTTGTCTCGGCACAGATGCCCGGCATGATGGGAGCAAGAAATGGCGGAGGAGGTCAAAACATGAATATCGGCCATTTTTACGGAAAGGCAGTAGATGCCAAAACAGGTAAGGGAATAGAAGGTGTTACGGTTCAGCTGAAAGGCAACAAATTCGATACCGCTACCAAAAAAATGAAAGAAGCCATCCTGGGTACTACCATTACCCCTGCCAATGGAGATTTCAGCTTCGACGGACTGCCCGTATTTGGAAACTTCAAACTGATCATGAGCTCGCTGGGATATAAAAACCTGGAAAAGAGCATCAGCTTTGGCATCAAGATGCCAACGGATCGCTCTGGTGCCAATATGCAGCAGTTGCTGGGTATGGCCGACAAAGACCTGGGCAATATTAAAATGGATGAAGACGCCACCAATCTGGGGAACGTTACCGTTAGCGCTTCCAGCAAACCCCAGTTCGAAATGGGCATCGACCGTAAAATTTTCAATGTAGACAAAAACCTGATGGGCTCCGGACAAACAGCTACCGAGCTGATGCGGAATATCCCTGCGCTGAATGTAGATATCGATGGTAATGTTACTTTAAGAAATGCTGCCCCAACTTTATTCATCGACGGAAGACCTACTACCATCACACTGGATCAGATACCTTCGGATATTATTGATCGGGTAGAACTGATTACCAATCCTTCTGCCAAATTTGATGCGTCCGGAGGTAATGCGGGTATCCTGAACATCGTGTTAAAGAAAAACAAGAAAACAGGTTACAATGGCGGTTTAAGAACCGGTATTGATTCCCGTGGCAAAGTGAACCTGGGAGGAGACATCAATCTTCGTCAGAACAAGATCAATTTTACCGGAAGCGGAAGCTATAACCAGCGTAAATCCATTTCAGAAGGTATTACCGACAGAAACAACCTGCTGACCACGCCAAGCAGTATTTACAATGTTCAAAACTCCACCAACAATGGCTATTTTGCCTTCTTCAGAGGTGGTATTGATTATTTTGTAGACAACAGAAACACCATTTCTGTTACAGCCAACTACAACAAAGGTCAGTTCGACAATGACCAGACCCAAAAGGTGGATTCTACCATTAAGGGGTCACTTAGTTCATACAACAACATCAACACCAACTCTACTGCCAACTTCGAAAACGTAGGAACACAACTGAGTTTCAAACACAATTTCGAAAAGAACGGACACAATATTTCTGCAGATTACAATTACAACAACAGCAAGAATAATAACGAATCAAATATCGCCAATCGCAATTATTTTCTGGATGGTACGGCCAAAGGATCTCCGCTGTTGCAAAGAGGTTTGGGCAATGGCAATACCATTAATCATACTTTCCAGATCGATTACGAAAATCCATTCTCAGACGACACCAAGTTTGAAGCTGGTGCAAGAGGCGCTATCCGCGATTTCAGCAATATCCTGGATCAGTACCGGATGAACAACGCTACCAATGTGTACGAACTGATCCCCTTAATCAGCAGCCGTTACAAATACACCGATCAGGTTTATGCTGCTTATACTACCTACAGTTTTAAAGTAAAGAAATGGAGTTATCAGCTGGGCCTGCGTGCAGAAAGTTCCAACTACAACGGCACTCTGCTGAATTCAAAAGGACAGGATTCTGCCAACTTTAAAGTTAGCTATCCACTGAGCCTGTTCCCTAGTGCCTTTATCACCTACAAAATCAACGATAAGCAGGATTACCAGATCAACTATTCCAGAAGAGTAAACAGACCAAACTTCTTTCAGTTGATGCCTTTCCCTGATTATTCCGATCCGCAGAACATCAATATTGGCAATGCAGGCTTGAAACCGGAGTTCACCAACTCTTTTGAAATGTCCTGGAACAATGCTTACAAGAAAGGATCCAATTTCCTTGCTACTGCATTCTTTAAATATTCTACCAACCTGATTACCCGTTATGTGTATCGCGATGCCAACGCACTGGTTCCCGGCGATAGCGCTTACTTCAGTACTTTCATTAATGCCAACAACGCATACACATATGGCCTGGAACTGACCAACAAAATGCCGGTTACCAAATGGTGGGAAATGACCACAAGCTTCAACCTTTTCAATTCAAAAATCAACGCCAATGTTCCGGGACAGGAAAACCTGAGCCAGGAACAGCTGAGCTGGTTTGCCAAACTGAATAATACATTTAAAGTTGCCAAAGGCATTTCCATTCAGCTGAGTGCAGACTATATGGCTAAAACCGTATTGCCTCCAAGTACTGGTGGCGGTGGTCGCGGCGGCGGCGGTGGTGGCGGTGGTATGATGTTTGGTGGTGGTCCTCAGTCCGGGGCTCAGGGATACAATCTCCCCAGATACGGTGTAGACCTGGCTATCAGAAAAGACTTTACCTGGAAGAACGGAAGAACCGGTGTGCTTACCTTAAGCATGAACGATATTTTCAGAACCCAATTGTTTGAATCCTATTCACAAAGCAGTTTCTTTAACCAGACCAGCCAGCGCAGAAGAGATCCGCAAATCCTGCGACTCAACTTCAGCTATCGCTTTGGTAAGTTTGATGCAACCTTATTCAAACGCAAGAATACCAAGGCCGATCAGAATGGCGGTATGGATATGATACAACAATAGTTTTTGTGTTGAGTTTTAGAGTAAGTTCAAGAGAAGAGTGGTCTGCGAAAGCGGCCACTCTTTATTTTTGTACAACTGCTGTTAGTTTTTAATTCTTCCATCGTAACCGAGCTCACTGATTGCCATAATGCGGATTTTTCCATGATCTTTATGCAATGGATTCAACAGATAATTGTATTCCTCCGGAACAACTACAGAAGGTATGGCAATAACACTGTGTTGGGCCTTACGCAGCAATCCGGTACCATAATCCCTGGTTGATCCTGGCACGGGAACATCCTGCCAGTTTTCCGGAAGATCTGTTATTTGCAGTTTCAGAATATTTTTCTCCGGAATTTCTATGGCCACCAGACTCAGGCTTTTAGGTGCCAACATCCTGTTTACATTCACGGAAAACTCGAGCAATGCAAGCGCCCTTGAAGCGGATGTGTACAGGCAGCCCGTATGTATATGATTCCAGCGGCCGCCAAAAAGCCGCGCCCCTTCCCCGGTGAGATCTGCAGCAAATTGCTTTTTGGATACTCGATATACAATCATAAAAAGGAATCAGGAATAAACGCCGTATTCGATGCGGCCGATCAGACTTTTGATTTCTTCTCTTCCGAACTGGTTATTGAGCAGGTCAAAAGGCTTTTTACCGCCCAGCGCTGCATTGGGCGTATCAATCCATTGGTTGAATGCATCCACTTCTTCAAATACCTTATATCCGTAAGAATAGATATCTGCAAGGCTCAATATCCGCTCGCTGAGGTCCCTGCTGAAGCGCGCTGTTCCTTTCTTATTGATTAAAGTAGTTCTTGCTGCGGAAAGCACATCGGCCAGTTGATCATATCCTAATCCGGATTTCTCTTTGAGCTGTACAAGATCGTTCTTGGAAAGCCCGCCTTCCAATACAACCATTTTCTCAAATCCGGTCATTTCGCCGGGAACCTTTGCGGTTGTGCTGGCTGCATAACCCGATGCCGGCTCTCTTACAATAGACAACACACCGCCACCCCGCAAAGAAGTCCCTCCGGGTTTGGTTTTCAGTGGTTTTATTTTAGCCGGCTTAGACATAGTATTATTTTGAATCTAATTTAGTACAAAAAAATACTATTAACCAGCATGTTCCGTTAAAATTATCTGAAAAAGCCCTATTCGTTCTTTCCGGTCAACATAGGAACAAAGGAAAATCGCTCAAACGCTTCTTCTTCAATGGTTCCATCCGCTTTTTTGGTAATACGCAGCATACGCTGGCCATCGCCCTCATCTACGGGCAGCACCATAAAACCACCGGGCTTCAGCTGTTCAACCAGCTTGGGCGGTATAAAGGGCGCAGCAGCAGTAATCAGAATTTTATCGAATGGCGCATAGGTCGGCAGGCCGGCAAAGCCATCGCCATAGAAGAATTTAATATTGGGGTATTTACTGCGGAAATGATAATAGGTTTTTTGCTCATCGAAGAGTTTTTTCTGCCGCTCAATGGTGAATACAGCCTGCGCTCCCATTTCTGCCAGCACAGTAGTTTGATACATGCTACCGGTACCAATTTCAAGAATCCGGTCGCCTTTTTTAACCTGCAACAACTGTGTTTGATAGGCCACGGTATACGGTTGGGAAATGGTCTGATCCGCAGCAATGGGGAATGCCCGGTCTTCATAAGCGATCTTATCGAAGGCCGAATCCAGAAAAAAATGGCGCGGAATATTGTTCATGGCTTCCAGTACTGCTTCGTCTGTAATTCCTTTCTCACGCAGCAATTCTATCAGCTTTTTTCTCATCCCCTTGTGCTGAAAACTATCCTTGTATTCTCTGTCTGGTCGCATGCCGCGAATATACAGAAGATGCACCTATTTATCCAAGCTGCATATCGCGGATGATTCCCTTAATCCTGTTTTCCAACTCCAGTTGTTTTGTATCAAATTCATCCTTGGAAGCCAGCGTGGTGTGCACACTGAAGTAAAACTTGATTTTAGGCTCTGTTCCGGAAGGCCTTGCAGATATCTTGCTGCCATCTGCAGTAATGAACTGCAGTACATTGCTCTTTGGCAGCTGAATGGTCCAGGTTTCGCCGGTCTGGAGATTCTTACCAATCTGCAATTCATAGTCGAGCAGGGTTACCACAGCTGAACCATTGATGGTTGAAGGCGGCTGATTCCGGTACCCTTCCATCATTGCTGCAATTTCCTTCTGACCATTCATACCCTTCTTGGTAATACTGATCAGGTTTTCGTAGTAAAACCCATATTGAACATAGAGCTCAATCATTTTATCGAAGAGGCTTCTGCCTTTGGCCTTTTCATAAGCTGCCATCTCGCACATCAGGGCAACGGCGCTAACTGCATCTTTATCGCGAATCTGGTCGCCGATCATCAGTCCAAAGCTCTCTTCTCCACCAATAATGTAGTTCTCACGACCTTCCAGTTCCTTAATTTTTTCTGCAATCCATTTGAAACCGGTAAGCACGTTGTAACAACCCACGCTGTTCTGGCGAGCCACTTCATTGATCATTTCGGTGGTTACAATAGTGGTGATTACCATATCGTTTTGGCGGGCAATACCTTTGGCTTTGCGGGCTTCGATCATATAGGCAAAAGCAAGTACAGCTGTCTGGTTTCCATTCATGAGCACCCACTCCCCTTTATGGTTTTTCACACCAATGCCAACCCGGTCTGCATCCGGATCGGTTCCCAGTAAAATATCGGCATCCAGCGCTTTTGCCTTTTGCAAACCAATGCTCATGGTTTCACTTTCTTCCGGATTGGGATAAGCCACGGTAGGAAAATTACCATCGGGGGTTGCCTGTTCTTCCACAACGGTTACATTGGTAAATCCAAAACGCTTCAATACTTCAGGTACCAGGGTAATGCCGGTACCGTGAATAGGTGTATACACGATTTTAAGGTCGTGTTGCTGCGCAATTACATCGGGATAAACGCTGAGCTCCTTCACCATATTCAGGTAGGCATCGTCCAGCTCTTTTCCAATCAGGGTTATATTGGCTTCTCCCCCTGTCCATTTTACTTCATCCACACTGTGAATGGCTTCAACTTCCGTGATTACATTTTTATCGTGTGGTGGTACCAACTGTCCACCATCATTCCAGTAGGCTTTGTACCCATTGTATTCCCTGGGGTTGTGTGAAGCAGTACAAACCACGCCTGCCTTGCATCCCAGATGACGAATGGCAAAACTCAGTTCTGGTGTTGGCCGCAGCGATTCAAACAAAAACACCTTAATGCCATTGGCGGCAAATACATTTGCAGTGGTTTCTGCAAAAAAACGGCTGTTGTTGCGGCTGTCGTGCGCAATGGCCAGTTTAATATCTCCGTCGGTATATGTTTTCTTCAGGTAATTGGCAAAGCCCTGTGTGGCCATACCAATGGTATACTTATTCACTCTGTTGGTACCCACCCCCATCAGGCCGCGCAGGCCACCTGTACCAAATTCCAGGTTTCTGTAAAAAGCATCCGCGAGTTCTTCGGGATGGTTCTTTTGCATATCGGCGATTGTATTCCTGGTGTCTGCATCGTAATTCCCATTCACCCAAACATTGATCCTTTCCTGTATGGAAGCGTCCATATTATAATTTTTTAGTAGGCAATTTTAGCAATAAAAGTTCAGATAACCATCAGGATTACTCTAAATCCCATCCATGCCCATGCGCATATTTGTTGAGGATGTTTTTTAATGAATCGTAGTAAGCCTGCAGCTGTTTTGCGCGAACATGCGGATCGGGCTCGTTGGGCACCGTTACAGGCATTTCATCTATGTATTTCATGAGTTCGGGATAATTGTCCCGGATGCGCATGGTTAATGAGAGGATGCGCTCATTTAAGGCATGAATCAGCTTTTCCATCGCAGAAGGTATTGATGAAGCTTAAAGTTAAAACAATCAAAGCACAAATGCACCGGTCACTTCTCCGCCCTCCGTTTCTACCTGTATGTGATCTTCCTTGGTAGTAGCCAGCGACAAGCCAACATAGTCCGGATTCACCGGAAAGAGCTTGTGCATCCGCTCTACCAGTACCATGGTCTGAATGGAATATGGATGATATTCCAGCAGGGGTTTCAGCGCATAAAGCATGGTTTTGCCGCTGTTGGCCACATCATCGATTAAAACAACATTGGCCCCGTTCAGCTCCACCGGTGCACTCAACTCAACCGAAACCGGATGCTGCTTGTCCATCTGCAGCGAAATGGTTTGGAGCGAATTGTGAATATATTGTTTCAGCAGGGCTTCAATTTTGGCAGCCAGCACCACGCCGTTTTTCCGGATACCTACGAGTATTACCGGCGCATTATTACCACTCAGATTTTCTGCCAGTTGCAGGCTCATGCGGTGTAATTTCTGGGCAGCCTCTGCTGCGGTCAGAATATATCTTTTTTCGGACATCGTGATGGTTTAATGACCAAAAATAACAACAATAAATGCAATCAACAATTGGTTCCTGCAAGCCTTTAATTGCTATCTTAGCGGTATAACTGTTTCGTATGCATTATATACCTCAAATCGGGTTCCTGGTTCTGGCTGTAATCGGCAGTTTTCTGTTTGCCAGAAAAGCCGGAGAAATCAAGCGCAACATCCTGCTTGGAAAGAAAGAAGATCTCTCCAACGATCCCGGCAAACGATGGAACAACTTGATTTTGCTGGCGCTGGGACAGAAAAAAATGTTTAAAAACCCGCTGGTGGCTTTACTGCACCTGGTGGTTTATGCTGGTTTCATCATCATCAACATAGAAGTACTGGAAATTGTACTGGATGGTATTCTGGGTACACACCGGCTTTTTCTGCCGGTTTTAGGCAGTGCCTATACCTGGCTTATTAATTTTTTTGAATTACTGGCTGTAGGCGTAATTGTTGTCTGTGTGATTTTCCTGATCCGCAGAAACCTGATCAAACTCAAAAGATTCATCAGCAAAGACCTGAATGGCTGGCCTCGCAGTGATGCCAATTATATCCTGTTCACTGAAATTGTGCTGATGAGCCTGTTTCTCTGTATGAATGCTGCCGATCAGGTTTTACAGGGCCGCGGAGCGGAGCACTACCATACTACCGGTGCATTCTTTTTCTCTGATATGCTTACTCCGCTTTTCAACGGATTTTCCGATGAAACACTGGTTGGCATCGAACGCAGTGCATGGTGGCTGCACATCATTGGTATTTTTATTTTCTTAAACTACCTCCCCTATTCCAAGCACCTGCATATTATACTGGCTTTCCCCAACGCATACTATGCCCGGCTGGAGCCGCAGGGCAAGCTCAAAAACATGCCCGCCGTTCAAAACGAAGTACTTTATGCTATGCAGCCGGAACTAATGCCTGCAGATGCTGCTCCTCCGGCCAGTTTTGGTGCAAAAGATGTATTTGATCTGAGCTGGAAAAACCTGCTGGATGCATACAGCTGTACTGAATGCGGCAGATGTACAGCTTCCTGCCCGGCCAACCTTACCGGCAAACTGCTGAGTCCACGTAAAATCATGATGGCCACCCGCGACCGGCTGGAAGACGTGGGCAGAAACATCAACCTGAATAAAACCTACCAGGACGATGGCAAATCCTTGCTACACGATTACATTACGGTAGAAGAACTGCGCGCCTGCACTACCTGCAATGCCTGCGTGGAAGCCTGTCCGGTAAGCATTGCTCCGCTGGATATTATCATGGAACTGCGCAGATCACTGATTATGGAAGAGAGCAATGCACCACAGGAATGGAACGGCACATTCAGCAATATTGAAAATAATTTTGCGCCCTGGAAGTTTTCTCCGGATGAGCGCGACAGATGGGCTACCGAAATGGCCTCTTAATTTATCTGAAAAACTATAAATCATATTTATGAAGATCAATACAATGGCGGAAATGATGGCAGCCGGAGAAACACCCGAAGTGTTGTTCTGGGTTGGATGTGCAGGCAGTTTTGACCAGCGCGCACAAAAAATCACCAGAGCATTTGCCACCATTCTGGACAAAGTGGGCGTGAAATTTGCCATACTGGGTAAGGAAGAAGCCTGTACAGGAGATCCCGCACGCCGAGCTGGCAATGAGTTCCTGTTCCAGATGATGGCATACCAGAACATACAGGTTTTGAATGGCTATGGTATCAAAAAAATCGTAACTACTTGTCCGCACTGTTTCAATACACTCAAAAACGAATACCCCGAACTGGGTGGCACCTACGAAGTATTACACCATACCACCTTATTGCAGCAGCTGATTGATGAAGGAAAAATTAAGTTGAAGGAAGGTGGTGAATTCAAGGGTAAAAAGATCTCCTACCACGACAGCTGTTACCTGGGAAGGGCCAACGATATTTACGAGGCGCCTAGAAAAGTGCTGGAAGCCCTCGATGCAGAACTGGTGGAAATGAAGCGTTGCAGAAGCAACGGATTGTGTTGCGGCGCCGGCGGCGCACAAATGTTCAAGGAAGATGAACCCGGCAACAAGCGTATCAACATCGAAAGAGCCGATGAAGCCCTGGAAACAGGCGCAGGATTCATTGCATCAGCCTGTCCGTTCTGCAATACCATGATGACCGACGGAATCAAAAACAGGGAAAAAGAAAACGAAGTAGCTGTATTAGATGTGGCAGAAATGATTGCTGCAAGTATGCAATAAAACAACAACTATGAACTTACAATACCAGCAACATATTCCGGCAGACTTTCACGAAAACTCCAGGGTTTGGGTGTACCAGAGCAACCGGATGTTCAGCATTGGAGAAGCATTTGAAATAGAGGAAATCCTGAAAGACTTTATAGCCGGATGGGAAAGCCATGGGTCGCTGATTAAGGGTTATGCCAACCTGTTTTTTGGCCAGTTCATTATACTGATGGCAGACGACTCCACCGACCGCCTCTGCGGCTCCAGTGCAGACAAGTCGATCCGGATGATCAAAGAAATAGAACAAAAGTTCAACGTAAATCTTCTCGACAGACAAAGCCTTGGCTTTATTGTAAAAGACAAAGTTGAAATCCTGCCACTGACCCAACTCAGCTATGCGATGGAAAATGGCTTTATTAAGCCCGATACCTTGTATTTTAACAACCTGATCACCACTAAAAAAATGCTGATGAACGACTGGCTGGTGCCCGTTCAAAACAGCTGGCTGAAAACCAGACTGCCCAACCTGGCCTCTTAAGTTTTGGGCGTCTTCAGTTTCTTTAGCAACTGTTCCTTTTCCCGGTTGTTCAGGTTACTCTTCTGTACCAGCCGGTTCAGCTGATAACTCACAGAAAGCCGGTAGTTACGGGTACTGGTAGCATTAAAACTCTCCACCGTAAACCGCTGTCCGTTGGTTACAGTTACATACTGTTGGGGCGTGAACGGATCTACCACATTGAATGCAAGTATCAGTCTCCTGTCAAAGAATTTTCGCTGCACACCCAGGTTCAGATTGATATTACTTCTGCTTCTGCCCTGCGGATTGGCGAAGCTGTTGTAGCGGGCAGATCCTTCAAAGTTCCAGACATTGGAGGGTGTGAAAGTATAGTTTACACTGGTATAAAAAGTGCCTCCGTTTCTGTAGTTGTACAATTGCTTTTCCCTTTCGCTGTATTCGTTAAAGGTATAGCCCACACTTGCATTCATCCTGAATTCCCTGGTAAAAGTATATCCTCCGAATGCACTTGCTTCGTATTCATTTCTGTCGGCGATATTGAGCCAGGTAATCTGCGTTTTACCCCCATCTGCAAGTGTCCGGATATTGTTGAATACATTCTTGACCTTATTAAATCCAAGAGAGGTATTGATGTAATATTTACCCTTCATCCAGCTGAAGTTCCAATCGAAATTATGCGATAGTGATGGCAGGAGAAAGGGATTACCAAAGCGAAGGTTATAGGGGTCGCCGTAGTCTACATTGGGGTTCAGTTCATTGATGCCCGGTCTGCGGATGGTAGCTCTGTATACAAGTGATGTATTCAGTGTTTTATCGAACTCTTTGCGTAGGGTGGCGTTGGGAAGAATGTTCCAGTACTCATTTTTCACATTGCTTACATTGCCCTTGATAAAATCAAAAGACATGGAGGTTTGCTCTGCCTGTGCACCGGCGGTAAGGCGGATATTGCCCGGAAAAAGGAAACTGAATCCTCCCCTTGCCGTGAAGATATTTTGCACAAAGAAAAAATCGTTACTGAGCAGGTCATTGGGCACCAGTACCCCATCGGACTTTCTCTGAAAAGCCGTATTCAGGTAATTGTGATAGTCCGACAACAGATAGGAAACACCTCCGGAAAAACTGCTGCCCTTAAGCCGCAGCGGCTTGGTATACTCCAGTCTTGCAGAGGCAGAACGGTTTTTGGAATTAAAATACTGCGTTTGCACAGAATCAATACCTGTGGGTATGTACCCGGGATTCAGAAACTGCTGAAAGAAATCCCGGTCGTTGTCGTTTTTACTGATATTGCCGGACAAGATAAGCCGTAACACTTCGGCCAGATTCTTCTTCCCCTTATATGTATAAGACAGGGTCAGTGCATGGGTATAACCATTACCCTTGCTTTCGTTGTCGCGGGTACTGATTTTGTATACTTCACCAAAACGGTTCAGATTGGTGTAGCTGTTGTTGCTCTTGTTATCGAAAAGATTCAGGTTACCCTGGTATACCAGGCCGGCCAGATTGTTCTTATTCATTTCATAATCCAGCTGGGTACGCAGATTAGGGCGAAGATTCTTATTGAGGAACGAACCGGTGGTATTGAAATAATTGGAAGAATCTGTGTAAAAATTTTGCCGGTTGCTGTAGCTGTGTCCTCCGATTTTACTAGCCCCCATTCCAATGGATTGGTTCAGGGAAATCTTTTTATTCCGGTAACTGATATTGGTGGAAAAATTGCCTTCACCCCGGGTACCGGCACTGAGGTTCACTCTCCCTACCCAGCCTATCTTCCCTTTTTTGGTAATGATATTGATTACCCCACCTGTTTCCGTTGCATATTGGGGAGGAGGATTGCTCATGATTTCCACTTTATCGATACTGCTCCCCGGCAAGCTCTCCAGTAAGTCCTGCAACTGTTGCGCATTCAGCTCCGTAGGCTTATCATCGATCAGGATCTTGGGTTCCTTTCCCTTCAGTAGAATCTTGCCATTGGGATCGTTGTTGATGAGGGGAATATTCTTCAGAATTTCTGCAGTACTGGAACCGCTGCTCAGCGCACTCTCTCCTACATTGTAGGTAAGCTTATCGTCTTTATTTTCGATCAGGGGTTTTTCCGAATACACAATCACTTCGTTCAGTGCATTACTGGACTCCTTCATTTTAAGATCGCCGATATTAAAATCGTACCGGTCGGCGCGGAGATAAATACTGTCTAGCCGGGTATCTGCAAGTCCCATTGATCTGGCTACCAGGGAAAAATAACCAAACCCAAGCCCGTTAAATTCAAATGCACCGTTTTTGTCGGAAATCGTAGATACCAGCACGGTATCCGAACTGTGGTGATACAGATCGACCCTGGCATAAGAAACTGCCTTGCCCGAGCTGTATTCAACGAGGTTACCTACAATAATCCCCAACTTTGGTTTCTCACGGGAGGCAGTTTGCTGGGCTTGTGCAGTTCCTGCTATGAACAGGAAAATGAAAAAAAATATTTGCTTCATGCGTGCTATGAAGGAACAAAATAGAAAATCCACTGTAATGAGACGCAAAAAAGGATAGACGGTTTAACGCCTATTTCAACAATCTTTTCAGCGTTTCGTGTAAGGCTTCTCCACGAAGGTCTTTGGCAATGATGATGCCATTGGGATCAATCAAAAAATTAGCCGGAACACTTTCCACCCGGTACAGCCTTGCGACCGCATTGTTCCAGTATTGAAGATCACTTACATGGGTCCAGGTAAGCTTGTCTTTACGGATGGCATTCATCCAACTGGATTTGCTCTGATCCAGTGAAACCCCCAATACGGTGAAGTTCTTATTTTTATACTGCTGATAGGCCGATACCACATTTGGATTTTCTGCCCTGCAGGGGCCACACCAGCTGGCCCAGAAATCGACCAGAACATATTTGCCCCTGAAAGAGGAAAGCGAAACCATTTTACCGGAAGTGTCTTTCTGGCTGAATTCCTGTGCTGCTGTTCCGATGCCATTCACTTTGGCATCACTGATGGTTTTCTCCAGCATACGGGAGAAGGTTCCTTTTTTTGCCGCTTGTTCCAGTGCATTGTAGCGTTGCTCCAGTTCAGGAACACCAGTTAACAACGGACTGATCACAAAAAGTACAAACGGACTAACCGGGGATGCTTTCTTTTCGAGGGTGAAGGCATTGGCCTCTTCCAGTACCTTACCTCTGGATGTTTCGAACAAACGAATCAGGGAATCCCGCTTCTGTACATTCTTTTCAGGGCTGATCTGTGCTGCAAGACTGTTCAATGATTCACGGATAGGGTTAAATCTGGATTTAAACAGCTGATAGTCGTCCTGTACCGGGCAACCGTTGATGGTTGCATTCCGGAGTTCATTAAAATCTCCGTTGATGGTTACCTGGTTATTGTCGAGGAACAGATCGATTCCTTCTTTGTACCCAATAAAACCAATCTGGAAGATATCCGGCTCCGCCAGTTTTCCCTTAAAAGAGAAAGCACCATTGCGTATGGTATCGGTGGCAATGGTTTTTCCATCGCTTCCGTTCATCAGGAATACCAATGTATTGGGCTTTGTATTTTTCAACATACCCTGTATTTCAAAACCATCCTGCGCAGCAGCAGTAAATCCGGTGAGCAGAAAGAAAGCGATGAGTAACTTATGCATAATTATTTGGAATGACGTTTTTGAAGAACCGCCAGAACATCTGCTAATGTATGTCCTTTCGCGTTAAGTAAAAGCAAATAATGAAAAAGCAGGTCGGCCGATTCGTTCAGAAACAGCTCTGTATTATTGTCTTTGGCTTCGATCACCATTTCTACAGCTTCCTCTCCCACTTTTTGCGCAATCTTATTGAGTCCTTTCGAGAACATTCGGGCCACATAAGAATCCTCTACAGGAGCTTTCTTCCTCAGATTGATGATATCCTGAAGGTACAGCAGGAAATCCTCACTGTGATTGGGCTCGCTCCAGCAGGTGTCGGCGCCGGTATGACAGGTTGGTCCGATGGGGTGTACTTTAATCAGTAAGGTATCATCATCACAGTCGGAAGCAATCGATTTCAGTTCCAGAAAATGACCGCTTTCCTCACCCTTGGTCCAAAGCCGCTGCTTGCTTCTGCTGTAAAAAGTGACCTTTCCGGTTTCCGTTGTTTTGGCCAGCGCCTCCTCATTCATGAATCCCAGCATCAGTACTTTATGGGTTTGATAATCCTGGATCACAGCAGGAACCAGGCCATCACTGTATTTTTTAAAATCAACTTTCATATTCAGGCTATTGTAATACAAATTTGGGTTATAATCGTATAGCGATGCCCTTTTGGGCAAGAAATGTTTTCAGTTCCGGAATGCCAATCTCCTTAAAGTGAAAAATACTCGCAGCCAGAGCCGCATCTGCACCGGACTGTTCAAACACATCTGCGAAATGTTCCATCGTACCAGCGCCACCGGAAGCAATCACCGGAACAGGCAGGTTCATTGATAGCTGACGGGTAATATCCAGTGCAAAACCCTGTTTGGTGCCATCGTTGTTCATGGAGGTCAGCAGAATTTCACCAGCGCCCAGTTCCACCGCTTCCTTTGCCCAGTCGAAACAAAGCCGATCTGTTTTTATTCTGCCGCCGTTCAGGTAAACATACCAATTGCCATCGATTTCCTTTTTGGTATCAATGGCCAGCACTACACACTGACTGCCGAACTCAAGGGCCAGTTCTTTGATCAGTCCCGGATTTTTAAAGGCCGAAGTATTCACCGAAATTTTATCGGCGCCATTTTGCAACAAAACACGCACATCTTCCACAGAAGCAATACCACCACCAACCGTAAACGGGATATTGATGTGATGTGCAATCTTATTCACCAATTCGCTAAGGGTTTTACGCCGTTCGTTGGTAGCAGTAATATCGAGGAATACCAGTTCATCGGCCCCCTGGGCTGCATAAAGTGCGCCCAGTTCCACCGGGTCACCCGCATCGCGGATGTTTTCGAAATTGACGCCTTTAACCGTGCGCCCGTCTTTGATATCAAGACAGGGTATAATTCTTTTTGTAAGCAAAATAATCTGTTTTAAAGTGCCTGATTCAGTTTACTCAATTCTTCGATGGTGATTCTTCCTTCGTAAATGGCTTTACCAATGATGACTCCTTTACATCCAATGGCTTTCAGTGAAAGCACATCTTCCATATTACTCACTCCGCCACTGGCCACAAAATGCAGGTCGGGAAAACGCCCAATCAGTGCCCGGTACAATTCCAGCGAAGGGCCTTCCAGCTTCCCGTCTTTGCTGATATCGGTACAGAATACCTGGCTGATCCCTTTGCGGATGTAATCGTCCACAAAATCAAATACAGACAATTCCGTGGTTTCGAGCCAACCGCCTACCGCAATCTTTTCTTCTTTCACATCGGCTCCTAAAAAGAAACGTTCTCCACCATAATCCAGGATCCAGTCGGCAAAAAGGGCCGGATCCTTTACGGCCAGACTGCCGATCGTGGCTAGTGCTGCTCCGGAGTTGAAAACAATTTTGAGATCAGATTCTTTCTTAATGCCTCCGCCAAAATCAATGGTCAGCCTGGTGAACCCTGCAATGGATTCCAGCACTTTCCAGTTTTGTACTGCGCCGGCCTTAGCACCATCGAGGTCTACCAGGTGCAGCCGTTTGATGCCCGCATCTTCAAAAGCCCTGGCTACTTCCAGCGGGTTTTCATTATACACTTTCTTTTGGTTGTAATCGCCCTGGGTAAGCCTTACACATTTGCCATCGATGATATCTATTGCCGGTATAATTTCCATGCTGCCTTTTTACAATTCAATAAAATTTTTCAAAATCTGTTCTCCGACTCCTGCACTTTTTTCGGGATGGAACTGCGTTCCGTAAAAATTGTCCCTGTGCAGGGCCGAGCTGTATTTAATTCCGTATTCGGTAGCCGCAATGGTATGTGCACCCAATGCCGCATAATAACCGTGAACAAAATAGCAATAGCTGTTTTCATTCACCCCTTTAAACAAGGGTGTTTTCAGATCAAATATATTGTTCCAGCCAATTTGCGGTATTTTAATGGTCGAAGCTGCTGATGCAGTAAAGGCTTTTACATCCTCATCAAAAATACCCAAACAGCTGGTATGGTTTTCTTCACTGAACCTGCACATCAGCTGCATCCCGAGGCAAATCCCCAACACAGGTTGTTGTAAACCGGTAATGACCCGATCCAGGTTCCGCTCCTTTAAATAAGCCATAGCAGTACTGGCTTCTCCTACACCCGGAAAGATCACTTTATCTGCGGCAGCTATTTCCCCGATATCATCTGTAACCACTGCCGTGGCGCCAATTCTTTCCAGTGCATATAAGACCGATTGTATATTACCTGCATTGTATTTTATAATAACCAGTTTCACTTTGCGCTATTTAACTTGTAGAATAGGTTCCAGAAATGCTTTTGTAGCAACAGCAATATCGGAGGCCCCGGTGATTGCTTTTATATAGGCACTGCCAATGATAGCACCGTTGCTGTATTTACAGGCAGAATGAAACGTAGCCTGGTCTTTAATACCAAATCCAACCAACACCGGATTGTTCAGCTTCATTTGCTGCAACTTTTGCAAATACAACTCAACTGCAGCAAAATCCTTCTCTCCTCCGGTTGTAGCGGAAGAACTGACTGCATACAAAAAACCGGAACTCAGGCGGTCGAGCTGATAAACCCTTGTATCTGTCGTTTCCGGAGTAACCAGAAAGATAAAATCGAGTCCGTATTTTTTTACGATGGCTCCATATTCATTTTCAAATTCGTATTCCGGCAAATCAGGAAGAATGAGTCCATCCACGCCTGCATCAGCAGCTGCTGCACAAAAAGCTTCAAACCCATACTGCAACACAGGGTTCATATAGCCCATCAAGACCACTCCGGCATTGGCCAGCAATGGTTCTGAACGAAATCCCTTCAGCTGATCAAACAGGGTTTGAATAGTCATTCCATTGACCAGAGCCTTACTGCTGCTGTCCTGAATTACAGGGCCATCTGCAAGCGGATCGCTGTAAGGCATTCCGATTTCGATCAGGTCTGCACCGGAGGCAGCCAGCGAACGCATGATGGGTAAGGTATCATTTAAAGCAGGGTATCCGGCTGTGAAATACACATTGAGTACCCGCTGTTTTTTTAAACTGAAAATTTGCTTTATTCTGCTCATGATCATTTATTTATTCATTGCTTTCATGTAGGTATCCAGGTCCTTATCTCCCCTTCCGCTCAAACATACCACCACCCGGTCCGAAGGGGTAAGGTTCAGCCTGCTCAATACAGACAAAGCATGCGCCGATTCCAGTGCAGGAATAATACCTTCTGTTCTGCTGAGGTGGAATGCTGCTTCCAATGCCTCATCGTCGGTTGCGCTTAAAAATGTACCTCTTCCCGAATCAAATAAGTTGGCATGCAGCGGCCCTACCCCAGGATAATCCAGACCGGCTGAAATACTGTGGGGTTCTACCACCTGACCATCAGCAGTCTGCATCACCAGGCTTTTGCTTCCGTGAAGGATTCCCGGTTTACCCAACTGTGTTGTGGCTGCACTCATGCCACTGTTTACCCCATGTCCTGCAGCTTCTACTGCAACCAGCTGTACCGACAGCTCGTTCAGATAGTGATAAAATGCACCGGCTGCATTGCTGCCCCCACCCACACAGGCTACCACATGCGTAGGCAGTTCATTACCGGTTTTTTCTTTCAGCTGAATCCGTATTTCCTCACTGATCACACTCTGGAAACGGGCTACCATATCGGGATAAGGATGAGGCCCAACCACACTTCCGATTATATAGTGGGTATTCTGCGGATGATTGATCCAGTCGCGGATGGCTTCATTGGTTGCATCCTTCAATGTTTTACTGCCACTTGTTGCAGGAACTACCGTTGCGCCAAGCATTTTCATGCGGGCCACATTCGGAGCCTGACGTTCAATGTCTTTTTCGCCCATGTAAACAATACACTCCATACCTTTCAGGGCACAAACGGTTGCAGTAGCTACACCATGCTGCCCGGCACCGGTTTCTGCAATGATCCGGGTTTTACCCAGTTTACGGGCAAGCAATATCTGGCCAATGGTATTATTAATCTTGTGTGCACCTGTATGACATAAATCTTCCCGTTTCAGGTAAACAGGCGCATTCAGCTCGTTGCTCAGGCGCTCAGCAAAAAACAAAGGGGTAGGACGACCAACATAATCTTTCAGCAGCAGCCGGAACTCTTCTGCAAAAGAAGGCTCATGCATAATTTGCAGATACTGCTCCTTCAACTCCTCTACATTCGCATGCAGCATTTCCGGAATATAGGCACCGCCAAATTTTCCGTAATAACCTTGTTCACTGGGTTGTTGATAATTCATTGTTTGATTTTCTACTTGTTAAAAATGTATTGCAGGGTAATCAGTCCTCCACTGTCGTCTATCTTCTGCACTTGCTTGTTGTAATTGTATACAATCCGGTACCGGTCGAACTGATCGATGGTTTGATCCGGGTTGTAGCGGATGGCCTGGTTGCCAACAGCAGCCACCATATTATTGTAATTGTACCGAAAGCTGAGTTCCCCGATCCGGTCTATTCTTCCGTTGAAATCATACAATATGGCAGTACTGCCTATCCGATTGATTTTACCCTGGTAATTCAGGCCGATTTTAACATCGCCGATCTGTTCTATCTGACGGGCAATATTGTACACAACATTGCCGGATGATGCAGTTCTGATCTCAGCCAATTTTCCGGAATCGCTCAGCAGGAGTTGTACCTGTTCTACCGTAATCAGGTAGCTTGCCCTGCCATTTTCTGTTAGGTAAACGCCGGATAATTGCTGGGCCTTGGTCTGCAAACCCATCAGGAGCATCCATCCTGCAAGAACCACCCATTTCATTTGTTGTTTCATCAGATTGCTTTAACCTCCTCTATAAATTTTTTCAGCAACGCCATATTTTTAATACCTGGTGCCGTTTCAAATTTACTGTTCACATCTATGGCAAACAGGTCTTTGGCTACGGGATCCTGCGCAAACTGCTCCAGCATGGCCAGATCGTTGGGCCCAATTCCGCCACTCAGGTAAAACGGTTTATTGATAGAAAGGTCTTTCAGGATATCCCAGTTGAACTGTTTTCCTGTTCCTCCATAGCCTGCGCCTTCCGTATCAAATAAAAACATATCTGCCACATCATAATAATCCTTGACCTTCCACAACACATCATCATCATTACGCAAACGGAAGGCTTTGATCACAGAAACATAATCGGCAATTCGTTCGCAATACCGGGGTGTTTCATCGCCATGCAACTGTACCAGGTAAAGCCCCAGTTCATCCACCATTCGCAACACATTTTCTACCGGCTCATTTACAAACACACCTACTTTATTGATGTGCAATCCTTTGGCCCTTTTCAGCTCGTCTGGCCGCATGTGTTTCAGGGCATACCTCGGACTCTGGGGATAGAAGATAAATCCACCAAACTCCACACCCATTTCATCCAGCTGCATGAACTGCTCCACACTGTTTAAACCACAAACTTTAGCCCGCATCCTGTTTTGCTTTTAATTGCGTTACAAAATCGGCAAAAGCAATCGAAGGGTCAGAAGCTTTCATAAAACGCTCCCCGATCAGGAAGCCTTTAAATCCTGCCTTTTGTAAAGTTACAATGGTATCTACAGAATGGATGCCACTTTCTGCCACAGCAGGTTTATTGGCAGGCAACATGTTTAGCAACTGCATGGATTTATTGATGTCTACTTCAAAATCTTTCAGATTGCGATTGTTGATCCCAACCAGGTCTACTTCCGGGCAAATATGCTCCAGCTCTGCTTCATTGTGTATTTCTAGTAATACCTCCAGCTCCAGTTCTTTGGCTTTTCCCGCCAACTGCCTTACTTCTATCGGGCTCAGACAGGCGGCAATCAGCAGAATTACATCTGCACCAAAAGCCCTGGCTTCTGCCAGCTGGTATTCGCTGATCATAAAATCCTTTCGCAGGATGGGTATTTCATTTGCCCTGGCCGCAACCAGATCTTCGAGCTTGCCGCCAAAGAATGGATCGTCTGTTAATACAGACAACCCGGAAGCGCCGTTTGCAGTATAAGCAGCAGTTACTGCTTCCACTGTAGCGCTGGCATTGATGATGCCCTTGCTGGGAGATTTTCGTTTGTACTCTGCAATGATCCCTGTTTTGGAAGGATCCAGCAGCGACTGCTTCAGCGAAAGCATTGGCCTGTTGAACAGAGGCATTTTTTGCAAATCTTCCACAGAACGGATTGCCCGACGCTCCGCTACTTCAATCTTTTTTTCCGCTATAATGGTGTCCAGTATGTTCATGTTCGAATAAATTATTGCAATGCAATCAGTTTTTGAAGTCCGGCATAGGCACGTCCGCTTTCCAGGCTTTCTACTGCTGCCTTATAGGCATCATTGTAGCTGGAATACCCCCCGGTACAATGGAGTGCCATTGCTGCATTTGCGAGCACCACGGCGTTTTGCGCCCAGGTGCCCTCCCCTTTAATAATACGCAAAAATATTTTGGCCGCCTCTTCTACCGTATTACCTCCATGAATGTCTTCCGGACGAACAGGACGTTTGCCCAACTGTTCCGGAGTTAAAATCTGTTCGCCGGCATTGGTGATTACCTTGGTATCACTAGTGAGTGAAATTTCATCGTACCCATCCAGGCTGTGGATGATAGTGAATTCCCTTTCTGTTTGCTGCAGCAGGTAATTGTAAATCCTGGCCATTTCCAGATTGTATACACCTACCAATTGAAAATCGGGCTTGGAAGGATTGATCATCGGACCCATCATGTTGAAGAAGGTTCTGATCCCCAGACTTTTCCGAACAGGTCCCGCAGCTTTGAGAGCGGGGTGAAACAGGGGTGCATGCAAAAAACAAATATTGGCAGCATCCAGTTCCTTTTGCAATGCGGCATTATCATTTTTGAATTTATACCCCAATTGCTCCATCACATTAGATGCACCGCTGATGGTAGACGCCCCATAGTTTCCATGCTTGGCTACTTTTTGTCCTGCGCCAGCAACAATAAAACAGGCCAGAGTAGAGATATTAAAAGAGTTTTTTCCATCTCCGCCCGTACCTACGATATCCATAAGTTTACCACCTTCCAGCTTCACTTTAACAGAAAGCTCGAGCAGTCCGTCGCAGAATCCCTGCAGTTCATCAATGGTGATGCTTCGCATCAGGTACACAGTAATAAAGGAAGCGATCTCTGCTTCGTTGTATTGACCGGCAGAAATATTGAGCATGACCTCCCGGGCTTTTTCTCTGGAAAGTGTTTTATGAGAGAACAGGTATTGTAATATTTTTTTCATGGTTTCTGTATCAAAGGTTTTAAAAACAAGGCTGTGAAAACCCACAGCCGTATAGGCTCAGGGTTATATCAGCTTTTCAGCCAGTTGCGCAGCATGGTTTCTCCATCCGGCGTCAAGACACTTTCAGGATGAAACTGTACCCCCTGCACATCATATTTTTTATGCTGCAGTCCCATG
The DNA here is from genome assembly GCA_016786865.1 of Sediminibacterium sp. Taxonomy (GTDB): domain Bacteria; phylum Bacteroidota; class Bacteroidia; order Chitinophagales; family Chitinophagaceae; genus Sediminibacterium. Next base: position 134,171 of record JAEUVE010000018.1, on the reverse strand, counting down.
ATGTATCCATTGGCATCAAGTGCCGTGATCTCGAGTTCTACAGGAAAACCATCTCTACTTACCACCCAGCTGTGATAGCGTCCTACAGTAAACTCTTCCGGCAAACCCTTGAACAGCGGGCTTTTTGCGGCATCATTGGTATAAACAGGCGTGGCTACACCGTGGTAAACCGTAGAGAGATTCACAAGGGTTCCGCCAAAGGATTCACCAATCGCCTGGTGACCCAGGCAAACGCCCAATATGCTTTTGGAAGAAGCATACTGCTGAATCAGTTCCGGCATAAGACCGGCTTCCGAAGGGATACCCGGACCGGGAGACAAAATGATTTTATCGTATGCAGCTACTTTTTCGAGCGGCAATTCATCATTGCGAAAAACATCCACTTTGTTGCCCGTGATTTTGTTCACCAGGTGAACCAGGTTGTAGGTGAAAGAATCGTAATTATCAAATACAAGTATTTTCATTGGTTCTTGCGCTTATGGATGAATGGTTTCCGCCATTTTTGCGGCAGTCTTTAATGCATTTAATTTATTGTTAACCTCCTGCAGTTCACTTTCCGGCACACTGGCCGCCACCACTCCTGCTCCTGCCTGACAAACCAGGGTATTGTTTCTGGAAAGGAATGTGCGGATCATAATAGCATGATTAAAGCTGCCGTCAAAACCGGCAAATCCGATTGCACCACCATAATAACCCCTGCTGGTAGGCTCCAATGCATCAATCAATTCAATTGCCCTGATCTTGGGAGCTCCGCTTAACGTACCTGCGGGAAAAGTTTTGGCCAGCAGTTCAAAAGGGTTTTGTTCTGGTTTTACCTTTCCGGTTACTTCGCTCACCAGGTGAATTACATGACTGTAGTATTGTACCTGCCTGTACCGGCTCACTTCCACTTCGGAACATACCCGGCTAAGATCATTTCTGGCTAAATCTACCAGCATCACATGCTCGGCATTTTCCTTCGCATCCTTCAGCAAACGCGCTGCTGCTTCCTGGTCTGTTTTTTCATCTCCGGTTCTGCGAAACGTACCGGCAATCGGATGCACCACTGCTTTTCCCTGTTGCACGATAATTTGTGCTTCCGGAGAAGATCCGAATAATTTATAATTGCCATAGTCGAAGAAGAATAAATAAGGAGAAGGATTGATGCTGCGCAGAGCACGGTATACATTGAACTCATCTCCGGTAAAACTGTGTTCAAACCGGCGACTCAGTACAATCTGAAACACATCACCCCGCATACAGCTTTTGATGCCTTTCTTAACCATTTCCACATAATTTTCATCAGACATATTGGAGCGCTCATTGCCTTTGAGACGGAACGGAAACACGGGCACATCCTTGCTTCTGATCAGCGACTCTACTGCATCCAGATCCGATTCAATACCGGCAATTCTGTTTTCACAGAGATAGAGTATATCCTTATGGTGATTGATGGCAATCACGTATTGGTAAAGCCGGTAACGCATCAGCGGAATGGCCGGTTCGGCTTTGTCGGTAAGTGCAACTTTGTCGAAAAACTGAACAGCATCAAAACTGGTGTATCCGTAAAGTCCCTGAGCAAATTGCAGTTCCCGGTCTTCTACCGGAGCAGCTTCCATACGCCCCATATATTCCCAGATAAGTTCCGGAACTTTACTGCCCTCGCTGATCTGGACCCTTTCCGGTTCCCTTCCGGGAAGTTTAAATTCTACCCGGTCGGCAGAACTGATTTCAATACCACCAATGGCATTGATACATATAAATGAATAGCTGTTTTCCGAAACATGGTGATCAGTGCTCTCCAGCAGGATGGTATCCCTGAAACGGTCTCTCAAACGCAGGTAAATCCCCACCGGCGTATGAATATCTGCCAGCATTTTTTTACCGCTTGTTTCAATTCGAATTCTTTTCATGTTTTCTGCTTCAATTGGATCAATAAAAAAACCCCGGTTTTATCCGGGGCCTTGAATATATTCAATCAGTATTGGCAACGCCACTACAATCCCCGTTCAGAGTTTGTATGCCACCACCAATGTTTGTTAATAATTGTCATAACTGTTACAAAGATGACCATTTTGATGGAAATTGCAAAAAAAATATCTCATGAGAAAAATAGTATACCGGTACCTGGCGATTTTGATGTTGCTGGCAGGCCCTGCTTCTTTTGCAATGGCCAATAACAATCCGGATGCCATTGTTGGCTTATGGAAGCCATTGGCAGGCAATGGGGTAATCCAGATTTACAAACAGGGAGACCTGTATTACGGAAAGCTGGTATGGCTCAAAGAACCCAATGATCCGGCCACCGGAAAGCCTAAAACCGATGTAAAAAACAGCGATGATCAGCTAAAATCGCGCCCTTTATTGGGATTGGTAAATTTGCGCAACTTACAATATGCCAAAGAAAACCTCTGGAACAACGGGAAAGTGTATGATCCAAAGTCGGGCAACGATTACGGATGCAAAATTACCATGATCAATGAAAGCACCATCGAAGTGAGAGGCTTCATGGGCATATCCCTGCTGGGCAAAACAGATACCTGGAAACGGGTTAAAAGCCTGTAATAGTATTACAACACTCCTTTGGTGGAAGGCAGCTGATCCGACAAAGGATCGCGCCTTACCGCCATGCGGATGGCCTTGGCAAATGCTTTGAAAATGGCTTCAATTTTATGGTGCTCATTCTCTCCCCTGCATTCGATATTCAGATTGCACCTGGCACCATCGCTGAACGATTTGAAGAAATGAAAAAACATTTCGGTAGGCATTTCCCCTACCCGTTCTCTTGTAAATGCTGCATTCCATACAATCCAGTTTCGTCCACCAAAATCAATCAACACTTTTGCTTCGGCCTCGTCCATGGGTAAAGCAAAACCATAGCGCTCCATTCCGCGTTTATCTGTCAGGGCTTTGGCAAAAGCTTCACCAAGTGCAATACCTGTATCTTCAATCGTATGGTGTTCATCTATGTGAAGGTCTCCCTTGGTCATCACCTTGAGATCCATTTTACCATGGCGGGCAATCTGATCGAGCATATGATCAAAAAAACCCAATCCGGTATGGATGTTGGATTTGCCAGTGCCGTCTATATTCAACTCTATGTGAATCTTGGTTTCATTGGTATTGCGTTCATGTGTTACCTTACGCAAACCCAGTTTCAGAAACGCATAAATCTCTGCCCAGTCGGAGGTTTCCAGCACAATGGTATCTGCGTATTCAAACACCTGCTCTTCGCTGAGTTCGTGCAGTCCGGATTTGAGGTAAATGGCCTTGCAACCTAAGTTTTTGGCCAATTGAATATCACTCCAGCGATCACCGATTACAAAGGAATTTGCCAGATCAAAAGCTGGATTGTTAATGAAATGACTCAGCAGGGCTGTACCAGGTTTACGGGTTGGCTGGTTATCGGCTGCAAATGTTCTGTCGATGATCATTTCATCGAACACAAAGCCTTCCCCTTCGAGGGTTCGCAACATCAGATTGTGAAAAGGATGAAAATCATCCTCCGGATAACTTTCGGTACCCAGACCATCCTGGTTGGTCACCATTACTTTATAGAAATCAAAGTCTGCAGCAATTCTGTGCAACTGGGTAATGGCTCCCGGTACAAAACTGGTTTTTTCAACACTGTCTACCTGAAAATCGGTCGGAGGCTCCTGCAATACCACGCCATCTCTGTCGATGAATAATATACGTTTCATCATTTATTTTTTGCCCTCACGGATTTCACTTCTGCAACCGTTACTGCAGACGCTTTGTTTCCAAAGGAATTTCGAATATAAGTTAATACATCTGCGATCTGCTGGTCTTTCAGAAAGGCATGTGAAGCCATAGGGTTTTCATATTCCTCCCCGTTAATTTCGAGAGGAACATTCAACCCGTTGAGTACAATACCAATCAACCGTTGCTTGCTGCCTAATACGTATTCTGTATTGGCGATGGGCGGATTCATCCGGGGAACCCCTCCTCCGTCTGCCTGATGGCAGGTAAGGCAATACCGGTCGTAGACCTGTTTACCCCTTGTCATCGAAGCCTTTAAACCGGAACGATCTGTTTGGGAAGAAACCACCATTCCCATCCCTGATACCAGCAGCAGGCATAATACCATCCATTTTTTCATCCCTGCCGTTTATTTGTTGTAATTGATTTTCCAAACATATCCCTTGTTGTCGTCGGACACATACAGGGAACCATCCGGGCCTTGTGCCAGTCCGCATGGACGGTGTTTCACCGCACTTAGATTGGTCACTTTATCCACACCGGAAAAGCCATCTGCAAACACTTCCCATTTACCAGTAGGCTTACCATTTTTCATGGGTACAAAAACCACATAAAATCCTTCCTGGTTTTCCGGAGCCCTGTTCCAGCTACCGTGAAAAGCAATGAATGCTCCATGCTTGTATTTTTCCGGAAACTGATTACCGGTATAGAACAACAAGGCATTAGGCGCCATATGACCGGGAAATCCTACCAATGGATCAATGGCTTTTTCCGCACCTGTTTTTTTACCATCCCCTCCATATTCCGGATTCAGAATTTTCTTATTTTGAAAATGATCCCAATGCACATAAGGCCAGCCACAATCATCTCCTTTCTTCACCATGTACATCGTTTCTGAAGGAAGCTCGGCTCCCTTTTTCTGGTCGTACATTTCGGGATAGAACTGGTACAGCATATCCCTTCCGTGAACGGTAATAAAAAGTTCATTCACTTCATTGTTCCAGTCTAATCCTACACAATTCCGGATACCAGTTGCATATCGTATACCTTCTTTATAAGACTGATTGAGCTGATCGGCCCTGAACTGCCAGATTCCTCCGGCTGTTTCCAAAATGGGGCATGGATTCATTCCGGGAGAACCCTGTTTCCGGTCCTGCTCCTGGCAGGCATTGCTGGGTGCTCCGATGTTCACATAAATATTTCCGGCATTGTCCAGCGCTATTGATTTAGAAGCGTGTTGTCGTTTATCTACCAGCCCGGTAACAATGGTTTCAGGCTGATCCGGATTTACCGGATTCTGTTGCTGATCCAGCTTATAGCGATATACGTCTGTATTGGAAGACGCATAGAGATAACCGTTCTTTATTGCAATGCCGGTGCCGATATAATTTCCAAAAGCCAGGGTGTCGTCCATGATACCATCTTTATTAGTATCCCTCAACCGGTAAATACCTTTCCCTTTGTTTAACTTTTCCAGTTTCATGTACACATCGCCATTACTGTTCACCGCAATATGGCGGACCCTTCCGAAATCTTTTGCCACACTGGCAACCGCAAATCCTGCCGGAACTTTGATGGAAACAGCCGGAGACTGGGCAGAAGCCACTCCAAAAGCTGCCAGAGTCGAAAACAATAAAAAACTGAGTTTCATATTTTAAGTTTAGGTATCGTAAAATTAGGGATTCAGGGCATACCATTCATGCATGGCATCTACCAGTAATGTGTTGTCCTGTTCGGAGCCAACCGTAATCCGCAAACAATCCTCGCAAAGCTTTACATTGCTTCTGTCGCGCAACACAATTCCTTTGGTAAGGAGGAATTCGTATACCTTTCGGGCATCCCGGATCTTCACCAGTATAAAATTGGCATCGGATGGATATACTTTTTCTACAGTAGGCATGGAAAGGAATACTTCTGCCAGCGCCTCACGCATATCTACCAGCAATTTGATCATATCGTTCACCTGCCCTACTTCTTCCAGTGCTTTCAACGCCAGTTCCTGTGATGCCTGATTGATGTTGTACGGCGGCTTCACTTTATTCATCACATCTATGATTGCCGCAGAAGCAAATGCCATGCCCAGGCGCAGTCCTGCCAGTCCCCAGGCCTTGCTGAAGGTTTGCAGTACCACTAAGTTGGGATAATCGGCCAGTTCCTGAACAAAGGATTTTTGACGGGCGAAGTTGATATAGGCTTCATCAATCACCACAATCCCCTTGAAGTTATTGAGTACCGTTTCAATATCCATCCGGTGCAACGAATTACCGGTCGGATTGTTGGGAGAACAGATCCAGATCAGTTTGGTATTTGCGTCCACTGCATTTTCCAGGTGAACCAAATCGAGCTGAAAATCATCCAGCAGGGGTACTTTTTTTACCGCAACATCGTTGATATTGGCGCTTACTTCGTACATACCATAAGTAGGCGGACAAATGATCGCATTGTCTTTGCCCGGCTCACAGAAACAACGGTACAGCAAATCGATGCACTCATCACTTCCATTTCCCAAAAAAATATGTTCGGGTGGCAATTGCTTTACAAATGCAATCTTTTCCTTCAAGGCTTTCTGGTGCGGGTCCGGATATCGGTTATACCATTTTGATAAAGGAGAACCCAGGCTGTTTTCATTGGCATCGAGGAATACTTTTGCCTCACCGCTGAATTCGTCTCTTGCAGAAGAATATGCTACCAGCCTGGCGATATTCGGCCGAATGAGTTGATTAAGATCGAACAACATGATCAGAAATTATAAATTGAATATTGATGTTAAAAGCCATTTGACAGATCAGGGCGCGCCATTGCTAGGATTCTATTCTCAGACGAATGGAAACAGCCTCTTTGTGTGCACGTAGCCCTTCTGCTTCTGCCATGATTTCGACTGCCCTGCCAATGTGCTGCAATCCTGCTTTGGTAAGGCGCTGATAGGTAATCTTTTTGAGAAAACTATCGAGGCTCACACCACTGTAGGCCCTTGCATGCCCATTGGTTGGCAGGGTATGATTGGTTCCGCTGGCATAGTCTCCCACACTTTCCGGAGAAAAATGTCCGAGAAATACCGAACCTGCATTTACAATGGAAGATGCCACGAGTTCATCGTTGGCACAGGCAATGATGAGGTGTTCCGCTGCATATTCGTTTACCAGATCAATGGCCTCTTTTTTTGTTTTAACAAAAATGGCCTTACTGTTTTCCAATGCCTTTTTGGCCATTTCCTTACGGGGCAATTGATTCAACTGCTTAACCAGGGATTCATTTACCGAATGTATCAGTTCCTTACTGGTACTTACCAGTAATACCTGACTGTCTGCACCATGTTCGGCCTGACTCAGCAAATCGGCAGCTACAAAATCCGGACGGGCCGTATCGTCTGCCAATACACATACTTCACTTGGGCCCGCAGGCATATCGATAGCAATACCCTCCTGCTGTACCAGTTGCTTAGCACAGGTTACATACTGGTTACCGGGTCCGAATATCTTGTACACAGCAGGAACCGTTTCCGTTCCATAAGCCATGGCAGCAATGGCCTGTACCCCACCAATCTTATAAATATTTTTAATGCCTACCAGGTCTGCTGCAAACAGAATCGCCGGATGCAGCTGACCTTTTTTATCCGGAGGAGAACAAAGCACCACTTCCTCGCAACCGGCAATGGCTGCAGGTATTCCCAGCATGAGAATGGTGGAAAACAAAGGCGCTGTTCCACCAGGTATATAGAGACCCACTTTTTGAATGGGAACTGCTTTTCTCCAGCATTTCACACCGGGAAGGGTTTCCGCCTTCTCCATTTTAGGAACCTGCTTTTCGTGAAAACGGCGGATATTGGCGGCCGCCAGCAAAATAGCATCTTTCAGGTCACGGGGCAGGGATGCTGCTGCAATCTCATCCGGACTTACCCTGCTGTTTTGTAACTGCACACCATCGAATGCTGCGGTATACTCACGCACTGCAGTATCCCCTTGCTGTTTTACCGCCTGAAGCACCTGACGTACCCTGTCGGTAAGATCTGCATGATCAAAACCGGGTCTTTTCAATAAACCGGGCCAGTCTTTTCGGTCCGGACTCAGAAAGATTTTCATCATCGTTTTCAGTTTAAACAGTTAAACAATCATTTTCTCAATTGGCACTACCAAGATACCCTGTGCCCCAGCCGCTTTCAGCTGCTCAATGATATCCCAGAATTCATTTTCATTTAATACACTGTGTACACTGCTCCAGCCTTCTTCTGCCAGCGGTAAAACAGTAGGACTTTTCATTCCAGGTAACAATGCAATGATTTCTTTCAGCTTATTATTGGGAGCATTCAGCAGAATGTATTTGTTGTTTTTGGCTTTTTTAACCGCCTGTATTCTGAACAGCAAGCGGTCCAGCAATTGCTGTTTTGCAGGTTCCAGGGATTCGTTCCTGATCAATACTGCCTGGGATTGCAGGATCACTTCGGCTTCTTTCAAACCATTCATAAACAGGGTGGAACCGCTGCTCACCAGGTCGCAGATGGCATCTGCGAGACCTATGCCGGGGGCAATTTCAACACTTCCGCTGATTTCGTGAATTTCCGCATCAACCCCTTTTTCCTTCAGGTAATCCGCTACGATCACCGGATAGCTGGTGGCAATTTTTCTGCCTTGTAAAGACTGGATACCGGTATATTGCTCATTGCGCTGTACCGCCATACTCAGGCGGCATTTACCAAAGCCCAGTTTGTCGGTAATCACTACTTTTTTCTTTTTTTCGAACACCACATTCTCCCCTACAAATCCAATATCTGCCACGCCATCTTCCACATACTGCGGAATATCGTCGTCTCTCAGAAAAAAGACTTCTATCGGAAAGTTGGTTGCATCCGCTTTCAGCTTATTGATTCCATTGCTGATATCAATGCCGCATTCTTTCAGAAGACGAACAGAATCATCGTGCAGCCGGCCACTTTTCTGAATGGCCAATTTCAGTTTACTCTTGTTGTTTACCTGGTTACTCATAGTCTTAAAAATAAAAAAAGCCTACCAAACTGGTAAGCTTCACTGATTTGTATATTAATTGCATACACGCCAATTGCCTACCCTTTGGGTAAGAAATGATGATGATGTATATGCAGGTTTTGTTTCATTCGTAACGCAAAAATACAGCAGGCAGCTTATACCGGCAAATTATTTTTGGCCATCCACCGATTCAGGGCAACAGGGCGCTGTTTTATCACTAATTTAGACGTCCACCCATACGGAGTGGATCCATTATTGTTATAAATCAATCATTATGTTTAAACTCAAATCCCTGATTGCTGCGTGTCTGCTCTTCTGCCTGTCGGCAGTAAAGGCCCAGGATGGAACAGCATATCAGACACCACCCAAAGACATAGCTGATCTGCTGCTGGCCAAACCAACCCCTGCAGTCAGTTTTGATGGCAAAGCCAACTGGATGTTGCTCAGCGAAAGAAACTCCTACCCTACGGTAGAGGAATTGGGACAACCTGAACTGCGCGTAGCAGGCATGCGTTTGAACCCCAATAATTTTTCGCCCAGCAGACAAAACTTCATCAACAATTTTATACTCAAAAATATTCCTGCCAACAAGGAGTATAAAGTAAGCGGTCTTCCTGCCAACCTGCTCGCCGGAAATGCAGTATGGAGTCCTTCTCAAACAAAAATTGCCTTCACCCATACCTCCGCTACACAGGTAGACCTGTATGTGATTGATGTTGCCACACAAAAAGCAACCAAAATCAATAAAAGACCCGTAAATACCGTATTAGGGGCATCCTTTACCTGGGTAGACGACAATACCATATTGTACAAAGCCACCACACAGGCGGCGGCCAATGCGCCCAAAAGGCCCATCACACCAAAGGGACCAACCATTCAGCAAAACCTGGGCAAAGCAGCACCCAGCCCTACTTACCAGGATCTGATCAAGAGTCCTTATGATGAGCAGATTTTTGAGTTCTACGCAACTTCACAACTGATCATTAACAAGAACGGTATCGAAACCAATATCGGCAAGCCCTGCATCCTAAGCAGCTTCAGCTTATCTCCGGATAAAAAATATTTATTGCAGCGACAGATTCAGAAACCGTTTTCGTACCTGGTTACTGCCAATGGATTCCCGTCTCACTACATTATTACCGACCTGAATGGCAAAACAATAAAAGTACTGGCAGAATTACCATCCACCGAAGGCACCCCATCCGGCTACGACAATACACAAAATGTAGCAAGGGCATTCGACTGGAAAGACGACGAGGCTGCAGTAATCACATGGGCCATGCCGCTGGACAGTGGACTGATTAAAAAGGATGTGCCATTTCATGATGCGGTATATGCATTAGGCGCTCCGTTTACCGGCACACCAAAAGAACTCTTCAAAACAAAAATGCGGTATGCCGGAACTACCTGGGGCAACGAAACCCTTGCACTGGTGAATGAAATTTCCAGAAGCAAGCAAAGTACCCGTGTTAGCCGCTACAATCCTTCCACCGGAAGCATTGAATTACTGTACGAGCGCAATATGACCGATGCGTACAACAATCCCGGCAGCCCGGTTACCGGCAAAAACAAATATGGAAAAGAAGTGGTGATCACCGTAAATAACGGCACACAACTACTGATGAACAATACCACCGGATCATCTCCAAAAGGCGACCTGCCTTTCCTGGCACGTTTTGATCTTAACAGTAAACAAAACGAAATTATCTGGCGTTGCAGCGAAGGCAGCTTTGAATCGGTTGCTGAAGTGCTGGATGCAGATAAACTGATCCTGGTTACCCGCAAGGAATCTCAAACAGAAGTGCCGAACTATTACATCAAGAACCTGGTACTTCGTGTTGCAGATAAAAGCATCACCAGCTTTAACAATCCTTACCCGGCGCTGGTTGGTGTAACTAAAGAAAAAATTAAGTACAAAAGAGCAGATGGAGTAGACTTAACCGGCGACCTCTACCTGCCAAGAGGATACAACAAAGACAAAGACGGCCCACTGCCCCTGCTGATCTGGGCATATCCCCGCGAATTCAACTCCGCTGCAGATGCAGCCCAGGTTCGTGGCAGCAAAGACCGGTTCACATCGCTCAGCTGGGGATCTCCGATCTACTATGTTACGCAGGGTTATGCTGTACTGGACAATGCAGAAATGCCCATTGTAGCTTCCGGAGCAGACAAAAAACCGAACGACAATTTTGTGGCACAGCTTAAATTAAATGCCGAAGCTGCTATCAACCAGCTTGCAGGCATGGGCGTTGCGGATAAAAACAGGGTTGCCGTGGGTGGCCACAGCTATGGCGCTTTCATGACTGCCAACCTGCTGGCACATACCAACCTATTTAAAGCAGGTCTGGCACGAAGTGGTGCATACAACAGAACACTGACTCCCTTTGGCTTCCAGAACGAAGACCGCACTTACTGGCAGGCGCCACAACTGTACTACGAAATGAGTCCGTTCAGTTACGCCGATAAAATCAAAACGCCTATACTGTTGATTCATGGAGAAGCAGACGACAACACCGGCACCTTCCCCATCAACAGTGAGCGTTTGTTTGCGGCCATAAAAGGTAATGGAGGTACGGTAAGATTTGTTTATCTCCCTTATGAAGCGCACGGATACAGAGGAAAGGAGAATATTTTACATACCCTCTGGGAACAGTTCCAATGGCTGGAAAAATATGTGAAGAACACTAAGTAATCAAAATTGAAATACCCCAAGGGCAGGCCTAGTGTCTGCCCTTTTTTATTTGGAGTTCCTTCCAGGGTGTAGTACCATCTTCTTCCCTGCTGAAAACAAACTCATCGGAAGCAGCAATCACTATTTCGGCGGTTGTATAAACGGTACACCCTTCTAATAAATGTCCGCCAATGGTTTTTCCGGTACTGTCCGAAACAGACAGGTGCAGATGGGATCCTTCCGAAGACAAAGTACCCGCCAGGCTCACGATCTCAAAATGACCGGTATCCCTGGCTCCTTCAGGCATGTTGGCAAAACGAATATGGTAATCGGTAAGACTGCCTGAACAGGTAACCATCCATCCGGCGTTTATTTTATTCAATTTTACCACAGAATCGATGGACCGATACAGATCCTGACCCGGTTTTAACCGAAACGCAAGATGATGTGTTGCCGGAGCTGACACACAGGCCCCAAGGCTAACCAACAATACAGCCGGAAACAAAAATTTCATGGCGCAAAGATAATGCGTTCCCGCAACCCACCTCTGTGGAAGATTGATCAGGATACCTTAAATTGTATGCTTTAAACCCTGCCAATGAAAATGAAATTCTGGAAAATCAAGACTGCCATTTTTCTCAATTATTTTGTATTTGCCATTCTGCTGAACAGTGTGGGTACGGTTATTCTTCAGGTACAGAACAATTATGGCATCAGCCAGAGCGATGCATCCGTACTGGAAGCTTTCAAGGACCTCAGTATTGCGATTGTTTCTTTTCTGCTCTCCTCCTATATTGTACGAATCGGCTACAGAAATGCCATGCTGATTGCATTGGGTTTTATTGCTGCCGTTTGCCTGATCATGCCTTCTACACATAGCTTTGGCGCTACCAAATTATTGTTCGCCGCTGTGGGCAGTAGTTTTGCCCTGATTAAAATGTCTGTATACAGTACCATTGGGCTGGTTACCGATTCGGAAAAAGAACACATCAGCCTGATGAGCTTTATAGAATCTTTTTTTATGGTGGGCATCCTGACCGGCTATTTCCTTTTCAGTCATTTTTCGGACAGCAGCAATCCGGCATCCACATCCTGGCTCAACGTGTACTATGTGCTGGGAGGCATTTCAGCGATCGCCTTCCTGTTGCTGCTGACCACTCCACTGGATGAATCGGCTATTCATGCCGAAAAAACTGAGCCACTGGCCACCGAATTTACCCGAATGTTTCGGTTACTAATGAGCCCGCTGGTATTGATTTTCATACTCTGCGCCTTCTTTTATGTTTTGATAGAGCAGAGCATCATGAGCTGGCTTCCCACCTATAACAACAAAGTATTGATGTTACCTGTTGCTCTGAGTATCCAGATGGCCGGCATTCTTGCAGGAGCCACTGCACTCGGACGGTTTCTTGCAGGTATTCTCATGAAACGATTCAACTGGCTGTATGTGCTGGGCATCTGCCTGCTGGCCGCCGGTGCGCTCGTTTTGCTGGCGATTCCATTGGCCAATAATACCGGTAGCAGTTCGGTTACTGGCTGGGCAAATGCACCACTTGCAGCCTTTATTTTTCCACTGATTGGCTTATTGCTTGCACCTGTTTACCCTGCAGTGAATTCGGTTATTTTGAGTACACTTCCTAAAAAGAGTCATGGATTGATGTCTGGTCTGATCATCATTTTTTCTGCACTTGGAGGAACAACCGGATCGATCATCACCGGATACATATTTCAGCAATACGGCGGACAAAATGCATTTTATTTTTCATTGATCCCAATGAGTATACTGCTGATCTGCCTGATACTATTCTATCGTATGCAGCTGAGGCATCAACAACAGGCTTCCTGATACATCCCCCGATTACCCTAAAAAAAACAGCATGCTTTTTCATATAGAATCCCTGTCGCCGCTTTATGAAGTCATTCAGCTGAGCGGTATATTTTCTGACTCCAAATTCTTTGTTGATTGTGCACCCCGCAATTCCGTAGAAAATATCCTGCAGCAATACATTGAGCAAAAAGACCAAAAAGATTTTTCTTTAAAGGAATTCGTAGCTACCCATTTTACTTTTCCTGCAGAAAAAAACAGTGATTATCATTCTGATCAGAAACCCATTCAAACACATCTGAATGACTTGTGGAATGAGCTTACCAGGGAGCCTGCACAAAGTTCCGGCACACTGATTCCTCTTCCTCACCGATATATTGTACCCGGTGGCAGGTTCCGGGAAATCTATTATTGGGATAGCTATTTCACCATGCTCGGGTTACAGGTAAGCGGCAGAACCGACCTGATTGAAGAGATGGTAAAGAATTTTGCCAGCCTGATTGATCGCTTTGGCTTTATCCCTAATGGTAACAGAACCTATTATCTCGGACGTTCTCAGCCACCTTTTTTTGCGATGATGGTTTCTGTACTGATGGAAACCAAATCAGTGTCGGTCTTACAGCAGTATTTGCCGCAGCTGGAAAAAGAACATGCCTTCTGGATGGATGGAGCAGACAGCCTCCATGCAGGAAAAACAACCCATAGAAGAGTGGTACGGCTCAACAACGGTGCTATACTCAATCGCTATTGGGACGACCATGCCGGCCCCAGACCTGAAGCATTTACAGAAGACAAACATATTGCAGCAATGTCTCAACAACCCGAAGCGGATATATACAGGAATATCCGTGCTGCTGCAGAATCGGGCTGGGATTTCAGCAGCAGGTGGTTTGCAGACGGCACCCATATGTATACCATCGAAACCACTTCCATCATTCCGGTTTGCCTGAACTGTTTACTGGTATTCCTGGAGACCATGATTTCCATGGCTTATTTTGAACAGCGGGATCAACACAATGGAAAGCTTTTTTTACAAAAAGCAGAACTACGGAAGCAGGCCATCCGACATTTTTGTTGGAGTGAGGAAAAAGAATTCTTTTTCGACTACCATTTCGTGAACCGGGAGCACACGCCTCATTATACACTGGCGGCGGCATATCCACTGTTCTTTCATGTAGCTACTGTGGAGCAGGCAGCGGCCACAGCCCTCGAGATCGAAAAAAAATTCCTTCAACCGGGAGGTGCATTAACCACATTGAACCATACCGGGCAGCAATGGGATGCCCCCAACGGATGGGCACCTTTACAATGGATCACTTATAAAGGGTTGCAGAACAACGGCGCATTCAAAACAGCGGAGGAACTGCGCAACAATTGGCTGGCGCTGAACGAAAAAGTTTATTCCAATACCGGAAAAATGATGGAAAAATACAATGTAGCCAATCCCGACTTAGCTGCTGGCGGAGGAGAATATCCCAACCAGGATGGATTTGGCTGGACCAATGGGGTATACCTGGCTATGCGGCGGGAAACGACACATAAAAGCTAGTACCCTTTCCCTCTTTGCTAACAAACCACATTTTTCCATGGTGTATTTCCACAATCTGTCGGGAGATGGTTAAACCCAACCCGAAGGAAGCTTCACCAGAAGTTCCATTTTGTCTTACCATATCGGGGGAAGTGAACACTTTGTCCTGGTCTTTTTCCGGAATACCAATGCCATGATCATGAAAGGCTATCACCACCTGTCCGTTTTCCCTTTTCATGGTCACTTTAATTTCATCGCCTTCTTTGCTGAATTTTACAGCATTACTCAAAAGGTTACTGAAAACCCGCCAGAGTTTTTCCTTCTCCCCCTGAACAACAGCAGGAAAGGTTTCTAACACAATGGTCTGTTTCTTTTGCCGCATCGAGTGATCGTATAACTCCACACAGTACTTCAGTACATCTTCCATATTTACAGGCGCTACATTTTTCAAAACTGTGGAATCGTGTATGTCTTCGAGCAGTTCCTTAATCAATACTTTCGATTTTTCTCCAGACTGCTTAATCTCTGTCAGTAAATCTGCCTGTTCTTCAGCAGATAGCAAACCCGATTTCAGCAGATCGGCCATTGCGATAATTGAGTTGACGGGCCCGCGTAAATCATGTGCCACCACATGCAACAGCTTTTTATTGTCTCTTCGGCTCTGTTCCAGTTCCGAAAGCGACTGCTGCATCGCTTCATTCTTTAATGACAGCGCCCGATGAAGACGGGTTAGCTCTGCCAGGTTTCTTTTAGACCGGCTGAAATAAAACATTACCAAAACAATGATTCCCAGGGTGAGTATGGTGGCTGCAGCCGTAACCCATAAGAAGCCGGACTTCAGCTTGTTTTCTTTCTGCAAAGCTTTCATCCGGTAGTCCATCTTGTTGTTATCAAGCAATTGCTGCACATAAGGAGATGTTGCCTTCACTTTTAGTGCTGCTACGGAATCGCGAACCTGGTCGTATCTGGAGAGGTATTCAAATGCAGTTACAGGATCATTTCGCAAACTGGCAAGCCTGGATCGCATTTGTAAAATTCCCTTCAACAACTCTTCATGTGCAAAGAGCCGGTTCACTTCCTCCGCTTCTTTCAATACCTGTTCTGCCCGATCCAATTGATTGCGGTTCAGGTATACTTTTACCAGCTTGATCCTGCTCAGGGCTGCATCTACGGGCGCATTATCGGGATTATCGTTGATCCGGATACTTTCCTGCAATAGGGTTTCGGCATTGTTCCACTTTTCTTTGGCTATAGCAACATCTGCCAGATTACCATACACCACTGCTTTACAAATACTAACAAATTTTTTCTCTTCCGGAAATGCAGGTGCATGATCCACAATGTACTTCAGCGCCTGTTGAAAATAAATGGCAGCACTGTCGTACATACCTGCTTTTACATAACTGATGCCGATGTTATCGAGGGTACCCTGAAAATTGGCAAAAACGTTCAGTCTTTTGTTGTCTGCCTTTTTAAGATAAGGAATTGCCATTGAAAAATATTTAACGGCTTCCCGGTATTCTCCCTGATGAAAATTGGCCAAGGCCAGTCTGTTTACATATTCCGAATAAATAACCGGATCTGTTTCGGGGAGCAGCAATTCCCTGACTTTGTGATACCAGTTAAAGGCATTCAGGTAATTGTTCAGCATGAGATTGGCGTCTCCTTTAAATAACAGCGTTTTAATACGTATATCATTGTACAACTTATCATCCTGATGTTGTTCCATCAACAAAAGCATGCTGTCTGCATACAACATGGCAGATGATCCGTTTTTTGCCCGGTTCCGGTGGTAAGCATATTTCTTTTGCAAACGGGTCCAGTTGTCTTTAACACCCGGATTTTTTAGTGAATAGAAAACAGAATCAATTCTGGTCTGATACCTGTTGGAATCGTAAAAATTCAAGTCGGCTGTTTGCGAAAAACTGTCCAGGAAACCCTCATGATTCATACGAGCATGACGGCCCTGATTGCAGGATAAGAACAGTTGCAAGCCTGAAGTCAACCAAAAAACGTAATTGATCTTTTGTATGACAGACATAAGCTATATGCTTCATACAATTTACAAAAGATTATACTTTGTAGGGTATACAATGGCCTGTTTGCCGATTTTTTACTACAAAATGTACAAACACATATACTTTATAGATCTTTTTTTGTCAAGAGGCCAGTAAAACAGCTAAGTCCAGTTTATTCATGGTGCTGAATGCCGCAAAGACCCGTTGTGCTCTTACCGGATCCTGCATCAATTCGTTCAGTACGGATGGGATGATTTGCCAACTTACCCCGAACCGGTCTTTCAGCCAGCCGCACCTGCTCTCCTCACCTCCTGCTGTTAGCCTGTTCCAGAAATAATCAATTTCATCCTCTGGGTATCACATTCCACTACCAACGAAACAGCTTCATTGAAATCAAACTGGTATTCTCCGGGCCCATCCATTGCGATCATTTCAAAACCATCCAGTGAAAATTCTCCATACATCAACTTACCTGCAAAATCATCTCCTTCGGGAAAATGTACCAGGAAGTCTTTTGAGGCATTTCTGAACAGGCTGCTGTAGAAATCAATGGACTCCTCTGCCCTTCCGAATTTTTTACCTGTAAAAAGAAAACTGGGCCGGATTTTAGCCGGGTCACCCGGGTTATTTACCAGCGACACCTGCCAGGTAAGCCCAAAACGATCTTTCAGCCAGCCATAGCGGGGGCTCCAGGGATACTCATCAATCGGCATCAAGGCCGATCCTCCTTCGATCAGCTGATGATATATCCGGTCGGTTTCAGCAACTGTTTCACAACTTACAAACAAAGAAATAGAGGGACTGATCGTAAACATAGGACCACCGTTCAGTCCCAGTAGCCGGAATCCACTTAACTTAAAATCAACCACCATGGGCGTTTCTGAACTGATAACAGAATGCTCAAAAACGGAACAGTAAAATGCTGCTGCTTCTTTGGCGGTTCCATTGAACCACAAACAGGGGTATATCGGTTTTACCATATGTACAATTAAATGCTGGTTCGTTATTGGGGTGCGGATGCAGTTAGTAATTTCTGGTAATAGAAATAGGATACCGCCAGTACGGCGAGCACTATAAAAGGAAAAATGGAAGACATGCCAGGTCCGTCTACAACCGTATGACTAATGCTGGCAAACAAAAAATCGTATACAAATCCTGCATATGCAAACCGCTTCAACGTACCCGGTATCTGGGGCATAATCAGGATAATGGAACCGGCTACTTTAAATACCGTTAGGGCCAGACCAAAATACTCAGGATATCCTAAATGCCGGATACCTTCTTTGGCCATTTCTGTTTGCGATGTTAGTGCCGGCATAACGCCTTCGAATAAGAAAATCAGGATCGTACTAATCCAATAGATGGCTTTGTCTTTTTTCATAGCAAAAAGTTAATCGATTCAGTAATGAGATGCAGAATAATATTAAACCCTATTAGCTTAAAAAAAGATTAATTACTACAAACGGTTGTCGAAAAAAGGAAAAGCTGCTGTCCCCACATCTTACAGGCTAAACAATTCTATTCAATAATACATACTGAATCAGCATAATCGTTTTCGCATCTTTAATTTCGCCTGTTTCCATCATTTCCCTGACCTGATCAATCGTACATTCGAGTACTTCAATATTTTCCTCCTCTCCTTCTGCCCCTCCGCCTTCATGCACTTTCATTTGCCTGGAATAGGCTGCAATAAAGAAATACAGGATTTCGGTTACGGAACCCGGCGACATGTAGGCTTCAAAAACCTTGCGTACATCTCTGATCTGGTACCCGGTTTCTTCTTCTGTTTCCCGGCGGATACAATCTTCCGCATTGTCTTTATCGAGTAATCCTGCACAGGCTTCGATCAACATTCCATCCGGATTGCCATTTACGTATGTAGGCAGTCGGAATTGTCTGGTAAGTATTACTGTACGCTGTTCCGGATTATAGAGTAATATGGTGGCACCGTTTCCCCTGTCGTATGCCTCCCGGCTCTGGATCTGCGTAGTACCATCTTTCTTTTTGTATTCGTAGGTAATCTTTCTAAGGGTGTACCAGTTATTGGACAATACTTCTGTTGCCAGGATTTTTACATCACGGATCATAGTTGCTTTTCTTTAGAGGTTGGCCAGATCAAAGACAAGGTGATCATAGCTGCTTTTCAGCAATTGTTTTTCTCCGGCTTTTTTGAATCCAATCTGCCCGTATAATTTTTTTGCGGGTGCATTGGCGGCTTCCACCAGCAGACCTGCCCGTTGATGATTTAATACTGCAGCATGTTGCAGCATTGCCCGGATCAGAGCAGCACCGATACCCTTTCCCTGCTGAGATGGAATCACACTCAAGGTATCAATATAATATTCACCGGCTTCGGTTTCCGGTACCAACGGAAGATTGAAGCCATATTTCCTACTTACATGTTGTATAAACGGATCCCGAAATAAAATAAAATCTGCCCCATCATACGCAGTTACAGAACCTACAACCCGATTGTCTATTTCGGCTACCAGGGTTTGCGCATAGCTGTACATGTTTTTTTCCTGCACAAAGAACAATGCTATATCAGGTATTAAATTCAGCGGATCAGGACTGTTCGTATATTTTGCAGCTAATTCGTCGAGCGCCTGCACTATCAGAGGGGCAACAGACGGGTGGTCCGAAACCCTGGCAGGGCGAATCTGTATGATTTCGTGGTTCATGTGGATTAAGACAGTTACAATTTTCCTCCGCAATACTTACAAAATTCGGCATCTGCATCATGCCCTTCCCGACCGCAGCCCCTGCAGGTTCTGCTTTGTTGTTTCATATGGCGCGCAGACAAGGCCATTTCTGTAGTAATGATTCCGGTAGGCACTGCAATGATTGCATAACCAATCAGCATAATTGCACTGGCCACCAGTTTTCCGGCGGGTGTTGCAGGCGTAATATCACCGTACCCAACGGTGGTGATGGTAACAATGGCCCAATAAATACTGTCGGGAATACTATTAAACCCATTCTGACCATGTTCAGCCGTATACATGATCGACCCCAATATCACCACCAATGCAAACACAAAAAACATAAATACACTGATCTTTCTCATACTGCCTTTAAGGGCAACAATCAGGAACTGCATCTCCGACACATATCGGGTTAATTTAAAAATCCGAAAAACCCTTAACAACCGAAGTCCGCGCAAAACCATCAGCGATTGTGATCCTGCATAAAAGAAACTCAGGTATCCCGGAATAATGGTAAGCAGATCGATCAGCCCGAGGAAACTAAACACATAACCCAATGGCTTTTTAATACAGATCAGCCGAAGCATATATTCAATGGTAAACAAAAGCGTAAAAAACCATTCAAGCACCAGGAACAGCGTTCCGAATTGGGCATGTAAATCCTGCATACTATCCAGCATCACCACCAGAATGCTGGAAACGATTAACACCAGTAAAGTAATATCGAATATTTTCCCGGCCCGGGTATTGGACTCATATATAATTTCATGCAAACGAACCTGCCAGGAAGCTAATTTATATGACGCCATAGGGGTAAAATTGATCCTTTATTAAAGATACCTACAATTTCAGCAACCCGAGCTGATAGAGCCCGCTTACGGGCTTGTTGTCCCAGAACAGTTCAAAATCTTCTAGTCCGGCCTGTTCATAATGGTCTTTTACTTCCTGATAAGTATAGGTTTTGCTGTTGCCGACTTTCAACAATTCGAGCATTTCTTCCAGCCACTCACCATGTACCCTGCTCACACTGATTTCACGGCTTAGCTGCGGTGTAACGAAATGTAAACTGGCCATTTCCCAGGTATTGCCCTTTTTTGATTTTGTAAAGCGGGTGGTTTTGGTGTGTTTTCCCAGCCATATAATTTTGGTCGTTGGCTTAACAACCGGGGGATCCGGCTCATTCAGGATTTGCTCAATATAATTCGGGGCAATCGTAGTTTTGGGTACTTTAAAATCGAACCATTTGTGAAGCGGTTCATCCAGATGCGTTCCATGCATATAGTTCAGCAGCGATTTGGCCAGGCCATATCCAAATGCCTGGTGATCGGCTCCTGTAGGATCTATATGTTCCACATCATTGTTGGCAAAACTGCCTGTTTCTTCCCTGCGTTTTTTTACACCGAATTTTTCAGGATTCAGTCCTACCGGGCTGTGTGCCGTCATGGTAAACAGATGCCAGAAAGCCGACTGTAAAATACCCATCCGGAACATTTGCCTGGTCATTTCGAGTGAATCGATGGTTTCCTGTGCAGTTTGGGTCGGGAACCCATACATCAGGTAGGCATGTACCATGATACCGGCTTCGGTAAAATACCGGTTTACCCTGGCTACCTGAGCAACAGTAATTCCCTTTTGAATCAACTGTAAAAGCCGGTCTGATGCCACTTCCAGCCCGCCGGATACGGCGATGCAACCGGAAGCTTTCAGCAACAAACACAAATCGCGGGTAAAACTCTTTTCAAAACGAACATTGGTCCACCAGGTAACCACCATTTTTCTGCGAATGATTTCCAATGCCAGTTCCCGCATTAACGCAGGCGGAGCCGCTTCATCTACAAAGTGAAAACCATTCTGGCCTGTTTGCCTCATGATGGTCTCCATCCTGTCGCAGAGCAGTTGTGCCGCAATAGGTTCATAGAGCCTGATATAGTCCAGTGAAATATCACAAAAAGTACACTTTCCCCAATAGCATCCATGTGCCATGGTGAGTTTATTCCAGCGTCCGTCGCTCCACATCCGGTGCATGGGATTCACCACTTCAATGGCAGAAATATACTGGTCCAGCAATAGATCCGAATAATCCGGCGTTCCTACATCTGTCTGTTTATAATCCTTACAGGATTGGTTATTGTAATAAATCACTTTACCGTTTTCCTGCAGCATCGTTCTTTTTAATCCGGGCTGCTCCCGCTTACCGGTAACATGTTCTATCAGCGCCTCTATCGGTGCTTCTCCGTCGTCGAGGGTAATGAAATCAATAAATTCAAATACACGCGGATCGGTAAGCGCACGCAGTTCCGTATTCGGAAACCCACCGCCCATAACAGTTTTAGTATCCGGACAATTGGCCCTGATCCATTGCCCGCAACGGAGTGCGGTATAAAGATTTCCGGGGAACGGAACAGAAATACCTGTAAGCACTGGCTCTAGTTTTTCCATGTGTTGTTGCAATATGCCTATCAGTATTTCATCGATATAGGTATAGGGCTGCTGCAGACTTTCATACAACTCATCAAAACTATTGGCAGACCTGCCCAACTTTTCTGCATAACGGCTGAATCCGAAATGCGGATCGGTTGTTTCCTGAATCAGGTCAGAAAGATCTTCAAGGTACATGGTAGCAAGATGCTTAGCCTTGTCTTGAATACCCATGGAACCAAAAGCCCAATCCAGGTCACTGATCTGATCAAAGCGGGATGCTTCCGGAAGAAAATTCCGCTTGCTGATCATATGCGCCAGGGTTGGATTTTTTCCCTGCAGAAAGAGTACTACATCGTTGATGGTACGGATATAATCTTCTTTCAGTGCCAGTATTCTCTGTATGTTCTCTGTATATGCTGGGGAAGGTTCAATCCGATCAAATAAGCGAATCAGTCCGTCCCTGCTAAAAATGGCCAGGGTACATTCAATTCCCAAATCGGCCTGAAAAGAGGATATATTCCTGGTATTCAGAAACCCTTTTAAATAGGCTGTAGCCGGGTAAGGTGTGTTCAGCTGCGTAAAGGGGGGTGTAAATAGAAAAACAGTTGCGCTCAAATTATCAGGTTGAACAACAAAACTATCCAAAATTGAGATAATTCGGGCATTATTGCTGGTGAGAGACCCACTTCAGTCCTACAATCGATGCAATAAGCGTGGTAAGAAAGAACACCCTCCAGAAACTGGCAGGATCTTTAAAAAAGAGGATTCCTATCAAGGCCGTTCCTACTGCTCCGATACCCGTCCAAACAGCATAAGCTGTTCCGATAGGAATGCTCTGTGTTGCTTTCACCAGCAATACCATACTGATGGTCAGGGATACCAGAAAGCCTGCATACCACCAGTACATTTCTGAGCCGCTGGTTTCCTTGGCCTTTCCCAAACAGGAAGCAAATGCTACTTCGAACAGCCCGGCAATAATTAAAAGAATCCAGTTCATGCTTTCTCCTTAAAGTATTTTAACAGGTTTCTTGTGCTCATCAATCGCCACAAAAGTAAATGTTCCGGTAATGGCTTTTTCGCGAAGATCCGAATACATTTCCTCTATAAAAATCTCCACCAATACTTTCATGCTGGTATTGCCTACGTGCACTACTTTTCCCACCAGTTCTATGATGGTTCCTGCTGGTATCGGCATATTGAAATCGATCCTGTCCGAAGATACAGTCACTACCCTTTTTCTGGAAAATCGGGTAGCAGTCATAAAAGCCACTTCATCCATCAGGTACATGGCAGTGCCTCCAAAAAGTGTGTCGTAATGGTTGGTACTATCGGGAAATACCGCTTTAAAAATTCTGGTAACCGATTGTTCTATCCGATCCTGATTCATGTTCTGCAGTTTTAATTGGGTAAATCAATTATTGGAAACAAACTGCAAAGTTAGCATTTCTGATTTCAATCAGGCTGTTTTACCATCTCGACTGCTGAAACTGCAGCGGATCGTACAGTACAGAGGGCACAGTAATCGGAAAACTAATGTTAAAATACTTTTCTACCATCATGAGTTGTCCATCTGTTTTAAACGTAATTTCTGTAGCAACCGGATACCCCTGAATGGTTTTGTAGGCTCCAAAATCAATTTCGGACAAATGTCCGTTTTTAAAAGACCCCACTTTAAGCAGGTACCAATTTTCCTGATCGATCCAGCATTGATTAGACTGACGGTCCTTAGGATCGTTGGTACCCAGTACTCTAACCGGCCGATGATCCACAATGGTATCATAGCCCCGGCTGAGGTCGATTCCCGTTTTGGTGAGTTTTTGAATCGTAACCTCCGGGGCCTGAAAATACACATCAAACCCAAGCAGCAGCAACTGGTGTATCCTTTCTTCTTTTCTGGTCATTACCCCATTGGTAAAGTAGTACACCGAATCGTTGCGAAATATGGCTCCGTTTCCTGTTTCAAATCCATTGAAGCGCAGATGCAAATTTCCCGGAGCATTCAACAACTCCTGCCATACTTCCTGCTTCACCATTTTATTTTCTTTATAAAAGTCTACCGTTTGCTCAAACTGAAGATTCCTGTACCATTTTCCTGCCCATTTCCGGTGCATCTTTTCAATAATTTTTTTACCGGACACAGCAGGAAAGGCTGTTGCAGCAACATTTGCTGCATTCATAAGCAAGAAACCACACATCAAAAAAGCCATCATCGGTTTGTTTTTCATATTTGATCAAGCTGGTTTAATTAGCAAACTGTTTCAGAATTATTTCCATTGTTTTGTTATCGCCCAATTGTTGTTTGAACGGCGTATAAAAATGTCTGGTAACCGGAATATATTTCTCGGCCTGTTTGGCTTCGCTCCAGCCCTGCTTCACCCATTCCAGGGCAGGTTGATTTGTTAAATGAAGATTAAGAAGCATTGCACGGAGTTCATCTTTTATTTGCCAACTCAACCTGTTGTGCACCAATACCGGCCCCAATGGTATTTCCGGCGAAAGCCACAGCAATTTTATCCGGTTGCTTCTGACGGTATCTTTCAGCATATTGAAGTATTCCGTACTTCCCACTGCAGCAACCGATGCCTTGCCCTGCAAAACCAGCTCGAGTGTAGCCCGGTGATTTTTACCATAGCTGAATGCCAGAAAATCTTTTTCCGGACTGGCAATTCCAGCCGCATTCAGCGCAAGCCTGGGAACCAGGTTACCTGAGGTAGACCCCGGGTCTACTAGTGCCAGGGTCGATGTTGCAGCCACCCGCTTAAGTGCCGTGATGGTGTCTACTGCCAGCTGCCTCAGCGAAACGAATGCTGTTTTGTAATTGTCTTTT
The DNA here is from genome assembly GCA_016786865.1 of Sediminibacterium sp. GTDB lineage: Bacteria > Bacteroidota > Bacteroidia > Chitinophagales > Chitinophagaceae > Sediminibacterium. Next base: position 109,498 of record JAEUVE010000018.1, on the reverse strand, counting down.
GCATCATCCCGCACTTTCAATACCACCAAAGGTTTCATATTGTATTTTTTGGAAGACGCATCCAACAGAAAATATCCAAACGTATTAATCAGGGCAATATCCACTTCATTGGCCTGTATGGCTTCAATAAAAAGATGAACCGAAGGATAACTTTTAACCTGAACCTCCAGGCCGGTTTCTTTGGCTATATGATCTGCCAGCGGCTGTATATTCCGCAGCCGGTTGTTGTCTGCATATTGGTAAGTAGCCAATACCAGTTTTTGAGCATGCACTGCAACACTGCCAATAAAAAACAGGAGCATTAAAATAGATTTCTTCATTAACATAGCTGCAAAAATATTCACCGCTGCAAGGATATACGGATTAATTGATAAGAGGCTGCCGGCATATCCCGATGGTGAATACAGCAGAAAACCGGCACAAACAACCAAAGGTCTTTTCAAAACAAAACAGCCATTCCTTCTGGAATGGCTGTTTTGTTGACTTGCATTATATGGTTAATAACCCAAACCCCAGTCGCGTCCTTTCAGCACTGCAGGAACACCTTCGGCAATCCATTTGGCAGGCTTCTCTCCCTTCAGGAAGTGATCAAAGAACTGCTGTTCGCGGATCTGGATATCTTTTCGGTTTCTGCGCTCTACCAGGTTATGGTCTTCGTTGTTGTAATTCAGCATCCATACAGGTTTACCCAATCTGCGCAAACCGGTGAACATTTCAATGCCCTGGTACCAGGGTACAGCACCGTCTGCATCGTTGTGCATAATGGCAACCGGTGTTTTCACTTTAGGGAAATGGAACAATGGAGAGTTCTCGAGGTATAGGTTTTGTTTTTCCCATAAAGTTGCGCCAATCCGGCTCTGGGTTTTTTCGTACTGGAATTGTCTGTTCAGTCCGGTTCCCCAGCGGATACCGCCATAAGCACTGGTCATATTTGCAACTGGAGCTCCTGCCCAGGCAGCTGCATACAAGCTGGTTCTGGTGATCAGGTGTGCAATCTGGTATCCACCCCAGCTTTGTCCCTGAAGTCCCATTTTGGTACTGTCGATATACCCTTTCGCTACCAACGCCCTTGTTCCGCTAACGATATAATCATAAGCGCTCTTGCCAGGATACCCGGTGGTATACCAGATATCCGGAACAAATACAATATAGCCCCTGCTTACAAAGAAAGGAATGTTTAAACGCGATGGTGTAGGTGCCGGAGCACTGTAGGTATACAAACCGTCGCTGCTTCTTTCGTAGAAATAGGCAATCATCGGATACTTTTTCTTCGGATCAAAATCTTCGGGCTTGTATACAATGCCTTCTGTAATTTTTCCGGTATAGGCCTTCCATTTAAACAGTTCTGCGGTACCCCAGTTATAGGATTCCTGCTGCGGATTAGGCTGATACAGGGATGCAGCTGTTGCAATATCACTTAAAGAGCCAATGTTGATCACCCTAATATCAGGTGTTTGCGCAAAGGTTTCTGTACTATAGCTTACCAGGTCTGCATTCTTTGCTTTAATGACATTTGCAACACGCATAGGGTGCGTAAGTTTTACGGAAGGATTCCAATCGAACGCTGCACCGTAAGTATAATATTTCAATCCGCTTCCTTTATCGGCATTATTGAATACGGAGAACAACATCTTCTGACCTTTGGCAATGAAGCGCTGTTCCCGATCCAGTACAATATTGCGGAAAGTTAACTGATGGGCTCTTCCTAAACCATTGGTAAGGCTTACGGATGGCTTGATTCCTTTTGGATCCAGCTTCCAGATATCAAACTGATCGTATACCAGTACTTCTTCATCGTTTTCAGTGAACCCAACCACCCCATAAGGATTTGGATCGTCCGGCACATCATTTTCCACATCGTACAACGGAACCTTTACATCTTTGGCCAATTCGGCAAGCTTCTTTGCAGCAGTTTCATAGCTGTAGTATTTTCTTTTTGCGTCGTCATAAGCCAGGATCATTTTTCCTGTAGGTGAAACATTGAAATTACCATTGAGGTCTTTCATGATCAGACTGCGCTCTCCGGTTTCCGGATTGATGGCATAAACATCTACTTCTGAACGTCCCTTCCATTGGGTAGCAATTCTTTTGCCCTCATCGGATGCTGCATAAAAATATGCTCCATCTCCTTCATTACTCTGTATTACATTTCTATATGCAGGACTGCCCAGTTGAACCACGGTCTTGTTGTTGAAATCGTATCTGGCCAGATGAAATCTGTTCAATTCCTGCTGCAGGTTTTTCAATTGTACAGGCTGCAGGTAATCGTCTTTGTGGTGCCAGATATCCACACTTACTCTTTCAAAATCCGGTGTAACCGTATCTCTTACAGGAAGAACAGGTGCAGTTCCAAAAAACAGGCGCTTGCCACTTTTACTGAAACCAACAGACATTGCATTATCGCTCACCATCCAGTTGGCAGGAATACCCTTGGTATTTTTGTCTACTACCGCAACTGCACTGTCTGCACCATCTGCATAATAATAAAGCTTGTAAAATTTCTGAAGTGATTTGGCACTGCTGTCTCTTTCTGCTACAAAAGCCAGTTGTTTTCCGTCTTCATCCATGCGATAGCCTTTGGCGTCGTTGAAACCGGCAAGCAGGGTTCTTGATTTACGTGTGGCAAGATCCAGTTGAACCACTGCAGGCTTTGTTGCAGGTTTACCGGTTTCTTTGGTCGTTTCCATTACCAGCACGGTTCCTTTTTTATTGAACATATATTCGCTCACCAACAGATATACTTCTTCCGCACCGGTTTCCAGATTTCTGAGTACCAGTTTAGTTCCTTCTTCGAAAGGCTCTTCGGGTGCTTTAGGTGAGGCACTGCGATTCTGTGGAGTATTTAAAATAGCAAGTCCTTTTAAACGAGCATCGTTAACTTTATTCCTGATGCTGTCTGCTACACGAATCAGGCTATCTGCCATGCTCACCATGGCATTGATTCTGCCCGCAGAGTCCTGTTTGGCCCGGGGCTTTGCTTCCGGCAATGCTTTCTCCATCAAATAAGCCAGGATGGTTGCATTTTCATCGGCCAGCTTAAAATTTTTAACCCTGGCAACTTTAGACAGTTTTCCCGTTTCAAGCTCCAGAATAGCCAGAGAATCTTTGGGCATATCGTCGGGCCGCTTTTTCTTAATGCGGGCATCCCTGGTTTCGCCGAAATAAGGCTTGATTTTGCATACCAGGAACCGGCTGTTGTCGGTGATTGCTGCCCCGTACCCTCTGGCAATTTCTGCAACAAGTACGCCGGAAGCCTTTTTTACTACCAGCTTTCCATCACCTTCCTGCGGATTAACCGCAAGGGCTACGTACTCCCCGTTGTCACTGATCATTCTTTCTGAAATAGTTTGCCATCCATCGTATACGGAGTGGTCCAATGGTTTTTTCTGAGCAACGGCTGCATTCGCAAGGAACAACAGCCCTAAAACCGGGATGATTCTCATTTGCTGTTTAATTTTATGGATTCCGAAGATAATTAAACAATAACCATAATGATGGTTTGAAGGATTCTATTTTATAAATGGAGCAATCCCCCGGCAGGCCAGGTCAGGCCAAAAATCGTCGCCATGCATAAGGTGTTTACACGCTAAGTAATATTACAACTCCATAAATAAATACCACCTTTTATAAAAAATATAAATTTTTCGTAGCTTGACCCGATAAATTTACACATGCCTGACCCCCAGATTAAAGGTGAATTACTTGCAGCCGCCATTGCCGGATCATGTGAGTATTATGCTATTCAGATTTCCCTGGGAGGAAAGTATCTGTATGCCAACAATTGTTTTCAGTCGGTTTTTGTAGAAGAAGGAGATGAGCTTATCGGCATGCCCTATACCTATGGTTTGCTTGAAGCAGATTATCCGATACTGGATAAAGTAGTAAAGAGTTGCCTGGATAATCCAGGTAAAAGCCAATCCGTTGTTTTAAGAAAAAAAGCCAGGGGGCAGCAATATCTTACATTTTGGGAGTTCACTTATATGAGTGCACAGTCCGGACAAGGCGATTCTTTTATTTGCCTGGGTCATAATATCACCGAATCGGAGCAGCAACAGCTAAAAAATACCTACTATCTGCACCAGATCAATGAATACCTGAACAGTATTACAGACGGATTCTTCACCTTAAACAGAAACTGGGAATTTCAACGGGTAAATCCCGTATTCGAAGAAATAGCCGGGAAATCAAAACAGGAACTGATTGGCAGCCGATTCTGGGATAGCTTTCAGGAAAACACCCAGGAACCCTATGCAAAAGCCATGAAGCAGGCAATGGAGCTAAATGAAACCGTTCGTTTCGAGCAACGCTGGCCGCCAGACCTCTATTATTCGGTAGCTGTTTTTCCCTCCAGCGAGGGCCTGATTTGCTATATCAGAGACATTACAGATACCAAAAAACAAGAGATTGAACTCAGGGAGAATCAGATTAAACTCAGGGCTGTTCTTAACAGTACAGTAGATTCCAACACACTGATCAGTACTGATTTTAAAATCATTAATTTCAATCGGGCCGCAGCAGAGCAAACCCGCATGTTTTTTAACAGGGAATTACTTCCCGGAAACGACTTCAGGCAGTATGTACCGGATCATTTATTAAATAAATTTCTCAAAAACTTCAATGTTGCGTTACAAGGAGGAATTGTAAAAAGTGAAGAAATAATCAGGGCACAGAATGGAGGATCTGTATGGGCGGAATTCCTCTATTATCCTGTTTTGGACGATGATGGAAACTTGTTGGGTGTGGTCATTAACAGCACCATCATAGACGACCGGAAAAAAGCCGAACTGAAAGTGAAGGCACAATACGAGCAATTAAAAAAGATCGCCCATATGCAGTCTCACGAATTAAGGGCTCCGCTCACCAATATTATGGGTGTGGTAAATGTACTCAACATGCTGAAACAGAAAGTGGCTGATCCGGAAATCATCGAGCTGCTGAATTCGCTCGAGAAAAGCACCACTAAAATGGATGACATTATCAAACAAATTGTAGACGCAACCAAAGAATAGAGGATCAGTGCCGCTTGCCGATGACTACCCGCAACATCTGCAACACCACAGAAAGCAGGATCAGGGCCACACCGTAATAGAAACTGGGCTGCAGGTCTTTGTTTTCATCAAATAAGATGAATGCCATGATGATGGCATATACCGGTTCCAGATTCAGGCTGAGGTTTTGTGTAAAAGCAGACACTTTCTGAAGGGATTCCAGCATAAGCTTCATGGCCACAATAGTACAGACCCAGCTCAGAATCAGCAACCAGCCCCAATCTGATAAAGAAGGAACCAATACAGTAAGTGGAAAAAAATAAATATACAGGGGCATCAGCAGGGTGAGCACCAGCAAGCCGCCAGCTAGTTCATACAGCATAATCACCTGTGCATCGGCGATGGCCAGGTGTTTTTTGTTCAGCACCGAAAAAAGGGCTGCAAGTATTGCGGAAACAACCCCTACAATAATTCCTGTCTGGTACCGGTCATCAAAATGAAAGATCAGGTAAATTCCTGCAAGACTGAATAATCCCAGAAGCACTTCTATCCAGCGTACTCTTTTGGTCACCAGTAATGGCTCCAAAAGGGCCGTAAAAAGGCCGGTAGAAGAAAAACAAACCAATGCAATGGAAACATTCGACAATTTGATGCTTCCGTAAAAACAAACCCAATGCAGGGCAATAACAGATCCGATCAGCAGGAGCTTTTTGATGGAAGCGCCGGGTAATTGCATTTTTTGCCCTCTCCATTTCAGTAGGACCAACAGACTTACAACCGTAATCACAATCCGATACCAGACCAATGGCATTTCACTCAATTGGATCAGTACCCCCAGTATACCGGTAAACCCTACAAGAAAAACAGCTGTGTGTAATTTAATCAGCGCAGCTTTCATCAATTACCACTCTTTAGTCTTCTGTGATAGTCTTTAAAAAGGCTTTGCCACTGTATGCTGATTACACCCAGCACGCCTTCCTTGATGATGCCCTTATTCATTTTACTAACCCCAACTTTCCGGTCGCGAAAAGTGATGGGTACTTCTTTGATTTTAAAGCCCAGTTTCCAGGCTGCAAACTTCATTTCGATCTGGAAAGCATAGCCAACAAAGGAAATCATATCGAAATTAATGGCTTCGAGCACTTCTCTTTTATAACAAACAAATCCTGCTGTGGGATCCTGTACAGGCATCCAGGTAAGCAATTTGGTGTAAAGAGCTCCTCCCCTTGAGTACAATTGCCTGTCTAAAGGCCAGTTTTCTGTTTTACCACCTTTAATGTACCTGCTGCCAACAGCCAGGTCTGCTCCTTCTAATTTACAGGCATGATAGAGTCTTTCCAGATCATTGGGATCATGCGAAAAATCTGCATCCATCTCAAAGATAAACTGATAGTTCCTTTCCAGGCACCACTTGAATCCATGTATGTATGCTGTTCCAAGACCAAGTTTTCCCTTACGCTCTTCCAGGAAAAGCTGATTGGGAAATTGGACCATCAACTGCTTCACCACCTCCGCTGTTCCGTCTGGAGATCCGTCGTCGATCACGAGCACATGATAACCCTGTTGTAAATTGAAAACGGCATGAACAATCAAAACGATGTTTTCTCGTTCATTATAGGTTGGTATGATAACAATTTTTTCCAAAAGGGGGATTTCGGGCCCAATATACGATTTTGATCAGGGTTTTCTGAGCAATGTTCTGTTAAGGATTTCTGTAAGCTTTTGTTTGGTGTCCATCGGAAAATCCCCTTTCATCATCCAGTCGTAGTATTGAGGCTCCTCTTTCAACACCTGCACCACAGGTTTGCCTTTGTGTTTGCCAAAATTAAACACTTCTACGCCCTTCTCCTTTACAAACCTCCGGGCGAAGTCTACAATTTCATCCTCACCGGTAAACTTAACGATGCTTTCAACCGTAGCCCCAATCTGGGGATAGCGTTCCACCTGCGCCTCCAGTACTTCCCAGGTAGCGGTAGCATCCACTTCCGCACTATGTGCACCTTCCAGCGATTTATTGCAGTAAAACTTATAGGCAGCACTAAGGGTTCGTTGTTCCATCATGTGAAATACTTTCTGTACATCCACCAGTTTTCTCCCTTCCACCGAAAACTCAATACCTGCTCTCAGGAATTCCTCTATCAACATAGGTACGTCGAACCGATTGCTGTTGTAACCACCTATATCACAATTGTCGATGAACTGTTTAATTTCGTTGGCTACCTGTTTAAAACTGGGCGCATCCTTCACCATTTCGTCTGTAATACCATGAACATCGCTCGCTCCGGCAGGAATCGGCATCAATGGATTAATGAGCTTGCGCTTTACCTGTTTGGTTCCATCGGGTAAAATTTTTACAATGCCGATCTCTACAATTCGATCGTTGCTGATATTTACCCCGGTGGTTTCCAGATCAATGAATGCGAGCGGTCTGCTGAGTTGAAGTTTCATTTGCCTTTGATGCTTGTTATTGAGTGATTCCTTTTGCGAACGAAAGTATGTCTATTCCATCATAATTACCGCTGCTCATGAGCAGAATATTTGAATGGGAGAAATCCTGCGATTCGAGCCATTGCTCCAATTCGGCTTTGTCGTTGATTACCAACAGGCCTTCTTTAGCAAAACCTTCCTTTACTTTTTCAGCAGGTAAATCTGGCATGCGCTTCAGTTCCAGTGCATGCCTGGAATAAAACACTACTCCTGTATCTGCCTGATCAAAAACACCCCGGTACTGTTGCATGAATGCTACATTCAGGCTGCTGTAGGTGTGCAGCTCCAGTACAGCAAACAATTTTTGATCAGGATACTGTTGACGGACCGCTTCCACAGTTGCCTTTACTTTACTGGGAGCATGTGCAAAGTCTCTGTATACATGAACATCCCCATTGGATGCCAACAACTCCAGTCGTTTGGAAGCGCCTGAAAAATCTTCCATTACCCGGATAAAATCTGCTGCGGTTACACCCAGCTCGGCACACGCATAAAAGGCTGCCTGCAAATTCATCAGATTGTGGTTGCCAAATACACGGAGCTTACCGGAAACCCCCTGGATGGTTACTCTAGTTACCCCATCCTGTATGCTGTGCTCTGGAACAGCATACGGCTGATAACGGATGTTTGCCCGTTGATGTTCCTTCACCAACCGGCTCAGTACCTCATCCGAGGAATTGTAGATCAGCAATCCGCCCGGTTCTATGCGATTCATGAAAATAACAAACTGCTCCAGGTAAAAATCAAAAGTGGGAAATACGTTGATGTGATCCCAGGCAATACCCGTAAGGATGGCCACATGCGGATATAGAAAATGGAATTTGGGTTTTCTTTCGATGGCACTTGCTGGATATTCATCTCCCTCGCACACAATTACCGGTGCATCGGTTACCCGAACCGACTGCTCAAATCCGGCAAGTCTGGCTCCCACCAGGTAATCAAAATTCCGGTGCAATTCGTTCAGGGCATGCATGATCATGCTGGTGGTAGTGGTTTTTCCATGACTGCCCCCCACTACAATTCTTTTTTTCTGCCTGCTTTCCTGATAGATGTATTCGGGGAAAGAGTAAATAGCCAACCCCAACTCCTTGGCTTTCAACAACTCAGGGTTATCATCTTTAGCGTGCATTCCCAGAATTACGGCATCCAGATCCGGGGTGATCAGTTCCGGCTGCCAGCCAATTTTGGACGGAAGCAGGCCCACTGCTGCCAGGTTTCCGGCTGCAGGTTCAAAAATTTCATCGTCTGTACCCGTTACCAGGTAGCCTTTTTTGTGCAATGCAATGGCCAATTGGTGCATTACACTCCCCCCTATTGAAATAAAATGGACACGCATACGTTTATATTTTAATCCGGACGGAAATTAACATTTAAAATCATTTCGCCCGGGCTGCATTTTGCGCAGAAAGTTTATCTTCGTTCCGGTGCAAAATACATGCTATTCATGTACAATCAACAACGTATGAAAAAGATTGCCTTATTCTTAGTACTTGCAGGTTTCATTACAGTTGCGCTCAGCTCCTGCGCATCTGAGAAAGGCAGAGGCTGCCCTACTACCAATCCCCGTTATTTCAGAGGTTAGGTCAAATCAAGTAACTTCGTAGAAAGTTACGCGCATGAAATGGATTCCATTAACTACGACAGACCAACTGAACGATATTCGTACCAATTCCGGTAAAAAACCGCAGGTTATCTTCAAGCACAGTACCCGGTGCAGCATCAGTTCCATGGCATTGAACAGACTGGAGCGGGAAAAAGCGCCTGAAAATGTGGATTTCTATTACCTGGACCTGCTTCAGTACAGACCTTTGTCGGATGAGGTTGCTGCCATTTTTCAGGTACACCACGAATCACCACAGGTACTGCTGATCAAGAACGGAGAATGTGTTTATGAAGAAAGTCATCAGGGCATCACGATGCAGGAACTCACAGAGCAAATAGGCGGATAAACTCAACCCAATTAACTGTTTAGTATGCACATTACTGTTTTTGGCGCCACCGGGCAGGTAGGAAAACGCATTGTTCAACAGGCATTGAACCGGGATTTCTATATTACCGCTTTTGGCAGAAATGTAGATTCGCTGATCGATCAGGACAACCGGAACGATCACCTGATTGCGCGCAAAGGCTATATTTTTGATGCAGGTGATGTAGCTGCTGCACTGAAACAGGCAGATGCAGTTATATCTGTTTTAGGCGGTGCTTTCGACGGCTCCGACAAAAGCAGGAGCCTTGGCATGAAGAACATCATCAGCCAAATGAAAAAAAAGGGCGTTCAACGAATTGTTGCGCTTGGCGGACTGGGTGTATTGAGTACCCCGGAAAACGATTATCTCCTGAACGATCCGGATTATCCGGAAGAATACAAGCCGGTAGGTATGGAGCATTTGCAGGCATATGAACAGCTCCTTGCTTCGGATCTGGACTGGACATTTTATTGTCCGCCCAACATCATTGATGCAGATGAAACAGGGCTGTACCAAACCAGTATCAACTACCCGGTTTCCCAAGGCATTGGTCAGATTAACTCAGGCGACCTTGCACATTCCATGTTGGATGCAGTAGTTAAAAAAGAATTTATCCATCAACGGGTTGGAATCAGTAACAGCGCATGGAAATAATCGGATACTTTACCGCATTGCTGATTGGAATTTCCCTCGGATTGATCGGGGGCGGCGGTTCTATTTTAACCATTCCGGTATTGGTGTACCTCTTTAGCTTAAATCCGCTTACAGCAACCGGTTATTCCCTGTTCATTGTCGGATTCAGCAGCCTGGTTGGCGCCATATTCAAATACAGACGCCGGGAAGTAGATACCAGGGCCGCAGCTTATTTTGGTGTTACATCGATCATTACCGTTTTGCTGGTCAGAAAATTCATCCTGCCGGCCATACCCGATCAGTTGTTTAGCATTGGACAGCTGGAAATAACCAAATCACTGGCTACGCTCCTGCTTTTTGCCATCATCATGATCATTTCCTCTTCCCATATGATTGGAAAAAATCCAAAAAACAATTCCAGTAACACCAAACCGGTAAGTGCCGCAGGCGGATTGATCAGAGGGATTGAAGTTGGTATTCTGACCGGCTTTATTGGTGCAGGCGGCGGTTTTGTAATTATACCGGTACTTCTTTTTTCCTTTCAGCTTCCAATGAAAACGGCCATCGGCACTTCACTGCTGATCATTGCGGCCAATTCACTAATTGGCTTTGCGGGTGATTTGCTGAGTGGGGCTCCCATCAACTGGCTGCTCCTGGGAACAATTACGGCCATCAGTTGTACCGGAATTTTTATCGGAGACTGGTTGAGCAACCGCATTTCAGGAAACAGGCTCAAGAAGGGTTTTGGTTTTTTTGTACTTTCAGTGGGATGCTACATGATTCTGCATGAAATTTTCAAAGCGTTTTAAGCAATCCGGTTACCCGTCTTCTATGAAACAGCTCAGTTTGCTCTTTATAGCCGCCTTTGTCCTTGCTCAGTTAACGCATTGCAGCAATCAGGCAAACAGCAACCAATCCGATACAGTAATTACAGATACTAGCTGTTGGGTTGGCCCCGGCATCTATGAAATTCCGGAAAGTAAAACAGGCGACAGCATCCGGTACGGAAGAGCGCTCATCAGCCAAACGGCCTATTATCTGGGACCAAAGGGCAAAGTTCAACGGATCACGAATGGAATGAATTGTCAGAACTGCCACCTCGATGCAGGCACCAAACCCTGGGGCAATAATTTTGGCAGGGTGCAGGCCAACTATCCTTTATTCAGAGCCAGGTCCGGCTCGAAGGAAACCATCCGGAAAAGAATCAGCGACTGCTTCGAAAGAAGTTTGAATGGCCGTGCACCAGATTCTGGCTCTTACGAAATGGAAGCCATGATCGCCTATATCCGATGGGTTGGGAAAGCGGTGCCGGCAAATACCACTCCAAGAGGAACCGGTATCCGGGAACTCCCTTATATGCATCGTGCAGCTGATCCGGTAAAAGGCGAATGGGTATACAATAATTTTTGTGCCAATTGCCATGGAAAAAATGGAGAAGGCGTACCCGACGAAGCTAAGATCGGTTATAAGTATCCGCCACTCTGGGGAAAAAACAGTTACAATATATCTGCAGGCCTCTATCGGCTTTCGCGCTTTGCCGGGTTTGTGAAATACAATATGCCCAATACCACTAACTACCACAATCCGGTGATCACCGATGAGCAGGCATGGGATGTGGCAGCCTTTGTGAATTCAAGGGAACGACCCAATAAAAAATGGTCAACAGACTGGCCTGATATCAGAACAAAGCCTATTGACCATCCCTTTGGTCCCTATGCCGATTCACTTAGTGAAACACAACACAAATTTGGTCCCTGGGTAAAATAATATATTAAGCAAGTTCTATAACCATCGCACTTGCACCGCCACCGCCATTACAAATACCTGCTGCACCAATTTTACCACCTTTCTGTTTCAATACATTGATCAGCGTTACAATGATTCTGGCACCACTGCAACCCAGCGGGTGTCCGAGTGATACCGCACCACCATGTGCATTTACCCTTGCAGGATCCAGGTTCATTTTCCGGGTATTTACAATACCTACTACAGAGAATGCTTCGTTCAATTCAACATAATCCACCTGATTCATTTCCAGTCCGGCTTTGGCAACAGCTTTCGGTACTGCCAGAGAAGGTGTGGTGGTGAACCAGTCAGGAGCCTGCTCTGCATCTGCATAACTCCGGATAATAGCCAGAGGTTGAATACCCAGTTCTTCTGCCTTTTCCTTGCTCATCAATACAACTGCTGCTGCACCATCATTCATGGTACTGGCATTGGCAGCCGTTACTGTACCGTCTTTAATGAAAGCAGGTTTTAATTCGGGAATCTTATCAAATTTCACATTAAATGGCTCTTCGTCTTTGGCGAATAAGATCGGATCTCCTTTGCGCTGTGGAATTTCAACCGGAACAATTTCCGCTTCAAATGCGCCACTGTTAACTGCTGCCTGGCTTCGCTTGTAACTTTCCACTGCAAATGCATCCTGCTCTTCGCGGCTGATATTACATTCCTTTGCACAGAGCTCGGCAGAATTACCCATTGCATAATTATGGTACACATCGGTCAAACCATCTTTAGCTAATCCGTCTATCAGACTTACATTTCCATATTTATTACCCCATCTGGTATTGGGGCTGTAGTAAGGCACATTGCTCATACTTTCCATACCACCCGCCACTACAATATCGGAATCTCCCAATAAAATAGACTGAACACCCTGTGCAATGGCTTTCATACCACTCGCACAAACCTTGTTTACCGTAGTTGCAATAACATGATCAGGAAGACCGGCAAACTTGGCAGCCTGGCGCGCAGGAGCCTGGCCGGTATTGGCCTGTATAACACAACCCATTAATACCTCATCTACGGAAGCCGGATCAATCCCTGCTTTTGCAACTGCGCCTTTAATGGCCACTGCGCCAAGTTGTGGTGCAGTAAAATCTTTTAAAGTGCCGCCAAAGCTACCAATGGGTGTACGAACGGCAGAAACGATGTAGACAATTTTCTTCGACATAATTGAGGTATTTTTTAGAAGGGCTAAGATAACAATAAATACTAACAATTGTTAGCGAAAAAACTCAGGCTTCCGTAAGTTGTATGCCTGTTTTGGTGAAAGCGATCTTTTGTTGCTTATACAGATTTCCCGTAGTCATTTTGAAGGTTTTCTTACTCATACCAAAAAAAGCATAGATGTCCTCCGGATCAGACTTATCGTGGTAAGGCAGGTAACCGTTGTTTTCCCTCAGCAGACGCAATATTTTTTCTGCTTCATCTTCTACCTTATCAAAACCGGGTTTACCCAATACCAGATCTATCTTATGATCGGGTCGGATTTTTTTGATGAATCCTTTTACCCGATCACCAATCTGCAATTGTTGAAACACTTCATTGCCATGCAGGATACCAATATGTTTATTATTGATAATCATAACATAACCAAGCTCCGATGTGCGGTACACCAGCAGATCCACCATCTCCAGTTCTTTTACCGTCAGTTCATCATTCTGCATCAGATTCTCGATCTTTTCGGTGGCTGCCACCCTACCCGTCATTTCATCTATATAAGGCATTACCAGGTATTCCCCCCCCAGTCGCATCCCCGAAACCTGTTTGGATGCAGGCACAAAAAGATCTTTCATCAGCCCCCAGTCCATAAACGCACCCTGTCGGGTAACCGACACCACTTTCAACCGGGCAATCTCACCCACCACGGCTTTGGGTATTTGTGTTGTTGCTATTAACCGATTATCGGAATCGTGGTAAACAAAAACCCGGATTTCATCACCAATGCGGAGATCTTTCGGAGCAAACCGTTTGGGCAACAATATGCCTTCAGCGCCGTCATCGAGGTAAAAACCAAAGTCTACCTTACGGCTTACTTTAAGCGTATTGTAATTCCCAACCTGTATGCTGTTCATAGTAATAAATTAAAATAATTCAGGTGCTGTATCCTTTGCTGCTGCTGGTTCCCAGCTCATTTCGATGGTTTTGCTGAAATCGGTCAGCTTGGCCCCTACAGCCTTCCAGCCCATAACCTCCACCATCTTGGCCACCTTAAATTTGGCTTTTCGGACCTGTTGTCCACGTCCGGTCTGCACCACTAAGATAGGCTCATCTTCTGTGCTGACCGCTTCCAATCTGTTGCCCGTTCCTTCTTTGATGAAAAGGAACTGGGTTTTCAGTGTGGAGGTTTCAATTTTGAAACGCTTGATATTGTACTGGTTTTTATCCTGATCGAGGTAAACGGCAGTAACGATTTTATTCGGATCAAACTGCTCGATCAACATCACCTGATCAGGCTCAAATCGCTGGGTAATTTCGGTATCGGTTAATTCATAGGTACCGTCTTTATAAAAGACAACGATTTTTTCATCCTCAAAACTTCCCAGGTATTTGCCTTTCTCTTCTGTATTCAGTCGTCCGAATTTATCATCAAACCAGAGCTTGCGGCCAGCCAGCGTACTCTTACCGGCTTCTTTCAGTTTAACCGTTTTGATCGGATACTTGGTTACCTGGTTACCCATACTTGCCCTGCCCTTGATTTCAAGTTCTTCAAAATAAAAATCCAGTTCCTTGATGCGTGCAGTGCAGTTGGGGCTCAATATCACTTTCACCACTTCTGCTTCTCCGTTGGGGTTGGCGGTAAAATAATGCACCCTGCTTTTTTCACTGCCCTTGGTAAGGTCGTATTCCCTGTCGCGCGTAACGCCGGTTACATTAAAGCGCTTCGCATAACTTACCCCTGATTTACCATCTACATAAATCATATTGTAGGTGGTACGTTCATCATTCTTTTCAAATACGGCAGCATGTATAATGTCTTTCCCTATGAATACCTTATCGGAGACTTTTACCACTTTCATAATACCCGACTTGGTAAACGCAATGATATCGTCGTAATCGGAACACTCGCAAAGGAATTCATCCTTCTTTAGGCCTGTTCCAATAAAGCCCTCGCTCCTGTTCAGGTAAACCTTGGTATTGGCAATGGCTACCTGCTTCACCTGAATGGTATCAAACTCACGGATTTCTGTTTTACGTTCCCTTCCCTTACCGTATTTTTTCAGCAGGTTCTCATAATAAGCAACCGTAAAATCGGTCAGGTGTTCCAGATCGTATTGTACCTGCCGGATATCTGCTTCAATGGCAATAATTTGCTCATTGAGCTCATTAATGTCGAGCCGGTAAATTCTTCTTACCGGTTTTTCGGTCAGCTTCAGAATATCTTCACGGGCAATTTCCCTTTTCAGTTTTTTCTTATACGGCACAAAAGCTTTATCGATGGCTTCGATCACTTTGTCCCAGCTCTGGTGTTTCTGCTCTAATTCCTTGTATATTTTTTCTTCAAAGAATATTTTCTCCAGTGAAGTATAATGCCATTTGTCTTCCAGCTCGGCCAGCCTGATTTCCAGCTCCCGCTTCAGTAGATTTTTAGTATTGTCTACGGATTGGATCAGTAATTCCTGCACCGTAATGAATCGAGGCTTGTTTTCTACAATCACACAGGCATTGGGCGATATACTCACTTCGCAATCGGTAAATGCATACAGTGCATCAATGGTAATATCCGGTGATATACCAGGCGCAAGGTCGATCTGAATTTCAACATCCTGGGCGGTTACATCCGTTACTTTTTTAATCTTGATCTTACCCTGCTCATTGGCCTTGGTAATGCTCTCCATTAGTTGGGTTGTGGTTACACTGTAAGGCACATCGCGAATAACCAGTGTTTTCTTATCCATTTCTTCCACGCGAGCCCGGACCCGAACTTTTCCACCCCGCTTTCCGTCGTTGTAGTTCGTTACATCAATCATGCCACCCGTCTGAAAATCGGGATACAGTTCAAATTTCTTCCCTCTTAAATGTTTAACGGATGCTTCGATCAGTTCACAAAAGTTGTGCGGAAGAATTTTAGTAGACAATCCTACTGCAATACCATCAGCGCCCTGGGCCAGCAACAACGGAAACTTCATCGGAAGATTCACCGGCTCATTTTTTCTTCCATCGTAACTGAATTGCCATTCGGTGGTTTTAGGATTGAACGCCACTTCCAGCGCAAACTTACTCAGGCGGGCTTCTATGTACCTCGATGCAGCAGCGGAATCTCCGGTTCTTACATCGCCCCAGTTACCCTGTGTTTCTACCAACAGGTCTTTCTGACCAAGCGTTACCAGCGCATCGCCAATACTGGCATCTCCATGCGGGTGGTACTGCATACTTTGTCCTATAATATTGGCTACCTTGTTAAAGCGGCCGTCGTCCATTTCCTTCATGGAATGGAGGATCCTGCGGTGAACGGGTTTCAGGCCATCCTCAATAGCCGGAACCGCACGCTCCAGAATTACATAGGAAGCGTAATCTAGGAACCAGTTTTTGTACTGTCCCTGCACTCCGGTTTCATTCTCAAAAACCCTGTTTTCACTTTTCTCTTTCGCCATGCTGTTTTATTCGGTTCTACGTTTAATCTTCTGTTTTGAATGTATCTTCTTTGGCGTCATCAAGCCCATTCAATTCAAACACGATGATATCGGTTTGAGAAATCACTTCGTGCCAGGCCCAGGGCTCAATTTCCACCAGCGAAGGGGCGGTAATGATTTCCGAACCATGACGGTTGCTCCGGACATCGTGCCAGTTCAAGAGGGCTTCTCCCTGCATGATAATAATTTGCTCAGGATTCTTCTTGGCGGCCAAGCCCTTGTGATAATGCCTGCCACTGACGCTTCCGGCCTTTCTGTAAGCCACAATAAACTGCCCGCTGCGTGCAGTATCAAAATAATGTGTTGCGCCTCTTTCGTCTTCGCCAATCTTCGGGAGCCTAGTAACTTTTACCATAGTCTTAACTTGCAGTTGCTGCCGCCAACTGTACCGTAATTTCTTTCCACCCTTTCTGCCAGTCTCCTCCTATTGCCAGCTTTCCGGCAGTAGCCAGTTCTCTTAAACGCCATACCAAAAAAGCATCCCCGGTTTTTACCGGCATTTTGCTTTGGGCCGATGTAATCAGTTTATTGAGCTTCTGCGCATCGGCAGTAATCTGGTTCAGCAGATACTTGTCATAGAAATCCACTTCCTTCGAAATGATTTTTTTTCCGCCTTCCAGAAAACGAACCAGTGCATTTTCGGCGCAGATTTTTTTCCATTCATCCGGATCCACTTCAAATTCACTAAGGGTGATCGGACGTGCCAGTTTCTTTGCTTTCAGAAATTCCCTTGGTTGAATTTCATGCAGGTGGGTTGGATAAAAAATATTCCCTTTTTCATTAAAGAAAGGAAGGTTGTTCAGGTACAGCACCTGTATTCTTCCGGCCTGGTCTTTGAGCTGACTCATCAACCAATAATAGCCGCATACATCATGCGCATTCTGCCCCATCCAGATCCACAGTTCCTGGGTTTCATCTTCCTTTAACTGCTGAATCAGCTGGTGCACAGCCAGTTTATCGTCTACAATATCAAGCTGGTTTTCGTAAGGAGAAAATGCCAGCACTTCCTTCCACCAGTCTCTTCTTTGCTGGTAGCCTTCTGCCTGATAAATTTCTCCCAATGGCCCTGCGGCATAGTCGTCTTTTATTTCCACAACAGTGCCCTGCAAACTTTCGTCCAGTTCAATCGCCTGCTGCAGTGCAGCCACATTGGGCGTTTCAAATACAATATGAATCATACAAATAGGCTATTAGTTTTCAATCAAATCCATCTCCACACGGAGGTTATTAATAATAAATTCCTGGCGGTCCATGGTATTCTTACCCATGTAGTATTCCAGCAATTCCTGAATATGGTCTCCCTGCTCCAGCATGACCGGCTGCAGGCGGATATCCCTGCCAATAAAGCGTCCGAACTCTTCCGGGGAAATTTCACCCAGTCCTTTGAATCGGGTAATCTCCGGTTTGCCTCCCAGCTTTTTTACAGCTTCCTGCTTTTCGGTTTCATCATAGCAGTAGATCGTTTCCTGTTTGTTGCGTACCCGAAACAGCGGCGTTTCCAGAATATATACGTGCCCTTTTTTAATGAGGTCGGGAAAAAACTGCAAAAAGAAGGTCATCAGCAATAAACGGATGTGCATTCCATCCACGTCTGCATCGGTTGCGAACACAATATTATTGTATCGCAATCCCTCCATGCCATCTTCTATATTAAGTGCATGTTGAAGCAGGTTGAACTCTTCATTCTGGTATACCACTTTCTTGGTTTCGCCAAATGTATTGAGCGGCTTACCGCGAAGACTGAAAACGGCCTGTGTGTCCACATTCCTGGATTTGGTAATGCTTCCGCTGGCACTGTCTCCCTCGGTAATGAAAATGGTGGTATCATTTTGCATGGCGATGTAGGATTCCCTGTTTTTAACAGGTGGTTCATCATTCAGGTGAACCCTGCAATCACGCAGCTTCTTATTGTGCAGATTGGCCTTCTTGGCACGCTCATTGGCCAGTTTTTTAATTCCTGCCAGTTCCTTTCTTTCCCTTTCATTTTGCTCTATCCGTTTTTTGAGGGCGTCGGCAGTTGCCGGATTCCTGTGCAGGAAGTTGTCCAGTTCTTTGGCCAGAAAATCCAGCACAAATGCCTTCATACTTACCCCTCCCTCTGCCACGTTCTGGGAACCAAGCTTGGTCTTGGTCTGGCTCTCAAATACCGGCTCCTGCACCCTTACAGATACCGCAGCTACAATACTGGTTCGAATATCCGATGCTTCGTAATCTTTCTTGAAAAAATCCCGCACCACTTTTACATAAGCTTCTCTGAAAGCCTGCTGATGGGTACCCCCCTGGGTGGTATACTGACCGTTCACAAATGAAAAAATATCTTCCCCGTAATCGTTGTTGTGTGAAAGCGCTACTTCAATATCGTCCCCTTTCAGATGAATAATAGGATAACGCAGTTCATCCGGATTGGTCTTTCGTTCAAGCAGGTCGAGCAAACCATTTTTGCTGATGTACTTCTTGCCATTGAAAAACATCGCAAGGCCTGCATTCAGGTAACAGTAATTCCAGAGTTGATTTTCAAGGTATTCGTGGATATACTTAAAGTTCCTGAAGATGGTATCGTCCGGTGTAAATACCACCCGGGTTCCGTTGGGTTCATCGGATTTAACCTCCTTGTGTTCTTTCATCAGGATACCTTTCTGAAATTCAGCCGTTTTAGACTTACCATCTCGGATAGAGGTAACTACAAAACTGCTGCTCAGCGCATTCACCGCCTTGGTACCGACCCCGTTTAATCCAACACTTTTCTGAAAAGCCTTGCTGTCGTACTTACCACCGGTATTCATTTTACTAACCGCATCCACCATTTTTCCAAGAGGGATACCGCGTCCATAGTCGCGGATAGACACTTCCTTGCCTTCGATGGTCAGCTCTACCTGCTTTCCATTTCCCATGGTGTATTCGTCGATACTGTTGTCGATAATTTCCTTAATCAGCACATAAATACCGTCGTCCGGGGCCGAACCATCCCCTAATTTACCAATATACATGCCCGGGCGGAGTCGGATATGCTCCTGCCATTCGAGCGACCGGATAGAATCCTCATCATACCGGACTACATTCTTATCATCTGCCATAGTACCACAAGCTATTTTTTAGCCAATGGCAAATCTAACTCCCTCAAATCTTAGCCCAATTTTTCTTTTCTACAAATGGGGTTTCAATGTGGATAAATTGCTGTTTTTCGTGGATTTTTACCTTCAGTGCCTACCTTTACCACCTATATGAGCCATTTTATTCCTCAAACCGACCTCCAACAGATCTGCGACTTTGCCCGGCAAAACGAAGCCAACAACGACCGGTTCAAGACATTTCTGAGCGAAAAAAACGATGCGGAAGTGGACGAGCTGGTCCAGGAACTGGATGCCCTGATAAGCCCGACCATCAGTTGTACCGATTGTGGAAACTGCTGCAAGAGCCTGATGGTCTGTTTGAACGAGGGAGAAGCTACCGCGCTGGCCGGACACCTGAACCAGACGAGGGAAGCCTTCGATGCCGAATACCTCGAAAAAGGAAGCAATGGAATGATGATCATGAACCGGATGCCCTGCCCTTTTTTAGCAGACAATAAATGTACGGTTTACGAATACCGTTTTGAAGGATGCAGGGAATTCCCTGCGTTGCATTTGCCTCATTTTAAAAGAAGGCTTTTTACCACGTTCATGCATTACGATCGCTGCCCGATTATCTTTAATGTGGTGGAACAGATCAAGGAAAGAATGGATTTTAAATAAGCATTTAAGTAAGCCTTTATGCACGTACACTTTGGCATTGATCAGTTACTGGAACTGAATCCTACCTGGAAAAAAGAGCGGATTGGAATGATCACCAACGAAGCAGCTACCACCAACCAGGGAGAAGCCAGCAGAAAAAAATTACAGGAAGCCGGGTTCAACCTGGTCAAATTATTTTCTCCCGAACACGGTCTTTCAGCCACTGGTGCAGACGGAGAAGCCATGCACGATGGGATAGATGAACTCACGGACCTTCCCATCATCAGCTTATACGGCAAGAAACTGGCTCCGGGAGAAGAAGACCTCTACGAACTGGATCTGCTGCTGTTTGATGTGCCGGATATCGGAGTACGGTTTTACACCTATCTGTCTACCCTCACCTATGCCCTGGAAGCCTGTGCTGCTGCCGGCAAAAGAATCATTGTACTGGACCGGCCCAATCCCATCTCCGGAAACATGGAACTGGTGGAAGGCCCCTATCTGGAAGAAACCGCAGCTTCGTTCATTGGCCGATGGCCTATGCCGGTAAGACACAGCTGTACCCTGGGTGAACTGGCGCGCTACTTCAATGCATCCAGACAAATCGGTGCCGAACTGGAAATCATTCCCTGCATCAACTGGAACCGGGAAATGTTTCAGCCAAACTGGGGATCGGCTTTTGTTCCAACCTCTCCTGCCATCCAAAGTTTTCAGAGCATGTTGCTCTATCCAGGACTCTGCCTGTTCGAAGCAACCAACCTGAACGAAGGCAGGGGTACCGATTTTGCGTTTCAGGCTGTAGGCGCACCCTGGCTCATCAACAACAAGGCAATTGCAGCACAACTGAACAGTCTGATGAACGAGGACCTGCATACGGAAGCAATCGTTTATTTACCCACCACCCATCAATATGCAGGGGAACAATGCAGGGGATTGCGCTTTATGGTGAAAGATCCGGGCGGATTCAAACCAGTCTTCTTCGGCATGTTGCTGCTCAAAATGATCAAAGACAGTTATCCCCGCGATTTCAGCTGGCATACCTATAAAACCAGTGTAAACCCGAACGGACAAAAGCACCTTGACAAACTACTTGGGATACCCAATGCTGAGGCCCTCTATGAACAGCCCTTCCCTGAATTCCTCAGAAGGATTACCCAGCTAACCGCTACACCTTCGTGGAAAAAAGAAGTAACGGACTGTTTACTTTATTAAGTTCCGGATAACCACGCTGGCAGCCATACAACCAAAGATGGCAGGCATATAACTCATGGTACCGATGATGGACTTTTTGGGAAAAGCCTTTTCGGTTTCAATGATCCGCGACTGGTCTACTTTCTCGGCGCTGAAAACTACAGTGATGCCCTTACGAATACCCAGGGAATGCAGTTTTTTGCGTACATAGCTGGCCAGATTACACTGATAGGTTTTGGAGATATCCGTGATCACCACCTGAGACGGATCCAGTTTACCTCCGGCACCAAGCGAACTCACAATCGGAATATTCCGGTCGAGGCAGGCTTTGATAAAATATACTTTGGGAGAAAGGGTATCAATACAATCCACTGCATAATCATAGTTTGCTTCATCCAGCAGATCATGGGTAATTTCATCTTTGATGTAAATGGATTTAACAGTCAGCTCCAGTGCAGGATTGATGTCTTTTAAACGGGCTGCCATTACTTCCGATTTAAGCTGTCCGGCAGTTGAGTGCAAAGCCGGAATCTGACGGTTGGTATTGCTCAGGTCCACGGTATCTGCATCTACAATAGTCATTTTACCTACACCGGCACGGGCAATCATTTCTGCACAAATACCTCCTACACCACCCAGTCCTACCACCAGCACGTGTTTGTTCATTAAGGATTCAATCGGTTCGTTGCCCAGTAACAATTGGGTTCTGCTCATCCAGTAAGGGATCGTAGACATATCGGCTATGATGATTATATTTAAACTGCAAATGTGTTAATATGAATCGATTAATAAAAATATTTTCTTTCCTGATCCTGTACTTCTGTTCAGCAGTGGCATCGGGGCAACAACCATCGGTTCAGGTATTGGAACAGGGACGCGCAACCAGTATCCGGGGAATGAGCGTGGTAACAGATCAGCTGATCTGGGTAAGCGGAAGTGCCGGATCCGTTGGCAAATCGACAGATGGCGGAAGAACCTGGAACTGGATCACTGTTCCCAATCATGCCAACAGGGATTTCAGAGACATCGAAGCCTTTGATGAAAACACCGCCTTGATCATGGCTGTAGGAGAACCGGCCGTCATCCTGAAAACAAAGGATGGTGGCCGGCACTGGTATACGGTTTACGAAGATGACACCAAAGGTGTTTTTCTGGACGCAATGGATTTTATTCAATCCGATTCCAGCTATACCGGAGCAGTTGTTGGAGACCCGATTAACCAGCAGCTCTATTACCTCGTTACAGATGATGCCGGGGAAACCTGGATCAAAACAAAACGCGAAAACGAAGAAGAGGAAATTCCGTATTTCAGAGAACAGGAAGGCTTCTTTGCGGCCAGTGGTACCAACATACAATTTGCGAGGTGGGGTGTAGACGGACTGGTATTCTTTGTTTCCGGAGGAAGCCATTCTCGGTTGTTTTGCACCTATTATTGCCAGCGGGTGGTTACAATACCTCTGTTACAAGGCAGCAGTTCAGCCGGCGCCAACTCCATTGCGCTGTCTCCAGAACGCGGGAAGGCAGTGATTGTAGGCGGAGATTACGCCAAAGACAGCATCAGTACCGGGAACTGTGTACTGGTTGCGATGGATGATCAAAAGGGACAATTTAGTTTCAGTAATTCACAAACCAATCCACATGGCTACCGTTCCTGTGTAATATACCTCAATGCCCATCAATTGGTTGCCTGTGGCACATCAGGTGTAGACCTGTCTGCAGACGGTGGCAACAACTGGCAGCTCATATCTTCTGAAAGCTATCATGTTGTGCAGAAAGCCAAAAAAGGAAATGCCGTATTTCTGGCGGGCAGTAAAGGAAGAATTGCGAGGTTAATCCTGTAAAGCGGTTTTATTTTTTCAGGGCAACCTGCATTTTTTCCACCATTTTAAAAGTGGCCGGACAGTAAGATATATTCTGTTGGTGCACATGAATATAGTCGGTCATTTTCTTTTTCTTCAGGTGGGGAAATCCGGCGCAGTCTGCAGGACGAACCTCATAGATGCTGCACATATGGCTCTTCATATCCAGAAACTGGCAGGGCTGGTTTTTATTCATCCAGTCTCCGTCTTCTTCATCAAAATAGAGCCATTTTTCCTTGAATTCTTTTGGAGTCATTTCAAAATGATCCGAAATTCTTTTGATGTCTTTTGCCGTAAATGTAGGACTCATGGTTTTGCAGCAATTGGCACAACTCAGGCAATCCACTTCCTGCCATACTTCCGCATCAATTTTTTCTGCAAGTTTGTCCAATCCTTTAGGCGGATTCTTTTCGATCTTACCTAAAAAACGTTTCATGGATTTTTCATGATGACGCACTTTCTGTTTAAACGAACGAAGATTAACTTGCATAAAAAGCTGCTGTTTTTTTTAGACTAGGAGCGAATGTACGGATTGTAACCTATATTGGGTAAGCAAATCTTTATCTTCAGAAAACGTGTGGGAAGTATATAAAAAAGGATTCAAAGCCTATTTGCGGCTGGAACGTTCACTTAGTGAAAATTCGGTGGAAGCCTACCTGCGCGACATTGGTAAATTAACCGACTACCTGCAAGCCACCCAACAGGAAAAAGCGCCGGGAGCCCTTACCTTAAAAGAGCTTCAGGCATTTGTGAAATGGGTAGGCGAACTGGGCATGACCGCCACTTCTCAGGCACGGCTGATTTCCGGCATACGCAGTTTTTACAAGTACTGTGTGATCGAACAAATCTGCACCACCGATCCCTCCCTCCTGCTCGAAGCACCCAAAACAAGGAGGCACCTGCCCGACACGCTGAGTTTTGAAGAAATCGAAAGCATGCTTGGGCAGATAGATCTCAGCAGCCCCGAGGGGGGCAGGAACAAAGCGATCATTGAAACCATGTACAGTTGCGGGCTTCGGGTAAGCGAAGTAGTAAACCTGAAAATATCCGGGCTCTATCTGAAAGTGGGTTTTATAAAAGTAACGGGAAAGGGAGACAAGGAACGCCTCATTCCCATTGGCTCATCTGCCATCAAATACATTGAAATTTACCTGCACTCCATCCGCTGTCACCAGCACATACAACCCGGTTTTGAAGATATTCTTTTTCTGAACAGAAGGGGTAAAAACCTAACCCGGGTAATGATCTTTTACCTGATCAAAGACCTGGCCCGGAAAGCAGGAATCAGCAAGGTTATTTCCCCACATACCCTGCGGCACTCCTTTGCCACCCACCTGGTGGAAGGCGGGGCAGACTTACGGGCCGTTCAGGAAATGCTCGGACATGAGAGCATTACCACTACGGAAATTTATACCCATCTCGACCGGGATTACCTGCGCGATACACTGCAGCGTTTCCATCCCGGATTTAAATAACCTGTTAACATAATTTATTACTGAATTTGGCCGGCATACAGTAGGTTTGTTGGCATAAAACAAGAAGAATATGAAAAAAACTATGCTTGCCACCCTGCTTTTATGCAGCGTATCCGGTTTTGCGCAGATTAAAATGCCCGCGCCGAGTACTACACAAAAAATCAGTCAGGATTTTGGTTTGGGTAAAATTGAACTGACCTATGCCCGTCCCAATATCAAGGGCAGAGCCATGTTAAAAGACAACAGTGAACTGGTGCCTTTGGGTCAGTTATGGCGTACAGGTGCGAACGCTGCTACAAAATTGTATTTTTCCGATAACGTGATGATGGGTGGAAAGCTTCTGGATACCGGCTCCTATGTACTGTACACCGTGCCGGGTAAAGAGTACTGGGAAATCGTGATTAACAAAGGAGTCAACAACTGGGGAACCGATGGTTACAAGGAAAGTGAAGACGTGGTTCGTTTTAAAGTAAAATCGGCAAAAGTAGCAGGTACCGGTGCAGAAACCTTCACCATGCAGTTTGCCAATGTTCAGGCAGAAAGCCTGGAACTCCAGATCATGTGGGGACAGGTTGCCGTAAACGTTCCCATCAGCACCAATGTAAAAGACCGCATCCGTGCACAGGTGGAAAAAGCCCTTAGTGCAGACCCTGTAAACCCTGCTTCCTATTCTGCAGCAGCTACCTTCTATGCTGAGTGGGACAAGGACTACAGCAAGGCTTTAGAAAACATTACCAAAGCCACTGCAGCCAATCCAAAAGCATTCTGGTTATTTCTGCAAACGGCAAGAATACAAAAAGAACTGGGTGATAAGGTTGCTGCAAAAGCCAGCGCCGAAAAATGCATTGCACTGGCAACAGAAGCAAAAAATGCAGACTATGTTCGCATGGCAAAAGAACTAATTGCTAAACTTTAGTTGTACAGCACAACACAATAAAAAATCCCGGTCATCAAATGAGCCGGGATTTTTGTTTAATAGATTTGATTGAAATCTCCTATTGCATATACTTTGTCTACAATCTTGTGAATCACCTGGTCCAGCTTTCTGGCAGATACCGTTAGCTCCTTCAGCATCAGCTTATTGTTGGGATCTTCCTCAGGAGTCTGGTCCAGCAGATTGGCAAGGCCTAAAATGTTTGCCAGCGGGGCGCGAACTTCATGGGACTGTATCTGTGCAATTTCCCTTAACTGCTGGTTCTGTTTTTTAATTTTTTCTTCTGCGAGTACCCTTTCGGTAATATTACTTGCAAGAATATATACACCAACGATCTGTTGGTTTACAACCATCGGCATGGTTACCTGGTACACGTATTTGATGGCGCTTTTACGCTGAATCTGCAAGCGGCTTTCGAAACGGGTAGATATGCCATGTATGGCGCGTTCAAAACTTTCATTCACTTTTGTAAGGTCATCCGGATGAATAATCTCCGAATAATGAATTTGCTTTAACTCATCAAGACGCATTCCGGTTGCTTTCAGAAAACGCTCATTGGCGCTGGTGAATCTTCCCTGCAGATCCAGCGAAAAAACAGACTCGTGATTCTGCGAAAAAAGCGACTCATACATCTGCTTACTGATATTCAGTTCTTCGGCAAGCTGTTTACGGATTTTCTCCGCCATTCTGCGCTCTGTAACATCCGATCCAACAATCACCAACCCTTTTCTACTACCATCGGGATAAAACAAGGGTATTTTTCTTACTTCAAATTCATGAACCACATCCATTCCGTCCCTGATGAATTCAGTAAACACCGTTAACTTACGCTGGTTCCAGGCATGTGCGTCATCAATCATGCATTTTTCATGAGCCTCCCTGAATGCAGGCCGTTCAGCGGCCATTTCACTTTCTTTTTTGCCCAACCAGTCGTAGCCCTGCAACTGAAACAGCTTTTTGGCTGCTTCGTTGGTAACCATCCATCGGCCTTCACCATCCTTAAAAAATACCGCATCCGGCAAGGCTTCAATCAATGCTTCCAGTTGTGCATTAGCCGATTCAAATTTTTCCGAAGCCAGTTTCCTTTCTGTTATATCGTGCAAAAAACCATGCCATAAAACACTACCGTCTACCAGCACTTCCGGTGAGGAAAACCCGGCTACCCAAATGGTTTTTCCGGAAGGAAGCACTACCCGGTACTCCT
This sequence comes from Sediminibacterium sp., assembly GCA_016786865.1. Taxonomy (GTDB): domain Bacteria; phylum Bacteroidota; class Bacteroidia; order Chitinophagales; family Chitinophagaceae; genus Sediminibacterium. The sequence goes on along the minus strand of JAEUVE010000018.1, from coordinate 82,631 downwards.
GCCTCCATTCCGTGAGGTGCTCGGCAGAATACAGTATGGTGCTCACCACTTCCGGACGATCGTCGGGATGAATCACCTCAAAAACCGCGGTTGCATCCTGCAATACATCTGCAGAAGGGAGTCCGTAAATATCAATGATGCCCTTGCTGGCATAAGGAAAAAAAGATGTACCGTCTGGTCTAAGCTGATACTGGTAAAGAAATCCGGGGATATGTTCCGAGAAAATATTCAATCTGTTTCCCAGTTCCTGCCGGTCATTTTACGCAATCTTCCTTTTGGTAATATCGTTGCGAACTGAGATGATGGCCCTGAGCGTTCCTGCTTCATCAAAATGAGGCATGATTTGTACATCCACCCAGTAATAACTTCCATCCTTCCGCTTGTTCTTTACCTCACTCCGCCAGTTATTACCGGCCAGGATGGTTGTCCACATCTCCGCCCAAAAGCTGCTGGAGTGGTGCCCTGAATTGATGATGCTGTGCTTTTTCCCGACCAGTTCCGCAATGCTGTAACCACTGATGGCCGCAAAATTTTCGTTTGCAAAGATTATAATACCTCCGGGATCGGTAATCGAAACAATAGAGGCTTTGCTCATTAACCGGAAGGAATCCTCCCGGATGAGCCTGTTGACGAGCGAGCAGGTATTTTCCATGGCCAAAAACTGGGGGTTGTGGCAGAAATTCTGATATAAAGCTACGATTTTTTTATACCCGGGCCGGGAGGAAGCAAACAAAAAATCCCGGTGATTGGAACACCGGGACCTTATATCAATAAGCCGTTACGCTCTGAATCAATTACACTTATTTATTTTCTGCCATATCCGGTACTGCATCTACTTTATAAGCACCCGCATCGAGCTTGGCCTTGGTCTCACTAAAGGCTTTTAGGGTTTCGGCAATATCCGCGTCTGTGTGAACAGCAGAAGGAATCAACCGGTAAATGATATGTCCTTTCGGAATAACCGGATATACAACAATGGAAGCAAAAATGCCGTAATTCTCTCTGAGATCCATCACCATGGCAGTAGCTTCCTCAACACCTCCTTTCATGTACACGGGAGTAACAGGGGTATTGGTATTGCCTATATCAAATCCTCTTTCTTTCAGGCCATTTTGCAATTTCAGGGCATTGCTCCAGAGTTTGTCTTTTAACTCAGGCATGGTGCGCAGCATTTCCAGTCGCTTCAGGTTACCTATAACAATAGGCATTGGCAGGCTCTTGGCAAAGATCTGGCTGCGGATATTGTAGCGGATAAAATCGATGATCGGTTTGTCTCCTGCCATAAAGGCGCCGATAGAAGCCATGCTCTTGGCAAAAGTGGAGAAGTACAGATCAATCTGATCCTGACAACCCTGCTCCTCACCTGTTCCAGCACCGGTTTTACCCAATGTGCCAAATCCGTGTGCGTCATCTACAAGCAAACGAAACTGGTATTTGTTTTTAAGAGCAGCTATTTCCTTGAGTTTCCCCTGGTCACCAGCCATACCAAATATCCCTTCTGTTATTACGAGGATACCACCGGATTGCTGTTTTTCGATCAGCTGGGTTGCACGTTGCAATTGCTTTTCGCAATCGTCCACATCATTGTGTTTGTAAACATAGCGATGGCCCGGATGAAGCCGGAGACCGTCTATTATACAGGCATGGCTTTCTGCATCGTACACAATTACATCGTGTCTGCCACAAATGGCATCGATGGCGCTCATGATACCCTGATAACCAAAGTTCATCAGAATAGCATCTTCCTTATGTTCAAATTCGGCAAGTTCCTTTTCGAGTTGTTCATGGTAATTGGAGTTTCCACTCATCATTCTGGCACCCATCGGATAGGCAAGTCCAAACTGTTTGGCAGCTTCCGCATCCACTCTCCTGATTTCGGGATGATTGGCAAGGCCCAGATAGTTGTTCAGGCTCCAGACGATCATCTCCTTACCACGGAATTTCATTCTGCTGTTGATTTCGCCTTCCAGTTTCGGAAAGGCAAAATAACCATGTGCACGCTCACGATGCTGCCCGAGCGGACCTGCATTTTTTAATAGTTTCTCAAAAATATCTGCCATATGAATAAATGATTACTTTTTTTAAAAAACCTGCGCAAAATTAATCATAATAGAGGAAAGCGCAAACGTATTTATGCACCATCGCTTATCTTTAGGCTCTAAAAATGAGCTATGCTAGAAAAAAATAAAGGCAAAATCAGCCTGCTTGCCATGCTGGCACTGGGACTGCAAATGACGGCTGTACAAGGTTTTTCACAAACAGCAGCCAAAACTTCTGCTACCGGCGAAGCACCCAAACTGGTGGTGGGCATTGTGATTGATCAGATGCGTTGGGACTACCTGAACCGCTTTGCACCACTGTTCAAGCAGAACGGAGGATTCAAAAGAATGATGCAGGAAGGATTCAGTTGCGATAACACGCAGATAGGCTACACGCCTTCCATTACTGCCTGCGGACATTCCGGTATTTATACCGGTTCTGTTCCGGCCATACACGGTATTACCGGAAATGCCTGGTGGGATGCTTTGCAGAAAAGATCGGTTTATTGCACCGAAGATAAGTCTGTAGCAGGTGTTGGTGCCAAGGGTAGCAGCGACGGGCAAATGAGTCCGAGAAATATGCAAACCACTACCATCAGCGATGAGCTGCGATTGTCTACCAATTTCAGGAGCAAAGTAATTGGCGTTGCCATTAAAGACCGTGGCGCCATCCTGCCCGCTGGCCACAGCGCCAACGGCGCTTACTGGTTCGATGCCAAAAGCGGCTATTTTATCACCAGCACTTATTATACCAACCAGTTACCGGAATGGGTGAATCAGTTCAACAACAGGAAATTACCCGATTCCTTACTGAACCTGGGCTGGCAAAAAGCATTGAAGGATGAAGTTTATCCCTTGTATGCTACCTCCGATGAAAAGCCTTACGAAGGAACTCCTTTTGGAAAGAATCAGACCAAAATGCCTTACGACCTGAAGCGCGCAGAAAATGAAGGATTCGGCAAGCTGCCATCTACACCGCATGGCAATACCATTACTGCAGAAATGGCCAAAGCGGCTGTACTGGCCGAAGAATTGGGCAAGGACGATGTAACCGATTTACTGGCAGTAAGCTTTTCTTCTCCCGATTACATTGGTCATGCATTTGGCCCCAACTCATGGGAAATAGTAGACAACTATGTTCGGCTGGATGAAGAACTTGGAAAGCTGTTCGACTTCCTCGACGCCAAAGTGGGCAAAGGCAAATACACTGCTTTTCTGAGTGCAGACCATGCTGTAGCACATGTACCCGGCTTCATGAAGGAGAACAAATTACCCGGCGGAACCCTGAACGAGAAAAGCATGCTGAGCGATCTGAATGCATTGGTAAAAAACCAATATGGCATCGATGGCGCTGTAGTGAGTCTGTACAACTACCAGGTTCATTTAGACAGGGATAAACTGGACAGCCTGAAAGCCGATCAAAAAAGCATCATCAATACGATTATTACCTTTTTAAAGAAAAAAGAACCGGTATCCAACGCATTTGCAACCGCAGATATCCTGACCACCCCCATCCCGAAAGTATTGCGCGAGAAACTGGCCAATGGATTTTTCTTCAACAGAAGCGGAGACATTCAGATTATCCTGAAATCCGGCTATATCGATGGCGGAGCTACTGGCACCACACACGGATTATGGTATCCGTATGACGCACATATTCCTTTGCTTTGGTACGGATGGGGCATCAAAAAAGGCAAATCTTCCAGGGAAGTTCACATGCACGATATTGCCTCCACCATTGCAGCTTTATTGCGCATACAGGAGCCAAGTGGTAATATCGGACAGCCTATAACCGAAGTATTGAAATAACCGATCGCCCCGATTACTGACTAGTAATAAAACAGATCGTTTTATTCAAACACCAACCCTCCGGGGTAAAAAAATTGATCATGAAAAAACAATGCAATTTGCTTGTACTGGCCATGCTTTTGCTGCTCAGCAGCAGCGCACAGCTGAATCTGACAGCGCCATTACCCTTCGATGCCAAAACCAAAATGGGGAAGCTATCCAACGGCCTGACCTATTACATCCGACAGAACCAGAAGCCCGAGCATAAAGCAGAACTCCGTCTGGTTGTAAATGCAGGATCCATACTGGAAGACAACGACCAGCAGGGTCTGGCGCATTTTACCGAGCACATGGCCTTCAACGGCACCACGCACTTTAAAAAAAATGAACTGGTCAATTTTCTGCAAAGCATCGGTGTGGAATTCGGCGCAGACCTGAACGCATATACCGGATTTGACGAAACCGTATACATACTGCCCATTCCTTTAACAGACACCGCCAACTACCGGAAAGGCATGCTGGTACTGCAAGACTGGGCTTCGGGGATCAGTTTCGACAACAAACAGATTGATGAGGAAAGAAGTGTAATACTGGAAGAAAGTCGTTTAGGTAAAGGTGCTGAAGATCGTATGTTCAGAAAAGTATACCCCAAACAATATGAGGGATCCAGGTATGCACTGCGCTTGCCGATTGGTAAAGACAGCCTGCTGAAGACCTTTAAATATGATGCCATCAAACGTTTCTACAGAGACTGGTACCGTCCGGATCTAATGGCAGTGATTGTGGTAGGCGATATAGATGTGGCTGCAACTGAAAACATGATCAGGCAATATTTTGGCGGGCTCAAAAATCCTGCAAATCCCAGACCCAGGTTCAAGGCTACCGTTCCAGGCAGAACCAAAAACGATGCCCTGGTGGTTACCGATAAGGAAGCAACCAACTACCAGATAGAACTAAACTATTCAACGGTTAAAACAACCCCTACCGTAACCCTTAGCGATTACCGGAAGAACATCATTATCAAGAACCTGTTCACTTCATTACTGAACCAGCGGATGAATGAGCTTACCCAAAGCGCTAACCCTCCTTTCTTATTTGCAGGAAGCAACTTTGGTTCCTATGCAAGAGAGCATGAGGCATTCAACAGCTTTGCCATTGCTTCTCAAAAAGGAACAGACACTGCCCTGTATGCTGTGTTAACAGAAATAGAACGTGTAAAGAAATTTGGATTCACAGCGGGAGAACTGGAGCGTGCCAAAAAACAGCAGTTGGCTGCAATCGAAAAAGTGTACAACAACAAAGACAAAACAGAGTCGGCCCTTTTTGTACAGGAATATGTGCAGCATTTTCTGCAAGCAGAACCCAGTCCCGGAATTGAAGCGGAATACCAATACAAAAAAGAACTCATGCCGGGCATTCGTTTAGAAGAAGTGAATGCACTTGCCAATGAACTGAAACAAAACGAAAGAGTTTTTGTAAGCATTCAGGGACCGGACAAAACAGAAATCAAACTTCCCGGCAAAACTGCTTTACTGGCGGCCGTGGAAAATAGCAGCAAGCTTCCGGTGAAACCCTACGAAGAAAAAAGCATTGCTGCAAGCCTGCTGAAAACTACTCCTTCGGCAGGTAGTCTGGTCAATGAAACAAAGAATGAACAGCTGGGAATTACCGAACTGCAGTACAGCAACGGAACCCGCGTTATTGTAAAACCCACCAGCTACAAACAGGATGAAATCATCCTGACAGGCTTCCGAAAAGGTGGCACCAGTGTATACGGAGCAGCAGACAAGTACAGCGCCAATTATGCAACACAAGCCATTCAGCAGATGGGTATTGGCGCATTCAGTCCGGTGGATCTGCGAAAATTCCTGGCAGGTAAAAATGCCAATGCTGGCGTTTCTGTAAATGCTACCACTGCAAGGGTGAATGGAAACAGTACGGTGAAAGATGTAGAAACCATGTTCCAGCTGATGTACCTTAATTTCACGGAGCTCCGCAAAGACGAGGCCCTGTTCAATGGCTGGAAAGACAAACAAAAAAGCCAGGTGCAGTTCATGATGGCCGATCCTACAACCGCTTTCATAGATTCGGTTTATAAAGTCTTGTATGCCGGAAACCCACTTGCACCGTCTGCAGTACCCAATGCAGCAGACTTCGACAAGATCAACCTGAACAGATCGCTGGAAATATTCAAAGAGCTTACCGGTGATGCCAGCAACTTTACATTTGTGCTGGTTGGCAATATAGACCTCGAAGCCATAAAACCTTTACTGGCTACTTATATCGGCAGCCTTCCCTCCAAAGGAAAGCCGGCGGCCATTTTCGACAATGGTGTTCGCATTGCCGGGGGAGTAAAAGACCTCAGTTTCTATAAAGGCAAAGAAGCCAAGAGTTTTATCTTCAACGTATACTCCGGAGAAGTTGCATACACAGAAGACCTGGCATTGCAAACAGAAATGCTCACCGAAGTACTGAACATCAAAATCATAGAAGAACTGAGAGAAAAGATCGGAGGCATCTATGGCGGCGGTATCGGCGGTTCCGTTAATAAATATCCATTCGAAGGTTATACGCTGGCCTTACAGCTACCCTGTGGTCCGGAAAATGTAGATAAGCTAAAGAAAGCTGCAGCAGAAGAAATTGAAAAAATCAAAATAAATGGTCCGGAACAAAAGGATCTCGACAAAGTGAAGAAGGCACTGCTGGAAAAACATACCGTGAACATGAAAGACAACCGTTACTGGAGCAATGTATTGCAGGGTGTTTACCTCATGAACAGCGATCCACAACGGGTATTCGACTTCGAAAAAATAGTGAACGGCGTTAGCATTGAAGACATTAAAAAAACAGCCAACTTATTATTCAACGGAAAGAATGTACTGAACAGCGTACTCTATCCGGAGAAATAATAAACAGCATCTTGAATGCATTCAAGGCCCCGGAAATCCGGGGTCTTTTTCATTTGTATATTTACACAGCCTATGCTACCACCCCGCATTATCCGGAATATTTTAAGAAGCCCGCGCATGCGGCTCCTGTTGGCTGAAGTACAGTTCCGGCTCCGGCAATTCAGGAACAGTGCATCCAATCGGAAATTCCTGCGGGAACATCCCGGCATATCTGTCCCCCCCGACAGGGACCTGTTTGAAACCTTTCAGTTGAACTATGAGAAATACTTTTCTGACGGAGAACTGGCGGCGAAAGAAATCATGGAATGGTATGCTCCCTACCGCAATACCGGTAAACCCATCATACTAGACTGGGGATGTGGAACCGGAAGAGTGATCCGGCATATTCAGGCAATTGCACCGGAAGCCATTTGCTTTGGATGCGACAGCAACAACGGCAGGATCAACCGGGCCCGCGAGCAGATTGGCCAGGTACAATTCAGTATAACCGAAGGTTTGCCACTTCCTTTTGCCGGCAATCAGTTCAACCTGATCTTCGGCATCTCCGTACTCACGCATATTGCAGCGGAAGATCAAATAGATCATATACTGGAACTGCATCGGGTGCTTCAACCCGGCGGCATACTGGTCCTGTCTACCCATGGCAGCCATTATACCTGCCAACTATCTGATCTCGAACTGGAAACCTATCTGCGCGGAGCTTATACCCGACCCTATCCCGAAAAAGGACACCGGCTGGTTTGTACCTATAACCATGCAGCACATTTTCGGCAGGTGCTGGAAGCATACTTTGCGATACAGGAGTTCTATGAAGGAAAAAGCCACCCAAACAAGTTGGGTGGCCAGGATCTGTGGATACTGCAAAAAGCAGTTGCCGTTTATTGATTATTTCCCTTTTGCCAGTTGCTGCACCGCAGCTAACCCTGCTACATACAGGCTTCTGCCGTGTGTACCCAGTACAATTTCATTGTCGCGTGGCTGAATGGCAATATCATGAACCGGAATGCTGTAAGGAAGGCCTTTACTCCATTTTATACTGGAGTTGCCGCCATCCATGCTCACATATAAACCACCATCGGTTCCTATATAAATGATATTCTCATTGTTCGGATCTTCCTTCACCACATTCACGGGTTCTGCAGGAAGATCTTTGGCAATCTGTTTCCAGGTAGCGCCGTAATCTTCACTTACGTAAACATAGGCATTGAAATGATCGTTGCGGTATCCGTTCAAACTGGCGTACACCCTTCCTTCTTTGAAGGCGCTGGCCGTAACGCGGCTTACATACAATCCTTTTGGCATAAGCTTGCTGTTGATCAGGGTCCAGCTGTAACCACCGTCTTTGGTAATCTGAATATTACCATCGTCGGATCCGGCGTAGATCAGTCCAAAACGCAGGGGGCTTTCGCTGAGGGTAGCAATGGTACCGAAAGGAACATCGCCCTGAGCAGGGTTGGTGGTTAAATCTGCACTCAGGGTAACCAGGCTGTCTCCTTTGCTGAAAGAACGGTGAAACTTGTTGCTGCCGTAATACAGAACATCCTGGTTGTGTCGGCTCAGTACAATCGGCGTTTGCCAATTGAAGCGATAAGCAGGTTCACCCAGGTCTCTGGCGGGACGAATGAATTTACGATCCTTTGTAAGCAGGTTCTGCCTTGTGTAAGCACCAAACTGAGAACCACTGTAAACCGTTTTATTGTCTCTCCAGTCTACCTGTACCTGCATTCCGTCTCCGCCGCCAATTCGCTTATACGGATTTTCTCCGCTGTCGTACCAGGCCATGGATTCCACGGTATTGGAAGGTGCATACCAAACACCATTGTCTTGTAAACCACCATACACATTGTATGGACGAGCCATATCTACCGTTACTGCATAAAACTGTCCTACAGCAGGTGTATTGGCTTTGAACCAGTGTGCGCCATTGTCGTAGCTGATATTTAACCCACCATCGTTTCCGTTGATGATATGACCTTCCTTATGCGGGCTCATCCAAGCCATATGATGATCTGAATGTACATTGTCCTTATCGATGGATTTAAAGCTCACACCTCCATCGGTGCTCAGGAGCAGGTCTACACCAGTCAGGATCACTTTATTTTCGTTGGCTGGGCTCACGAATACCATACCAAAATAATACCCATAGGTACTGTAAATATTGATGGGCTCCTTATTGGTTTTACGCCAGGTTTTACCCGCATCATCACTCCGGTATAATTCACAACCAATGATGGGAGTTTCGAACAAAGCGGTATTGGCATCATAGAGATAATCCCAGATTACTGTGGGAGCCAAGCTACCTGAACCAACCAGTTCTTTCAGTTTTGCGGCAGTATACCTGGCAGGAATTCCATTGCGGGGGCTGCTTACGAAAGCGGCCAGTTTTTTATCGTCCAGGGCAAGAAACTGTTCTTTGCTCAGGTCTTTGAAATCGCGAAGCGACAACCTGCCGGTATCCTGTGATCTTCTGACTGCATTTGCAGCCTGTCTGGCATTATTGTCTACCACTGCATAAATGATATTGGGGTTCTGCGGATATACGGCAAGACCAATTCTTCCAACACCCTCACCGGTAGGAAATCCGGAAGCAGGTGTGGAGATCAGTTCCCAACTCTCGCCTCCGTTGGTGCTTTTATAAATACCACTGGTTTTACCACTCTCTTCAAAGTTCCAGGCCCTCCTGGTTCTGTACCACATGGCTGCATAGAGTTCGTTGGGATTTTGCGGGTTGATATCGAGTTCTACCGAACCGGTATTTTCGTCTATATACAGGGTATGCTTCCAGGTTTTTCCTCCGTCGGTGGTTTTATAAACACCCCTGTCTTTATTGGGAGAATACAGGTGCCCCATCACGGCTACCCATGCCGTATTGGGATCGGTGGGATGCAATTGTACTTTACCAATATGATGGCTCTCCGGAAGTCCGAGGTATTCCCAGGTTTTACCATTGTTATCGCTTTTGTAAACACCCAGACCGGCATAGGTAGACCGGCTGCTGTTCACTTCACCGGTGCCCACCCAGATGGAACGGGTTTTCCAGTTTACGGCAATATCACCGATGGTAATGATGTCTGCAGAATCAAATACCGGCACAAAACTCTGGCCGTTGTTCACGGTCTGCCACAATCCTCCGGTAGCATATGCCACATAAAACTCAGTAGGGTCTGCAGGATTTACATCAATATCCACTACCCTTCCGCTCATTACACTGGGGCCGATACTCCGGAATGCAGTATTGTTCAGGGGAGATTGTGCATTCAAAGCCTTTCGCTGTTCGATGCTTTTCAGTCTGTCAGCAGCTGGGGTCGGTTTAACCTGTGCCTGAAGCCGGAAACAGCCAACAATTAACAAAAGGGGCAATAATTTTCTCATAGCAGTTCTGTATTTTCGGTTATCGAATGTACGTATTATGCGCTTTCTAATCCTACCATTGTTCATTTTACTGGGTCTGTCGGTGAATAGCCAGTGCAGAACGTTCAAACTGGCCTCAAACGGAGATACCCTGAACTGTGTAGACATGAAAGGAATGAAACAGGGCAAGTGGCTGATACAAATGCCCAAGCTGCGCGGAGAACCCGGATACGAAGAAGAAGGGCTATACAAAAACGACCGCAAAGAAGGCATGTGGCGCACGTACAATCTGATGGGCGATTTACTGGCACAGGAAAATTATCGTTGGGGAAATAAAAACGGACGCTGTTATTATTTTACCCTGGCCGGACTGGAACACGAAGAAAGCTGGAGAGCAGTGAATCCGGACAAGGCCTACGACACACTGGAAGTGGCAGACCCGCTAGACCCGAACAAATACGAAAAAGTGATCGTTAAAACAGACGGAACTTCCATTCGTCACGGCGTCTGGAAATATTATCAACCAGGTACGGGTATGCTGATGGAAACCGAGGAATATTTCATGGGTCAGCTAAAGCAACCCGAAGCGCCCCAACCAAAAGCAGACAGTATTGCACCTGTAGCCAAACTTCCACTGAGTAAAAAAGGGAAAACAGATACGGTGGCTGCCAGAAATAAGACCAAAGAAATCCTGGAATTCGAAAAGAAGAATGCCAACAAAAAAAAGGTGAAAGTACAAACCGGCAGAACCTATTTCTGATATCAGATATCCGATACTTTAATCCCCAGAGGCCGGATCATCCGGTTAAGGGTTCGCATGATGCCCAGCGACTTTTTCTTTTTCCTGGCATAGGCACATTCCATAACAGCAAAACGGGTATGATCGTTGGCCATTACTCCCAGCCGGAACTGATGAAGCAATTCTTGTAATACCGGGTATTGATTTAAATCGTAACGGTCCTGGTGTTTCGACAACAACTCCGGCTGATCAAAGGAATAACCGCTGATGTGCAGAAAAATCAGCGGAGCCGTATCGTTTACCATGTAACGGTTGAGCACACGCGAAATGTTGCGCTCGTGCAGGTTCCAGTAGGCAACGTTAACCCCTGCCAGGTCTTTAGCCACCAGCACATGTTCAAAAAACAGCGGCAGAAAATTCAACCAGTTCTGGTCTCTGCCCATGCCCTCTTCATAATTCAGGTACCCTTCTTCCACGAGGTGGCTGCCCCACCAGGTTAAAAAAGAAATGGCTTCCGGATCATTTTTCAGCATAAAGAAACCACCGTTGTACAAGCCGTGCCTTAAGATATCGCGTTCCCGGGGCACACAGTTGTCTGCAGGCAGCGGGTGGGAAAAATGCGGAGTAACCACTATGCTGTACTGTTTCAGTTGTTCTTCGAGCAACAGAAAGGAATCATATACCTGTATATCCGAATCGAGGTATACCAGGCAATCGGGCCGGTATTTTTCGAGGATATACAATCCGGCAAAAGGCTTGAGTGCACAGCTCAGTTCAATGATATCGTAGCGTTCCGACATGGCAGTGAAATGTGGAATCTGCATCTGTTCCACTTCAATCAGCTGATGTGGTGCAAAAAAAGCAGGATCAAATCTTTCCCGGATCTGATCGGCCAGACAGATGATCACCCGATAGTCGGGGTTGCTGGCAATAAAAGAATCGGCCATGTTTTTGCAATAAGCCAAATGGCTTGCAGAACTGATGGTATAAAGAATTTTCCTACCTAACATTTCTCCGCTAAAATGATGGTGTTTAAATAAAAAGATGTTGAAACAGGCCAGAGCGGTTCGAACATATAAAACAGAATATTCAGAAAGGGTACCAGGGCCTGGCGAACCAGTTTCTTAAACAGATTGAACCTCGAAAAGAAGGGTACTCTGTGCAACCATTGATCGTTGATGTACACCATCAGCAACTGGTGCAGAGCACTCATATAATGACCGTTTTTATCGGTCACCAATACCTTAAAGCCATTTTTCTCCAGCATATCCTTTAATGCAAACCGGCTGTAACGGGCGTAGTCTACAGGCACTTCATGTTCTTCCCAGGCAAAAGGACAGGTGATCAGGATTTTACCACCGGGTTTCAGTACCCGGTTCAGCTCGGGCAGTATCTGCGGCAGGGTAAATACATGTTCAAAAACTTCACTGCTGAAAATGGAATCGAAATGCTGATCCGCAAAAGGAAGGGTAACCCCATCGTAGTAAACATCAATGCTTTCATTGGCATGACTGTGTCCTTCGCTATCGTAATCCACACCGGTATAACCGGACACATTCGTAAACAAAGACCGATAAGGTTTTTCACCACAGCCAAAATCCATTAATTGACCCTTTAATTCTGGTGCGTATAAACTAATTTTGCGATACAACCCTTTACGGATGTAATAGAGTGGATGCGAAATGGATGGGTTAAAATTAAAGGGCACCATAATTGAAAGCTATACTGCAAATTGCTGGCAGCAAGATAAAGCGTTTTGAAGCATGTTGAACCGATTAAAGGGAATTTTATACGATGGAGCTTTGCTGCTGGCGAAAACCGGCCGCCGCAGCCGGCCTGCGCACAGGCTCCTGATTGTAAGAACCGATGAAATCGGCGATTATATGTTGTGGCGGAAATTTCTGCCACTGATTGCTAAGCATTACAGGGCAGCGGGATACGAAGTTCATTTCCTGGGCAACAGCAGCTGGCAAAGTATTTACGAATTACTGGATCATTCAGTGGCCGACCAGACCATCTGGATGCACAAAACCGCTTTCAAAAAAAACCTGCATTACCGGTACCAGTTGCTGAAACTGGTGTATGGGTATTCCTACGAAACGGTAATCAACCCCATCTTTTCCAGAGACAAGCGCAACGACGATGCCATTGTAAGGGCAGCAGGCGCAAGGTACCGGATTGGCATGAAGGCCAACCCCGAAGCCGTAAAACCCTATGAACGGGGATACGACCACAATCTCTTCACAACCCTTTTTGATTATCCCGAAAAGCCTTTGTTCGAATTTTACCGGAACAGACTGTTCACAGAATATATTACAGGACAGCCTGCGTCTGTAGAAAATACCCGCGTTCAACCACAGCTATTGCCTGCTCTGCCAGCTGGCCTTCCGAAGCAATACTTTGTGGTATTCCCGGGTTCCAGGAGCAGTGCAAGAATCTGGGATGTTGCGCATTTTATTACGGTAAGCAATTATCTTTTTGAAACATATGGCTACACTGCCGTGCTTTGCGGAGGCCCCGGAGACCTGCCTTATACACAGGCATTCGAAACGCTATATCGCCATCCGTTGGTGAACCTGAGTGGGAAAACCAGCCTGCCGCAATTGCTCTCGGTACTATCGGCGGCAAAATGCCTGCTATCGGTAGATACCGGCTCGGTACACCTTGCCGCAGCCGTGGGCTGCACAGTATTTGGGGTATTCAACGGATCGCAGTACAAACGGTTTGCCCCCTACCCGACAGAAGTGCACCGGCAGTTCTATGCAGCTTATCCGCAATCGGTGGAACAGGAACTAAAGGCAAGCACAACAGTTCCTTCCAAATACGAATTCACCGTTCCGGTTTCCTACAACGAAGTGCAACCGGAGCAACTGATCCAACTTATTCAAACACATTTAACATTACCATGAAATTCAAACCAGTAAAAGCATTCAAAACATTATTCGGACTGGATATACAGGAACATCAGTTTCCTGCAGACTTCGACGATATGCACAAAGAAATCATCCGGAAAGTACGTCCATACACCATGACCAGCGAAGAACGCTTATACGGTTTGATCGAAAGTGTAAAATATGTGGTAAACAACCAGATTCCCGGAGACATAGTGGAATGCGGTGTATGGAAGGGCGGCAGTATGATGGCCGTGGCAGAAACACTGAAATACCTGGGAGCAGCCAACCGGCACCTGTACCTCTACGACACTTATGCAGGTATGACAGCCCCAACAGAAAATGATGTAGACCAGCTCAACCGCGATGCAGCTACACAATTGCAGCAGGATGCATCCATCAAAACCGAAAGTTCGGTATGGGCTTATTCCGGTCTGGAAGAAGTAAAGGCCAATATTGCCCGTACCAACTATCCATCGGAACTGATCCATTTTGTGGAGGGTGATGTTTTGTTGACCATTCCTCAAACCATTTCCAGCGAAATAGCCCTGTTGCGACTCGATACCGACTGGTATGAATCCACCAAACACGAAATGGAACAGCTCTATCCCAAACTGGCATCCAAAGGGGTGCTGATTATCGACGATTACGGATTTTGGAAAGGATCCAGAAAAGCGGTGGATGAATACCTGAGCCTGCATAAGATTTGCCTGATGCTTCACAGAATGGACGAAACCGGAAGATCCGCCATAAAGCCTTAGGCATTGGCCAGGCCCAGCTTATTCTTGATCCGGAACAACCATTTACCAAAAGAGGTTTCTAAAAGCAGGTAGAGCAATTTCAACCGGAACTGCCAGAGCCGGCAAAGTAGGGAATAGCCAAAATGCGATTCGTATACCTGAATATTTTCTTTAAGTGAAGCCAGGTAATTGGTGGTACTGATACCAGTATCATCAAATACCGCAAGTGTTTCGTTGATGTATCCGTAAGGCTCGTTGTAAATTCTGCACATAAGGTCATAATCCATCCCGATCTTCAGATTGGTGTTGAACAGCCCAACGCGATCGTATACAACTTTCTTTACAAACCAGGTTGGATGCGCCACACTGCGCATTCCCCGGTACAATTTCTTTTTATCAAAGGGCTTGCCCACAGTTACAGGCACCCCTCCTCTTGTAATGCGGATATTCCCGCTGATCCAGCTGATACCACTGTGCTGGGAGAAATACCGGTCAACCAGCCCGATCACCTGACCGGAAGCATAGGAATCACCAGCGTGGAGTAAATGGATAATGGAATAACCTGCACGTTGAATCCCTTTATTGAAGGCATCGGAAATACCATTATCTCTTTCATTCAGCCATTTTCTGTAAGCAGGCTGCGGGGTCGATTCCAGCCAGGCGGCAATCTCTGTTGTACTGGATCCATTGATGATCCAGTGCTCATCCGGCTTTCGTTCCTGGCTGTCTACAGAAGCACAGGTCTTCTGCAAATCGCTCAGGTTGTTGAAACAGATAGTGATAACAGTAATGCCGGTCATGCAGGTAAACAGATTTAAAGTTGCTTCAGTTTTTCCAGGAAAAGGGCCAGCCCTTTCCGTTTTTCATCAGTCAGGGGATAACTAAGGTTTTCGGTATAGTATTTCTTCAGATCGTAGGCAGGATAATTTAAACCGGCCAGCACTTCATCAATATGGCTCACACCATAGGCATTGGCTTTGTTGAATGCATCAATGAAGTCTTCATCCAATGGTTTGTTGGCAACCCATGCAGCAAATACAAATGGCAAACCTGTATGTGCTTTCCAGGCAGCTCCCAGATCATACATATAGGCAGACATACTGATTTGCTCCAATGCCCGGTCGCCGATCACTACCGCAGCAGTGGTCCCCTTGATCTTTTCCCTGAAGTCGGGGGTTGCATCCTGAAACACCACTTCCTTTTTCCAATACTCTTTCAGCAGAACCCTTGCCAGGTTCACAGAAGTTCGGCTCTGGTAATCGAGAATTACCGTATCGATCTGCTCCATCGGCACTTCACTGAAAAGTGCAACTGAGGCTACGGCTCCTTCTGTACCTATGCAGTATTCTCCAATAATGTACGACTCTTTTAACCGGGGAATCATGGCCACAGGGATCAGACCAACATCAATCTGATTGGCGATGAGTTGCTCAGCCAGCTTTGCAGGATACTCTTCTGTTAAATGGATTCTTTCCATCAAACCGGCGGCTCTTTTTATTCCCAATAAAAAGGGCAATGTGTTCAAATAACTTACCGCTCCAACGCTTATTCTCTTGTTCAATTCAGCTACTTTTGTGCAAAGAAACGAATTAAGACAATATGGAACTGAGCAACCTTACAGCCATTTCTCCCATCGACGGCCGATACAGAAAAAAGACCAGCCACTTAGATGAGTACTTCTCCGAATATGCCCTGATCAAATACAGGGTATTGGTAGAAATAGAATATTTTTTCTTTCTGGCCGATCAGAAATTCTTCCGGTTGCCAGCAAAAGCCAAGGCTCAGTTATCTAAAGTAATTAATGAGTTTACCACAGAAGACACATTGAAAATCAAGAAATTAGAATCTATAACCAACCACGATGTAAAAGCAGTTGAGTACTTCCTGAAAGAGAAGGCAGACGAGGCCGGCATCAGTCATCTGAAAGAATGGATCCACTTCGGACTCACCTCTCAGGACATCAACAACACAGCCATCCCTTTGAGTTGGAAACATGCCATGGAGCATGAATACCTGCCCGCCCTCATCAACCTGCAGAATAACCTGTACCAGCTCGCAGCCAAATGGAAGGATGTACCCATGCTGGCAAGAACCCATGGTCAGGCAGCCTCTCCTACCCGCCTTGGGAAAGAAATCATGGTATTTGTTGAACGACTGAACAACCAGATTGAACTGTTCAGCAGTATTCCCTATGCAGCAAAATTTGGGGGAGCTACCGGTAATTTCAACGCACACCATATTGCATTCCCAAAACGCAACTGGGTAAATCTGGGTAACCGCTTTGTGGAAGACACCCTTGGCCTGCAGCGCATGCAGTTCACCACCCAGATTGAACATTACGATTCGCTGGCAGCACATTTTGATGCGATCAAACGCATCAACAATATTCTGATCGACCTTTGCCGCGATATCTGGACCTACATCAGCATGGATTACTTCAAACAGCAAACCAGGAAAGGAGAAGTAGGTTCATCTGCCATGCCGCATAAAGTAAACCCCATCGATTTTGAAAATGCGGAAGGCAACCTGGGCATTGCGAACGGACTGCTGGAGCATCTGAGCGGGAAATTGCCGATCAGCCGCTTGCAGAGAGACCTGACCGACTCCACTGTATTGAGAAATATGGGCGTACCAATGGCGCATGTAAGCATCTCCATACAGTCTATCCAAAACGGATTGTCTAAGCTGATCCTGAACGAAGCGGCCATCAGGGCCGATCTCGAGAACAACTGGGCCGTGGTAGCGGAAGCAATCCAAACCATCCTTCGCAGAGAAAACTATCCGAATCCCTACGAAGCGCTCAAGGAACTGACCAGGGGAAAAGCCAAAATAGACAAAGCCACGATCCATGGCTTTATCGGTTCACTAAAAATCAGTGCAGCATTGAAAAAAGAGCTGAAAGCAATCAGTCCGGCCAATTACACAGGGGTTAACCCGGAATTTTAGCCACAGGAATACCAACCATCCGAATGTTTGGTATTGTATTTGCCTTGCAATCATGATTGATTAATTTTATCAACAAATTGAGCTGACTGAACCGGATATTGACCATAGCACGTAGAACCATTCTGATCTTTATAGCCATCCTCCTGGTGCTCTATATAGCCATACAAACAGACTATGTTCAGAACAAACTGGTTCACTATGCTACTGGCAAACTTTCCAAAGCGCTGGGTACCGAAGTGCGCATCCGGCAGGTAAGTATTTCCCTGTTCAACAAACTGAACCTGGAAGGCATGCTGGTCAGAGACCAAAAGAAAGACACCATCCTGTATGCAGGTCAGCTGAAGGTAAGAATGACCGACTGGTTTTTCCTGAGAAACAAGGCCGTTCTAAAATACGTAGGGCTGGAAGATGCAGTGGTTAAGCTGCAACGAACCGATTCAGTCTGGAATTATCAGTTCATCGCCGATTATTTTGCCTCACCCAGCCCCAAACCAAAAGACACAACGGGAGGGTTGGAACTGGATCTGAAAAAGATCGACCTGAAGAATGTCCATTTTCTAAACAACGATCTCTGGACCGGAGATATCCTGGATGCACGTGTGGCAAGCCTGGTATTGGATGCAGATAAAATAGACCTGAAGAACAAACGGTTCAATATCAGCTCCGTTGTATTGAATAAACCACAGGTAACCATTTACAGCCTGGTCCCGCTCCGGCCGCCACACCTTAAAAGAAAAGCGCCGGCAGTACCCGATACAGGACTTTATTACAATGCCGGATGGATCGACCTGAATGTACAACGTATGCAGCTGATCAATGGCGGACTAAACATAGAAGGTAACCTCGAAAAGCCATACCCGGGATTTGACGGATCACATATCCGATTATCGAAACTAAGCGGCTCCATCAACCGGTTCCATTTTCAGAAAGACACTTTAACTGCCCTGGTTCATCTGTCTGCAAAAGACCGTTCGGGACTGGAACTGAAAAAACTGAAAGCCAATTTCCGGCTTACCCCCCAGATCATGGAACTGGCCAATCTGGATCTGCAAACCAACAAAAGCAGGCTCACCAATTACTATGCGATGAAGTTCAACAATTTCAACGAAGATTTTGCTGAATACGTAGACAGTGTGGTGATGGTGGCACGGTTCAATTATTCAAATGTACACAGCGACGATATTGCCTTTTTTGCACCGGAGCTGAAATCCTGGAAAAAGGAAGCCATCCTGACCGGAAATTTCATCGGAACGGTTACTGATTTTAAAGTAACCGGCTTCAATGCAAGAATTGGCACTACGACTGCAGTAAACGGAACACTGGCCATGAAGGGATTGCCGGAAATCGACAAAACCATCATCAGTTTCAATAACGGCAGTGTACAAACGAATGTATACGACCTAAGTGTTTTTGTACCGGCACTGGGCAAACTGGAGCAACCCAACCTGGCTGCCCTCGGACAGATTTTATACAGGGGCAGCTACAATGGCACCATCCATCGTTTCAGAACATCGGGCATCCTCTCCACCAAACTGGGTGGCCTGAAGGCCGATATCAGTATGAAGCTTCCTGCATACGGAGAGCCGGTATACGATGGAAACATCGAAGCTATTCGCTTCAACGCAGGAAAATTTCTTTCGGTAGACGAGCTCGGAGCAGTGGATTTCAAGGGAAAAGTAACCGGTAGCAGTTTCAATATCAACCGGCTGAAAACACAATTGAACGGGATAGCCTCCTCTATCGAATACAACAATTACAAATACACCAATATCACGGCCAACGGTACGGTACAAAAAAAATATTTCAACGGGGAACTGGAAATAAACGATCCCAACCTTGGGTTTACGGCAGATGTGGAAGTGGATTTTTCCAAGGAGGAACCCTTGTTCAATATTGTGGGCGACTTATCCAATTCCAACCTGCAGGCCCTGAATTTCCTAAAAGAAAAAATACAGGTAGTAGGATTGCTCGACGTAAACTTTACCGGAAGTAATATCGACAAATTCATCGGTACCGCTAAATTCCTCAATGCCGAAATCAGGAGCAGCGAAACCAATGTGCGCTTCGACTCACTGAACCTGACTTCGGACTACAGTGATTCGCTGAAAACACTGCATGTCGGCAGCAACGATTTCAATGCAACGGTGAAAGGCCGGTTCAGCATCATGGAACTGCCAGCCAGTTTCCAGGCATTTCTGTACAACTACTATCCTGCTTACATTAAACCGCTTAAATCCACCCCAAGAAACCAGCAGTTTACCTTCTCCATAAACACGGGCTACTTTGAACCCTATATCCGGCTCTTTGAAAAAAATGTTTCCGGATTCAACGATGTAATGCTGAACGGATCTATCAACACCAGCAACAATAAACTGGGAGTAGATGCATACATCCCCTATGGCAGGTATAAGAACTATTCCGGTATTGGATTTTCACTTACCGGAAACGGCAATTTTGATTCACTTGCAGTATCCTCCACCATAAAGAGTATTGAACTGGGAGACAGTATGCGCTTACCCAACTCGGTGATCCACATCACTTCCAGAAAGGATCATTCCGTGGTAGCAATCAATACCAGCGCGTCCAATGCATTAAACGAAGCATCCCTGAATGCAGATGTATACACCCTGGATGATGGCGTAAAAGTGCAGTTCCGCCCCTCTTCTTTTGTACTGAATAATAAGGCCTGGCACATTGAAAAATCAGGCTTCATCGAGATCAGAAAGAAACTACTGAATGCACAGAATGTAAAGTTCACTCAGGGATTCCAGGAAATCACGGTAGAACCGGGCCGGTTAAATGGAGTGGGCAATTACAATAACCTGGTAGTTAAACTGAAAAACCTGATACTGGGAGACATCACTTCTTTGTTCATGAAAAATCCCCGACTGGAGGGATTAACCACGGGCTCTGTGAACCTCTATAATTTTTTCGACGATTTTTCTGCAGATGCAGAATTAAAAACAGAGGAATTCAGCATCGACGAAGATTCTGTGGGTGTGGTGTTTGTTAATGCAGGATACAGAAGCAGCAGCGGCCTGATACCTTTTAAAGTCATCTCTCCCAACAGTGGTTACAATTTTACTGCCGACGGATCCTACAACCTCAAAGACTCAACAGGCAAATCCTTTACAACAACCATTGAACTCAACCGATCCCGCATAGGCATTGTAGAACAGTTCCTGAAAGGATTGTTCAGCGATTTATCGGGCGAAGCAACAGGTGCACTCACCATCAGCGGCGACCCAAATGCACCTGATCTGCTCGGGAATATAGAATTGAGAAAGGGTGGCCTTAAAGTAGATTATACACAGGTATACTATACAATCGATTCGGCATTGATCCGTTTTCAGGAAGACGGCATCAACTTCGGAAGGTTCACCATTTACGACCAGTATAAGAACAAGGGTACCGTTGCTGGTAAACTCTACGAGAAGAACTTCAAGAACATGGTCTTCGATTTTGATCTGTCTACAGACAAACTGTTGTTGATCGATACCAAGGCTACCGACAACCAGCAGTTTTATGGCCGGGCCATTGGTAAAGCCAGCATGAGTTTCAAAGGGCCTGAAACGGGCTGCAAGATGGTCATCACGGCAGAATCCAACGACAGTTCACATATCACCATTCCCAACTCGGTAAGCAGGGAAAGCGGGGCAGCCGATTTTATTGTGTTCAAGCAGTACGGCACCGAAATGGAGCAGATTAAACCAAAGAGCAATTTCAACCTGAGCGTGGACCTCGATGTTACAGCTAACAACAAAGTACAGATTGATGTAATCCTCGACGAACTAACCGGGGATGTAATCAAGGCGGTGGGCAATGGCAGACTACGCATCAAGGCCGGCACCATCGATCCGCTGACCATCAAGGGCAGGTATAATATCGAAAGGGGTAAATACGATTTTAATTTTCAGTCCTTGCTGAAAAAACCATTCGACCTGATGCCCAATGCAGGCAACTATATAGAATGGAACGGAGATCCGTATAAGGCAGAACTCAGTGTGGATGCATTGTATACAGCAGAACGGGTATCCCTGTCGGACCTGATTGGCAAGAACAGTTTCAGTGGTCTGGTAAAAGGCTATCGGGGTGATGTATTGGTAATTGCTTCTCTTCGCAACCAGCTGAGCAAACCCGATATCAAATTCCGGCTCGACTTTCCGCAGGGAAGTCCTATTAAAAACGACAATGAATTTGCACAGTTCCTGACCAGAATACAGAAAGACGAAAATGAAATGCTGAAACAGGTGTCCTTCCTGATTGTATTCAATTCATTTGCGCCACCGGGAGAAACCAGCATCACCACCGGCAGCAACCCTTATTCCTTCAGTTCCATCGGCATCAACAGCTTATCACAGATTTTGACCAAGGAGGTCAACAAAGCCGTGTCTAACCTCCTGTATAAAATCACGCGCGACAAGAGTCTTCGCTTCGACCTGGGTGCATCCCTGTACAGCAGCTCCAGTATATTCGGAACCGATGGAACCAGTGTACAGGCCAACAGCAACAGACTCGATCGTTCCCGGGTGAATTTTAAAGTAGGCCGCAGTTTCTTCAACAACAATGTAACAGTAACATTTGGCGGAGACCTCGATTTTAACCTGGGCAACAGTTCTTCCGTACAAAGCGGCAACTTTCAGTGGCTGCCCGATCTGAACATAGAAATCATTTTGTCGCAGGACCGAAAACTCCGGGCCATCATCTTCAGTAAAAACAGTCTGGACATCAGTGGCGCCAACTTTGGCAGAAGAAACCGTCAGGGTGCCAGCATCTCGTTCCGTCAGGATTTCGAAAGCCTGTTTGGTGCAAAACAGGAGCCGATTGAAGTAAGCAAGCCGGAAACCGACAGCACCCGCAAACAATAATATTATCCAGCTGCAAAAGAAGAACGCTGTATTACAGCAGGGGCGCAGGAACTTTCTTGCAGTTCTTTAAACGATATATGTAAAAATACCTCACTACCCCACCGTTTCTGATCTGCCTCAGCTCTACCGGCGGAAGAATGGTGGTGAAATAATCGCCATAGGCATCAGCAACGTTCATTGGAAAATTGGAAGGTACAATACAATAGGCATCGGCACCCAACCGAAGCGGTGGACGGTCTTTATTGAGCCAGGCGAAAATATGCAGGTCTTGTAATTTCCCAACGCCAATCACCGGAAGCCCGGATGGACGGGAAACATAAAACTCAACATGTCCTCCGGGAAAATAATTGTTCACCAACAAGGATGCATCCGGCCGCATAAGCTGATCTGAACGGTCTTTTTGTACCAACTGCGTAAAGGTTTTACCCAGATCGGACCAACCGGATAAATCGAGTGTGGGACAATACTCACCGTAATTTTCCTTATCCTGGCTTCCGAAATTTCTTGGAGCATAATGCACCAGAACCACCGCCGTTACCAATACAACGCCCACCAGCGATAACGAAATCTTGATCCACTCGGGGAACAAAGCAGTAGTCATTTTATCGAGGTAAAGCGCTCCAATTAAAAACAGCGGAATAAATGCGGGGCCACTCCAATGCGGCAGTGTTGGATTAAACAGTGCCACTAACCAAAAAATGAGGATCATGGGAATGCTCATACAAAAAAGCCAGATACCGGTTCTGCGCTGATTAAAGCGGATTCTATTGGTCAGCAAGGCAATCACAGACAGTAGCAGTAAAACGTACACGACCGGATTCTGGTAGGCAAATTCTCCTCCAATTTCCCTTATAAGAGATTCCCATTGCAGGCCCGTGTGTGTAACCCGCTCAGAGTGAAATTTATACGTAATAAAATTGTTCTCCCAGTTCCAGTAAACAATTGGCAGGATACAAAGAATGGTTACAAAAACCCCGGCGTACAATCTCCAGTTCAATAACCAGGAAGTTCTTTTCAGTAGCAGAAATAAACCAAAACCGGCCCACAAGTATAATCCATGCACTTTACTGAGGGTGGCAAGGCCAATCATAAGGCCCAGCAGCAGCCAGATAGAAAGCACTTTGTCCTTGTTCCGCTTCATCAACAGATAGGCCATCAGGTACAGAGAAGCTGTCCAGAAAAGCATCTGCGGCGTATCGGGCAAAATAAAAAAGCCGGCAATGAACCCGGTATATACCGAAGCAGTATAGAGCAGCGCAGCAAACCAACCGGTTCTTTCACCGGAGATCAGTTTGCCCAGTTTAAAAAGGATCCAGGTAGAACAGGCAGCCACCAGTACACTTCCCAAACGAAAACTCAGTTCACTGGGCCACCATAAATTCAGCGTAGTTAACCGGATGAGTAGTCCCACCATAGGTGGATGATCAAACTGGTTCCAATCCGGTCGAACGGCGTAAGTCCAGTAATACACTTCATCAATGCCCAGTTCCAACAAAGGGGCAACCAGCAGCTTGATGGCTGCCGCAATCACAATGAGGTAAACGGTCTTAACCGAATAAGATCTTTGATCCATTATTGAAAGTGAAGTACTTACTTATTGCGGTCCAGCAGCCAACGAACGGCCAGCTCATAACCGGAAAGTCCCAGTCCGGTGATGCTGCCGTCTACCACACCGGAAACATAAGAAAGTTTCCTGAACTCTTCTCTGCCGCGAACGTTGCTGATATGCACTTCCACCACAGGTGAAGTAATCGCAGCAATGGCATCTCCGATCGCCACTGAAGTGTGGGTATAAGCAGCCGGATTCAATACAATACCATCAACGCTGAAACCGTGCTTCTGAATGGCATTCACCAGTTCTCCTTCCACATTCGACTGAAAATAGGTAAACTCTACTTCCGGAAACAGTGCGGTTAATTTATCGAGATAGGCTTCAAAAGGCTGTCCACCATAAATAGCAGGTTCTCTTTTACCTAAGAGATTCAAATTCGGTCCGTTGATAATAGTAATTTTCATACGGTAAATTTACTGCATCATTTCCACAAAGCGATCAAACAAATACCTGCTGTCGTGTGGACCAGGGGTGCTTTCGGGGTGATATTGCACACTAAAGGCCGGACGGTCTTTTAAACGGATGCCTTCGATGGAATCATCGTTCAGGTTCAGGTGGGTCACTTCCACATTGGGATGCTTGCGTACGGCTTCCGGATCAACGCCAAAACCGTGGTTCTGCGTAGTGATTTCGCATTGGCCTGTGATGATGTTTTTCACCGGATGATTCAGTCCCCTGTGACCGTGGTGCATTTTAAAGGTAGGAATATCATTGGCCAGCGCCAACAACTGATGACCAAGGCAAATCCCAAAAACAGGCTTCCGCTCGTTCAGGATTTCCTTTACTGTGGTGATGGCATAGGGCATTGCGGCCGGATCGCCGGGACCATTGGAGATAAAGTATCCGTTCGGATTGAACTCCTTTAAACGGCTGTACGGGGTTTTGGCAGGATGCACCCGTATGTAGGCGCCCCTGGAAACCAGGCACTGTAAAATATGTTGTTTCACACCAAAATCGAGCACAGCAACCCTGATCGGAGAAGCGGGATCACCCATTTCATATTCCTTTTCTGTACTCACGGTGCTGGCCAGTTCAAGACCATCCATATCGGGAACCGCTTTCAGCATTTCCCTAAGCTTTTCAACATCTGTTTCTTCAGAAGAAATGATGCAGTTCATGGCACCCTTGGTACGAATATGCGCAACCAACGCCCGGGTATCGATACCATCAATAGCTACGATATTGTTCTCGATCAGGTAGGCATTCAGATCTCCTTTTGCCTGCATTCTGCTGAATTGTTCCTCCAGGTTTCTGGCAATCAGCCCACGGATTTTAACACTGGAACTCTCCACGTCCGAATCCTTCACACCATAATTACCCACATGCACATTATTCATGATCAGCACCTGGCCTGTATAACTTGGATCAGTAAACACCTCCTGATAGCCGGTCATACCGGTATTAAAACAAATTTCTCCGGTAGCAATTCCGGTTTTTCCAAAAGATAATCCATGAAATACGTGGCCGTCTGCGAGAATCAGTACAGCGGGCTTCTTCGAATGTGGCATAATTGAGGCGGGTTTATGGGTGCAAAAGAAAACCATATTTGTCAAAAAAACCGGTTAATTTTCTCACACCTGCTAAATTTTTAAATCCAATCCCGGAGGATATGAAAAAAGGCATCCCGTTTGAAGCGGAATGCCTTTTATGATTAAAACAACTGCATTGATTATTCAGCTGCTTTTTCTTCGGTTGTAGTTGCTTCAGGTGCTGCAGTAGCTTCTTCAGCGGCAGCCTCTGCTTTTTTAGGAGCGCGGCTACGACGTGTTTTCTTAGCAGGTTCAGCAGCTTTTTCGATGCCTTTACCGTAGATTTCGTTGAAGTCTACCAACTCAATCATTGCTTTCTCGGCGTTGTCACCAGGACGAATGCCCAGTTTCAGGATACGGGTGTATCCGCCCGGACGGGAAGCAACTTTAGGACCAACTACGGTGAACAGTTCTTTCACAGCAGCTTTGTCTTGTAATTCGGCAAATACCAGACGGTGATTGTGACTGATCTGTGTTGCAGATTCATTCTTCTTGGTCTTGGTAATCAATGGCTCAACATAAGCTCTCAGGGCTTTTGCTTTTGCCAAAGTGGTAACGATACGCTTGTGCGTAATTAACTGACTTGCTAAGTTTTGCAATAACGCAACCCGATGTGCCTTTTTACGGCCGAGGTTGTTGATTTTGTCTCCGTGACGCATGACGTTTATGTTTTAGCTCCACACCGTGTCAGGATTTGTGGAGGGTGTTCCGGTAAACCGGAACGGTTTATAAAATCCCATACCCTTTTGGGCCGGGGTTGATTAATTATCGAGGTTATCCAGACCCAGTTTACCCAGATCCATACCAAAGCTCAGACCTCTTTCAGTGAGTACCTGCTCAATTTCAGACAGTGACTTCTGACCAAAATTTCTGAACTTCATCAGGTCTTCCTGCTCGTACTGAACCAGTTCGCTCAGGCTGTTAATCTTAGCTGCTTTCAGGCAGTTGAAGGCACGCACGGAGAGATCCAGGTCTTCCAGTGGTGTTTTCAATACCTTACGCAGTTGCAGTACATGCTCATCCACTACATCTTCTTTCTTGTCTTCCTTGTTGTCGAAAGTGATGTTTTCGTCGGTGATGATCATCAGGTGCTGGATCAGGATACGGGAAGCCTGTTTAACAGCATCTTCAGGATGGATGGTACCATCTGTAGCTACATCAAGGATCAGTTTCTCGTAATCGGTTCTTTGCTCCACACGATAGTTCTCGATAGCGTATTTCACGTTCTTGATGGGAGTGTGGATAGAATCGATAGCGATGTATCCGAATGGAGCATCCTTTACTTTATTTTCTTCAGCAGGAACATATCCGCGACCTCTTCCGATGGTCAGTTCAATGTCGAGCTTTGCAGAAGGATCCATTACGCAGATCAGCAGTTCCGGGTTCATCACCTGGAAGCTTTGTGATAATTCGCCGATCATGCCTGCATTAAATTCGCTGCGGCCTTTAATAGACAAATTGATTTTTTCTGTAGCGATGTCATGGTCTACATGTTTCTTGAAACGAACCTGCTTTAAGTTCAGGATGATTTCAGTAACATCTTCTGTAACACCTTTAATGGTGGCAAACTCATGATCAACACCGTCAATTTTGATACCAACAATAGCATAACCTTCCAGTGAACTCAGCAGTACTCTGCGGAGTGCGTTACCGATGGTTAAACCATAGCCTGGTTCGAGCGGGCGAAATTCAAATTGTCCTTCAAAATCAGTTGCTTTCTGGAGAACGATTTTGTCTGGCTTTTGGAAGCTTAATATGGCCATATCAGAACTTGTTTTTTACTTATTTGGGTGAATTGATAGCATTATTTAGAGTACAATTCCACGATCAGTTGCTCCTTAATGTTTTCAGGAACATTTTCGCGCTCAGGGAAAGTAATGAATGTACCTTTTTTCTCGGTTTCATTCCAATCCAACCAGCCGAACTTAGGATTCTTACCGCGGTTCTTGCTGGTGATACCTGAATTATCTGCACTCTTAGGTTTGAATCCAATGATGTCGCCTGGCTTACAGGTGTAAGAAGGTACGTTCATGATTTCACCATTCACAGTGATGTGCTTATGGTTAACCAGCTGACGTGCTTCAGGACGACTGGCAGTTAATCCTAAACGGAATACTGTATTGTCCAAACGTGCTTCCAATAATTTGATGAGGTTTTCACCGGTAACACCCTTTAAACGCTGAGCTTCTTCAAAAGTCTTGCGGAACTGGCGCTCCAGTACACCATAAGTGTACTTTGCCTTTTGCTTCTCTCTCAACTGTAAAGCGTATTCACCCAAAGTTTTACGCTTGCGGGCAGCACCATGCTGTCCGGGAGGGTTAGAATTCTTACCTAACCACTTGGCATTACCTAAAATAGGTTCGCCGAAAATTCTGGAGATTTTGGTCTTAGGACCTGTGTAACGTGCCATAGTTTTTGTTCATTTCGATTTTTTTTGAATTCGTTGCTTCGATCGGTTAAAAATCGTAAAAAATAAATCGGGCAACCTTTTGATAAATGAAACCTTGTTGGCTCAATATATAATTTCCACTACCCCGGTTGGGGCTTAGGAAGATTAAACTCTTCTCTGCTTAGGAGGGCGGCAACCGTTGTGTGGCATAGGGGTTACATCTTTGATAGAAGTAACTTCAATACCAGACTGGGCAATAGAACGGATTGCACCTTCGCGACCTGCACCTGGTCCTTTTACGAAAACATCCACCCGCTTCAGACCTGCGTCCATTGCTACTTTAGCAGCATCTGCAGCAGCCATCTGTGCAGCATACGGAGTGTTTTTCTTAGAACCTTTGAAACCCATTTTACCAGCACTGCTCCAGCTGATAACCTGACCGGTTTTGTTGGTAAAACTGATGATAATGTTGTTGAAAGTTGCAGAGATACGCACTTCTCCGGCAGCATCTACTTTTACAACTCTTTTCTTGGCAGCAGCTTTTGCACTGTTCTGCGCTTTTTGTGGTTTAGCCATGATTTGCTTTTAAGGTAATCTACCCGATTCAACGGGCTTGGTTAATAATAATTCCCTTTCGGGAAACCTGCGCTTCTCCTGCCCTTTCGGGCGATCCAAAACAACAGGGTTTAAGTAAGAAAGCCCGGGGCGTTTCTGCTCCGGGCTAACTAGTTATTTTTTAGCGGCCTTTTTCTTACCGGCAACTGTTTTACGCTTACCTTTTCTGGTACGGCTATTGGTTTTGGTTCTCTGACCACGCACAGGCAATCCTTTACGGTGACGGAGACCTCTGTAACAGGCAATATCCAACAAACGCTTGATGTTCATAGACACTTCACTACGCAGCGCACCTTCTACCTTAAACTCATTGTTGATGATGTTACGGATAGCAGTTTGCTCATCGTCGTTCCACTGGTTTACTTTCTTATCGTAATCGATACCAGCTTTATCCAGGATATACTGAGCTGTTGAGCGTCCGATACCAAAAATATAGGTTAAACCAATCTCACCTCTTTTGTTTTTTGGTAAATCAATACCGGCAATACGAGCCATATTTTATTGTGTTTTTATACTTTTAAACTGATGATTCAAATTATCCCTGACGTTGCTTGAAGCGAGGATTTTTTTTGTTGATCACAAATAATTTTCCCTTGCGCTTCACGATTTTGCAATCGGCACTACGTTTTTTAATGGAAGCTCTTACTCTCATTTTTTTGTTGTTTAACTGTTATATTCCTGTTACGCTGTTATCTGCTATAATTATTTATACCTGAAGATGATTCTTCCCCGACTCAGGTCGTAAGGACTCATCTCCACCCCCACTTTGTCTCCAGGTAAAATCCGGATATAGTGCATCCGCATCTTGCCTGAAATAGTAGCCAGTATTTCATGACCGTTTTCCAACTTAACTCTGAACATAGCATTACTTAATGCTTCCAGAATAACTCCATCTTGTTTAATCAGCGGTTGTTTCGACATACTATTTTTGGGGCTGCAAAGATATTAGAATACAACTGAAATATGAAAAATTAGTGGAAAAAACTCTTGAAAATGTGGAAAAATACCTTTTTCCGGCCTCTCCAGGAGCTCCAAAACGCGAATTTACGGCTTTTTGACCGTTTCTCTGCAGGAAAATCCGGTCATCCGGAGGGCCTATTCTGCCCAGCTCATGGTATAACCCGGGTTTTCGATCTCCAGCGCAGCCCTGGTCAGCTTCAGGGGATGAAAGGTATCGACCATCACCGCCAGTTCCAGGGTTTCCTTCTTCCCAATGCTCTTTTCCACCGCACCCGGATGCGGGCCGTGCGGAATACCGGCCGGATGCAGGGTAATCATACCCCGGGTAACATTTTTCCGGCTCATGAAATCCCCGTCTACATAGTACAACACTTCATCGCTGTCTATATTGCTGTGGTTATAAGGCGCAGGAATGGCCTCGGGATGATAATCGTATAAGCGCGGGCAGAAACTGCATACCACAAAATTATGGGCATCAAAAGTCTGGTGCACGGGTGGCGGCTGGTGTACCCTGCCAGTGATGGGTTCAAAATCGTGGATACTGAATGCAAATGGATAACAACAGCCATCCCAGCCTGCCACATCAAAGGGATGGGTTGCATAATGCAGCCCATACAATACACCTTTCTTTTTAGTCTTAATCAGGAAGTCGCCTTTTTCATCGATTGTTTGCAGATGCTCCGGGGTGCGGATGTCCCGCTCACAAAAAGGAGCATGTTCCAGCAGCTGACCATGGTTACTGAGGTAACGCTTCGGAAAGCGGATCGGACTGAAGCTTTCTACAATGAATAGCCGGTTATCGGTGGTGTTGAACTGAATCTGATAAATGGTGCCGCGGGGAACCACCAGATAATCGCCATAGCCAAAACTGATTTCTCCATATTGGGTCAGCAGTTTACCACTCCCCTCGTGCACAAAAATCATTTCATCCGCATCTGCATTCTTATAAAAATACTCCCGCATCGACTGTTGCGGTGCAGCCAGTACAATATGACAATCGTTGTTCACCAGCACCGCCTTCCTGCTTTGCAGATAATCTGCCTCCGGCCGGATATGAAATCCTTCCAGGCAACGATGCTTCAGCATAAATTCTTCTGCCACTTCGGGCATTACATTCACAGGTTCATCTGTGCGGATAATTTGTGTGGGAGGGTAAGTATGGTACAACAACGAATAGTCGTTACTAAACCCTTCGGTAGAAAACAGTTGTTCCGAATACAGGGAACCATCAGGTTTTCTGAACTGTGTATGGCGCTTATGGGGGATTTTTCCCAGTGAAACATAATGAGGCATGGCGGCAATCAATTAAATACGCAACTAATTTAGGGAACTTGGATGCAATTGCAGAAATTATGTATCTTTTGAAACCTAAACTTTAACATATGGCTTCATCCGTTAACCGCAGAGACTGGATCAAATACAGTTCACTGGCCACACTGGGACTGGGCTTCCGCATGCCTACCATGGGCAACGAAGAAGGAATTGTAAAATCCTATGGTGCAGACCGCGGACTGATCAACCTCAGCTCCAACGAAAACCCGTATGGGATATCACCCGGGGCCCGCGAAGCAGTATTGGGAATGCTGGGAGAAACCCACCGCTACCAATACAATATTGCACCGCTCAAAACATTCAAAAAAGAACTGGCGCATCATTTAGGGGTTAGTGAAAACCAGGTACTCTTAACGCCGGGTTCCGGTGAGGCGCTCGGATTGCTTGCCAGAAGTTATTCCAGCGGTAAGCTCGTAACAGCATATCCTACGTTCGGGATATTGCCCGCCACCGCCAAAAAGATCGGCACCAAAGTCGTTGAAATACCCCTGACGCCAGAAAAAGTCCACGACCTACCGGCCATGCTCAAAGCCATTGATTCCGAGACCGCCCTGGTGTACATCTGTAATCCGGCCAATCCTACCGGCACCATTGTTTCACCTGCAGCGTTAAAAGCATTCTGTATAGAAGCATCAAAAAAAGCCGTTGTGGCCATCGACGAGGCTTATATCGATTTTCTGGATGCACCCGATAATGAATCGATGATCGGACTGATCCAACAGCACCCCAATATTATCGTGATAGGTACTTTCTCTAAAATTCACGCAATGGCCGGACTGCGGGTAGGATATGTAGTAGGGCACCTCTCCAGGATTAAACCGCTTGAGGAGGATTATTTTACAAGGGCTCAGTTTTCGATGAGTGTACTGTCGATGACTGCAGCACAGGCCAGCCTCAAAGACCCGGATCACCACCGGATCAGTAAACAGAAAAACGAACAGGCCAGAACCTATACCTACAACGAATTAAAAAAGCTGCACATCAACGCGGTTCCCTCCTACACCAATTTCCTGTTCTTCCCGCTGGGCAATTATCCGGGCAATTTTGCAGACGACATGCTGAAGCAGCAAATTTTTCTGCGTTCAGATGTTTATTCTGGCGAAAAATGGGCAAGGGTCAGTATTGGCACAATGGAAGAAATGCAACAGTTCATACAGGTAATGAAAGCGAATTGGAAATCATAAAAAAAGCCCCGCAAAACGGGGCTTTTTATTGCTATCCGGCGATACCCGGAAAATAAGGTCTTCCAATAATTTCCCTGAACGGCCATGGCACACCTACCAGAATAAATATCAAGGCCAACAGGAAAAAGAAAAATGCTTTTTTGTATTTCACGTCATCTGCTACCTGCTTCTTGGCCATACCATGTCCTAAAGTAATAAACACGATGGCAAGAATCATCATCACAGGATGTTCTACCCAGAAAAAACGGAAGAAGCGATCTTTCATTACAGAGGTACCTTCGGGCAGCGTAGTGTTGAACATACCATAGCGGCCAAAGGCAACCTGATACAGACCAAGTAGTAAAGTGGTATGGCCTGCAATCATGGTAAACAACCAGGTCTTTTTATCGCCTGGAGCAAAGGCCTTGTTCCCTTTCCAACCGGCATAGGCCTTCAGCAAAGAATAAACTACGAGTAACAAAATTACCCATCGAAGTAAATTATGTAAGTGTAACAAACCTGTTTGCATGATGTATTTTTTAAGTAAGATGCAATACTAATGAATAATCAACTACTCTACCCAATCTGCAAGGAATAAATTCGTATCCCTTGTGCCTCCATTATTTCTGTTGGATGCGAAAATGATTTTCTTGCCATTCGGGCTGATCATCGGGAATGCATCAAAACCATTGTCGCGGCTGATTTTCTGCATATTTTTTCCATCCAGGTCTACCATGTACATATTAAACGGAAATCCGCGCTTATACTCATGGTTGCTGCAAAAGATAATACGCTTGCTGTCCGCAGTAAAATTGGGCGCCCAGTTTGCCTGACCCAGGCTGGTAATCTGGCGGGCATCGGACCCGTCTGTATTGGCCACCCATACTTCCATATTCGTAGGCGCTACCATTCCTTCGGCCAGCAATTCTTTGTACTCCTTAATTTCTGCATCAGTTTTAGGACGGCTGGCACGCCATACAATCTTCTTACCATCGGGACTAAACCATGCACCGCCATCGTATCCCAGCGCAGAAGTTACTTTCTTTTCCTTACCGGATTTGAGGTCCATTACATATAAGTCGAGATCGCCGTCTTTATCGCTGCAATAAATCATTTTCTTTCCATCATAAGAGAGGGTTGCCTCTGCATCATAGCCTTTAGCTGAAGTCAGTTTCTTCACAATCTTACCATCCAGATCTGCCATATAAATATCATAGGTATTGTACAACGGCCAGATATAGCGGTTGCCGTACTTGCTGCGGTCGGGAACAGGAGGACAGTCTGCACTGCCTTCGTGGGTGGAAGCATAAATGATGTGCTTACCATCGGGCAGAAAGTAAGCACAGGTGGTTCTTCCCTTTCCGGAACTGACCATTTTATAGGTAAAAGCCTCATCTGCAGTTTCCGGAACCTTACCAATAAAAATCTGATCGCAATTAATACCATCCTTCGGACTGGTTCTCTGAAAAATAATGTGTTTACCGTCAAAGCTCCAGTAAGCTTCTGCATTGTCGCCCCCAAACGTAAGTTGACGGATGTTCCTGAAATGATTTTCCCCTGCAATACGAAGCGTATCTCCGGGAACTTTCTCCTGAGCATTCAGACCAAGTACAAGTCCTATTGCAAGAAAAAATGCGGCAGTTTTTTTCATAATTGTTTCTATATATCATTCAAAAATACAATCCGAAGACCAACCAATTGTCAGAATACTGTCATGTAGCAGATTGCTTATGTTTGCGCTATGAAAAATCGGATGCTTCCGCTGATACTGATCCTGATGGTTTCCTGCAATAATCATCCTGCCCCCGAACAAACCCCGAAAGAGGCTGCCTACCCCGCTCCTGTTCAGGAATTGCTGAAAAAAGTACAGGCAGCTCCGGAGGATATACGGCTCAGAGAAGAACTGGTCAACAGCCTGGATACGGCCGGATTGTACCGTGATGCGCTGAAACAGCTGAATCTCCTGATTGCAAAAGACAGCCTGAATCATGCATACTGGTTCCAGAAAGCCCGTTTCTCAGAACAGCTGAAAGATACGGCTGGTGCCATCCGATACTACCAATATTCCACCAGGCTCTACCCTTCTCCGTCTGCAATGCTCTCTTTGGCCAACCTGCTAGCGGAAAAAAAAGATACGGCGGCCATCGTGGTATGCCGCAATGTGAACACATTGTTTCCTGGCAGGGAGTATGCTGCAGACCTGTTTTTCATCAAAGGAATTTATCATGCCCGTAAAGGCAGGATAAAGGAAGCCCTGATCCAGTTTGATTCCTGCATTTACAACAATTACCGCTACCTGGAAGCCTATATGGAAAAAGGATTCCTCTTAAGCGACCGGCAACAGATTCGGCCAGCAATGACTATCTTTGCAACCGTTCTGAAACTGGACCCTCTGTATACTGATGCCTGGTACTGGATGGGCAAATCCTACGAGCAATTGGGGATCAGAGATTCTGCTTTAGAACATTATCAAAAAGCTTTTTTACTGGATCCCGGACTGTCAGAAGCAGGTTCCGCAATTAACAGACTGAAATAAACAAACCCCTATGGCCCTGATTGCCCCCTCCCTATTGAGTGCAGATTTCCTGAATCTTCAGAGAGACAGCGATATGCTGAATAAGAGCGAAGCCGATTGGTTTCATCTGGATGTAATGGATGGAAGATTTGTTCCCAACATCAGTTTTGGATTGCCCGTGATCGCGCATATCCGGAAAGCTACCCAAAAAGTATGCGATGTGCATTTAATGATAGAAGAACCGGAGAAATATGCCGCAGATTTTAAAGCTGCAGGAGCAGATATCTTAACCATTCATATAGAAGCCTGCAGGCACCTGCACAGAAATATTCAGCAGATTAAACAACTGGGTATGAAAGCCGGGGTAGCTGTGAATCCGCATACACCTGTTCATCTACTGGCCGACATAATAGCCGACCTGGACCTGGTTTGCCTGATGAGTGTAAACCCTGGTTTTGGCGGACAGAAATTCATTCCACATACCCTGCACAAGATTCAGCAGTTGAAAGCCATGATTACCGAAAAGAATGCGCAAACACTGATTGAAATAGACGGAGGCGTTACACTGGAAAATGCCCCTTCGATCATCCAGGCAGGTGCAGATGTATTGGTAGCAGGCAATACCGTATTCAAATCGGCAGACCCTGTAGCAACCATCGCCGCCCTGAAAGCCTTATAGAAGATACTTTCCACATCTGTGTATAAGATTGGTTAGCGTTCTGTATTTGAAGAGATTAAATTTGAACAGGAAGTTTTACTGACCCATTGTTCAATCTAAAACTGCAAGCGTTTGACAGACACCATCATCAGCCTTGAAACCGTTAATCCCATTGAATTTTTTGGCGTTAACAACGGCAAACTGGATATCCTTAAAAAGAAGTTTCCCCTGCTCAAAATTTTGTCGAGAGGCACGCAGTTAAAACTGAGCGGCGCACCCGAACAAATTGAACATGCCCGCGAAAAAATAGACCTGATTGTGCAGTACCTGCAACGAAACGGTCATCTAAGCGAAGGGTATTTTGAACAGATCCTGGGAGGAGACGACGCAGAAGTGGTAGACAATTTTGTAGACCGCAATCCCAATGATATCCTGGTTTTTGGTCCCAACGGAAAAACCGTGCGTGCGCGAACACAGAACCAGAAAAAAATGGTTCACGCGGCAGACCGAAACGACATTGTGTTTGCCATCGGACCAGCGGGAACAGGTAAAACCTATACCGCTGTGGCGCTGGCCGTTAGGGCACTCAAAAACAAATTGGTAAAGAAAATCATCCTGACCCGTCCGGCAGTGGAAGCAGGGGAAACCCTTGGATTTTTGCCCGGAGACCTCAAGGAAAAAATTGATCCATACCTGCGCCCCTTATATGATGCACTGGACGATATGATTCCCGCAGACAAGCTGGGATATTATATGAGTACCCGCACCATCGAAATTGCGCCATTGGCGTATATGCGCGGACGTACGCTGGACAATGCCTTCATCATTCTGGATGAAGCACAGAACACAAACGACCTCCAGCTGAAAATGTTCCTGACCCGTATCGGTGCCAACGCCAAGGCTATTATAACCGGAGACCCTACCCAGATAGACCTGCCCAGAAACATGCGAAGTGGCCTGGAGAAGTCTACCCGGATTCTGAGGGGCATTGAGGGAATTGCCCATATAGAACTGAACGAAGAAGACGTGGTCAGACACAAACTGGTAAAAGCCATTATCAAGGCCTACGAAAAGGATAAAGAGAAAGAAGAAGCAGAACATGGTCATTCACATCACAGATAATATTTTTGTGCTCTTATGAAGAAACGAATTATTGGTGGCATATTATTAATAGTGGCTTTTGGCTTTAGCGCATCCGCACAGCGTCCTAGCACCAGCGCAAAAACCAAAACTGCAGCTGCACAGAAAGAAAATGCAGAAGAAACGAACCCGGAGAATATTTTTCCTTCCAGCGGTTTTGCAGGAATAGGCATCCTGAGCCCAACGGCACCTTTGGAAATTAAAAAGAGTGCAGGTAATACCAGGAACAAGAATTTTTTGCTAAAACTGAGCAACGAATGGGCCTCGAGCGGACAGAACGAACCATCTATCATGTTCTCCAACGGAGAAACCAGTAATCCCAAAAACATCAGCTTCTGGTCTATAGGTGCAAGGGTATCCGGAGACAATAGTTTAAAAACACCACAAACGTTCAAGATATCTCATAAAGCAGGTGGTGATGCTGTGGAAAAAGAGCTGTTCAGTATCGACTCCTACGAAGGCAGGGTTAAAATCGGTGATGTAAATACCCAGATTGATGGGTATAAATTGTATGTGGAACAGGGTATCCTGACCGAAAAAGTGAAGGTAGCCGTAAAAAATTCCAAAGACTGGTACGATCATGTATTTCACAAAGACTATACGTTGATGCCATTGCATCAGCTGGATACATACATCAAAAAGAACCAACACCTGCCGGGCATCCCCACTGCACAGGAAGTAGTAAAAGACGGACAGGACCTTGGAAAAATGAATGCATTGCTCCTTCAAAAGATAGAGGAGTTAACCCTTTATACCATTGAGCTGAAAAAGGAATTGGATGCAGTAAAAAAAAGTATCCAAAAAAGCGGACAAGAATAAACAGCGCCATCAAAGGCAGCTGAACCTGATTAGTCCTCCATGATTTCGTGTCCCATTTTATCGCGCTTGGTCTGCAGGTATTTCTGGTTATGCGGATTGGCCGGAATTTCGATTGGCACTACTTCTACAATATCTAGCCCATAACCTTTCAACCCTGCACGTTTGCGTGGGTTATTGCTCATTAAACGCATTTTACAGATTCCCAGGCTGCGCAGGATCTGCGCACCAACACCATAATCACGCTCATCCATTTTAAATCCGAGGTGCAGGTTAGCTTCCACCGTATCCATTCCTTCTTCCTGCAACTTGTATGCACGGAGTTTATTGATCAGGCCAATACCACGACCTTCCTGGTTCATATAGAGAATACAACCCTTGCCCTCTGCCTGCACCATCTGCATGGCTTTGTGCAATTGCTCTCCGCAATCGCAACGGAAGCTACCCAGAATATCGCCGGTAAAGCAACTGCTGTGTACCCTGGTCAGTACGGCTTCTCCTTCCTGCCACTCACCCTTGATCAGGGCCAGGTGTTCTGCACCGCTGAGTTTTTCCCTGAAGGCAACCAGTTTAAAATCGCCATAGCGGGTAGGCATATCCACCCGAACCAGTTCCTCAATTAAAGAATCTGTTTTCAGGCGGTAATCGATGAGGTCTTTGATGGAAATAATTTTCAGACCAAACTTTTCCGCAATGATCTCCAGTTGCGGAAGCCTTGCCATGGTACCATCCTCATTCATCACTTCTACCAAAACGCCGGCAGGTTCCAGACCAGCCAAACGGGCAAGATCCACGGTAGCTTCGGTATGACCGCTTCTGCGAAGTACACCACCCTTAACCGCCCTTAAGGGGAAAATATGTCCGGGCCTTCCCAGATCAGAAGCAACCGTTGCCGGATCAATCAGTGCATGAATGGTCTTGGCCCTGTCCTGAGCAGAAATGCCCGTAGTGGCACCCTGTCCTATAATGTCTACAGAAACCGTAAAAGCTGTTTCATGCAGGGAGGTATTGGAAGTAACCATGGGTTTCAGATCCAGTTCGGCACAACGTTCTTCGGTTAACGCAGCACAGATGAGCCCTCGCCCCTCCTTACTCATAAAATTAATCACTTCTGGCGTAGCAAATCTGGCGGCAATGATGAAATCGCCTTCATTTTCCCGGTCCTCATCGTCTACTACAATGATCATTTTCCCCAAACGTATGTCTTCAATGGCATCCTCAATCCTGCTTAGCATAATTCAATAATTGAGCGGCAAAATTACAGAATCAATGTCAGAACAACATAACCAGTTTCCGTGTAAAAACCGGAAAAAATGGTAGAACTACGGTTGTTCATGCCGCAATTGCAGGCTAGCATTGTTGTATCAATTGTTTTAATGATGCATCAATACATATCCGGCTGGCTGATTTTACTGTTGATACCTTCGGTGCAGCCAGTTCACGCGCAGGCCACCAGTGGATACCTTACGGGCTCCGTTAAAATGCAGGAACAGGCCGTTGGAGCTGCTGTAATCTGGTTATCAGATGCAAGCAACGGAATGGTATTACAAAGCAAAAGCAACGCTGCGGGGATGTTTCAATTTAACCATATTCCGCCGGGACATCAATGGAGGATTCGCTGCACAGCCCCACAGTCAGACACCCTGGAGATCCACGATATCGAAATTCAACTGAACCAAACCCTGCAGATCAACATTGTATTGCATCCCCTTCTCAACCCCTTGCAGCCGGTATTGGTAACAACCAGGGCAAAGCAACCCAACGACCGGTATACCATTACTGCAGCAAAACTGTGGAAACTTCCGTCTGCAGGAAACCAGTTACAGGATTGGTTGCTTTCGTTGCCACAGGCTTACAGCAACCAGAACAACAGCGCAGCCATTTCTTTTTCAGGACAAAACAACCGCTACAATGCCTTGTATATAGACGGAGCATTACAGAACGATGTTTTTGGGCTTTCTCCAACAGGTACTTATGGCGGGCAAACCAACAGCAGTCCGGTAGCTGCAGAAACCATTGATCAATTACAGTTGCAGCTTTCTCCCTACGATGCTTCCCTGGGTAATTATACAGGAGCACTTATCCATGTGGCTACCAAATCCGGAAACAACCATCCAGGTGCTGTTATCTATCGATATATCCAAACAGATCAGGGCAGCTCCAACAATAGCGGATTCACCCTAAGCGGCCCCATACAGTTCAACCGCTCTTTTTACTATTTCAATACAGACTACAAGGTTGTTGCCAAACAGGAACCCTATCCCTTCCAAAGCTATACCGGAGATACCCGCAACGAAGACCGCATGAAACAATTCGTTCAATCGATGAAAACACGTTACGGCTATGACCCCGGAGTGCTGGATGCTCAGGAGGAACAACATGCGGCCAGGCTCTCGCTCCGGATAGATCGTTTAATAGCTTCCGAAAAACTGCTTACATTGAGCATAAGGCAACAGTTTTCTGAAAGAATCGTCTCTGGCAGGAGTAACCCGCTGCAGTTGTTTTTCAGCAACAATGGCAGGCAGTACCATTCCGGAAGTTTTTCCGGAACCCTCCAATTGAACAGCAGAAAAAAAACAGATACCGGATACGAACTGGTATTGGGATATACCAGCGCAAACGACCACTCCAACCCAAGGGGCCAGCCCTTTCCATCACTCAGGATACTGGACGGAGCAGGCATGCTGTTCCTTGGAAGCAATGAAGACGCACAGGAAAACAGCACTTTGCAAAACAGCTGGACCATCCGTTACAAAAGCTATTTCAATAAAAGCCGTCATCAGTTGAACTGGGGAACAGAGGCCAGCCTCAACCGATTTCAAAACCAGTTTTTACAGAACAGGTACGGTGCTTATTTCTACTATTCCATCACAGACTTTCTGCAACAGCGCAGTCCGGTAGCATATAACAGCAATTATTATACAAATACCTATCCTTTCAAAAACGGAGTAACCGGACTGGTTGCATCCGGTTTGAGCAGTATGTCCATATTTATCAACGACCGGATTCGGATCAGCGAGTACTGTTTAGTGCAAACAGGTTTTCGGATCACCCTTCAACAGATTACAGGCATGACTGGCACCGACAGCATCACGGTCAACAAAGTGCTTCCGGCGGTACAGGCTTACCACAACCTGGCCGATACCCGATACGGTAGCCACCCCGCACTCTTGCCGGGGATTGCCCCCCGGTTCAGTATAACCCTTTGGTCCAGGCAGCATCGATGGCAACTTGAGGCGGGTACCGGTCTGTTCAATGGCAGGATGCCGATGGCGTGGCTGAGCAGTATCTACAGCAACAATGGCCTGGTATACCAAAGCTTTGAGGCGGGTGCCGGAGAGAGAAAGCAAATGCATTTTTCCGCAGATGCACAACATCCATGGACACCGGAACAAACCGGGGGCGTTGCAGGTAAGGGGGTGCTGAACCTGGTTGCAGGAAAATTATCCATGCCATCCGTATGGAGAAGCACCGTTCAATGGACCCGGTACTGGCCCGACCGGTCCTTTCTGCAAGTGGAGTGTATGTATTATGTTAACCGGAAAGAAATTCATTTTTCCAATGTGAATCTTTTACCCGCCAAGACCCGGCTTTCAGGGCCAGACAACCGAATCGTTTATCCTTTCGAAAACCAGGCCCGTATTCCGGTGGAAGCAGACAGCAGCAATCCCTACCAGTACATTATTTTATTGCGCAACAATCCGGAAGAACATGGATACGGTTACGGAGCAGGCGTCAGCTTTCATAAAAATTATCCGAATACCGGTATTGCGCTGGGCTATAGTTACAATGATGCATTTTCTGTTTACGACGGAAATTATTCCGTATTGCTGAGCCAGTGGCAATTCAACGAAACGGGCAGCGGACGAAACAATGTACGGCGCTCCAGATCAGATTTCAGTGCGGGGCATCGGATTTATTTCCGGATTACACAGGAATGGATGCTGTTGCGACCTTCCCTGAAGATCCGGCTCAGCATCGGTTACCAGGGCAGTTCAGGTGCCGGGTATAGTTATGTATATGGAAAAAACAATCTGACCAGAGACGATCCCTCATCCCCCGGCTACGACCTGATCTATATTCCTACCCCTACAGAATTACAGGCACAGCATTTTTTGCCATTGACCACCGAAACATATTATTATACGGAGGATCAGCAGAAGGAAGCGCTGGAATGGTTTATTCAGCAAAACAGTTACCTGAATCAGCACCGGGGTAATTATGCAGGCCGGAATGGCAGTAGAACACCATTTGGTCACAGCATCCACCTGAAACTAAGCACATCCGTTCAGGCGAAACTGAACCAAAAAAAATACGAACTTCAGGTGAGCATTGGTATCCGGAATTTGGGAAAACAGTACTATGTTCCCGGAAACCGGATCCGGCTGATCAGCTTCGCGGGGTATATACAGGAATCACCACTAATACCGGTCTTTCGCTTTGATCCGGAACTGATTGCCGGAACAGGAGTAAGGGATGCTACCGGCAGGCTTTTCGCCATAGGTGCCGGATGGCAGCTGGAGCTGGGATTTCGCATACATTTTATCAACAGTTTTAACAAAAAAAGCCCGTCATATAAGAAAAACAAAAATATCCCAACGAGCTGATTATCAACAAGGAAACTGACTGATGTTATATTTAATTAAGCGGAAATACCCAAT
Organism: Sediminibacterium sp.; assembly: GCA_016786865.1. Lineage (GTDB taxonomy): Bacteria > Bacteroidota > Bacteroidia > Chitinophagales > Chitinophagaceae > Sediminibacterium. Next base: position 40,970 of record JAEUVE010000018.1, on the reverse strand, counting down.
TTTTGGATGTTAACAAATCATTATTTTAACAAGATTTTGGATAAGACCGTCTGAATGTCTGATATTTGCGGCATCAAATCAAAGATTATGAGAATGTTAAAACAGATTTCGTTGTTTTTGGTAGCAGTACTCACTGTTTCCATTTCAATGGCCCAGGTCACCACCGGTACGATCACCGGTTCGGTAACTGACGTCAAAAATGCGCCTTTAGCAGGTGCATCAATTGAGGTTCTGCACGAACCATCAGGCTCCCGCTACAAAGCTGTATCTACCAATACCGGTAAATACACTGTACCCGGCCTCCGTGTAGGTGGACCTTACAAAATCACCGTTACCTATGTTGGTTTAAGGACTGAAGTGGTAACTGATATAACAGTTCAGTTAGGTGAACCCACAGTAGTTGACTTCACCTTATCCGACAACTCTACTCAATTACAGGAAGTAACAGTGAGTGGCGCTGCGAACAGAAGATCTGCCCTGATCTCCAAAGACAGAAAAGGCGCTGCAACCAACATCAACTCCCGTTTGATCAGCAGCATGCCTACCATCAGCCGGAACGTAACTGATATTACTCGTCTGGTTCCCCAGTCTAACGGTACCTCTTTTGCCGGCCAGGACGGACGAGCTATCAACTTTACACTGGATGGTTCTATCTTTAACAACTCTTTTGGTCTGAGTTCACTGAACGGTGGTCAAACCAACTCTGCTCCTATTTCTCTGGATGCCTTACAGGAAATCCAGATCAACGTATCTCCCTATAACCTGAGAGATGCAGGTTTCACCGGTGCCAGTATCAATGCGGTAACCAAGAGTGGTACCAACACCATTCACGGTACAGCTTTCTACAATGGCCGTAGTGAAAAATTACTGGGTAAGAAAGCCGGTATGCAGGGTAAGCAGGATGTAGTTACCACTGCATTCGATGTGAAGCAATTCGGTGCCAGCTTAGGCGGTGCAATCATCAAGAACAAATTGTTCTACTTTGTTAACTACGAAGCAGAAAGAAGAAACGATATCGGTTCTACCTGGGTAGCAGACGCCAGCAATGGTGCAACTCCGATCAGCGGTAATATTTCCCGTGTAAAAGTTGCTGAACTGGATGCCCTGTCTACTTTCATCAAAACCAAACTGAACTACGATCCGGGACCTTACCAGGGTTATCCTTTCGTAACCAAGAGCGATAAGGCTGTAGCCCGTATCGACTGGAACATCAACGATAAGCATAAGCTGAGCATCCGTGGTAACATGTTGTTGTCTAAAAGAGATGTTGGAGCAAGCTCCAGTAACTCTACCAGCGGTAACCGTGGAAACAGCAACGTATCCATGATGTTTGGCAACTCTGCTTACGAGATCAACAACAATATTTATGGTGTAATTGCTCAACTGAACAGCCGTTTCAGCAACAAGATCAGCAATGAACTGACTTTTGGTTATACTGCAAACAGAGACTTCAGAGGTGTTAAAGGCGGTGCTTTCCCAATGGTGGATATCCAGGATGGAAGCAGCCCGCTGACAGCAGTTCCTACCTCAGCAACTTCTACTGTACCTTCTGCACAAACAGGACAGAGCAGAACTTATATTTCTTTCGGTAACGATCCGTTTACCCCCAACAACCTGTTGAATACAGATACATGGCAGTTCAGCGACAACCTGACTGCTTACCTGGGTAAACACACATTAACTGCAGGTGTATCTTTTGAGAGCTTTACCTTCACCAATGGATTTACTTCATTGATCAACGGTATCTATACTTTCAATAGCCTGGACGATTTCTATACTGCTGCAAATGCATTCATCGCAGATCCCAGCCGTACTTACAGCCCGGTATTTATGAGAAACTACCGTGCAAGTTTCAGTAACTTACCTGGTGGTGGTCCATGGCTGGTAACAACCAAGGCACGCAACATTGCAGCATACATTCAGGACGAACTGAACCTGGAGTCTAACTTCAACCTTACTTATGGTGTACGTTTTGAAGTTCCTTTCTTCAGCGGTTCCGGTTATACCAATACCGAAATTGATGGCATGAGCTTCATCGATAACAATGGTCAGAGCGTAAAACTCAGCACTTCTAAATTACCTACTGCCAAGCTGATGATCAGCCCTCGTATCGGTTTCAACTATGATATCAAAGGAGACAAAACCACTCAGGTTCGAGGTGGTGTAGGTCTGTTCACCGGCCGTCCTCCATTTGTTTACATCAGCAACCAAATGGGTAACAATGGTGTACTGAACGGTTCCGTAAGCTTCAACAACACTGCAGCATATCCTTTCAGCACCAGCACTCCGGCTAACTACGCAAGCTTTGCGCCAAATCCGGGTGTACCTGCTTCTTCTTATAACATTGCTGCTACTGAAGAAGGTTTCCGTTTCCCTAAAGTACTCCGCGCAAACCTGGCTGTTGATCAGAAGATCTTCAACGACATCATTCTGACAGGAGAATTCATTTATACACAGAGTCTGAACAACATCAACTACTACAACGCCAACCTGAAGCCTGCAACTACTTTCTTTGCAGGTCCTGATACAAGACCTCGTTTTGCAGGTCTGGGCTTGTCTGGTACTGCTCAGGCAAATGCACTCCGTGTAAATCCAAAGATCACAGATGCTACCGTACTGGAAAGCGGTCCGTTGGGTGGTTCTATTGCTGCAACTGTTAAGATTGAAAAACCAACCAAGTCTAAAGGTTTGGGCTGGATGGCTGCTTACACTTTCACCAGAGCGCGTGATTTCATGACCGGTGGTTCTATTGCTTACAGCTCATGGACTGCTATTCAGAGTGTTCGTGGTAACAACAGCACTGATATCGCTTACAGCGATAATGAAATCCGTAACCGTGTAATCGGTAATGTAAACTATCGCATGGAGCTGGGTAAGAATGCTGCATTGCAGTTCTCTCTGTTCGGTCAGTCTCAAAATCAGGGCCGTTATTCTTACACCTACAGTGGTGATATGAACGGTGATGGATTAAGCGGTAACGACCTGATGTACATTCCCCGCGACCAGTCTGAAATGAACTTCATTGCAATGTCTGCTTCAGGTTCTGCACCTGCTGCAACTGTACAACAACAGAAAGATGCATTCGATGCCTATATCAACCAGGATCCTTATCTGAGCAAAAATCGCGGTAAAGTGGCAGAAAGAAACGGTTCTTTATTACCTTATGTGGTTCGTTTCGACTTCTCTACACAACTGGAACTGTTCAGAAACATTGGTAAAAACAGACACACTATTCAGCTGAGAGCAGATATCTTCAACGTAGGCAACCTGTTGAACTCTGCATGGGGTGTGAGCAACTTCGTAAACACATTCAACCCGCTGACTGCACAAGGTGTAAATGCACAGGGAGTTCCTCAGTTCACCATGACTCGTGTTAGCAACAGCATCAACTACAGCACTCTGAGAAAGAGCACAAGTATTGGTGATGTATGGCAGGCACAGTTCGGTATCCGTTACATTTTCTAATCGAATACCTTCTCATACCAAAAAGGCCCGGATCAATGATCCGGGCCTTTTTATTTTACCGAAGACAAGGAAGCGCTTCGGTATATCTAATGGGATAGTTTGCATTACGGTTAACCGGATATCCCCCACCCCCATTTCAGGAAATCCGGAAACACTGCACCCCAGGTGGCAACATCATGCGTTCCTCCTTCCAGTTGCAGGTAGCGGATATGGTCATCCGTATATCCCTTTGCCTTCAGGGCAACAATCAGATCCAGGGCGTCGTCGATGGTATCAATGATGCCATTCCCGTTCCGGTCGGCTGTTTCCTCTGCGGTACCGCATTGTATAAAAAACTGCAGCCAGGGGCTGAAATTTCCTTTGCGCACCTGTAAGTGCATCAGACGGTCGCGCTCATCGTCGTATCCATCATCATAAGCTTTCTTCCGCCACCAGAGCGAGGCGCTGAACAAGCCAATCTTCCGGAATTCACTGGCATGATTCCAGCAGATATCCAGCGCACTCAATGCCCCCAACGAAAATCCGGCAAACGACTTGTCTTTAAAGGAAGGCGCATGGTATTGCTTCCGGATAAAAGGCAGGAGTTCATCCAGAATAAATTTGTTGTACAAACCTGCCCTGGCTCCCCTGCCCATATAATCAGCAGCAAAAGCAGTTCCGTATTCCATCTTACGGTCGGCACCACAATGAATACCGATGCACATCAGCGGTTCTATTTCCCCATCGCCGATCAGCCTGCCGAGCATTTTTTCAAAATGCATGGTACGCAGGTCCTGGCCATCATTGATCAGCAGCAGACTCATGTTATCGCTTCCCGGTGTAGTATCTGCGGGCAGGTACACATCTACCGTTACATTGCGTTCCAGGTATTCCGATTCAATCAGGTATTGTGCTACCCGAACTGTTGCAGCGGGTGTTGCGGTTTTGGCCATGGGTTCAAAAATAATACTTTGGCTACAAAAGCAGGCTGCTGTAACTATCCGGAAATTGCGTATATTTCTTTTCAAATTCAGGCATATGAAAAAGATAGGCATCCTGTTTGGTCAGGAAAGAAGTTTTCCCATGGCATTTATAGAGCGGATCAACAGCAAAAATCTGCCTGGAATTGTTGCAGAACCTGTAAAAATTGACAAAGTCATCCAGGGCGAGAGTAGCGGATACGCCGTTATTATAGACCGAATCAGCCAGGATGTTCCCTTCTACAGGGCCTATTTAAAAAATGCAGCGCTCTGCGGAACTGCGGTCATCAACAACCCCTTCTGGTGGAGTGCAGATGAAAAGTTTTTTAACAACTGTTTGTCTACCAAAATTGATGTAACGGTTCCCAGGACCGTTATTCTTCCTTCCAGAGAACTTCCTCACGATACAGTGGAACTGTCTTTTAGCAACCTTACTTATCCGCTGAACTGGGAAGCTATTTTCAGCTATGTGGGATTTCCTGCCTATATGAAACCATTTGCCGGTGGCGGATGGAAAAATGTGTACCGGCTGAACAGTGTGGATGATTTTTTTGAAAAACATGCAGAAACCGGACAGTTGGTGATGCTCCTGCAGGAAGAAATTGTATTTGAAGAATATTATCGCTGTTACTGCATTGGCGGCAAACATGTTCGCATCATGCCTTATGAGCCACGCAATCCGCACCATTTGCGGTACCTGGCCAATTTCAAACCTTCCGAAAAGAGACTGCAGCAATTAACAGACATCGTATTGCGCATCAACCAATACCTTGGATACGATTTCAATACTGTTGAATTGGCTATCCGGGATGGAGTGCCCTATGCCATTGATTTTTGCAACCCTGCACCGGATGCCGATCTGAAAAGCGTGGGACCAGAGAATTTTGAATGGGTGGTAGAAACAGCGGCCAGCTATGCTATTGAAAGGGCGCAACAGCAAACAGACAACAAAGACAATCTTACCTGGGGTGAATACATCAAACGCAGCACCACCGGCAAAGCATTATACTAATCTGATCAATCGGTTTATGTCTAGTAATATCAGCTATCATCATTTTACACTGGGGGTCGAAGAAGAATACATGGTACTCGACCCGCACACCAGGGAACTCAAAAGCCATGAACAAAGAATTGTACAACTGGGGCAGGCCGTACTAAAAGACAAGGTGAAAGCGGAAATGCACCAGGCTGTTGTGGAAGTAGGCACAGATATCTGCAAAAATGTAGATGAGGTATTCAAAGACGTAGCCAGCCTCCGGGGAAATATTGCACAAATTGCCGGAGACCTGGGGCTTTGGGTGGGCGCTTCGGGAACACACCCATTCAGCCACTGGGAAACCCAGCTGATCACCGACCATGTACGGTACAACCAGATTGTAAATGAATTGCAGGAAGCCGCCAGAAGCAACCTCATTTTCGGACTACATGTGCATGTGGGCATGGAAGACCGAAAAATGGCCATTCATATAGCCAATACGGCCCGTTATTTCCTGCCCCATGTATATGCACTTAGTACCAACTCTCCTTTTTGGGAATCGAGGGATACAGGGTATAAATCTTTCCGGACCAAGGTCTTCGATAAATTTCCCAGAACAGGCATTCCGGATTACTTCGAAAACTTCGAAGCCTACGAAAACTATGTGGAGCTGCTGATTAAAACCAATTGCATCGACAATGCCAAGAAGATCTGGTGGGACCTCCGGGTTCACCCCTTCTTCAATACAGTGGAGTTCCGGATCTGCGATGTACCCATGACCATCAACGAAACCATGACCATTGCAGCCCTGTTTCAGGCGATCTGTGCCAAGATCTACAAATTGCGGCACCAGAACCTCAATTTCATGGTGTACCAGCGCTCTCTGATCAACGAAAACAAATGGAGGGCCAGCAGGTACGGTATCGATGGCAAACTGATCGACTTCGGTAAAGAGATTGAGGTAGATACCAAATCGCTGATATATGAGCTCCTCGATTTTGTAGACGATGTGGTTGATGAACTCGGAAGCCGGCACATCATCAACCATGTAGGGCGGATATTCGAAACGGGCACCGGCGCCGACCGGCAACTGGCTGTTTACCGTCAAACGGGTAGCCTGGTATCCGTGGTAGACTATATCCACGACCAGTTTTTATCTATCTGAGAAGCTTAGAAGGGAATACAAGCGTGACGTTGCACCCGACAGCAATTTTGGGTATTTTTGCAACCAATGTGGAATGCAGGCAACGCAAAAGCAGCTTACCGCGTCTTCTTATTGATCAACTAAAAAAAGCCCTTCGTGACGGAACACGAACTGATTAAAGGCTGTATCAGACAGGAAGCATCCTGCCAGCGTATGTTGTTTGAACGATACGCCGGAAAGATGATGGGGGTAGCCATGCGGTATGCCCAGGACAATATGGAAGCGGAAGATATGCTTCAGGACGCGTTTATTAAAGTTTTTCAATATATAGGTCAGTTCAAATTTGAAGGCTCTTTTGAGGGATGGATCAGGCGCATTGTAGTGAATACCGCCATCCGCCATCTGGAAAGAAAGAAAATGAGTTTCCGGGAAATTGAAGACCACAGCCCCCACAATCCGCAAATAGACCCGCATGCTTATATGCATCTGGGCGAGGCCGACCTGCTCAAACTGATCAGCCAGTTGCCGGAAGGTTACAGGCTGGTATTTAACCTGAGTGTGATAGAAGGATACAGCCACGAAGAAATTGCAGAAATGCTCCATATACAGCCAGGTACCAGCAGAAGTCAGCTGGTCAAGGCAAGAAAAATGTTACAGAACCAGATTATGCAATTACAAAAGATTGCCGTTTAAATGACCAATGAACAATTTGACCATATCACCCGGGAAAAGTTGAAAGACTATTCTGCAGCCATACCGGCCGGTTTATGGGAGAAGATTCATGTGCCTGCCATCAACCAGCCACAGGAAGCATTCGACGCATTCTTCAAAGAAAAACTGGGAGATCTGAGCATGCCTGTTTCTCCGGAGCTCTGGAATCGCATTCAACCTGAAGAGGAAAAGAAAAGAAGGATTTTCTTCCTGCCCCGCAGGACCTCCATGATGGCTGCTTCTTTGCTGATGCTCTTCATTGCAGGTACGGTATCGGCCTATCTGTATTTCCGGGAAGTCCGGCTCAACCGCCAGGCGGCGGCGGATGCTACCAAAGCAAGCCCGGCCCGCAGCAACGGAAGCAACGCTGCAGAAACGGCTGCACCCGGATACCAACCCACGCAGCCCGATAACCAGTCCAATCCTTCACCCGATCCGAATACAACCGCAGGAACTGCGGCAAGTGCCACCGCAGTTGATGCCGGCAAAGCGTCAACAGCTATTACCGAAAACACAATGGTATTCGGCAAGCGGCGTATCAACAGGCTGTTCCGCCAGCAGGTTACCGCCAATGAACCCGAAACCGCCAACCAATATGCAGACAACAGAGACGAAGACCTGTTTTATGCACCATCCAGCCGTTCCAATGCAGCAATCATTCCCTTACAACGCGGCGGATTGTTTGCTTCCGGAGAAAGAAGTATTTCTTACGGCAATCATACCGGAAATATCAAGAACACCATTCTTTGTCCTTCGGATAAAAACATCCGCAATACCGACTGGGACTTGGAAGTATATGCATCTCCGGACCTCGCATTTAAAAGTGTGAGCAGCAATACTGCCAGTCAGCAGTTCATGAGTCGCAAAGACAGCAGTGAGGCTGCCAGGGTTGGTTTTACAGCAGGATTCAGAATTGTAAAACCGCTCAATGATCATTTCCAGGTTAAGGTAGGATTACAATATGCACAGATCAACGAAAGCTTTACCTATAAAACATCAGACGAAATCAAAACCACTACCGTGATCACAGTCAGGAACATTACCCTGGCAAATGGCACCGTGGTTACAGTGATCGATACCAGTGTATTGCAGCAGGCCGTTAATAAATACAATACCGTACACAACCGGTACAAACACATAGATGTTCCTGTACTGCTGGGTTATCAGTTTGGCAACGACGATCTGAAGATTGGCATAAATGCAGGCGTGATAGTGAACCTCAGTTCCTCCTATAAAGGGGTCATGTTAGACAGTACCCTCTCACCGCAACCCATCGACAAGAACAGTAGCGTGGGATACAAAACCAATGTAGGACTGGGCCTGTACACTGGTATCAGCATCACCAAACGAATCAATTACAACACTTCTGTATTTGCAGAACCTTACCTGCGATATAATCTCTCCGATATCACTACCCCTGAATCTGTTTACAAACAGCGTTTTTCGGTGGGTGGATTATCGGTGGGATTAAGATTTAACCTGAATAAACGATAAAGCAGCAAACACAACACAAGCCGTATCTACCCAATACTATGCAACGCATCAGCAAACATATCATCGCAGCATTTTTTCTTTTTACCGGATTCAGTTCCTGCAAAAAAGAATTGTCTGGCAATGCTACGCTGAACATGGCCAATGCGCTGAACGATACCATCTGGACCCGGCTGCTGCCGGCCAATGCTCCGGTGAAAGCCCTTTTCGATTCTATTTCACCCAGAACCTATACCGCCAGTTTCAACAACGAATCCGGTGGCACCCTGCATTTCGGCGGCAATGTAGACCTGATTTTTCAACCGGGAAGTTTCGTTAGGGCCAATGGCGCAGCGGTTACCGGGGATGTAAAAATTGAGCTGATCAAACTGCTTACCAAAGGAGAAATGATCAAAGCCATGCAGGCTACATTGTATTACAATACCCTGCTGGAATCCGCCGGAGCATTCTTTGTGAAAGCTTTTCAGAACAATCAGGAACTGGTGCTTGCACCGGATGTTGCCTACCTGATTCAATACATTGATCCGGACAACAGTCCCAAAACATCCATGCAGGTCTACAACGGGAAAGAAGGTATTCCTGCGCCTGCAGGAGTAGATCCGGAATTTACCTGGATCAAATCCACAGACGGATCGATGGTAGGTTCTTTTATCAGAAGCAGCCAGGGAGGTCAGGATCAGACCGGGTATGAAATAGTTTCGAAAAAATTGAATTGGGTTTGTGCAGCCAAACAATCCTACTTTAATTCCGGCACCAGTCATCTTACTGCCATACTCCCATTGAACTTTACCAATAAAAACACGGTTGTATTTGCTGTATTTGATGAATATAAAACAGTCGTACCCTTATACTCCGATTATGCCATCAGGGCTTTCAGAGCACCGAACCTGCCCCGTTCCCAGAAAATGACGCTGATCTCCATTTCCAAGATCAACCAGGATTTTTATTACGACGAAAAAGACCTCAGCGATATTGGTACTACCGGAATCTTCAAACTACGCCCCGAAAAGAAACCAATCAAAGATATTCTGGAACGCCTCACTTCCTTATAAGGATTGTTTTTTTGCGCGGATATGCAATGCCCAATAGGCCCCTGCCACACTCAGCATCATCAGCAAAGCACCCAGAAAAAACGGAGCACCCGGAAAATAAAATGGCGCAGCAGGCCCCGTAAAATAGGCAAAGAGATTGGTCATCATCAGCGGCCCTGCAATAGAGGTAGCGCTGATTAAACTGGTCAGGGCACCCTGCAGTTCACCTTGTTCATTGGCCGGCACATTACCCGAAATAATGGATTGTAGAGCAGGGCCTGCAATACCGCCCAGGCAGTAAGGAATCAGGAAAACAAACATCATCCAGGATTCAGAAGCAAACGCAAACAGGAACAGCCCGATAGAATACAAGGCCAGCCCGTAGTAAACACTTTTCTCATTTCCTATTTTAGGATTTACTATCCGGATAAGACCACCCTGTACCACTCCTACCAGCAATCCCACCAGTCCGAGAGAGATACCGATCATTTTAGGCGACCAATGAAACTTTTCTATGTTAAAAAAACTCCAGTTGCTCTGAACGGCATGAGAAGCCAGGTAAACCAGCACAAGGGAAATCACCAGACCCGACACAGCCGGATAGCGACGTAATTGTAAAAGTGAACCCAGGGGATTGGCCCTTCTCCAGTCAAAAGGTCTTCGGAGTTTTTTATCGAGCGATTCGGGTAAAACAAAATATCCGTAGAGCCAGTTGGTTAACGCAAGTCCTGCCGCCGCATAAAAGGGAATCCGTGGACCAAACTCTCCCAACAGGCCACCCAGCATCGGACCAATGATAAAGCCCACGCCAAATGCAGCCCCGATCATACCAAAATTTTGTGCACGGTTTTCTGCAGTACTGATATCGGCAATATAGGCGGTTGCGGTAGTAAAGCTTGCACCGGTAATACCGGCAATGCATCTTCCGACAAAAAGCCACCAGATGGAAGGGGCAAAACAAAGGAAGAGATAATCCAGACCAAATCCGAAAAGCGAAAACAACAGCACCGGTCTTCGGCCATATTTATCGCTGAGGTTTCCCAGGATGGGTGCAAATAAAAATTGCATGATGGCATAGGCAAACCCAAGCCATCCCCCGTACATGGAAGCAAGGCTCACGCTTTTATTACCCAGCAATTCTTCAATCAGGTTGGGCATAACTGGAATGATCAGTCCGAATCCAACCACATCGATCAGGATGGTAACAAAGATGAATCCGATTGCTGCTTTTTTGCCTGAAGCCATGTTGTTAATTTATTTTCGAAGCGCAAAGATTCATTTTTTCAAACAGAATTTTACAGCAATTCACGACGAACGCCCGGTATTTCCAGTACCAGATCGGCCCCATAGCAGGCTGCTGGTGTCTGGTAGCCGGGCTTAAAGTTTCCTGAAATTATTTTAGCGGTAATGATCAGGCTGCTGTGGGCAGTTAAGGTATATCCTTCCGGACCGGAAAGTCTTGCAGCCCTTTTTTGCCCCGATGCGTTTTCCACCTCACCCCATACCATTGATTTGGCTCTGACTCTTGCAGCATCATCCGGACCCGAGGGCTTGCGGTTGATTTTTTTTCGGTAGTAGTTGCGTGCAAAATCGGTTCTGAGCAACCAGTTGAACCAGTCCTGCCATTTCAGCCATTTGAACACTTTCGGAGATACAACGGTATAGGTTTCAATATTCGGAATGCCGGTAGTGGTGTATGCCGTTGAAATATCTCCCCAGGGAATGGTCATCGTAAACAAATCCTTCGCTCCGAAATTAACCCACATGCCTTTATGCCCCAACGGCTTTTTCACAATCCGTCCTTCCTCGCGAACAGCGCCGCCGGCTCCCATTCCTTCTGCCATGGTCATGGCTGTACCATGCGATAATTGACCGCCAACTGTGGCGAATGCCAGTTTCAGAAACCGGGCATCCGGCATCTGCTGTTTCAGAAACAAAGCCATGCAATCTGTAGGTACCACATCAAATCCGGTACCCGACATCAGCATGATGCCTGCTGCTTTTGCGGCAGCATCCATCGATTTGGCCATTTCAAAAACCCCGATTTCCCCGGTAATATCCAGGTAATGTGCTTTGGCCGCTATACAGGCCTGCATCATCTTTTGAGCGGTATGCGCAAAAGGTCCTGCTGCATGCAGCACCAATCCATATGTTTGGAGGGTATTAATCAGCAGTTCGGTCTGATCCAGATCAATTACCCTGTATTCCAGTTGCAGACTTGCCGCCATTTGTTGCAGGGCTTTTTCATTTCTTCCGGCTAAAACCGGAGTAAGACCGTAATCAGCGGCCATCTTCGCAATCAGATTGCCGGTGTAGCCGTTGGCACCGTATAACAGGAATTGGTTGTTTTGCATGCGGAAAAATACAAAAAGGGGCGGTAAAAACCGCCCCTGCAAATCAACTATAAAAAAAACCTATTTAACCAGGGTAATTGGCCCCAGCTCCGTTTCTTTTGGCTTGGCAACTACTACACCGGTAATTGTTTTTCCGATATAACCGTTGTGGCCTTTAATTTCTACAGAATAAATACCATCTTTCAGACCGCGCAGCTTAAAGCGACCATCCGGATTGGGAATTGCATAAGCTGTATCCCCTTCGCCGTAAACGGTCACCAGCGGGCTTGCATTGAACGGAATGATTTTACCGGAAATGCTCGCAGACTGCTTCTCCACAAAATATCTGAAGAAAGGTCTCAGGTAATAAACCCCATTTCTTTCTTTCACAATGGAGCGGCCCAGATCAAAGTCGAGCCAGAGTCTGTGCTTGCGGGGCAGGTATTCTTCCATCTCATGTCCTTTCAGCTTAATGAGCACATAGCCTTCTGCATTTACAGGAATATTCAATGGATAACTTACACTGTCTACAACAACTGTATTGTTGGTACCAAACTCAATTTTAATCAAACGCACTTTACCATTGATCACCGTTTTATTAGCCAGTAAAGTATCTACCCCGTTTCTGAGTTTCAGGATATCATATACCCCGGCACTGACATTCAGGTCTTGCCATACCAACATGGAATCACCTGGAGGTTTCGGACGGCCTCTGTGATCGTCGTCTCCCATTCTGTTGAAATCACAACTATCGCTGTTACGGGTGTTTTTGCTGGTATCTACCAGTACTTTCACCGATTTAATATCAATCAGCACCTGGTCATAGGCAACCGGAGCATCGGTCAGATACAAAGAAACTGTTTGCTGTCCGAGCGGGCTCTCGGCAGAGCTGTTCTTGGAACAGGCGCTCACTACAAAGGTTACAAACGCAAGCAAGGCGGTAACCAATAAAAGGTTGTTTGTTTTTTTCATGGTTTTGTGGTTTTAGCGTAGCGATCTTATCATTCAATTCTTTTAATTTACAGCATGCCTATACCAGTCCCCTTCCGGGGCAATACCTGCCATGCTATAGTTTTGGGAATCCGCACCACTTAACGGTGCACTTAAATAGAAGATGCAAGCATTATGCCACGCGTTGCCTGTTAAGCATTTTTTAAGAAAAAAAACTTAGGCCTCTTCATTTCTGAAAACAATCACCCCATCAAAAACATCTATCAGCACCGACTTGTTTCGGTCAATTTCACCAGAAAGTATTTTTTTACTTAATGTATTCACCAATTGTTTTTGAATCAATCTTTTCAGCGGTCTGGCTCCCAGTTGCGGATCGTATCCCTGCTCGATCAGAAAATCGATCAGATAGTCGCTGAAACGAATCTGAATACCATTTTCTGCAACCAGTTTCTGCAATCCGTTTAACTGAATCTGCACAATACCCCTTAACTGCGATTTGTTCAAAGGACTAAACATGATGATTTCATCTACCCTGTTCAGAAATTCCGGGCGAATGGTCTGACGCAGAAGGTTCATCACATCTGCCTTTGCTTTTTCTGCAGCATCTTCCAGACCAGATTCATCCACGCCATCAAAAGCATCCTGAATCAGGTGACTTCCGAGGTTGCTGGTCATGATGATGATGGTGTTTTTAAAATTCACTACACGACCCTTGTTATCGGTTAAGCGACCATCGTCGAGCACCTGCAACAATACGTTCCAGACATCCGGATGGGCTTTCTCAATTTCATCGAGCAATACCACGCTGTAAGGTTTCCGGCGCACCGCTTCGGTGAGCTGTCCGCCTTCATCGTATCCTACATATCCGGGAGGCGCACCTACCAAACGAGACACGGTATGTTTTTCCTGGTATTCACTCATATCTATACGGGTCATCATCGACTCGTCGTCGAATAAATATTCAGCAAGGGCTTTGGCCAGCTCGGTTTTACCCACACCAGTTGTACCCAGGAAAATAAAGGAACCAATCGGTTTCTTCGGATCCTGCAAACCGGCACGGCTTCTGCGGATGGCATCTGCAACCGCTGTAATGGCCTCTTCCTGACCCACTACCCGCTGGTGCAGTTCCTCTTCGAGATTCAGCAATTTCTCGCGTTCACTCTGGAGCATTTTAGCAACCGGAATACCGGTGGCTTTGGCTACATTCTCCGCAATATCTTCTCCGTCTACTTCTTCTTTCAATAGTCTTTTTTCGGTGCTTTCGAGCAACTGTGCAGTAACTTCTGCAATGATGTTTTCCTGCTCTTTTACCTTACCGTAACGAATCTCGGCCACTTTACCATACTCCCCGTTTCTTTCGGCCTGTTCCGCCTGTAATTTCAGTTGTTCAATTTCCGCTTTTGCAGTCTGCACTTTCTCCACCAGTTCCTTCTCCTGCTTCCACTTTGCTTTTAAGGTATCGCGTTCCACAGCCAGGTTGCTGATTTCAATGTTCAGTTCTTTCAGTTTTTCTTCGTCGCTTTCGCGCTTGATGGCTTCCCGCTCAATTTCCAGCTGACGGATCTGGCGTTCCAGCCGATCCAATTCTTCGGGCATTGAGTTCATTTCCAAACGGAGTTTGGCAGCGCTTTCGTCGATCAGGTCAATGGCTTTGTCCGGAAGGAAACGATCCGTAATGTAGCGGTTGGATAATTCCACCGCAGCAATAATGGCTTCGTCTTTGATCCTTACATGATGGTGGGTTTCGTACCGGTCTTTCAAACCACGCAGAATGGAAATCGCATCTTCCACAGAAGGTTCATCGATGATGACTTTCTGGAAACGGCGTTCCAGGGCTTTGTCTTTTTCAAAATATTTCTGGTATTCGCCCAGGGTTGTTGCACCGATAGCCCGGAGTTCACCTCTTGCCAGTGCAGGCTTCAATATATTGGCTGCATCCATAGCGCCCTCTCCACCACCGGCACCAATCAGTGTATGAATTTCATCGATAAACAGGATGATCTCCCCGTCACTCTCCGTTACTTCTTTCACTACACCTTTCAATCGCTCTTCAAATTCACCCTTGTATTTGGCACCTGCAATCAGCTGTCCCATATCGAGTGCAAAAATCACTTTGGATTTCAGGTTCTCCGGAACGTCTCCGTTTACAATACGCATGGCCAGCCCTTCCACAATGGCGGTTTTACCCACACCTGGTTCACCCACCAGGATCGGGTTGTTCTTAGACCTTCTGGTTAAAATATGAAGGGTTCTCCTGATTTCTTCGTCGCGTCCAATCACCGGATCCAGTTTACCGTCGCGGGCCATCTGATTCAGGTTCTTGGCATATTTATTCAGTACATTTAGTTGTGTTTCCTGTGCCTGCGATTGAATGGTTTCACCCTTCCGCAATTCGCGGATGGCGACAACCAGTCCTTTTTCTGTAAGGCCTGCAGCCTTCAGCAATTGGGCCGTGGAATCGGACAGTTGCACCAATGCAATCAACAGGTGTTCCGGAGTTACAAACTCGTCTTTGAACGTTTTGATAATGGAATTGGCTTTCAGCAAGGCATTGCTGAATTCTCTTCCGGCAGACTGCGCAGGCTCGCCATTTTGAATCTTAGGTAATTTATTGAGGAGCTCGTCCAGCTTTGTTTCTACAAAAACAGGGTTCACATTGTTTTTCTTCAGCAGAAAAACAATGGCAGAATCCTTGTCGGAAAGCAGTGCTTTCAGGAGGTGTTCTGTTTCGATGGAAGGATTGTTGTTGCTGTAAGCTACCTGCTGTGCAGCCTGTATCACTTCCTGTGCTTTAATGGTATAATTGTTTAAATTCATAAAGGGGTGGTTGATCGTTTATAAAAAGTATACAATGACCTAACTTTATTCTTCGATCAAATCACAATCCAACCCGTAAATTCGGTAAATATGTCGTTAAAATTCAGGCTTTTCTGCGCAAACGTCAGTCTGCTGTTGCTTTCCCTGCTAAACTTTCAGCCGGCACAGGCGCAATACAACTTCACGGAACTGGACCAAAAAATCGAATCGGTTAAAAAAGAATTGGGCGGAGCATTTGTGGTACAGATATACCACAATGGGCAGGTGGTATACACCAGGTCGGAAGGGGGATTCACCCCCAAAACACAGGCGCAGGTAGCCAGTTGCAGCAAATGGCTGACTGCTGCACTGATCCTGGTACTGGCCGATGAAGGAAAGCTGTCGCTCAACGATCCGGTAAGCAAATACTTACCCATTTACAGCAAATACAGCAAAGGATATATTACCATCCGGCAATGCCTGTCTCATTTAACGGGCATTGAATCGGAACCCATCCGGCTGGCGACTATACTGAAACGGGGCAGGTACAATAGCCTGGAAGAGGAAGTGGCCGATTTTGCCACAAGCAAGGAAATTGTTTCCAATCCCGGGCTGGAATTCCGGTACAGCAATATTGGGTTAAACATTGCCGGCAGAATTGCCGAGATCGTAAGCCGAAAGGGATTTGAACAGGTGATGCAGGAAAAACTGCTTCGCCCCCTGCAAATGAGGAATACCAGTTTTTCAAGTCTGAATGCAGTGAATCCCTCCGGAGGTGCGGTATCCACCCCCAACGACTACATGAATTTTCTGAGCATGCTCCTGAACAAAGGTGTCTTCAACGGAAAAAGAATCCTGAGCGAAAGCGCCGTGGCATTGATGCATACTCCGCAAACCACAGGACCCATGATTAAGTATGCACCCAGGGCAGCCGAAGGCTACAACTATGGAATGGGCGAATGGATACAGGAAACCGATGAAAAAGGAAATGCCACCGTGGTATCCTGCCCCGGACTGTTCGGCACCTGGCCCCTGCTGGATCTTTGCCGCGGATATGCATCTATTGTATTTGTAAAATCCTTACTGAACGAAGAAAAAAGAGCCGTGTACCTGGATCTCAAAAAAACAATTGATCGCCAGATCGTGGCCAATTGTAAATAGATTTCTTTTCCTTTGAGCTATGTTACGCGTACAGCAGCACTCCCAATACCTGAAACAACTGTCCCGGCAGTTGGGCTTTGATCACTGTGGTATTGCCAAAGCAGTGCAGCTGGATGAGGACGCCAGACGGCTGGAAAACTGGCTGGCAAAAGGAATGCAGGGAAAGATGCAATACATGGAGAACCATTTTGATCTGCGAATTGATCCGCAGAAACTGGTGCCGGGCGCCCGATCCGTGATTACCTTACTGAAAAATTATTTTCCGTCAGCAGCGCAAGAACCCGGCACGCCAAACATTGCCAAATATGCATGGGGAAAGGATTACCACGAGTTGATCCGGGATCAGTTGCGGCAGTTCATGCACAAAGCACAAACCCATATCGGACAGTTCAGCGGCAGAGGATTTGTGGATTCTGCACCGGTGCTGGAACGAAGCTGGGCACAGCGAAGCGGACTGGGATGGATCGGCAAAAACGGCAACCTGATTCACAAGCAACAGGGATCGTTTTTTTTCATTGCTACCCTGATCGTAGACCTGGAACTGACCTATGATGACCCCTACGCAAAAGACTATTGTGGTTCCTGCAACAAATGCATCAGCAGTTGCCCTACCGAAGCCATTGAGCCGAATAAAGTCATCAACGGCAGTAAGTGTATCAGCTATTTTACCATAGAACTCAAGGATGCACTGATCCCCGATAATATGAAGGGACGCTTTGGCAACTGGATGTTTGGCTGCGATGTGTGCCAGGATGTTTGCCCATGGAACCGCTTTAGTAAACCCAGTCAGGAACCGGGCTTTACACCCATACCGGAAATTTTAAACCTGCGGCATGCAGACTGGGAAGAAATGACCGAAGTACAATTCAAACAAATTTTTAAGGAGAGTCCGTTGAAGCGCTCCAAATATGCGGGTATCCGGAGAAACCTTCATTTCATAGAAAGTAGTACCGATTAATTGGAAGTATTGCCTGCTTCAACATTTTGCTTCAGGGTAGCCAGGTTTTTCTCGATCATGGTACCGATGATTTTATCGTTCATCATGGAGCTGATTTTTTCCCAGGGATACCATTTTACCTGTTGTACAAACTGCCATTGAACCACCACCACTTTGTTTGCACTGTCGGCAATCAGACGGATGGTGCTCACCTGATCTGCGGAACCGGGATTGGACCACTTGCTGATGATGGTACTGTCTGTACGCTGTTGCACCACCACGGTGGTTTTGGCGAGTTGGGCAGAATCGGCATTGTATACTTTTACGGCAGCACTGTTCATTCCTTCTACCCAGTTATGCCATTGATCCAGGCTGCCGACCAGCTGGTATACAGGTTGTTTGTAGGAACGGATGTCTACGGCACGCGAAACAATTACGGTGGATGGAATCACCAGGCTAAAGGCAGATGCCAGCAACACCAAAACCACTACACTAATTAAACCCAACTTGATGAAACGCATAAGTTATTCCCATTTAAAGGTTTTAAAAGCCACTGCATACACAATCACAATCCAGATACCCAGCACACCCAGTTCTTTGGAAGCATCCCACAATCCCATTCCTTCAAAAGCAATGTTCCGCATGGCATTGTTGAAATGCGTCAGCGGCATGATGTTACATATGGGTTGTAGCCAGCCCGGAAAAGATTCCACCGGAAAAAAAGTACCTGCCAGTAAAAACTGAGGCAGGGTAATCAGGTTGGCAAAGGGCGGAATGGTGCTTTCTGTTTTGGCAACACTGCTTACAATAAAGCCAAAACCCATGAAAAGCAGCAGGGCAATAAAACTAAGCACCATAATGTTCAGAAAAGTGACCAATCCGTTCACCAGGGTAAAATGAAAGGCAAAATAGCCCACTGCAATAATTACAATGGCGGTGAACATCTGAAAAATCACCCGGCTCAGGGCTTCTCCCAAAATGATATAAGGACGTTGTACCGGGGTAGCAAAAAAACGCTTCAGAACCAATTGCTGGCGCAGGTTAAAGAAGAGGAAGGCTACGCCGAACACACCAGAGCTGAGCAGCGAAAAACCCAATTGGCCGGGCAGAATAAAATCGATGGTGCGGTAGGCCCTGCCAGGTACTTTCTTCACTTCCTTGCTAATATGGGCAATGGTTGGATTGTTGGGATAGTTGCTGCGGTTGATCTCCGCAATCACGGCGTTCAAAATGGATTGAAGCACTTCGATGTTCTGCGGCTGAACTGCCTCGGAACTGGTGAGGCTGATGGTATAAGGAGCATTGGCCTGACCCGAAGACCGGATACTGATCAAGGCCGTGATCCGCCCTTTCTCCAGCTCCTCCTTTACTACCTGCCGATCTTTCCGGATAATCTTCAGTCCGGAAATATTTTTCAAAGCGGCATACACCGGATTGGCCGTATCGCTGTCGGGAGCAACAGCAACGCTTACAGATACTTTACCGCCATTGCCCAAAAAACCAAATACCAGGATAAATACCATGGGAAAGGCAATGCTGAAAACTACTGCAGAAGGGCTTCGTAAAATAGACCGTAGGCTGGCTCTGGTAATGGCGAGCATGGCAGTGAACTGACTGTACCCTTTTTGCATGAACAAGAAATTAAGCTGCAAATCTATTTAAAAGATTCAATGAACCGAAAGCAGGAACGGCAACCTGGCCTGCGGAACCCCATTCATCTCTTTTACCTGTTTCAATTCTTTCAGCACATTTAGTTCTTCCGTACCGAACTGGCCGGAGATCAGCCGGTCGCTGATGGTCTTTTTGTAATTGCTCATGAGCTGTTCCAGCAGGCTCTTGCGCTCCGGATAGGTTCTCAGGCGGTAATCGCTGCCCACTTTAGCCATCTTGGCTGCAGACTCCACGGCATCCTGAAGACTGCCGATACGATCTACCAATTGGTTCTCTCTTGCATGAGCACCGGTCCAAACCCTGCCCTGCGCCAGGCTGTCTACTTTATCCATCTTCAACCTTCTTCCTGCAGCAACCCTTGTTTTAAATACATGGTAAATGGTATCTACAGAAGCCTGTACAAATCTTTTTTCGGGTTCGGTCAGCGGTCGGTCAATACCACCCATATCGGCGTAAGGTGCTGTTTTAACCCCGTCGAACGTAACACCCAATTTATTTTTAAAGAACGACTGCATGTTGGGTATAACGGTAAACACTCCAATGGAACCCGTAATGGTATTTGCATTGGCAAATACAGAATCGGCATTGCAGGCAATATAATACCCGCCGGAAGCAGCCACATTACCCATGCTCACTACCACAGGTTTCTCTTTACGCAGCAGGCTGATTTCTCTCCAGATCACTTCACTGGCGAGGGCGCTTCCACCGGGAGAATTCACGCGAAATACCACGGCACGTACATCTTCGTCCAGCCTGATTTTACGGAGGATATCCCTAAATTTTTCGCTGCCGATCTCTTCGTTGCTGCCTTCACCGGAAACAATACTGCCATCGGCATAAACCAGTGCAATTTTGGAACTGCCGGATTTTTTATAATCCGAAGCAGCTTTATAATTACCAAGGCTCACAAAATTGATCGACTCCTTATTTCCCTGCCTCAGTTTTCTCAGCAGGATCGATTTTACTTCATCGTCGTATTTGAGGCCGTCCACCAAACCATATTTAAACGCATCATTGGCGGTAAGCACGGCACCGGTTACCGCAAGGTTGCGCAGATAAGCCGTGTCTTTCTTTCTGGAAGCAGCCGTTATTTTCAGCAGGTTGTTATAAAGTTCACCCAGCCATACACCGGTTTGCAGTTTGTTTGCATCGGTCATTTGCGTTTCCCTTAAAGGCTCTGTGGCGCTCTTGAATTTACCCGCATAAAATATCTGCGGCTGAATATCGAGCTTATCGAGGGTACCCTTCATAAAATACAGGCTGGTATGCATACCGGCCCATTCAACGCCACCCTGCGGATTGCAATACACTTCATCGGCTGCACTACCAATGTAATAAGCGTTTTGTGTAATCACTTCTCCGTAAGCAACTACAAACTTTCCGGATTTTTTAAAATCGGTGAGGGCATTCCTGATTTCTTCGCTGGCTGCATAACCGTTGGCATTGCTGCCACACTGTACATAAATCCCTTTGATGGAAGAATCAGTACGGGCATGCTGAATTAAGCGAATGGTTTCGTACAAGGAAGGAAGGTCTTCACTTGAATCGTCCATGAGTGCATCGAAGATGTGTTCCTGATGTTGTTCTTTAAATTCTTTATTGAGGTTCAAAACAAGTACTGCACGGGAACCGACCACCGGCTTGTCCGACATGGAAGCGCTGGAAATAAGACCAATGAGTATGAAAATACCAATAACGGTAAAGATGATCAGGGCAAAGAGTGTGGCTAAAACAATTTTAAAAAATCCTTTCATGATGGAGCTATTCAATTATTAAAGATATTTGAACCCTTTTACACCACCAATTTATGGGTACAGCTTATTTACTTACTGGCAGCAATCTGGGGGACCGCGCATCGAGCCTGCAAAAAGCCAACGCACGGATCGCACAAAGTTGCGGTAAAATCATTGCCTTTTCTTCTTTGTACGAAACTGCGCCCTGGGGATTGCTGGATCAGCCGGCATTTCTGAACCAGGCCATAGCGGTGGAAACCAGCCTGAACCCGGAGGAACTGATGCGTGAATTGCTGGAGATAGAAGCTGCTATGGGAAGGGTCCGGGATGCCCGCTACGGCCCGAGAATCATTGATCTGGACATTTTGCTCTACGATCAGGTAATAATGGAGCGGCCTATCCTGAACCTGCCCCATCCTGCATTACCGCAAAGACGTTTTGCCCTTACCCCGCTGGCGGAAATAGCTCCTTCCCTGCTGCATCCTGTTTTGCATAAAACCGTGCAGGAATTGCTGCTCGAATGCACCGACGATTCCGATGTGCAAAAAAAATTACAGTAAGTGCGGCCGCTACGGTTAATTTTGACCCGACCAGTAAGAATTCATGAAGCATCAATTTATCACTATCGAGGGGAATATCGGCGCGGGTAAAACCACACTGGCCAACCTGCTTTCGCAGCGACTGAACGCAAGACTGATCCTGGAAGAGTTTGCAGAAAACCCCTTTTTACCCAAGTTTTACGAGAATCCGGCACAATATGCATTTCCGCTGGAGTTGTTTTTTATGGCAGAACGATATAAACAGCTCAAGGAAATGGTCCATACCAAAGACATGTTCCAAACAGTGACTGTTTCGGATTACCTGTTTACCAAATGTTTGTTGTTTGCCAAAGTAAACCTGCCCGAAGAAGAATTCCGGCTGTACCAGAAACTGTTCGATATCATCCACCAGCAACTGGTATTCCCGGATATACTCATTTACCTGCATGCACCGGTGAGCAAGCTGCAGCAGAACATCAAAAAAAGAAACCGTTCCTTTGAACAGTCTATTCCGGACGAGTACCTGTTTAACATTCAGGAGACCTATACGCATTATATTAAACAACACAATATCAAAACCCTGTTTGTAGATGCCAGCAATGCCGATTTCCTCGGGAATGAAGCACACATGAAGGTAATTCTGGATGCGTTGGAAAACGATTATGAAGAAGGGCAACATTATTTTACGCTTCCATGAGTAAACAAATTATTCAGTCCGATCCATTTGCAGCAATGCGGATACCGGAATACCGGTATCTGATGATCGGACGCTTCCTGTTCATCATGGGATTAAGGATGATGGGGACCCTGGTGGGATGGTGGATCTACGAGCTCACCAACGACCCCTTTGCCATAGGACTGATTGGCTTATCGGAAGTAATTCCGGCCGTATCACTCGCTTTGTATGCAGGACATGTGATCGATATCAGTGAAAAAAGAAAACTGTTGCTGAAAGGGGTAGGCTTTTACATTGGCTGTGTGATGTTGCTGCTCCTCCTGTCTACCCGATACACTGCAACACAATTGAGCAATCACTGGATTGCCTTCAGTATTTATGTAGTTATATTCATCACCGGCATCATCCGTTCATTTACAGGCCCCCTGTTTGGTACCATGGTGGCATCCATTGTGCCCAGGGAACATTTGCAGAATGCCATTACCTGGAACCAGGGCATATGGTTGTCTGCTTCAGTTACAGGGCATGCTACGGTAGGCTTTCTGATTGCTGTATTGGGTAATACCCCTTCGCTGGGCATCATCTGCGCCATGATCGCAGCAGGTTTTATCAATATGTACCATACCAAACCCAAACCTGCCCTGAACAGGAAAGGAGAAAAAACTGGTTGGGCCAGTGTACGAGAAGGATTGGATTATGTGTACAAAACCAAGGAATTGCTGGGCGTGTTAACCCTGGATCTGTTTGCAGTATTCTTTGGTGGTGCGGTAGCCATGATCCCCGTATTTGCCAAAGACATACTGCAGGTAGGCCCCATCGGATTCGGCTGGCTGAACGCAGCAGCAGACATTGGTTCCATCATCATCATCGTAACCATGACCTTCTTTCCGCTGAAAACAGCACAGGGTAAAAAGCTCTTGTATGCTGTGGGCGGCTTCGGGCTATGTGTAATCATATTCGGCTTATCCAAATCTTTCTGGCTCTCTTTTGCCGTGCTGGTGCTGAGTGGCATACTTGATGGAATCAGTATGATCATCCGCGGAACCATTGTACAGGTACGCACACCCGATCACATGCGCGGCAGGGTCATGAGCGTGAACTCCATGTTTGTGAACAGCAGCAATGAACTGGGACAGTTCGAAAGCGGCATGGCAGCCAAATTGCTGGGGGTAGTTCCCTCTGTGGTATTTGGCGGATGTATGACTTTACTGGTAGTAGCCGCCACCTGGGTTAAAGCCCCCAAGCTCAGAAAGATGGAATACTAACCATTGGCCATCAGCTTCTCCAGCACATAATACACGGCCGGACAGAATGTGGAATTTTTTAGGGTAATCTGCGGCCTTTTAATCAACACATCTTCGTCTGTATACGGAAACCGCTGACAGTCGGAAGGCCTGTGATCGTAGATGGAACAGTAATTGTCTGCTCCCAGGAACGGGCAGGGCGTGGAGCGCACCACATAATCGCCGTCGGAATCGAGGTTCAGATAGGTTTCGATGAAAACACCTTCCTTCATGCCGAGGTATTTGCTGATGCGTTTGATATCCGGGGTTTTGAACCGGGGAGAATAATTTTTGCAGCAATTGGCGCAGGTGAGGCAATCAATTTTTTCAAATGCCGCTTCGTGCAATTCGGGCAGCTGTTTCAGCACTTTGTTCTTATTGACCCTGCTGAGCCAGTTTTTGTACAGCTTCTGGTGCTCAGCGCTTTTCTTTTCCCAATTTTCCAAGAGTTGTAGATCTTCCACGTGAAGGCTTAAAGTGTTACAGGTACACAGGCCGGTAATGAAGCTGGTTCACCGGTTAACCGCTAAGGTAGGTAATTCAAACAACATGCTATCCCCCACTGTTAACAAAACAGAAAAAAAATCCTGCGGGATCATTGTACCTTTGCGATTCTAAAAATTGATCCGAATATGAATTTATTTGAACAACAATCCAGCCGGTTTCAGCAGCGGCACATTGGTCCTAACGCAAAGGAACTGGCTGAAATGCTGAAAACCATCAACGAAAACGAGATTGAATCACTGATCAGCAAAACAGTTCCCGATAGTATCCGGATCAAATCGGCGCTGGATGTTCCCGCCCCCATCAGTGAGTTTGAATACCTGACCAAACTCAGGGAGATTGCGTCCAAAAATCAATTGTTCAAAAACTATATCGGACAAGGATATTACGGAACCATTACCCCCAGCGTGATTCTCAGAAATATTTTTGAGAATCCGGGATGGTATACCCAATATACGCCCTACCAGGCAGAAATTTCTCAGGGAAGACTGGAGAGCCTGTTGAATTTCCAGACTATGATCGCAGACCTTACCGGTTTGCCAATTGCAAACGCTTCCCTCCTGGATGAAGCAACAGCAGCGGCAGAAGCAATGGCCATGTTGTTTCACCATGCCAACAAAGCCGACACCATAACCAAACCAAAACTGTTTGTAGACGAGCAGTTGTTCCCACAAACCAAACAGGTACTGGCCACCAGGGCAGAACCGATTGGTATAGAACTGGTAACCGGCAACTATGCCACAGCCACCATCGATGATACTTATTTCGGAGCCATTGTACAATACCCATCCAATAACGGATCTGTGGAAGATTACCGCGGATTTATTGAGCAGGTACACGCAGCATCCGCCTATGTAATCATGGCTGCAGATATCCTTTCGCTGACACTGTTAACCCCTCCCGGAGAACTGGGAGCAGACGTAGCAGTAGGTTCCGCACAAAGATTTGGTGTACCAATGGGATTTGGCGGACCACATGCGGCTTATTTTGCCACAACAGACGATTTCAAAAGAGGCATGCCCGGAAGACTGATCGGGGTGAGCATCGATTCAAAAGGAAACCGTGCACTGCGGATGGCATTACAAACCAGGGAGCAGCATATTAAACGCGAAAAAGCCACTTCCAATATCTGTACGGCACAGGCCCTGCTGGCGAACATGGCGGCCATGTATGCCGTATACCATGGCGCAGAAGGATTAAAAAACATTGCATCCATCGTGCACCAAACCACCGTTGCTGTAGCCAAAGCACTTACTGCACTGGGCCTGAAACAAAGCAATGCACATTACTTCGATACCCTGCATATAGCAGGTGCAGATACCGCTAAAGTGAAAGCAACAGCAGAACAGCATCAGCACAATTTCCGGTATTTTGAAGATGGCAGCATCGGCATCAGCATCGATGAAACCACCAGCATCGAAGACGCCAATAACATAGTATCCATTTTTGAAGCAGCTACAGGCAAGAGCGCAGGTAAAAAAATCACTGCAGCAACAGTAGGTGCAACAGCCATACCTGCAGGGCTGAGCAGAACAAGCAGTTACCTGACCCATCCGGTGTTCAATACCTATCACAGTGAGAGCCTGATGATGCGTTACATCAAGCAACTGGAAAACAAAGACCTGTCGCTGAACACCAGCATGATCAGCCTCGGAAGCTGTACCATGAAGCTGAATGCCGCAACAGAAATGATTCCGGTGAGCTGGCCTGAGTTTGCAGCCGTACATCCGTTTGTACCTTCCAGTCAGACTGCAGGATACCAACAGATTATCAAAGAACTGAATCAATTCCTTTGTGCCATTACCGGATTCAGCGCCTGCAGCCTCCAGCCCAACAGTGGTGCACAGGGCGAATATGCCGGACTGCTTACTATCCGCAATTATCACAAGAGCCGCAAAGACGACCACAGAAATATTGTACTGATTCCGATCAGTGCACATGGAACCAATCCTGCCAGCGCTGTTATGGCCGGCTTTAAAGTGGTGGTAGTGAAATGTGATGAGGCCGGAAATATTGATGTAGCCGACCTGAAAGCCAAGGCAGAACAATACAAGGACAACCTGGGTGCATTGATGGTAACCTATCCTTCTACCCACGGTGTGTTCGAAGAAACCATCAAAGACATCTGTGCCATCATTCATGCCAACGGAGGCCTGGTGTACATGGATGGCGCCAACATGAATGCACAGGTAGGATTAACCAGCCCAGGTATGATCGGAGCAGATGTATGTCACCTGAATCTGCACAAAACATTTGCTATTCCGCATGGCGGAGGTGGTCCCGGCATGGGCCCTATCTGCGTGAATGATCTGCTGGCACCGTTCCTGCCCGGCCATATCACCGGCTACGACAAAAACAAGGATGCAGTAAGTGCTGCACCGTTTGGTTCTGCAAGCATTTTGCTGATCAGCTATGCCTACATTAAAATGTTGGGAGCAGAAGGTATTCGCAAGGCAACAGAATATGCCATCCTGAATGCCAACTACATGAAAGCAAGACTGGAGAAGTACTACCAAATTTTATATACCGGAAAGAACGGCACCTGCGCCCACGAGTTCATTGTAGACCTGCGTCCGTTTAAACAAACAGCCGGTATAGAAGCGGAAGATGTGGCAAAGCGCCTGATCGATTATGGTTTCCATGCGCCAACCATGAGTTTCCCTGTACCGGGCACCATCATGATCGAGCCAACAGAGAGCGAAGATCAGGGTGAACTGGATCGTTTCTGCGATGCTCTGATCGCC
Source organism: Sediminibacterium sp. (assembly GCA_016786865.1). GTDB lineage: Bacteria > Bacteroidota > Bacteroidia > Chitinophagales > Chitinophagaceae > Sediminibacterium. The sequence continues at coordinate 13,865 of JAEUVE010000018.1, read as the reverse complement.
ATCTATCATGAAATCAAAGCCATCGAAGCAGGAGAAGCAGACAAGGCAGACAACGCGCTGAAAAATGCACCACATACGCAGGCTGAGGTTTGTGCCAATGAATGGAACCACGCTTACAGCAGAACAACCGCAGCATTCCCGCTGCCGTATGTAGCCGCCAACAAGTTCTGGCCAAGTGTAGCCAGGGTCAACAATACCCATGGAGACAGAAACCTGATCTGCACCTGCGAGCCGGTTTCCGCTTACGTATAATTGATGATACCCTATTCCTTGAAAGAAGAGCTCTTATGGGCTCTTCTTTTTTATGTATCAGGGTTCATGTTCTTCCTGCAGGCATTGCTGTAAGCGCTCAATGATGGAATCCCTGTCGGCCACGAGCAGTTCAAGTTGCCTGATCTGTTTTTGATAAGCGCGAATCAGCTCCATACTCAGGCTGCTCATAGCCCCTTCTCCGGTAACCAGCCAGTGCACATCCAGGTCGGGATAACATAGCCTGATTTTCTCTAATACAGCGGACCCCACGGATCCCTTGCCCTTGTATTGCTTCCCCAGGTACCCGTTGGATAAACCACAGGTATGTTCAAAAGCATAGGCGCTGATGCCCTTCTCGGTGAGATACTGGTATAGTCGATCAATTAAACGTTCACACATAAAAAAGTAATGCTAGTTCCGGTCGTAAAGAAAAGCAGCCCCAGAGAAAGAAGCAATACGGCAAGTACTCGTAAACGGTGTTTTTTAACGTTTGAAAGCATTCGGAAAATACCGACACTGCTAACTGGCAGGCAGATATAATGTAAATAATGGATATTTCCACCTACCAACTTGTAGGGATTTTTCAAAAAAATTCTGAAAGAGATAAAAAAATATCTGACATAAAATACAGAAATCAATTAATTGATTATGAATCGATTAATTGATATAAACTAAAATTAAACTTAAATAATGGAGAAGCAAACTCAACGGAACCACCACAGATAAAATGGAAGAATCACCAAAAAAATAACGAATTTTAAGGTCCCCTAACAATATCCGTAAACAAAATGCACCCTAAAAACAGCATATCCGGCCCTGCAAGCACTTGTTCAAATGAGCTGGGAGTATACTGTACTAAACGCAGTTTGTTTACCCATATTTTATCTGTACCAAAAAATAATTACACTATGTCTCGTTTACTAACAGGCATCGTACTGATGGGAACCCTTCTCTTAACTGCCTGCTCGGGCGGCAAGTACTCCTCTAGTTCAAAGGGATATTTAAGAAGCAGTGCACCGCAAAATAACCCCGATGCCAACAACGCCTATTCAGCCCCTTCTACTACCGGAGCTATAGACAAGAGCCAATATGTGCCCTTTTCCAGGGAGCTGCAGATGAAGCTTGCTGCATACAATGTAGATGTAAGGCGCGTACAATTTTATATAGACCAGAAACTGGTTCTTACCCGCGCACTCGACAGTGCCAAGGCAGAAGTAGCTTCCGGCACCGTGCGTTTCATCAATGGCAAACTGATCAACGAAATTGTAATCCCCGCCTATACACCCGGGATTATTGAATCAGCAGACCTGAACGGCGTTCGGGTAAGCTTTGAATCCGGGAACTCCTTTTTGTTTGTTCCTGCAGAGGGCGAAGATAAATATGTAGTAGCCGGTAACAACTGGGACAACGGAACCGTGGAAGTGCCATACGATAAAGGCATTTACAAAGCCGCCTGCGGAGGAAGCAACAGCGTAGCCGATGTTCGCCTTGTTGTAAAATTGACCGATGTAAATAAAAGCGATAAGAAAACCCGTACCCTACAAGGCAGAAAACTGGGTTTATAATGTTTTAGTCCTGCCTTATGCAAAAAGCACCCAACCGGGTGCTTTTTGTTGTATAAGCCTTTCTGTAATTATCTTCTGAAATCGAATAAGGTAGCGGTGAAAATGGCCCGTTCCCTTTTCTTGAAAATCACATCCCAGTTGCCTTTGTAGCGAAGAATCTTGGGAACCAGCAGGTCGGCCACGCGGGTCATTTCCACATCCATGCTCACTTCAAAATCGTATACACCGGCCTTGTAACTCAGGGCATACTGGCGGTTGAGCACTTCCATCGACTTCATGTCGAAACGGGTTACCATCTGGTCTACCACCACCTGGTCATTTTTGAGAGCACCGAGATCTTCTTTAGGCGTGATAGAAAAAACATAACAAAGTGCCCCCTTGTATTCTTCAATATCCAACCGGTAATCGTAGAGTTTGTGTGCACGGTCGTCGTAGAGATCCAGTTTGTTGCCGATAAAAGGAATGCCCGGAATCTTCTTACCCGGATTAAAGAACAACATTTTCAGCTGCTCCTTGTGTTTTTCAATTCCTTTTTTATCGGAGAGGGTTCTGGTTTTACCCCGAACAATATTGTTCTCGCCGCAAACACTGTCTTTGGTAAAAAACAGGCTGGCGTACAATTCGGGGGTGGTATAGTTGTACCCTTTCTTTGAATCGTAAAAGTCGCCGGTCACCTGCTCTTCCAGCACATCCATCGTTCTGCAGCCATGGTGCCTGTTCTGGCGGGTCTTACTGTAGAGCGAAGCTTTCACCGATCCCTTTTTATCGAGCATTTTGATGTCGTTGAAAGAAGTAAAACCAAGAATGCGGAGATTGCGGAATGCCTTGTAAAAAGTAGTATCTTCCTTGATGCGCTCCAGCAAGGCCTTGTAGTCGAAATTATTTCTCACCACCACTTCCGCGAGGGTAAATCTTTTTTCGTCGATGATCACAGTAGTATCCTGTGCCATGATTTTGGTACCTGCCAGTAAAAAGAGCAATAGAAAGGAGTACTTCATCATTTGGCAAAACTCATTTTATAGTCTACCCTGATCTTGCCCTTACTGATGTCGTTCAATTTGCTTTGCAGCATTTTCTTGCGCAGCGGTTTCAGGTAATCAATGAATAATTTTCCTTCAATATGGTCGTACTCATGCAAAATTACCCTGGCAGTAATACCGGTAAAAGTTTCCGTATGGGCCACAAAGTTTTCGTCGCAATAGGCCAGCGTAACGGTTTCGGGACGCATTACATCTTCGCGTATTTTGGGAATGCTCAGACAGCCCTCATTGTAGGCCCATTCCTTTCCTTCGGTAGCAACGATTTCCGCATTGATAAATGCTCTCTTGATGCCCTTGTCTGCAGGAAATTCCAGTTTCTCCTCCTCATCCATATTCTCAAAAATCTGCAGGCTGTCTACCACAAAAATCCGGATATCGCGGTTGATCTGTGGTGCGGCCAGCCCTACCCCATTACTGGAATACATGGTTTCCCACATATCTTCCAACAACCTGGCCAGGTTGGGATAATCTGCATCAATCGGCGCAGCCACTTTTCTCAGAACAGGCGCACCATAGGCAACAATTGGTAAAATCATGCTTAATTCAACTTGAGTTAATGCAAAAGTACCCCGAAACGGGCAACCGGCAAAAGGCTATTGTACAGACTGCAGGTACTCCTGCAGCATAATGGTGGCGGCAATCTGGTCTACATTCCCTTTTTCTCTGCGGTCTTTCTTCTTCATGCCCATCTCCACCATGGCCCGCACCGCCATTTTGGACGTATAGCGTTCGTCTACTTTCTGAATGGGAATATCCGGAAAAGCTTTGGTTAATTGTTTAATGGCAGCATGTACCAACGGCGTAGCGTGCGTGGCTGCATCATTCAGATCGAGGGGTTCACCAATCAGGATCAGTTCAACCGGTTCTCTTTTGCAATAGTCCTGTAAAAAAGAAATCAGCTCTTTGGAAGGAATGGTAGTTAATGCAGTGGCAATGATCTTTAACGGATCAGTAACAGCCAGTCCTGTTCTTTTACCACCATAGTCTATACAAATAATTCTAGCCACCTGATTGAAGGGATTTTTGAAGATATACTACCAGCCAAAATGTAAAAATAGGGAACCGATCACGATCACACCAAAAACCACACTGGCAATACCATTGGCCGTCATGAAAGCCAGGTTCACCCTGCTGAGGTCGTTGGGTTTCACCAGCAGGTGCTGGTAAATCAGCATGCCAATGAATACGGCTACACCGATCCAGTAAATCCAGTGAAAATAGCCCACGAACCCTGCAAGCACCACACAAACAGCGCTGAAAAGGTGCAGCAATTCAGAAATGCGCAAAGCACCTGCTTTACCAAAAGCAGTGGGAATGGAATACAGCTGCTGCGACTGATCAAACTCCACATCCTGTAAGGCATAAATGATATCGAAGCCGCTCACCCAGAAGATAACGGCAAAGGAAAATAAGATCGGCAACCAGGCAAAAACTCCGGTAACTGCCAGGTAAGCGCCAATGGGCGCCAGCGAGAGACCCAGCCCCAGTACCAGGTGGCAGAGCGGCGTGAATCTTTTGGTGAAGCTGTAAAAAAGAATCACAAATAAGGCCACCGGCGACAGAAAGAAACAAATGCTGTTGATGAAGAATGTAGCCACAATAAAAGCAAGGCAGTTCAGGATCACAAACAGCAAAGCGCTTTCTGCGGAGAGAATACCGGCAGGAATTTCCCGGATTGCCGTACGCGGATTTTTGGCATCAAAATGACGATCGAGGTAACGGTTAAAACCCATGGCTGCATTTCGGGCTGTAACCATACAAACCAGCACCAGCAGGAGCTTTCGCAGGATAACCGGTTCTACCAGAGCGCTCATGGAGGAAGCCGCAGCATCCACTCCGGCTGCAGGCACCTGCGGAATGGCTATAAAAAAACCAATCATTGCAAAAGGCATTGCAAAAATGGTATGTGAAAATTTCACCAGACTAAAGTAATTCTTAATGGTACTCAAAACGATACGGATTTTACATGTTATTGTTTGGATTTCAACAAGCCTTCCGCGGCCTTCCATAAAACAATGCCGGCAGCAACAGATACATTCAGCGAATGCTTCGTACCCATCTGCGGAATCTCGATACAGCCATCACAGAGCGCCAGTGCATCTTCCGAAACTCCCTCCACTTCATTACCCAGCACCAGGGCCGTTTTGGCATCCCGCAGGCTGAACTGATCCAGGGAAATGCTGCCCTCGGCCTGTTCAACCGCGTAAATTACATAACCCTCTTTTTTCAGTTCATTCAAAGCAGCTTCGGTGGTATCGGCATATTTCCAGGCAACCGTTTCGGTAGCGCCCAGAGCGGTTTTATTAATGTCTCGGTGCGGCGGACGCGGCGTATAGCCGCAGAGATAAATGGATTCGATCAGAAAAGCATCTGCCGAACGGAAAATACTGCCCACATTGTGCATGCTGCGGATATTATCCAGCACCAGCACCAAAGGTGTTTTACCTGCCTGTTTAAAGGCTTCTACCGATTTCCGGCCCAGTTCTTCCATGTTCCACTTACGCATTGCGCAAAGGTAAATCCATCCACTCATATAATCTTTATCCCGTTCCTTTCTAAAAAACTTATTTTGATGGCTCAGCCAAACTTCAACTAAACGAATATGAGAAACATCAAACGCTACACCCTCGTGCTGGCCATGGCCGGCCCCTTGCTGTCTTTTGCGCAGCAGGAAAACATCGACCAGCAGATGGTACAAAAAATCCGCAAGGAAGGACTGGAGCACTCCAAAGTAATGGAGATCGCTTTCAACCTCACCGACATGAGCGGCAACCGCCTCACCAATTCACCCGGATTTACCAGGGCCGCCAACTATGCCATCAACAGCCTGGGCCAATGGGGCATTACCAATGGCGTACTGGATCCATGGGGCGAATTTGGCAAAGGATGGGAGCTGGAAAAAAGTTACCTGGCCATCACCGCCCCCTATTACAAGCCCATTATGGCGTATCCCAAAACATGGACCAGTGGAACAAAGGGATTGCAGTCCGCAGGAGTGGTAGTGATCAATGCAAAAGACAGTGTAGAACTGCAACAATACGCGGGCAAGCTGAAAGGAAAGATCATTTTGCTGGATCAGACAACTGCCTATAAACAAAGCTTTAAGGCAGATGCCGTAAGATTTACGGCAGAAGAATTGCAGAAAATGGCTGATGCAAAAATGGCCCCTGCTCCTACTGCAAGCCCCGAACAACAACGCGCACAGCAACAGCAGATGATGCAGCAGCGGATGGCCGCACAGCGGATGGGCAATCTGCTGAAAGCCATGGCCAAAGCGGAGGGCGCAGTAGCCCTGCTGAGTTCCGGTGGCGTAAGGAGCCACGACGGAACCGTATTTGCGCAGGGAGGCGGTGCCTACAAGGGAACCGATCCGGAAAACTTCCTCGATATTGCAGTGGGTATCGAAGATTTCAATTCCATTTTACGTATGGCCAAAGCGGGTGCACCCGTAAAAATGGATGTGGATGTAAAAACAAAATTCTATACCAAGGACCTGAAGGGGTACAATGTAATCGCAGAAATTCCCGGAACAGATCCGGTACTGAAAAATGAAATCGTAATGATTGGCGCCCACCTGGATTCCTGGCAGGCAGGAACCGGCGCTACCGACAATGCATCCGGTTCTGCAGTAATGCTCGAAGCCATGCGGATCATCAAAAAACTGGGCATAGAACCGAAAAGAACCATCCGGATTGGCTTGTGGAGTGGCGAAGAGCAGGGCTTACTGGGCTCCAGGGGATATGTAAAGAAAACCTTTGCAGATCCCGCAACCATGCAAACCACAGCGGCACACGAAAAATTTTCCAGCTATTTCAACATCGACAACGGAACCGGAAAAATCCGCGGCATATATCTGCAGGGCAATGAAGCCTGCAGAAATATATTTAAGCAATGGCTGGCTCCGTTTCAGGACCTGGATGCAACCACTGTTACCATCAATAATACCGGCGGTACCGATCACCAGGCATTTGATGCAGTAGGGCTGCCCGGATTTCAGTTCATACAGGATCCTATTGAATACGATACCCGTACCCACCACAGCAATATGGATGTGTACGATCATTTGATCGAAGACGACCTGAAACAGATGGCAACCATTGTAGCGTCGTTTGTATACCACGCCGCACAGCGGGATGAGAAACTGCCCAGAAAAGCCATGCCGCAACCCAGACCGGCCAATCCAAGGTAAGAGCAGTTACTTTTCCACATATCGCCACCCGGCCTTATAACGCTTGCAGAGCATCGTTATATTTGTCGCCATGGCAAAAAGCGGAAACGATACACCATTAATGCAGCAGCATCGGGCTATTAAACAAAAATACCCCGATGCTGTTTTGTTGTTCAGGGTGGGTGATTTTTATGAAACATTCGGGGAGGATGCAGTAATCGCCTCCAGGGTATTGGGCATTACGCTCACCAAAAGAAACAATGGCGCAGCAGCATCAAGCGAACTGGCGGGATTTCCTCACCACTCACTGGATACCTACCTGCACAAACTGGTAAAAGCCGGTTACCGGGTAGCCATCTGCGACCAGCTGGAAGATCCCAAAACCGTAAAAGGGATTGTGAAGCGGGGTGTTACGGAAATGGTAACCCCTGGTGTAGCCACCAACGATAAATTACTGGAATACAAAAGCAACAACTTTTTAGCCGCCATCCATTTTACAGAACAACAAACCGGTATTGCCCTTCTCGATATATCTACAGGAGAATTTTTTGTAGCACAGGGCAACGAAGAGTACATAGATAAATTGTTGCAGAGCCTGCAACCAGCAGAAGTTATTTTCCAGCGCAGTTACCAAAAACATTTCAAGGAAAACCATGGAAGCCGGTTTTACACCTATACTATGGAGAGCTGGATTTTTGAAGAGGCTTCCGCCACAGAGCGCCTGCTGAAACATTTTCAGACCCACTCCCTGAAAGGGTTTGGCATAGAAGGACAAACCGAATCCATCATTGCAGCAGGAGCTATTCTGTACTACCTGAAAGAAACAGAACATCCCAACCTGCAACATATTACCTCAATTCAGCGGATCGAGCGCGAAGACTTTTTATGGATGGATCGTTTCACCATCCGCAACCTGGAACTCCTGCCCACCGGGTCGGAACAGCACATCAGTTTACTGCAGGTACTGGACCATACGGTTAGTCCGATGGGTGCAAGAATGCTGAAAAGATGGCTGGTATTTCCATTGCGCGATCTGCAGAAGATCAATGAACGGCTTCATGCGGTAGAATACCTGATCCTGCAGGCAGACCTGCGTAATCAGCTTGCACAGGCCATCAAAGCCTGCGGCGATGTGGAGCGTATTGTAAGTAAAATTCCGCTACGTAAAATCAATCCCCGTGAAGTGGTACAACTGGCCAAAGGATTGGAACAAACCGCACAGATCAAAACCTGGCTTGAAGGTACCGGCAATCAATACCTGCAAAAACTATCCGGCATGCTGGATGGATGCGCTGCAATTGTGGAGCGCATAAACAAAGAAATCGTGGATGCTCCGCCAGTGATGGTGAACAAGGGCGGCATCATACGCGAGGGTGTGGATGAGGAACTGGATCAGTTGAGAAAGATTGCCACCGGAGGAAAAGAATACCTGATCAATATACAGCAGCGTGAAGCCGAGCGAACCGGCATCCATTCGCTTAAAATCAGTTTCAACAACGTCTTTGGCTATTACCTGGAAGTAACCAACTCGCATAAAAGCAAAGTACCGGCCGACTGGATCAGAAAACAAACCCTTACCAGTGCAGAACGATACATTACCCCGGAGTTGAAAGAATACGAGGAAAAGATCACGGGGGCGGAAGACAAGATCCTGAACATCGAAACAGAACGATACAACCAACTTCTGCTGGATCTGCAGCAATACATAGCCCCGGTACAGGTAAACGGCCAGGTATTGGCTACTACCGATTGCCTGAACTGTTTTGCCGAAAATGCACTACAGTTCGGTTATAAAAAACCGGAGCTGCACGAAGGGCTGGAACTTTCAATCACCGAAGGAAGACATCCGGTGATCGAAAGAAACCTTGGAGCCGATGAAACCTATGTATCCAACGATATTCAACTGGATCCTTACAGCCAGCAAGTAATTATTCTTACGGGCCCGAATATGAGTGGTAAAAGCGCTTTGCTGCGCCAGACCGCCATCATTACCCTGATGGCCCATATGGGCAGTTTTGTACCGGCCACGGCAGCAAGGGTACCGCTAACCGATAAGATATTTACGCGGGTAGGCGCATCCGATAACCTGAGCGGAGGAGAATCTACGTTTATGGTAGAGATGAATGAAACCGCCAGCATCATCAACAATATGAGCGCCCGCAGCCTGATATTGCTGGATGAAATCGGCCGCGGAACAGCCACCTACGATGGCATTTCCATTGCCTGGAGCATGGTGGAATTCATCCACAACAGCAGCTTCAAACCTAAGACCCTGTTTGCAACGCATTACCATGAACTGAACGAACTGGAAGAGCGACTGGAGCAGGTAAGGAACTATCATATTACCCACAAGGAAATCGGCAATAAGATCATTTTCCTTCGTAAAATGGCGCCAGGCGGAAGCACGCACAGTTTTGGTATACAGGTAGCACGCATGGCAGGAATGCCGCCCGCACTCATCAACCGGGCCAATGAAATACTGAAGCAACTGGAACAGCAGCATGTAAAGGAAGACGGCAGGGAAGGAAGCAATACAGCAGCAGCCCTGAAACAGGTTGGCATGCCGCAGATGCAGCTATCGATCTTTGATGCACATTCCCAAACCTTTGAGGAAATCAGGAGCAAGCTGAATGCCATCGACATCAACCAGCTTACACCGGTAGAAGCGTTGATGAAACTCAACGAGGTAAAAGCCTTGCTGAAATAGCGGCTGAAACATTAATCAGCCGCCAATTGCAACAAACTATTTTGTACCGGCGTATTCGGCCAGGTAATCGAAATAAGGAGTAAGCTGACCCTTGTTTAGAATCGTAGCTTTATCGATCAGTTCAGAACCACCCTTGCGGATATCGTTCAGAATGTATTTGATCAGTTGTTCCCCAAAGAAGCGGCTGGCATCGCGGGGCAATTCATTGGGCAGGTTCCCAACAGCCATGATATCGATGCTGCCATCAATATAGGGAGCTGTTTTTTCACCCGTTTGTTTATTAACCCCATATACCGGATCATTGATGGTAGAATCGCCCAGATTACAAGGCACGCTTCCATATTTATCGTCGGTAATATCGGCAATGGTCTTGATGCGGAAATCGGGGCTTTGCAGCATGTCCATGCTGAAGAGGCGCGGCATTTCGGGGCTCCAGTAAATTCCGTTCATCAGGATATCGGTTTGGGAACAATAGTTGGGGAACAGGCAATCATATTCATCGGCATGCTCGTGAAAATGTTCCCGGGAATATTTGCCGGTTTCTTTATGCCGATAGAGATCGGCTCCTTTGAGCTGCACATAAACTGGATATTCAAATTCTTTGGCCAGGTAGTCTTCCGGCTCCACTTCCTGGGCATCCATAAGGTTCATAATTTCGAGGATACCATGCGCCACCCTCCCACTACCGGTAACGGCAATTTTAACCGGGGGCAATTTAAGACCAAAATAGCTGTGGATCAGTTCACGGTAGTCTTTGGCCTTGTGCACCCGCTGCAGGTGGAATTCACCGGTTTTATTACCATAGGCCATGATGCCGTTGTGCGCACCCACAATGCCGGCGAAGAAGCCAAAACCAATGATGCGCTGGCCATCTTTGTGCTCCAGACACTCATAATCGATCAGGGTAATATTTTTCTCCACCATGGTCCGCATCAGTCCCTGGTTGTAGGGCTGCATTTTTTTGGTATGGGAGAAGAACATATAGCGTTTATTTGGAATCAGTTGGTTCACGGGCACTTCTTTAATACCCAGCAGGAGGTTGCAATCATCCAGGTTCTCCGACAGCTGAACCCCGGCATGCGCATACTCACTGTCTTTATAGCTCCTGGTAGCAGAAGGCTGAACAACGATCTTAATATCCGCAAAGTTTTTCGTAAGAAACTTGCATTGAGCGGGCGTTAGCGCTACACGATTATCAGCAGGAATTTTACCCTCTCTTATCAGTCCTATAACAAGCATTATCGTAGTTTTGCGCAAGATAAGCAATCGGGGGCAGAAGCCCCTCAGAATACCCTTTAACTTAGCCACTTATTTGCAGATATGAATTACTTTGAACTATATGAAATACCGGTAAGTTTCCGACCCGATCAGGAGCAGGTAAAAAAGCAATACTATGCGTTGAGCCGGAAATACCACCCCGATTTTTTTGGCGGAACAGACGCCGCACAGCAGCAGGAAGTGTTGGAAAAATCGGCACAGGTAAACCATGCCTACAAAGTATTTCAATCGGAGGAAGCCACAATAAAATACATACTTCAACTGCATGGATTAATAGCCGAAGAAGAAAAATTCCAGCTCCCCCCCGACTTTCTGATGGAAGTAATGGAACTGAACGAGCAGGTGATGGAACTGGACAAGGAAGATGCAGCAGCCCGAGCAGCACTGGAAACCGCAATACAAACCCTACAAAACAACATATATGAACCTGTTGAAGCAATTATGGCAAATTATCAGGAAGGTGCTGATACCGAAAAAGAGTTGTTGCAAGTAAAAAACTATTACTACCAGAAGAAATACCTGGATCGGATAGTCCAGGGGCTCCAATAGTTGGCTTAGTTTTATTTGGCTGATATGAGATCATGAATTAATATTGCAGCCCGTAAAAGCCCAGATGGCGGAACTGGTAGACGCGCTAGACTCAAAATCTGGTTATCGCAAGGTAGTGCAGGTTCGATTCCTGTTCTGGGCACGAAGACAAGAAAAAGTCCTGCACATAGTGCGGGATTTTTTTATGGCCGCGACCGAAGCTTGCTTTGGGGAGCGGACAGAAAAATCCCCGGCTTGCGAAGCAAGCAAGGACTTTTTCTTGTCTTCGGGTACGCCCCCCTCCCGAAGTCGGCGCAACGAAGTGGAGCCGACAGTCCTGTTCTCTCCCACATCTTATCCACCCTATCATATATTTTAATTGGTTAATTCGTACAAATTTTTATATTGTAGAATTATTTCATCTATCCCCCCCAATATTCTTACTGTTAGTGCAATGCCTGTACTCAAGTGTGGTGTATTGACTTATCCCATATGGGACTGAGGTGGCGTGAGCATGGGAAGAAGTACTGCTAGTAGGCTTATTTTAAGTTAGCTGCAACCGTTTGGGGCAGTGCTAGCTTGAAATATTCTGCAAGAAACTGACTGGTAAAAATACGACAATGAAAAGTAAAGTGACAATTCTAACAGGTGCAGGTTTTACATTACCACCCGACTTCGGTGGACCTTCTACTGCACACCTGACAAAGAAATTAAGAGAGTTAGATATTCCAAAGTTTAGCATTGACGGAAAAACGCCAGGTGAATATTTTTATAGAAAACTTTGCCATCACTACACAAGAAGAACTAAAAATGATTGCGACTTATCAATTGTAAATTTTGAAACACTCATTCATTTATTAGAGGAACTTTATTCACATTTGACATCATACAACAAACCCGAAATAGCTAAGAAAACCCCTTCTATTCTAAAGAACTTATCAAAGTCAAAAGGAGTAAAACCATCTTTTCTAATTTTAAAAGATGTTATCAGTAAAGATTTAAAAGCCCTCATTTCAGCAACGAAAATTGAATCACTAAATCAAATTGTCAGAACGATTTACTCTTATTTTATTGATGCAATTATTGCCGAGCTTAAAACATTTAATTCTGACAGTAAGAATATTGGCATGCGAAAATTTGAAACGGAATTTCTTAAAAGGCATTTACCTGAATCAAAGTTCACACGAAGATTTTACACTTTAAATTATGACACTTGGTTAAATAAATATCTTGACTTTTATGATGGGTTTGACGAAAATGGAAATTTTGAATCGGAAAAAGTAATGAAGCAATATGATATGGATAGCCACTATAATTTGCACGGAAGTATTCTATGGAAAAATGATTTAAATGCTAACCAAATGAGAAAGCAAAAAACTCCAGTTAACTATTTGAGCTATACACAATCATCTTTATACGGAATGAATAGAGAACCTTTAATTGCAACTCCAATTATTACAGGTTATCACAAGTTAGAACGAATGAAATTCAATCCATATTTACAATTTTATTATTCACTTCAAAACGACATTTTAAATTCCGACTTGCTTGTTTTAGTTGGTTACAGTTTCTCTGACACACATATTAACAATATGATTTCCTTGTTTAAAGGGAAATGCATTATAGTGGGTTATATAAGACCGTGGCTTGATGCAGAAGACAAGGAAAGAAAGGCTACACCTGCTGGACAGCCTATTGACTACGAGAATGTTTTGTTTGACAGGTGGGATGATGATGTAATCGCAACACTTCAATCTATTGAACCGATTGACGGAGGTTTCATTGAACCAAGGGAAAAAGAAATTCAAAATGGTTGGATAAATTCAAAAGATGGACAGACACGATACTGGTGGAAAGGAATTGGCAGCGACTTCTATAACAACTGGACGTCAATAGTTTCATAGCCAAAATGGCAAACACTTCTACTAAACTTTTGTGCGAACCTCAAACAGTTGAACTCCGAACGAGCAGTAAGGCAGCAGCTAACAAGTGGCTTTGCAAAAGGCGGCGACAAAGCCCGGCCCACCAACTGTTGGATTTCTGACCAAGCTTCTGTAATTTGGCTTTAACCAATCGGGGCTTTAGTGGCCAAGCCAGCAGAAGCCCCCCGCCCTTCGCAAAGCCCAGAACGTTAGCAGTAGCCAAAAAAATAAACCTTTATGGCAAAAGAAATCAAAAAAGAAACATGTGAAGGCTCCCCATTTTGAGTACGCATTAAATGTATAATATTTTTTCTTTTAATGCTAATGGGCTGATTGTAGCGTAGGCGAAGCCGAAGCGAAAAGAAGCCCATTAGACTGGTTTTGTTTTTCTCGGTATACCCTTGG
>JAEUVE010000007.1 GCA_016786865.1 Sediminibacterium sp. | reverse complement strand
CTGGGATTTGCTAATCATACCGAAGTTGCAGAAGCGTTGAATGTTGATACTTATTTCACCAGACCTTATACCAGTCAAGATAAGGGAACGGTTGAAAACAGAATCGGACAGATCAGAAGGTTTTTCCCCAAAAAGATTGACTTTAGTGTGGTGACAGATTATCAAGTAAAACGTGTTGAACAATTATTAAATGATAGACCAGTTAGAAAATTTAATTACTTAACCCCTAATCAAGTGCTACAACAAAAAATTGCACTTATTACTTGAACTTAGAGTAAAAAGAATCTCGTGTTTAATAAATTTAAGAGGTAGGATTAAATCCAGTGGTAGGGTTTATCCTTGCGGTTGAGGTAGCAGTACATTTCTTCCTTTTTGAGTTCGGGAAAGAATTTAAGGGCATCTTCAATTGCATAGTTGGGCAGAAAGTAAATCTCTTCACGGACAGCCTTAATTACTTTTTCACGACCATAAAAGCGGACGATCTCGTCAATTTGATCCTGACCCCCGCGCTCAACAATACGGGCAATTACCATTTTATATCCCCCGTCCCAGTCAATACTGTCGAATCTAAAATCCCAGAAGAATTTAGGGTGAAGATTAGGTATATGTTTAGCTGATGGCTTCATTATTTTTTAATAAGGTTAGTATCAAATATAAGCATTTTTTGCTGAATTACCTGCGAAAACCTCTATTTTTATTGGGGTTAATTGGTAAATCTTGGGTCTCTGATTTAAATTTATATAGAGGATTTTTTACTGCCAGCTCCAGCCGTTTTTGGATGTTTTTCCAGTTCTGCTCTTTTTCTTTCAGCACATCTACGCCTTCAAAGGTGGTAATCTTGTCATATGTATTAAGACCTATTGAAGCCCAATACGGGTCTTTATCATATTTTCTCTGATAGGCTTGAAGATAGAACTTTAAGGGCTCTTGTTCAAGCATAAAGTACATATCGACAAAATCCTTGTATCTGTCACCGCTCTGATGAATTGCATGGAGTTTCATTGCTCCAATGTCTTCATTGGAAATCATGCGGACTCCTTCAGTTGTTTCTACTGAATTTAGAAGAGGGTAATTGTGTGTAACAATATCGACTTTTATATTATCGATGTAGGTAAGAACTGTGTTAGGGAAGACCTTGCTTTCGTTTTGATTTACACCGTAAGTATCATGCAGATATTTGAGCATCATCTTCGAATCAAAATCTTTTGTTGTAAAAAGATCTATATCTACCGATAAGCGGTGTCCTAATCGTAAGGCTAGCGCCGTACCTCCGACCAGCACATGTTCTTTCAATTTTTCATCTTTCATAAGTCTTTGGAGAAGTTCCCACATCTCCTGGGTAACTGTTTCTTTGTAGAGCATAATTTCATGTTTTTCAGAAAATTAATTCTGAAAAAGGCCTGCTCTTTTAATGTGTCTTCTGATGGCTCTACTTGACCGTGCATGCCCAATCCTAATAGTTTAAGACTGTGTTAGGAGCAAATAAGCCAAATACTTCCAAACACTTCCAAGTACTTTCTAATTGGAGTGTAAGTGCTGATTATAAGATATATTGGTATTTAAGTAATTGAAGTCATGGAAAATGAAGAAAAAAAGAACCCACATAAAGGAGGCAGACCTCCTAAAATTGATCCCGCCGTTCACCGCTATTCCATCAGTCTTACTGAGGAAGAAAATGCACGATTCCTGACTCTTTTTGAGACTTCAGGAATGCATGTAATGGCGCACTTTATTACGGCGTGCGTTTTTCAAAAAGGGATAAAAACAGTAAAGATCGATAAAGCTACAATAGATTATTATATGCGCCTGACCTCTTTTTACAGCCAGTTTAGGGCTGTCGGGGTAAATTACAATCAGGTTGTCAAGATTCTATATCAAAAATTTTCCGAAAAGAAAGCTTCGGCATATTTGTACAAACTGGAAAAGCAGACAATCGAATTAGCTGTTTTATCTAAAAAGATAATACAGCTCACAGAGGAATTTGAATTAAAGCATCTTAAAAAATAAATATTTCCAGTGTTTTAAACTTTTAACTAAGCCAAATGCAGTCACATTGTTCTATAAAAAGAAAAAAAAAGAGGAAATACATCATTGTATTTTAAATTCGTTTTGATGCTGTGAGAAATGCGGTGTCTTAATTAAGTTTAATAATATTTGATATGGAAAATTTAGAGGGTGAACAGTTTGAAAATGATGATATTATATCAAAAAATTATGAAGATTTAGAAAGAGAAAAAGAACAAAAATTCGTAAATTTCATGATTGAAATTATGGTGTCATTAACATTAAAAGAATTATATGAAGAGGGCGATTAGATATTTAAGGTTTAGCCAGTTGGGACAAAGTAACGGCTCTATTGAAAGACAGGAATTATATACTGATCAATACCTGCAGTATAATAATATACAATTGGTAGATACCTTTATCGACAGAGGGAAAAGTGCCAAGACTTTTGATCGTCCGGATTTTATAAAACTGCAGACATTTATTGCGAAACATTATAAATCTGTAGATTATCTCCTTGTAGATCAGCTTGACCGTTTCAGCAGGGACGCTGGAGAAGCGATGAATATGGTAAAGCAGTTCCAAAAAAAATATAGTATTCAGATTATCAGCGTGACTGAAGGGATTGTTTTTGATTATGACACGCCGGGAAGCTTTTTCAGGGCAGGGTTACAATTGTTACTTGCTGAAGAGGATAATATCAACAGAAGTATAAAAGTGCGTGGCGGGCTTTACACTGCCCGTGCTAAAGAAGGCCGCTTCCTTACCAGAGAAAAACCTTTTGGCTACAGCAAGATTGGAGAAGGAAAACAGCGACATCTTGAAGTAAATGAAATAGAAGCCAAAGTGGTAAGAAATATTTATGATATGTTCCTACGTGATGTGCCATTATATAAAATCAAGGAAATTGCGTACGGAGCTGGATTTGACAGAAAAGGCAACATGGCTATTGACCGCGTGCTGGCAAATCCTGTTTATGCAGGACTTGTCAGAGTTGAACCTTTCAAGGATCTGCCGGGAGGCCTTTTTCCAGCTATTCATGAACCGATAGTTGATAAGACAACATGGACAATGGTACAATCCAAAATGAAAAAGGTTGATAAGGTAAAAGTAACTGTAGACGAGGAAATACCGCTGAGAGGCGTTGTAAAATGCCACTGCGGAACTCCTCTGACAGGCGCACCCTCTCGTGGTAAATCTGGAAAATATTTTTACTATTATAAATGTAAGCATTCGAAACATAACAACATAAGTGCTGTAAAAGCACATGAGCAGTTTTTAAATGCCTGCAACCTCATGAGTGTTCCTGAAGGGAAAATTAAGGAAATAAGAGCTGGATCTTATGCTTCAATTGAACAGGAAGTAAAAGCAAACAAGAAAAAAGTTGCAGACAAAAGGCACGAACTTGACGAAGTACAGCACAGATTAAATAAGGTAGAAGAAAAATGGTTTAAAGATGAAATAAATAAAGACACTTACGAAAGATGGTATTCTACCTATAGTGATCATATCTTAACACTTACTGCATCAATAGAAAGATTCAGTACAAACCAAGGTAAAGCTTTTGAAGTTCTAGATAATAACTTGGATTTAATGAGTGATATCAGGCATGTATATACAAAATTAGATGTTTTGCAAAAACGTCAATTTGTAAACATGGTGTTCGATGGCAACTTATACTACCAAGAGGGTATATATCGAACACCTACAATGATGGAGATATTTTCTCATAATGCCAGTAAAATGGAGGAAAAAGGATATCTTATATATCAAAAAAAGAGGGATAACAGAAATGTTATCCCTCACAGTGGAGGGAGAGGGATTCGAACCCCCGGACCTTTTACAGTCTACGGTTTATAAGACCGCTGCTTTCGACCGCTCAGCCATCCCCAATCTGAGTTGTCAGTTTGGGGACGGTCGGTATAATAGCACACAACGTTCCCGCATTGGCGTCGTGGCGGAATTCCGCGATCCGTCAGCCGGGAACTGTTGCTGATTAAAGGTACAAAAGCCGATGATTTATTCTACGGCTAAATTTATAACGTCAAGCTGGAACCAAAGCTGATTTCTTGTTGCTGCTGGGTTCCCGCGTTCCCTCAGCCGCCATAATGCCAATGCAATATTACCGGCTGGCTTTTTCCGTTATGCTGTTGCTTCTTTTAATTTGTCAGGAATCAAGCTCAAATACTCTTGGTAGGGAACTTGCGTCACGCATTTCGGAATGTAATTTGCTTTATACTTGTCAATCAATTCTGTTTTTGGTTTGTATGGGTCAATTACAATCATGTGTCTGCCGTTTAAAAGATAATATTTTTCAAGGTACTTGTTAATGCCACTGTCCTGAAAACCATATCCGATAACGACAAGTAATTCAGATGCAGTTAGATTTTTTTCAAAATGCTTAAAGAGATTTGAATAATAAGGGTCCCCAGTATAAAACCTCGTTTTGTTTGTCGTCCCACTTAGAAAATCAGGAGCAACTTCATCCCAAAGACTTCTGAAGCAAGGTTCACCTGTCATTGGGTCATTAATTTCCATCACAAATTGTGAAACTGCATAATTATCTTTAAGGCGTATTCTTTTCTGGTCTGGTTCCGGTGTATAGACAATAGTATTAAAAACGCTGCCATGAAGTTTAAATAAACATAATGGTGTGTCAAACTTATCAATAAAATGCTCAAGCTTTACATGATAGGTTTTTGTAACTACAGGCAGTTTCGTGTTTTGGTTGAAGTCATATGAAACAGTACCATAAAATGGAGAGCCTTCAAGTTTATAACCATCAGAAAAGTGTTGCCACAAATCAACATGATGATGCCCCATAAAGTCAAAAAATAAATCATGATTTAGAGTATGGACTTTAACGTCACTGGTTTTTAATAACTCCCTTAGAAATCCAATGAATGGGTCATAAGGAGGATAATTTCCGTAGCTAACATCTTCAAAATATTTTGATTTATGAAGTTGTGATGCTAAAAGTTGGTTGAAACTTCGATTAAAGTCGGACACTCTATTATAACAATCTCGGTTGTCGTCACCTCCTTTAAAATGTTTGTCATTAAAAGCTTTGTAACATTTCTCAATTAGTTCCTTATTCTCATTACTATGTAAATAGCCGGAGTAGAAATCATAAAAAGTCTCATAGTGAAATGTTTCGCCATCTTTTAATACCTCTACATTATAAAATTCGAGAAACTCTTGCATGAATATTCTTTCATCCCATCTACTCCAACGATTTAAATCTTCTTGTCCATTTAAAAATATTGCTCGCTGGTCTGAATGAATAAGAATTTCACTTTCGTCTATTTTCGAAAGTCGTTGATTGAGTTGTCTAACCCCTGGAAGTTCTTCAGGAATTGAAAATCCTGAACCTAACAATATGGAAACGGTTGGTCTCATAAGCTTGCCGCTAACACTTAAATATACGCTACTAAATATTTTATCCTTAAAAATTGAGCACTAATTATCAATGTGTTACTGTTATACCTTTTGTATTGTAGTACCGTCAATACAGTTATACTTTTTACATTGTTATTGCGCAATGAACCGCATTATACATTCTACATTTTTCGATTCTACTTCTTTCCCAAAACTATCCAGGGAACACTACAGAACTAGATCCATCCATGCTCACGCCATCTCAGTCCCACTATCAATGGGGTAAGCCAATGCCTTATCCGTTTAGGATAAACATTGCAGTTTCAACAGAATAACTTTCGGGGAGTGGTGACACAAACAACAATTACACAATATAAAGAAATCAGCGAAATAACCTGCTTTTTAAGTTGGCTTTAATATCCTTTCCGCCTATTCGCCATCTCTTCAAGATAGCTGCATACAATAGATGCAGAAGCCTGGTTAAACTACCAGCCTATTACGACAAAAAAGCCAATTAACATTCCCACTAAAACCGCTAATTTCATTACAACAAACCCCAACTATGAAATTAGCTTTCTGCACATTTCTACTGCTTACCCTAAGCATTACCTTCAACCAGCCCCTACATGCCCAGCAGGCTGATGTACTCATCAAAAACGGAAAAATTATTGATGGAACCGGTAATTCCTGGTTCATTGGAGATGTGGCCGTACGAGCAGGTAAAATTGTAAAAATTGGTCGCCTGGACAACTGGCAGGCAGGTAAAATTATTGATGCAGGCGGACTGATCGTAGCGCCCGGTTTTATTGATGTGCACACACATATTGAGGGAGATGAAAAGAAAAATCCGCTGGCGTCTAATTTTATCTACGATGGGGTTACCTCCGTAGTAACGGGGAACTGCGGTATTTCCGAAGTGAACCTGGGTGGCTACCTCCGCATGATCGACAGCCTGCGGCCGGCCGTTAATGTGGCCGCACTGATCGGGCACAACGATGTGCGCAAGGCTGCGATGGGATCTGCCAACCGCGATCCCGACGAAGCAGAAATGCAGCATATGGAATCCATTGTAGAACAGGCCATGAAAGACGGCGCAGTAGGCATGTCTACCGGCCTCATTTATATTCCGGGAACTTATTCCAAAACACCCGAAGTAGTGCGCCTGGCAAAAGTGACCGCTCAATACAATGGCGTATACGCCAGCCATATGCGTTCCGAGGGAGACAGCGTGGTAAAAGCCATTGAAGAAGCGCTGACCATTGGAAGAGAAGCCCGGATACCCGTGGAAATTTCTCATTTTAAATTAAGCGGACAGCAGAACTGGGGAAGAAGCAGAGAAACTGTACCAATGATCATCAAAGCCAGAGAAGAAGGACTGGATGTAACCATCGACCAATACCCCTATACTGCCAGCAGTACTTCGTTGAGTACCCTCCTGCCAGACTGGGTGCTGGCAGACGGACAGGACTCTATTAAAGCCAGGCTGGCGAATCCGGAGATCCGCAAACAGGTGATTGACGTAATGCTGAAGAATCTTAAAAAAAGAGGGCTACCGCATTTCAGTTACCCGGTGGTAGCCAGTTTTAAACCAGACAGTTCCTACAACGGAAAGAGCATTGAAGAAGTGAACCTGATGCGGGGAAAAAAACACAAAGTGAAAGAGGAAGCCGAAACCATTCTTCAGATGATGGAACTTGGCGGTGCTGGCATGATTTTCCATGGCATGAGCGATGAGGATGTAAAAAATATCATGCGCTATCCTTTCAATATGTTTGCCAGCGATGCCAGCATCCGTGTATTTGGATCAGGCAATCCGCATCCGCGTGGTTATGGCACCAATGCCAGGGTACTGGGTAAATACGTGCGCGAAGAAAAAGTAATTTCACTGGAAGAAGCCATTCGCAGAATGACTTCCCTGCCTGCCCAGAAATTTAATCTGCACAACAGGGGCCTGCTGCGCGAAGGATTTGCTGCCGACCTGGTAATCTTCAACGAAAAAACAGTGAACGATTTATCTACCTACGACCAGCCCCATCAATACAGCACCGGATTTAAGTATGTATTGGTGAATGGTGTTGTTTCCGTAGAAAACGGTGTGCAGAACAACAGCAGGAATGGTATAGCGTTGAGAAACAATCAATAGGTCGCTGGAAATCTGCGACTTTAATTAAATATAAAACGCTTGTTGATTTCATGGTCAACAAGCGTTTTTGTTATCGTACAACTTTGTTCAGAATCAAATTCTTCCATTGAGGATTTCATCCACTACTGCTGGGTCCAGCAGTGTTGAAGTATCTCCTAAGTTCTCCGTTTCTCCTTCGGCAATCTTCCGCAAAATCCGTCGCATGATCTTACCGCTTCTTGTTTTAGGCAAACCACTTACAAACTGGATCTTATCCGGCTTTGCAATAGCGCCGATCATTCTTGTTACAGTTTGCAGAATATCTTTCCGCACCAGGTCTCCGGAACCATGCGTGTTCTGTGCATGCGATCCCTGGTAAATAATATATGCGTAGATACCCTGCCCTTTTACTTCGTGCGGATAACCTACCACAGCACTTTCCACCACACCAGCGTGCATGTTGATGGCGTTCTCCACTTCGGCTGTACCAATGCGGTGACCGCTCACATTCAATACATCATCCACCCTGCCGGTGATCCGGTAATTACCGTCTTTATCGCGCAGTGCGCCATCCCCGGTAAAATACATGTTTTCGTATGTGGCAAAATAATTGGTGCGGCAACGTTCATGATCTCCCCAGGTTGTTCTCAATATTCCCGGCCATGGCGCTTTGATGCAGAGGTTACCAGAAACGGTCTGGCCAGCCTCTCCTTCCACTTCTTTTCCATTTTCATCTACCAGCACCATTTGCACACCAGGCATTGGCAGGGTTGCCCAACTTGGTTTCGCCGGAGTAATGCCCGCCATATTACTAATAAGACAGGCCCCGGTTTCTGTTTGCCACCAGGTATCCACAATCGGACATTTACCCTTGCCTACATTTTCATCATACCAATGCCATGCTTCCTCATTAATAGGTTCACCAACGGTACCCAGCACTTTCAGAGAAGAAAGATCTTTTCCCTGCAATGGCCCAAGGCCAAAGCCCATCAGGCTCCGGATGGCTGTTGGTGCCGTGTATAAAATATTTACTTTGAATTTATCTACGATATCCCAGAATCTTCCGGCATCCGGAAAAGTTGGAACCCCTTCAAACATGAGGGTGGTGGCGCCGGCGCTCAACGGACCATATACAATATAACTGTGACCTGTGATCCAGCCGATATCTGCCGTGCAGAAATGAATCTGTCCGGGCTGGTACTGGAACACATTCACAAAAGTGTAGTTGGCATAAATCATGTATCCGCCACAGGTATGCACCACTCCTTTGGGCTTGCCGGTACTACCGGAGGTATACAGAATAAACAATGGATCTTCCGCATCCATTTCCTCTGCTTCAATATAGGTGATGCCTTTGTCTTCGATATGCTGCACTTCATCTTCCCACCATACATCTCTCCCCTTGATCATGGAAACAGCCGTTCTGGTTCTGGTAGCAACAATTACTTTCTTAACGGTTTTATTTCCGATCAACGCATCATCAATCACACTCTTCAATGGAATGTCTTTGGCGCCTCTGTATGCTCCGTCGCAGGTAATTATAAAAGTAGCCTGGGCATCTTCCAGCCTGTCTGCAATGCTCTGCGCGGAGAAGCCTCCGAAAATAACGCTGTGTACCGCACCAATCCTGGCACAGGCCAGTACTGCAATGGCCAGGCGGGGAATCATTCCCATATAAATACAAACACGATCCCCTTTCTGCACACCGTTGTTTTTTAATACATGTGCAAACTGGCAAACTTTCTCGTGCAGCTTTTTATAAGTCAGTATCCTGCTGGGATATTCCGGATCATTCGCTTCCCAGATCAATGCAGGCTGATTGCCGCGTTCGGCCAGGTGCCTGTCTAAACAGTTCTCGGTGATATTCATCTTGGCACCCTTGAACCATTCAACTTTGGGCTCTTTGAAATTCCAGCGAAGTACATCTTCTTTGGAGGCCCATTTTTTTTTCCAGGTAAAATGATTGGCAATGTCTTCCCAGAAACCCGCAGGGTCTTCAATACTCTTCTGGTAAGCTGCTTTGTATTCTTCAAAGCTCTTGATCTGATATGGATAGCTCATGGCAAATTTTTTCGGATATAAATATACGGGATTACTTGCTTGGCGATCTGCTCCAATTGGCGTAAGTTGAAACTTCATTTATGCCAATGATAGAAAATAAAACACTAAGAAGGGTGATTGCCGCTTCTTCGATGGGTACACTGATAGAATGGTACGACTTTTACATTTTCGGAAGCCTTGCCACGGTTATAGCCAGCCAGTTTTTTCCCAAAACCAATCCAACTGCCGCCCTGCTTTCCACGCTGGCTACTTTTGCGGCAGGCTTTATTGTAAGGCCCTTTGGTGCCCTCTTCTTTGGCAGACTGGGCGACCTGATCGGCAGGAAACATACCTTCCTGCTGACCCTTGTAATCATGGGTGGATCAACATTTGCCATAGGTCTGGTTCCGGGCTACGAAAGCATCGGATTTGCAGCCCCGATCATTGTATTGATTCTTCGCCTCTTACAGGGCCTTGCCCTGGGAGGAGAATATGGGGGTGCAGCCACCTATGTTGCAGAACATGCTCCTGAACATAAAAGGGGTTATTATACTTCCTGGATTCAGACCACCGCCACACTGGGCTTATTTGTTTCACTGGGGGTGATTCTGCTGACCAGGCATTCGCTGGATGCAGATCCGGCAAAATCCATCAGCAAGTTCAATGAATGGGGATGGCGCATTCCGTTCATTGTATCTGTATTACTGGTAGGTGTTTCCATTTACATCCGTTTAAAAATGAAGGAATCGCCGCTGTTTACCGAGCTGAAAAAATCGGGTAAAACCGCCGTGAATCCTATTAAAGAGAGCTTTGGCCATAAAACCAATTTAAAAATGGTTTTACTGGCGCTGTTTGGAGCCACTATGGGGCAGGGAGTGGTATGGTACACCGGACAATTCTATGCGCAGTCTTTTATTGAGAATGTTTGTAAAATTGATTTTGATCAGTCCCGCACCATATTGATCTGGGCTATTTTACTGGGCACACCATTTTTTGTGGTGTTCGGACACTGGAGCGATAAAATAGGACGCAAGTGGATCATGCTGGGGGGCATGTTCCTGGCCATCATTTCTTACCATACCCTGTTTGGTCAGTTGCTGAAAATTTCCGATCCGGCCAATTCCACAGAACTCGTAGACCAAAAAATGGTGAAATCGGAAAGACATGTACTCACCACATCCGACACGCTCAGAACCGTTGCCGTCATCCGCAAGTATGAAAATGGAATGCAGGTAACAGAAACAACAGTAGACACCCTGTACAAAGCAGGACAGCTGCAGATGACAAAACCTGCAGTTAAAACCGCCAAAATACTGGGCAGCAACGATTACTGGAAAATGACCGGAATCGTGTTCATCATGATTTTGTATGTAACCATGGTATATGGCCCGATAGCTGCATTTTTGGTGGAATTGTTCCCCACAAAAATCAGGTATACTTCCATGTCGCTGCCCTACCATATCGGTAACGGTGTGTTTGGTGGGCTCACGCCTTTCATTGCCACATTGCTCACCACCATTTATACCAACGACCTGCTGGTGGGTCTGATGTATCCGATTATTATTGCTGCTGTAAGCCTGATCATTGGTACAGTGTATCTTCAAAATAAAATTGATCCTCCGATTGAATCCTGATTAACCTAAATCTTGCATGATGAATCAACTAAAAAAATGGATGGGTATTATCTGGATCTTACTGGGCCCAGTTGCTATATACTACCTGGTACAAACAGCCCTGCAGCAAACCACCGCACATCCCACGGTGGATGCCAAAATACAATGGGGTGTATTTGTGGTGGTTTTCATTCCGATTGCCATTGGCCTGATGATCTTTGGCTACTACGCCTTGAAAGGAGAATACGATCAGGAATAGAACCCGAAAGATCATCGCTAACTGGTTTTTAACAAGCCGCAGCCGATAATTTGGTTATTTTTGAACCAAACAGATCAGTATGTCGATTGAGGTATCCGGTTTGGTAAAAATGTATGGCTCCCAGAAAGCAGTAGATCAGCTTTCTTTCAGCCTGTCGAAAGGAGAGATTGTTGGTTTTTTAGGACCGAATGGTGCCGGGAAAAGCACCACCATGAAAATGATTACCGGATTTCTGCAGCCGGATTCGGGAAGCATTCGCATTTGTGGAGAGGATCTGCTGCAAAATTCTATTACCTGTAAAAAAAAGATTGGCTATTTGTCCGAAGCCAACCCGCTTTACTACGATATGTATGTTAAAGAATATCTGGCATTTGTTGCAGGTATTCATGGAATCAAAAGCACCCTCAACAGCCCCTGGACAGTAGCCTCGGTAATTGAACGTACCGGACTGGGGCCGGAACAACACAAAAAAATCGGACAGCTTTCCAAAGGGTATAAGCAACGGGTAGGACTGGCTGCCGCGCTGATACACAACCCTGAAGTACTGATACTGGATGAACCTACCAGCGGGCTGGATCCCAATCAGATTATCGAAATCCGCAACCTGATCAAGGAACAGGGCAAGGACAAAACCGTGTTGTTTTCGAGTCATATTTTGCAGGAAGTGGAGGCCATTTGCAACAGAATCATCATCATTCATAAAGGAAAAATAGTGGCAGACGACAGCCTGGCCAACCTGAAAGCCAATCGTTCGCTGGAGGAGGTCTTCCGGGAGCTGACAGGGGGAGTTAGTGTATAAACTACATAATACGTATCTTCGACATTCTATAAACGTTTAAAATACAAACAATGAGCTACATTATTGAAGTACATGCAAGACAGATTCTCGACAGCCGCGGGAACCCTACCGTTGAAGTAGATGTGTTAACCGACGATGGTGCCCTGGGAAGAGCTGCAGTACCAAGCGGTGCAAGCACCGGCATTCACGAAGCGGTAGAGCTTCGCGACAACGATAAGAAAAAATATGTTGGCAAGGGCGTTTTGAAAGCCGTTAAAAACGTAAACGATATTATTGCAGATGCCATTGTAGGATTTGATGTAACACAGCAGGCTGCGATTGATGAAGCCATGATTGAACTGGACGGAACCCCCAACAAAGGCAAACTGGGCGCCAATGCTATTCTTGCCGTAAGTATGGCTGTAGCAAAAGCTGCCGCTGAAGAAGCCTCCCTGCCCCTGTTTCGTTATATAGGTGGAACCAACGCTAAAACCTTGCCTATCCCGATGATGAACATCCTCAACGGAGGTGCTCATGCCGATAATAAAATTGATTTTCAGGAATTCATGATCATGCCGGTTGGCGCTCCTTCTTTCAGTGAAGGGTTGCGTTGGGGTGTTGAGATCTTCCATACCCTGAAGGGCGTACTGAAGAAAAAAGGATTCAGCACCAATGTAGGTGATGAGGGTGGATTCGCTCCAAATATTCAGAGCAACGAAGAAGCCATTGAAACCGTACTGGAATCCATCCAGGCCGCAGGCTATAAAACCGGTTCTCAGATCGTAATTGCCATGGATGCTGCCAACAGCGAATTATGGGATGCCAAGAAGAAAAAATATGTATTCCACAAAAGCAGTGGTAAAGCAATCAGCAGCGATGAGCTGGTAAAATTCTGGGAAAAATGGGTAAAGCAATATCCGATTGTTTCTATCGAAGATGGTATGGCAGAAGACGACTGGAATGGCTGGAAAGCCCTTACCCAGGCTGTTGGAAGCAAATGTCAGCTGGTAGGTGACGATCTGTTTGTAACCAATGTAGAGCGTTTACAGCAGGGCATCGATAAAAAAATTGCCAATGGTTTGCTGGTAAAAGTGAACCAGATCGGAACCATTACAGAAACCATCAATGCCGTTTCTCTGGCGCAGCACAACGGTTACAATACCATCATGAGTCACAGAAGTGGTGAAACAGAAGATACCACCATTGCAGACCTGGCAGTAGCATTGAACTGTGGTCAGATCAAAACCGGTTCAGCTTCCCGTACAGATCGTATGGCCAAGTACAATCAGCTGATCCGTATTGAAGAGATGCTGGGCAGCACCGGTGTATATCCAAAAGGAAAAGTAAAATTTGGCAATAAATAAGCCATTCACATTTGTGAATTAAATATCGGTTGGCAGATAAGGGTTTCTTACTACTTTTATCTGCCAGCTTTTTTATGGGCCTTTGTTATGAAAAAATTTGCATCCATCATTACCAATAAATACCTGATTGCCGGGTTGTTCTTTATTGTATGGATGCTATTTATAGATCAGCGGGATTATTTTCAGCAAAAGGAACGCAGAGACGAATTAAGGAAGCTGGAGCTCAAGAAAGAATATTATCAGAAGGAAATTGAGAAAACCCGTAAAGAACTTGGCGATCTGCAGAACAGTCCTGCTGCCCTGGAACGCTTTGCCAGAGAGCGGTACCTCATGAAAAAGGAGGGGGAAGACATTTTCATCCTTGAAGATTCTTCAGCAGAAAAAAAATAAAATTCCCGCCAAAACGTTGCTCCTCAAAACAGGATTCTCCTCCCTATTTATAGTTAGTACTGCAATATTTAACCCTGCCCTGCGTTTTACCAATACGCCGTATCCTCTGAGTTCACGCAGACCAACTGCTTATGAAAAACTTTAAAGAAGAGGAACTGATTATGTACATATACAAGGATTGCCCGCCCGCATTAACCGCAGCAATTGACCAGGCTATTAAAGAGGATGCAGCGCTGAACGAAAGGGTAGTAACACTGAAAAAAACAGCCGAACAGCTGGACCGCCTGAAACTGAAATCCCCATCTCCCAAAACCATACAGGCCATTCTGGATTATGCCGCAAAATCGGCCAAAAAAGAGGATTGAATTGGTTATTTTTGAGCATGACGAGGAAGGAAAGGTACCAACAGGTAATTGACTATTTTTTAGCCACCACCCCAACTGCTGAAACAGAATTAATTTACGATAACCCATTTCAGTTGCTGGTAGCAGTGATTCTTTCTGCCCAGTGTACCGATAAACGGGTAAACCTGACTACTCCGGCAATATTCAGGCAGTATCCGGGACCTGAGGAAATGGCAAAAGCCGGATTTGACGATTTATTTCCGCTGATCCGTAGCATCTCCTACCCCAACAACAAAACCAAACACCTGATCGGCATGGCCAATATGCTGCTGGAAAAGTTCAACGGCACGGTACCAATGACGGTGGAGGAACTGGTACAACTTCCGGGTGTTGGAAGAAAAACAGCCAACGTTATTACCAGTGTAATCGACGAACAACCCAATATGGCGGTAGACACCCATGTATTCCGGGTAAGCCACCGCCTTGGATTGGTTGGAACAAAAGCCACTACCCCCCTGGCCGTTGAAAAGGAGTTGATTAAATACATTCCGGAGGAATATGTGCATCGCGCACACCACTGGCTGATCCTTCACGGACGGTACACCTGTTTGGCCAGAAATCCCAAATGCGCAGATTGTGGTTTAAAGCAACTTTGCAACTATTACAAAAAACACCATAAGCCTACTAAAGATTAGTGAATACTTTAGAGCCTCCGTTGCAGGGTAGCAATACCGCTTTTATTTTCTTTTCGGAGATTTTGCTGTTTTTTTCCCCTGTACCAGGTTATACGATTCATCGATCATTTCCCGGATTTGCCGATCTGAAACTGACCCGTTTACGAGAACGGTGTTCCAGTGTTTCTTATTCATATGATATCCGGGAAACACGGAAACAGGAAATTCTTCGCGGAGTTCAACCGCTTTGTCGGGATCGCATTTTACATTGAAGCTTACCGGATCATTATCAAAGCCCATAAGCAAAAATATTTTTCCGTTCACTTTAAACACAAGCGTATCCGGCCCAAAGGGAAGTGTTTCTTCCACACCGGGCTTGCCCAGGCAATATTCACGTATTTCATCCAGATACATAACAGATGAAAGTTAGTAAAAAACAGCAAGCCCGCTTTTCACATAAAAAAGCCTCACCTGTTTTGAACAAGTGAGGCCTGATTTTATTTAAACCGATTACAACATTTTCTTCACGGCATCTACCAGCTCACCTTTAGTGATTGGCACACCCATGATTTTGTTGAATGCTTTTGCATCTACCATATACTGGTCGCGGATGATTTTCACCAGCTGACCGTTATTGATTTCAGGAATCAATACGTGATCAAAATTGCTGATAATCTCTCCCAGGTTTTTAGGGAACGGACGCATATAGCGGATATGTGCATGGCTCACTGCCAGGCCTTCTGCCTGCAGTTCCAGCGCAGCGCTCTTGATGGCGCCATAGGTAGATCCCCATCCTAAGATCAGGACTTTTCCTTTCTCAGCACCACTGTCTATTTTCTGCAATGGAATATAGTCTGCAATTTTATCCACTTTCGCCTGACGGGTCTTTACCATGTGCTGGTGGTTGTCCGAGTCGTAGCTGATGTTACCGGTAACATCCTGTTTTTCCAGACCACCTACGCGGTGCTCCAGTCCGGGTGTACCAGGTACCGCCCATGGACGTGCTAATTTTTCGTCGCGCTTGTATGGCTGATATTTTTCTTCGCCATCGTCGAGCTTGGTCTTGAACTTCACTTCGATGGGTTTCAGATCTGCCGACTGAGGGAATTTCCAAGGCTCTGCACCGTTGGCAATATAACCATCACTCAGGAGAATCACGGGAGTCATATGTTGAACAGCAATCCTTACCGCCTCATACGCAACTTCAAAACAGTCGCTTGGCGTTGAAGCAGAAATTACCGGAATCGGTGCTTCACCATTTCTTCCGTAATAAGCCTGCATCAAATCACTTTGTTCTGTTTTGGTAGGCAGACCGGTAGAAGGACCACCACGCTGAATATTAACAATCACCAAAGGAATTTCGAGCATCATGGCCAGACCCATGGCTTCTGTTTTCAGTGCCATACCCGGACCTGATGTGGTGGTAACACCCAGTGCACCTCCATAGCTGGCTCCGATTGCAGATGCAATGGCAGCAATTTCATCTTCTGCCTGGAAAGTTTTCACACCAAAAGCCTTGTACTTACTTAGATCGTGTAAAATATCGGAGGCCGGTGTAATAGGATATGAACCCAGGAACAACTGCAGTCCGCTTTTTTCACTGGCAGCAACAAGACCCATTGCCAGCGACTGGTTACCCATAATGCTGCGGTACAATCCGGGTTCCATTTTGGCCTTCTCTACCTTGTAACGGGTGGTGAAAGTTTCGGTGGTTTCTCCATAATTGTATCCTGCCTGCAATACTTTGATATTGCTCTGAAGAATACTTTCTTTTTTACCAAACTTCTCTTTCAGGAAGCTAATGGTGTTGTCGAGGCTTCTGTTGTACATCCAGTAAATAAAGCCAAGTACAAACATATTTTTAGCACGGTCTCTTTCTTTCACACCAAGATCTGTAAACTCTTTCAGCGCTTCGCGTGTGAGCTTGGTTACGTCGATCTTGATCACTTCATAGGAATCAAGGCTGCCATTTTCGAGCGGGTTAACACCATCAGGATAATTGGCCAGTCTGAGATTCCTGGAATCAAATCCATCAATATTCACAATGATTTTACCACCGGGCTTAATGGCCTTCAGGTTTACCTTCAATGCTGCGGCATTCATGGCCACCAGCACATCGGCTATATCACCGGGAGTAAACACTTTGTTAGAAGAAAAGTGGAGCTGGTATCCGCTCACACCCGGAACTGTTCCGATCGGGGCACGTATCTCGGCCGGGAAATCCGGGAATGTTGCCAAATCAATTCCTAATAAAGCAGTGTTGTTGGTAAACTGCTGACCTGTTAACTGCATGCCATCGCCACTGTCGCCGGCAAACTTGATTACTACGTCCTGTAGAACTTCTTCTTTGATATTCATCTCTTCCGTTTGTGCGGATAAAGGTACTATTTCTGGCGGGCATTTTTTCTGCCCAATTGACATCTTTTTCAGGAATTTTAGTAAATCGGTACTTTATTTGCAATATAATTGTTCAGTTATATATCATGAAAGCATTCAGATAGTGAAAATGAAGCATTTGATTGGAGTGAGGGCCTTATCAGGACTGGTTTTCATCAGCAGTTGTCAATCCGGGGAAGCAGCCCGGGAGATTCAGTCTGATTCTGACGGACAGGCAAAAGCAAGCAACACAGCCCCGGCGGTTCCAGTGGCGGAACAAGCTTTTATTCATGATACTTCCCGGCAATACATCTATATCAGCTTCGACGACGGTCCGCAACGGGGTACTATGGAGTCTTATGCTATCTGCAAGGAATTGAAGGTTAAAGCCACTTATTTTTTAGTAGCCGCACATATAAAGGGCAGAAACGACGGCAGGAAAATCGTAAATACCCTGCAGACAGACAATCCTGCTTTTGTAACTGCAAATCACAGCTATTACCATGCAAAGGGCCGTTACGATAGTTTCTACAGGCATCCAAACAGCGCTTTTCAGGATTTTCAGCGGGCGCAGGACACCATCCGGCTGAACAAAAAACTGCTTCGGCTGCCTGGCAACAATGCCTGGGCCCTGAAAGACACGATGCGTGCTTCCCGTCTCGTAAAACCGGTTACCCGGAAACTCGACAGCGCAGGATACAATGTGCTGGGTTGGGATTCGGAATGGCATTTTAACCCAAAAGATGCCCGGCCGGTTCAGTCTGCCGAAAAAATGGCCCGACACATAAAAAGTCTGCTCGACAGCAACCAGACTTTCACCAGAAACCACCTGGTATTGCTTACCCACGACCGGATGTTCCAGCGGCCATCCGATCAGGATTCGCTGCGGAAAATGCTTCAGCTGTTAAAGCAAAATCCAAGATATGTATTTGAAACACTGGATCATTATCCCGGCCTGAAGAGGTCAACAATTCGTTAAAGTTCCTGCGGGGATTGCAGTTAACATTTAATCCACTTTCTTTATTGTAAATTTGAAAAAAAGAAAAACACAACTATGGCAATTTTTAAATCAGGTAACCCAACGCTAACAGAAAAAATGTTCGATAAAAGCCTGGGAATGGATGCCAGCCTTCAGGGCACTATGACCGTAAAAGGCGCCATCAATAAATTCGGCTTTATGATGCTGATGCTGATCGCCGGCGCAGCATTCAACTGGCACTTATTTCAGGAAGGTAAAACCGCCACAGCCAATATGTGGATGATGGTGGGAATCTTCGGCGGATTAATTGCCGCCATCGCAATCAGCTTTAAACCCAACTGGGCCCAGTACCTGGCTCCATTATATGCACTGCTCGAAGGTTTGTTCCTGGGCGGTATCTCCGTGATCATGAACAACGCTTTTGCAGAAAGTTATCCCGGTCTGGTGATGCAGGCGGTAGGACTCACTTTTGGAGTGGCCATCGCTATGTTCCTCCTGTACAATTTCAGGGTAATCAATGCTACCCAGCGTTTTAAATCGATTGTTTTTTCAGCAACACTCGGCATAGCCATTTTTTATCTCCTGACCATGATACTCGGTCTGTTTGGCGTAAACGTTGGTTTCATGCACGACAGCAGCATGCTCAGTATTGGTATCAGCCTGTTTGTAGTGGTAGTAGCCGCTATGAACCTGATCCTGGACTTCGACATGATTGAGCAGGGTGCAGAAAGAGGCGCTCCTAAATTCATGGAATGGTATGGCGCTTTCGGATTAATGGTAACCATTGTATGGTTGTACATCGAAATGTTGAAACTGCTCAGCAAACTCTCCAGCAGAGACTAAGCAGCAACCTGTTATAGCTTTTAAAAGGCTCTCTTTCCAAGGGCCTTTTTTTATTAAATCTCCCTTCCGCAACAGCGGAAAAGGGGTTAACTTACGGCCCAAATAAAGACGACCGATAATGGATTTTAACAGAAGCTCCTTTACGAACGAAGAACTGATTCATATTTATAAAAGCATCCTCCAGCCAAGGATGATCGAAGAAAAGATGCTGGTTTTACTCAGACAGGGCAAAATCAGTAAATGGTTCAGCGGTATCGGGCAGGAAGCCATCTCCGTTGGTGCCACACTGGCACTGGAACCGGATGAATGGATCATGCCGCTTCACAGAAACCTGGGCGTATTCACTACCCGCAATATGCCGCTACACAAATTGTTCATGCAATGGCAGGGCAACAAGGACGGCTACAGCAAGGGAAGGGAAAGAAGTTTCCATTTTGGAACCAAAGAACACCATATCTGCGGAATGATTTCCCACCTGGGTCCGCAGCTGGCCATTGCCGATGGCGTGGCGCTGGCACACCAGTTGAAAAAAGAAAACAAGGTATCCCTGGCTTTTTCAGGAGACGGCGGCACCAGCGAAGGAGATTTTCATGAGGCGTTAAATGTGGCTGCTGTATGGGACCTGCCAGTTATTTTTCTTATTGAAAACAACGGTTACGGATTAAGTACCCCCATTAATGAACAGTTCCGTTGTGCGCAATTGGTAGACAAGGCCAAAGGATATGGTATGGAAGGCGTACGGATAGACGGAAACAATATCCTTACCGTTATCGAAACCATTAAAGGCGTAAGAGAGTATTGTATCAAAAACCAAAAGCCCTACCTGATCGAATGCATGACTTTCCGGATGCGCGGTCATGAGGAAGCCAGCGGAACCAAATACGTTCCCAAGGAGTTGTTCGAAGAATGGGGAGCCAAGGATCCCATCAAAAAATTTGAGCAGTTTCTGCTGGATCAGCATGTGCTCACTGAAATGGATATTGCAGACATCCGAAATGCCTACAAGGAAGAACTGGAAAAAGAACTGGCCATTGCCTACAAGGCTGCACCAATGACCATAAGCGATGCAGGCGAACTGGCCGATGTATATGCACCTCACAATGCAGACACCGCTTTATTGCAAAAAGCAGGCGGCCCTTCGAGAGATGCACGTTTCATCGATGCTATTTCCGAGGGATTAAAGCAAAGCATGGAACGCTACCCGAATATGGTGATCATGGGTCAGGATATTGCTGAATATGGCGGTGCTTTCAAAATCACAGAAGGTTTTGTAGAAAAATTTGGCAAACAAAGAATCCGCAACACCCCTATCTGTGAAAGTGCAATTGTTGGGGCCGCACTCGGGCTTAGCCTCACCGGTATCAAGAGCGTTATGGAAATGCAGTTTGCAGATTTCGTTACGGTAGGGTTCAATCAGATCGTTAACAACCTCGCAAAAATCCACTACAGATGGGGCCAACAGGCAGATGTAGTGGTACGTATGCCTACTGGTGGCGGAGTTGGAGCAGGACCATTCCATTCTCAAAGCAACGAAGCCTGGTTTACCCATGTACCCGGTTTGAAAGTAGTTTATCCATCTAATCCGCACGACGCAAAAGGCTTACTGATCGCAGCCATCAACGATCCCAATCCGGTTTTATTCTTTGAACACAAAGCACTGTACAGAAGTGTTAGCGGATTACTACCTGTAGACTATTACGAGGTAGAAATTGGCAAAGCCAGACTGGTACAGGAAGGAGAAGATATTTCTGTAATCACTTATGGATCAGGTGTTCACTGGGCAGTTGAATATCAAAA
The DNA here is from genome assembly GCA_016786865.1 of Sediminibacterium sp. Taxonomy (GTDB): domain Bacteria; phylum Bacteroidota; class Bacteroidia; order Chitinophagales; family Chitinophagaceae; genus Sediminibacterium. The sequence goes on along the minus strand of JAEUVE010000007.1, from coordinate 172,715 downwards.
GAATCATCCGGAAATTTCAATGCACATTCTGGACCTCCGTACACTATTGCCGCTCGACTATTCCAGTATTCGTGCAGCCGTTCAGCAAACAGGAAAAGTATTACTGCTGCACGAAGACACATTGGTTGGCGGTATCGGCGGCGAAATAAGTGCATGGATCAGTGAACATTGTTTTGAATTACTGGATGCGCCTGTTTTGCGTTGCGCTTCTCTGGATACTCCAATACCATTCAATATTGAACTGGAGAAAAACTTTATGGCCAAAAGCCGGCTGGCACAAAGCATCGAAAAACTAATGCAGTACTAATTCAATAAACCCAACCGCATGCGATTGTCTAAAAAATGGATCGGATCCATTCTGGGAGGAATGATCTGTATGCAGCTTGCTGCACAAAAGAACCCTAATGATGGGTATACCACACCCCGATTTAACGATCCGCAGCGTGCGGAAAAAATCAAAGCGCTTGCGCCGGTAATAGAAAGCATGTACAGCAGCTTTGCGGCAGCCAATCATGTTCCGGGTTATGCATTTGGAATTGTAGTAGACGGACAGCTGGTCGTTTCGGGCAGTGATGGCTACACCGACCTTGCCGGCAAAACAAAGGCCGATACCCGATCCATGTTCAGAATTGCATCTATGAGCAAGAGCCTTACTGCCATGGCCATTGTGAAGCTACGCGACGAAGGCAAGCTGAAACTGGATGATCCCGTTTCGCTCTATATTCCCGAAATAAAGAACCAGGGTCTCACCAAAGATGCGGCAGAAATTACCATACGGCAGCTCCTTACGCATGCAGCCGGATTTCCGGAAGACAATCCCTGGGGAGACAGACAACTGGCCGATACAGATGAAGACCTCATCAACCTTTATAAAAAAGGGATCAGTTTTTCCAATGCCAATGGCATTACTTATGAATACAGCAACCTGGGATTTGCAACACTGGGATACATCATCAAAAAAGTTACGGGTATCCCTTACAGCGATTATATAGAACAGCATATCTGGAAAAGATTAGGTATGCAGGCCGCCTGGGAATATACCAAAGTACCGCAACAGCAGCTCGCTAAAGGTTATCGCTGGATCAACAACACCTGGAAAGAAGAAGCTTTGTTGCACGATGGCATTTATGGTGCCATGGGTGGCATGATCACCTCCATTGAATCTTTCAGCAAATACGTGGCGCTTCATCTTGCTGCATGGCCTCCGCGCAATGATGCCGAAAACATCATCATCCGCAGAAGCAGTATCCGGGAGATGCACCAGCCATGGAATTTCAGTGGACTGAACAGTAAATTCAAATACACAGACGGAAGGGCCTGCCCAACAGCTTCTGCATACGGATATGGTTTAAGGATTGCCCGCGACTGCGACAATAAACTCATGGTAGGACATACCGGTGGTTTGCCTGGATTTGGCAGCAACTGGAACACCCTGCCCGATTATGGGATTGGCGTGATGCTCTTTGCGAATGTAACTTATGCGCCTACAGCCGCCATGAATCTTCGGGTAATGGATACCTTGGTAAAGCTGGCCGGCTTGCAGCCAATGATCATAAAGCCTTCCACCATTCTCACACAGAGAAAGCAGGAGCTCGTTCAACTCCTGCCAGGTTTTTCAGGAGCCGAAAAATCCGGAATCTTTGCCGATAATTTCTTTGCAGATTATCCCATTGCCGCACTCAGAACCGAGGCTGCCGATGTATTCGAAAAAGCAGGCAAGATCATTTCCGTAGGAGAAATGGTTCCGGAAAACCAACTTCGGGGTTACTGCATCCTGCAGGGTGAAAAAGCAAAAATTCGAATCAGCTTCACGCTAACTCCCGAAAATCCGGCAATGATTCAGGAATACCATATAAGACTGGTGCAATAGTATTAGACTTTCATCAGCGGTAAAGGAGTACCATCCCATCCCGGAAACAATTCCCGGTTGTTGTTGATCATCAGGTGTGTGCCGGCAACTGAACTGAATACAGACCTGAAATCTGTAGTCACCGGAAGGTCTCTTCCATCTTCCAGTTCTTCCTTGGTCAGGGAACTCACTTTATTGTATACCGCTCCTCCCTGCACATCATTGCCCAAAACAAAAAGGCAACTACCCCTTCCGTGATCTGTTCCGCCGGTGCCATTCTGCTTCACTGTTCTGCCAAACTCGGTCATGGTCATAAGGGTAACGTCGTCCTGGTAGGTTCCAAGATCTTTCCAGAAAGCCGCAATAGAATCGCCAAAATCTTTCAGGTTGCGCGCAAATGCTCCGTTAGCTGTTCCCTGGTTAAAATGGGTATCCCAACCGCCACTTTCGGCAAAAGCCAGCTCCAGTCCTACATTCATTTTAACCAGTATCGCAATCTGCTTCAAGGCATTTCCCAGGGGAGAAGCCGGATAAACCACACCATCTGCTGCCTTGTAATTCCGGATGGAATTCAGGTTAAGCATTTTAATGGCTTCGAAACTCTCTTTGCCTGTTCTGTTTAAAATACTGCTGGAAGTCTGATCGTAGAGTTCTTCGAACGATTTTGCAGCCAGCCCTGCTGCCATGGGATTCCCACGCATCTGTATAGCAAAGTCCTGCAGGTTGCTGATGGCAAGTGATTCCTCCTGACCGTAAAAACTTCTGGGCAAGGCATTGGTCATACTAACCGCACGGAAAGGTGTTGCATCATGTCCCATCAATCCTATGGCCCGGTTCAGCCAACCGCTGGAAGTACTTTTACTAAACGGCGTTCCCGACTCCATATAATCCTGCGCATCAAAATGACTTCTCGTATTGTTCGGACTACCTACACCATGTACGATGGCCATTCGTTTTTCGGAGAAATAGGGATACAATCCGTCCAGGGCAGGATGCAAACCAAATCTTCCGTCCAGATCAAAAAGTTTTCCCTCTGTTGCTGCAGGGCTCATATATAAACCGGGTCTGGCTGCTTTAAACGCAGGATCGGTATAAGGACTAACCGCCATCAATCCATCCATGGCACCCCTTTGAAAAATACATACGAGCACTTTCCCTTTTTTGTAGGGCTGAATGTACTTCTGGCTTTGTGCAGCCCTGGCTACAAATGCCGGCAAACCGCCACCAAGGCCGGTGGCGAATAAGGCCATTGCCCCCGACTTCATGAAAGCTCTTCTATTGGTCATTGTACGTGTTTTATTTTCTTTGAAATTCAGGTGATCCTATGATGATTCCGGCTACCTGCGCTATCGGACTGTTGACCCCCGCAGTATATGGCATCTGCAAGGGCTGCTTTGTATTTTTAGCCAATGCTTTTCTTTCCTGTTTTTTCATCGGACGATCTTCTGTCATACCTGTTTCCTCTTTCATCTGCAATGGCGCGTTATCGGCTGCAGCCGCAATTTTTGCACCGATGCGAACATCCTTCACCAGGGGCAGCAGTCGTTTGATGTTTTGTTCCTGGTTGCGTTCGGGCAAGAGAATATCGCTGAATACGGTTAATGCCTGCTCCACACTTTCCGGCTCATGGTTGTTGTTCAACTGAGCCCAGTTCATCCTGATACCCGGAATTTTCTGCGTGGCAAATGCCAGTCCGAAATTCATTCTGTTCAAGAGCGAACCTGTATTAATCCAGAATGCAGCATTGTCCGGAAATCCAGTGGGTGCCTGGTAATAATAAAAGCGTTGTCCCATTCTTGCACACCAGTTAAATACCTGGAATGGATCCTGCACATCCGCATGGGTAGACCGGATAGCGCTGATCACCAATTCAAAAGGCGATTTTACTTTGTCGTGTACAAGGGCTGGCTTCCAGAAATCAACCTGTTCTACCATTGCAATCAATACCTGTTTAATATCTCCTTTAGACTTCAGAAATACCGCTGTCATTTTTTTCACGAGGTCAACGGAAGGCGTATCGGACACAAAGCGGGTAGCCAGTTTCTTACAAATAAAAGCAGCAGTAGCGGGATGTGTACTCAGGAGTTCAATGACCCTCATCCCTTCTTCGTATCCTCCGCCCGCAGGAAAAACATGGCCTAAAATATTTTTTTCTCCCTGGTCGTGCTTATCGGCACGATACAGAAAATCTCCCTGTACAACAAAGCCCCGCTGCTGTAAGGTATTCAGACCCACCCGTTCTAATATTTTCCGCTGAGCGCTGCCTGCACCATACTCACTGTTGGGATAAAGCGTCCAGCCGGTTAAGACACGCGCCACTTCTGTAACATCTTTCTGCGTATATCCTCCATCTACGCCCATGGTGTGCAGCTCCATAATTTCCCGGGCATAGTTCTCGTTCAGTCCTTCATTCTTTTTTTGACCTGCAATCTGCTTCATCAGTCTTGCCTGCTGTGCGGCATTTCCCTCCTCCATCAGCTGATCTGCACGTTTTTCGAGTCGCTTCTGCAATTGTGCCTTCAGGCGGGGATTGGCTACATTATTATCATTGCTGACACTGGAAGCATTGTCGAGGTATTCCAGCATGGCCGGATGTTTGGCTGTAGCTTCGAGCAGGCTGCTGAAATGACCCAGCACATTCGGACGAATGGCATCCCGCTCGTAGGTAAGCACATATTGCTGTGATTGATTTTTGGTAAGAGAAACATTGAAATGATTGAACCAGAAATCTGTCAGCACCTCCTGCAACTGATTGTTGCTGTATGCTGCACGGAGCACTTTCTGATTAATCAACTGGCGATGAAGTTCATTTACCGGTTTCAGGTTGGCAGAATCCATCAGGTTTCTGATCATCATTCTGTATTCAGCCGTATTGGCTGCTACCCTGATGCTGTCTCTTCTGATCAGCCCTTTAGCCACTCCGATCTGTAATGCCTGGTCCGGACGAACATAGGTGTTCACGATCTGTGCATTGCTCATAGCCAGTGCATCGTATCCATTCAGCAGCCGCGTATTCAGTTCCTCATCGGGCAGACTGGCTTGTAATTGTTGTTGCAACCAATTTTCCAGCCCCATCGATACCACTGCATCCAGCTCTCCGGGAGTGGCGCCAAAACTGAAACGATTGAGTAAATGAGCAGCTGCCTGTTGTCGGGTAAGGCCTGCCTTTGCATAGGGTAAATGAAGCTTAAACATCCCCGCACTTGGTTGAGGCGCCGGTGTAAATGCAGTAACAATCGTCAGGAAAGCTCCTAAGGAAAATACTTTGATGAACCGAAGAGGTTGCATAAAAATGATTTCCCTTAAGATCAATCTTTTTGAAAAAGGTTTAACGGAATCTTCTTTTTTAAAGCAATTTATTTTTTGACTGCCACGCGATACAGGATGGTTGCCATTGCAGCAAAGAGTGCTGTTCCCAACAGGAAATATCCTCCTTCGGACAATGCATGAACCAGCCCTTCTTCCATACTGATGGCTTTCAGGAACTGCTCTCCTCCCGCCGAACCGGAAACAAAAGCAATGATAACACCGGCAACAGCACCACCTGCCACCAATCCGGTAGCAAATAAATTTCCCTTGCCCAGTTCTTCTTCCTCAGCAGGAGCTGAACCGTTTTCTTTTTTCTGTTTAGAATCAACCAGTCCACGGATGGCGCCGCCGATAAAGATTGGTAAAGTGGTGGCCAGTGGCAGGTATGCCCCTACGGCAAAACTGAGTGATTTGATTCCGCAAAGCTCCATGGTTACTGCCAGGAAAACGCCTGCAAATACATACTGCCAGTCCAGGTTCTGCGACAGGATTCCCTTGATCAGGGTAGCCATCAGGGTAGCCTGCGGCGCAGGATACTTTTCAGTACCAATGGCATGCTGAATGCCCTGATTCAACATATCGGAACTGGGCTTATCGAGAAATTTAACGGTGAGACCAATTACAACAGAAGACACAATGGCTCCCACAAACAATGCAATCTGCTGATTACGGGGCGTAGCACCAACGATGTATCCGCTCTTCAGATCCTGAGAAGTTGCGCCTGCATTAGCAGCAGCAATACAGATCATTCCGCCAACAACCAACACCAAAGGTTCAAATGCCTGTCCTGTCCAGCCCACGCTTAAAAAAATCAGGCTGGTACCCATTACCGTAGCAATAGTCATACCACTGATGGGGTTATTGGAAGAACCTATGAGGCCCACAATTCTGGAGGAAACAGTTACAAACAAAGCCCCGAAAACAACCACCAGTACACCAATGAGCAGCTTCTGTAAAATACTGTCTCCGGGAACCTGTGGCAATAAAGTAATCAGCAGGATCAGACCAAGTGTACCAAAACCTACTATTTTCAGACTCAGATCTTTCTCTGTTCTTGCAACTACTGCGGAACCAGCTGCATTTTCCGACTTCAGTGAAGCCACACTTCCCTTTACCGATTTAATAATGGTAGGAATGGTTTTGATTAATGTAATAATACCTCCGGCTGCAACTGTACCGGCACCAATCTGGCGGATATAAGCATAATAAATAGCGGAAGAATAATCTGCAAACTGATGCGTTACAGGATCCCATCCTCCCTTACCTCCGGCCTTGGTAATATCTGCCAGGTAACCCAGTTTGATCAATTGGGTAGCAATCACATCCGCAGGTACCAGGGTAGACATCAGCGGAATAAAAACCAGCCAGCTTAAAACACCACCTGCAACCAGTACACCTCCGATTTTGGGTCCGATGATATAACCTACACCAAGGTATTCCGGTGTAATTTCTCCGCTTACTTTAGCAGAGGGGAAAAACTTATTGATGTGCTTGGTAGCATAGTAAGGTGTTTCCGCAATCACATGCATTACTTTCTGCAGCAATGCATATACAAAAGCTACACCCAGCCCCCAGAACGCTGTTTTGGCAAAATCACCTCCTTTCTCTCCAGCCTTCAACACATCTCCGCACGCTGTTCCTTCAGGGTAAGGTAAATTATCGTGTTCATTTACAATCAGTGCTTTTCTGAGCGGAACCATTAGCAGTGTGCCCAGCAGGCCACCCACAATGGCCAGGATCAGGATGGTGAGGTAATTAAAATACTCCGCACTGTTGGGCGAGGACAAAAACAAAAAACCCGGCAGGGTAAACGCCACACCGGCAGCAATGCTTTCACCTGCAGAACCGGTGGTCTGAATAATGTTATTTTCGAGTATGGTAGTTTTTAAAAACTTTCGGCCCAGCGTAATGGCTATCACCGCAATGGGTATGGATGCAGATACCGTGAGTCCTGCTTTTAATGCCAGGTACACCGTTGCGGCACCGAATATTACACCAAACAGGCTTCCCATTAAAATGGATTTAACGGTCAGCTCTGCCATTTTGCTTTCGGGAGCAACAAATGGCTTGAATGTTTTTTGCTGTTCAGACATATACTTTGTTTTGAAATCGTAAACGGAAACTTATTCCATCATTTTTTTAAGCCTGGAGGCCAGGACAAACAAAATTACAGAAGCAACACCAGCCATCACTACAAACATCATAAAGAAATCATAGAGATTGGTAATGGCAAATCCGGCAATATAGGTTGTTTTACCGTCGGGGTACAGGGCACTCAGCACGCCCGCCAGCTTACTTGCAAATGCGTTGGCGGTGAACCATACAGCCATGAGCAATGAAGCAAATTTTACCGGCGCCAGTTTATTCACCAGCGACAGGCCAATGGGCGACAAACAAAGTTCACCACTGGTATGCATGGCATACATGCCGGTTAACCAGATCATGCTCACTTTAACTCCCGGCTGAACATCCTTTACACCAAAAGCTATCCAGAGATAACCCAATGCAAGCAGAAAAAGCCCCAGGGCCATTTTAGTAGGAGAAGCCGGCTCCCGCTTACCCATTTTAATCCACAACCAGGCAAACAAGGGTGCAAGGGTAACTACAAATATGGAATTGAGCGACTGAAAGAAGCTGGTTGGTACCAGGAAAAACCCAAGATCACGTTGGGTTTGTTCTTCTGCAAAAAAAGTAAGGGAAGCTCCTGCCTGTTCAAAGGCGCTCCAGAAGAATATTACAAAGAAGGATACTACAAATATGACCGCTACCCTTTTCTTTTCGATACTGTTCAGGCTTTTATCGGAGAACACGATATAGGCAATCAGCAGGATACAGGCAATCAGCAGGTAAAACAGGTAACTGAAAATTTTTGCATCCGCATATATTAAACCGATTGTTACCAGCGAAAACAACAGCAACCCAACAATCATGGTAATCGGCTTGTAGAACTTGGGGGAAACATTGGCCGGAGTTAAACCCAGGGTTTTTCCCTGTGGGTCCACCACATATTTATTGTGCAGCAACTGCAGGGTAATCACACCGAGTAACATACCGATTCCCCCTGCCAGGAAGGCCCATTTAAAATCATCCGGATTTCCGGTATCCCCTACCAGGCCGCAGACAAATGGCCCGATGGCCCCACCCACATTAATACCCATATAAAAAATGGTATAGGCCGCATCCGTCCGCTTATCTCCTGCAGGATACAACTGTCCTACCAGGGAAGAAATATTGGGTTTAAAGAAACCGTTTCCGGCAATCATAAAGCCCAGACCGGAAAAGAAAAGCAGGGCAGCAATATCCGGATTGCTTTTGTACAGCATTCCACAGAAAAAGAGAATAAACTCTCCGATGGCCATGATGATACCACCGGCCAGAATGGATCTTTTGTTGCCCCAGTAACGGTCGGCAACATAGCCACCCAACAGCGGGGTCAGGTAAATCAGCCCTGTATAACTTCCATATAAATTTGAGGCAAAGACTTTGTCGAACATCAGGGCCTTGGTCATAAAGAGTACCAAAACCGCTCTCATTCCATAATAATTGAACCGCTCCCACATTTCTGTCGCAAACAAAACATACAAACCTTTTGGATGCGCAGCAGACCCGACTTTTTCAGGCATAGTAATCATTTTGGTAATTGGCTCAAAATAGTAATAAAAGTGAAACGCATGGGTTATTTTCGCAACCAATTTATACCTTATGAATATTCTTCTATTAGGCAGCGGCGGCAGAGAGCACGCTTTGGCATGGAAAATGGCCCAGAGTTACCATTGTGATCAATTGTATATTGCCCCCGGGAATGCAGGTACAGCAGCATTTGGCACCAATTTACCGCTCTCCGTTACCGACTTTGGCGCCATTGCCGACGCCTGTATTCAATATAAGATTAATATGCTGGTAGTAGGCCCCGAAGAACCACTGGTTAAGGGGATTTACGATTTCTTCCAAAGCCGTCCGGACCTGAAGCGCATCATCGTGGTAGGCCCTTCTGCAGAAGCGGCACAGCTGGAAGGCAGCAAGAATTTCAGCAAGCAATTCATGCAGCGACACAAAATTCCAACCGCATCATACGCTGCTTTTACCGCGGAAACACTGGCAGAAGGGCGGGAATATATCAGCCGGCACAGCCTGCCAGTGGTACTGAAAGCCGATGGTCTGGCAGCCGGCAAGGGCGTGGTGATAGCCAACAGTACAGAGGAAGCCCTGCAGGTTTTCGACGAAATGATTGTAAATAAACAATTCGGCGCATCCAGCGAAAAAGTGGTAATTGAGCAATTCCTGAGTGGTATAGAAGTAAGTGTTTTTGTACTGACCAATGGCTCGGATTACCAGATCATCGGACATGCCAAGGATTACAAACGGATCGGCGAGGGTGATACCGGTCCAAATACAGGTGGAATGGGCTGTGTTAGCCCGGTTCCCTTCATGGATGAGGCTTTCATGCATAAAGTAGAAGAGCGGATCATCCGGCCTACCGTGGAAGGCCTTGCAAGCGAAAACCTGACCTATTACGGGTTTATTTTCTTCGGACTGATCAGTGTGGATGGCGAGCCATATGTCATCGAATACAATTGCAGAATGGGTGATCCGGAAACCGAAGTGGTGATTCCCCGACTCCGGACCGACCTGGTTGCCCTGTTTGCTGCCATGGACAATGGTACCCTGCAGGATGCGAATATCTCTTTTGATGAACGGGCAGCTGCCACCGTTATGGCGGTGAGTGGTGGATATCCGGGCAATTATGCTAAAGATAAGCCAATTAACATACCGGCCGATTTGCTGCAAAACCAGGACAGTCTTTTGTTTCACGCCGGCACCCGCCGGGAGGGAGATCAGGTGCTCACCAATGGTGGCAGGGTTTTAGCTGTTACTTCTTTCGGAGATACAATCGGTGACGCAGTTGAAAAATCACGCAATGTGCTGAAGCGGATCTCCTTTGAGGACATGTATTACCGGAACGACATTGGCTTTGAATTCCCTTGTTAATTCCACTATTTTCAAGCACCTTTGCAAGTATTGCTTAATATTATTATAAGAACTGAATCATACGATGGGATTATTTAACTTTTTTACGCAGGAAATTGCGATGGATCTGGGTACTGCCAACACCCTGATTATCCACAACGACGATGTAGTGGTGAATGAACCTTCCATTGTTGCCTTAAACCGCAACAACATGAAGGAAGTATTGGCAGTTGGAAAGAAGGCGTTGATGATGCACGAGAAAACGCACGAAAGCATTAAAACGGTTCGCCCGTTAAAAGACGGTGTAATCGCCGACTTTAATGCTGCCGAATTAATGATCAGGGAACTCATGAAAATGATTTACCCCAAAAAGCCATTGTTCCCGCCTAGTTGGAGAATGGTAATCTGTATTCCTTCATCCATTACGGAGGTAGAAAAGCGTGCGGTAAGAGACAGTGCAGAACAGGCTGGCGCAAAAGAAGTTTATATGATTCATGAACCAATGGCTGCAGCACTGGGTATTGGAATAGATGTGGAAGAGCCTGTAGGGAATATGATCATTGATATTGGTGGTGGTACAACAGGTATTACCGTGATTGCCCTGGCAGGAATCGTGTGTGATCAGAGTATCCGTATTGCAGGAGATGAATTTACTGCAGACATCATGGAAGCGCTGAGAAGATACCACAGCTTGTTAATTGGTGAGCGTACCGCAGAACAAATTAAAATCAATGTTGGCGCGGCCATGAAAGACCTCGACAACCCACCGGATGATATGCCTGTAAACGGCCGTGACCTGGTTACCGGTATTCCAAAGCAAATCATGGTGAGCTACCAGGAAATTGCTGAGGCCCTGGATAAAAGTATCTTCAAAATAGAAGAAGCGATTTTAAAAGCGCTGGAAACCACTCCTCCGGAGCTTGCAGCTGATATCTACAGAAGAGGTTTGTACCTGACTGGCGGCGGCGCGTTGCTGCGTGGGCTCGACAAGCGTTTGAGCGCAAAAATCAAGCTGCCTGTTCATGTTGCAGATGATCCCCTGAAGAGTGTGGTAAGAGGTACCGGACTTGCGCTGAAAAATTACCAACGCTTTCCATTCATCATGAGATAGACGATTCTGAGCTGCTTTGAAAAATATATTCCTGTTCATACGGCAATACATCAATTTTATCAGCTTCTTATTGTTGCAGGTAGTGTCCGTTATTTTATTAACGACCTCCAGCAAAACCCATGAAACCTTCTTTGCATCTGCTGCGAACGAAGTAACCGGCAACCTCAACAGCCGTTATAGTACGCTCAGAAGTTATTTCACGCTTAGTGAAACCAACCGCCAGCTGGCAGAAGAAAATGCCCGGCTCAGGAACCAGTTGTCCGGCAATTTTCAGGCTCCGGACAGTTCCCGCATACAGGGAAGGGATACTACAATCAGAGATACTCTGGGCAGATTCAGAAAATATACTTTCCTGCCCGCAAGAGTCATCGGCAATACCTACACTTTACAAAACAATTACCTGATGCTCGAAAGAGGCGCTTTACAGGGAGTGCATAAAGGGATGGCTGTAACCGGGCCTTCCGGTATTGTAGGGGTTGTGGTAGAATCTACCGACAACATCAGCAAAGTAATGAGCCTGCTTCACCGGAACAGCAAGGTAAGTGCCATGTTAAAGAAAGACAATACTGCGGGCAGTATAGAATGGGATGGTACAGACCCTTCTTACCTTACATTGAAAAACGTAACCAAGAGTGCTAAAGTGACCAAGGGTGATACCGTTTTAACCAGTACCTATTCTTCCAATTTCCCTTCTCACCTGATGGTGGGCACCGTTGCTGCAATCACTGCAGACCCTTCCAGTAATTTTTATACGCTTAAAATAAAAACAGCCACTAATTTCTTCAACCTCCAGTTTGTGAATGTTATTGAGAATGTTCGCTATACAGAACAGATACAACTGGAAAACAGCGGCAAACAACAATGAGTACCCTGGTAAAAAATATCATCCGTTTTATGCTGTTCATCGGGGTACAGGTATACATCCTGAACCAGATACCTCCATTACACCAGTTCATTGTACCTTACCTCTATTTCCTGTATATCCTCTGGCTTCCTTTTGGCCTGGGTCGTTTTCCGTTGATGCTGATTGCCTTTTTCTTTGGCCTGAGCTTTGACTATTTCACCGGCACCATGGGGCTACACGCCGCAGCCTGTGTGATGATTGCTTATATACGGCCCTTTTTGCTCAGCCTGCTCATTCCAAAAGAAAGTACAGAACAGAGCTATGTAGAACCCAGCATCAGCAGCATGGGCTGGGCGCCTTACAGCCTGTATGTGGGACTACTAACCTTTATCCACCACTTCTATTTGGTATTGCTGGAATGGCTCCAGTTTGGCAGCTTCGTCTATTTCCTGGGAAAGGTAACCGCCACCACCGGTGTGAGCCTGATGCTGATCTTTGTAACAGAAATGCTGTTCAGCAGAAAAGCCAAGTTCCGCACCAATAAATAATTCCTAAATTCGTTTGTTGGAATTAACCGCCTCTTACCTATTATATGTCTGTATTCAATCAAAGCCGCAGCAGGGTTATTCAAATCATCTTTGCCGCCGTATTCCTGGTGATCACCATTCAGCTGATCAACCTTCAGCTTTTTTCCTCCAAATACAAGCTGGCTGCGGAAAATAATGCGATTTACCGAAAAATCGTTTATCCGGACAGGGGCATTATTTTCGACAGAAAAAAACGGGCCCTGCTCGAAAACACCATCAGCTACGACCTGATCGTAACGCCCTCCGAGGCCAAGGGTATTGATACTTTAGCACTTTGCAACCTGCTCGAAATTGATACCGCCGAATACAAGAAAAGAATCCGCGACGCCATTTTCAAAAATACCAGCGTAAAGCCAAGCGTGTTTGAGCCCCTGCTTTCTCCGGATATGTATGCCAGGCTCAACGAGAACATGTACAAGTTCCCGGGTTTCATGCTGAGCGAACGTTCTGTCAGAACATACCCATACAATACTGCAGCCCAGTTGCTCGGATACATTGCCGAAGTAGACACTGCGTTTCTCAGAAAGCACAAGGACGAAGGTTACGAAATGGGCGACTATGCCGGCATGAACGGATTGGAACGAACCTACGAGTCGGTCCTTATGGGACAAAGAGGCATCAAACGGTTCATCAGAGACAACAAGAGCCGGATTCAGGGTCCTTATGAAAACGGACTCTTCGATACCGTAGCCATTGCGGGCAGAAATCTCTATACCAGCATCGATGTGGAAGTACAGCAGCTGGCGGAAAAACTATTACAGAATAAAATCGGAAGTGCTGTAGCCATCAATCCGAGAACAGGTGGCATCATTGCCATGGTATCCAGCCCCACTTATAATCCCAATGTTCTTACCGGTAATGCCCGGAGAAAAAACTGGGGCCGTATGGTAATGGATACAGCCAAGCCTATGTACAACCGCGCCATAAAAGGACAGTACCCTCCGGGCTCTACCTTCAAACCGCTGGGTGCACTGGTTGCATTGGACGAAGGTCTGATTACCCCTTCTTATGGAATCGGATGCGCCGGTGGCTATGGGGCCTGCGGTGGTGTGTATGTACGATGTGAGCATAAAAATCCCGGCCATGCATCCAACCTGCGACTGGCACTGGCAAACTCCTGTAACTCCTATTTTTCGGATATTTTCCGGAAAGCCATCGACAATAGAAAATACGGCAGCACCATCAAAGGCTATCTGAAATGGAAGGAATACATGAATGCATTTGGACTGGGCAGAAGACTGGAAGTGGACTTACCCAGCGAAGACAGGGCCAGTATTCCGGACACCAGCAAATACAACCGTTTTTTTGGCGGACCTAAAAGATGGAACAGCTGCAGCGTGTTAACACTGGGTATTGGTCAGGATATGATGACGGCCACACCGCTGCAAATGGCCAACCTGATGTGCATCATTGCCAATAAAGGGTATTACTATCCGCCCCATTTTGTAGACAGCATCGAAAATGAAACCGACGAAGACACGGTATTGATGGGCAAATACAGAAATAAACATATCGTAACCAATATATCGGACAGTGCATATCAGGCAGTACACGATGGCATGCACGATGTAACCGTATACGGAACCGCTGCATATATTAAAATACCAGGTATTGAATACTGCGCCAAAACCGGTACGGCGCAGAATCCGCACGGAAAGAACCACTCATTGTTTGTGGCATTTGCACCAAAGGAAAATCCAAAAATTGCCGTAGCAGTTGTAGTGGAAAACGGAGGTTACGGATCGGTGGCAGCGGGGCCTATTGCCGGTTTTATCATGGAAAAATACCTGAACGATACCATCAGTAAAGCGGGCCTGGCCCGGGTGGAGGAAGTGTCTAAAACAGACCTGATTCCTTCAGCTATCAAGAACTGGTACCAGCGAAAAGATATTGAAAGACAGGCAAGAATTGCGATGGAGGAAGCTGCTGCAAGAGCAGAGGAGAAAGAAGAAAGCCACAAGGGCAGTACCGAAGCCCAGCTGGAACCTGAGTCCAGACCTGTTGGTGGAAACGACACCGGCAACAAATCCAAACAAATCAAATCTTCACTCTTGTTGAATAACGAACCCAGAAAAAGAAGAGATACAGGCAAACCATGAACAGACAAAACAATATATCGCAGGGAGTAGACTATGTGGTAGTATGGCTGTATGCTGTACTGGTAGCTATTGGCATACTTTGCATTTTCATGGTAGAATACCGCACAGATACCAACTGGCTGCAATCCTTTCTTGGCGGGAAAACCAATTACAGCAAACAACTCATCTTTTCCGGAATATGTGTTGTGATTGCGCTGCTGATATTGCTTACTGACAGTAAACTGTTTACTGCCTTTGCCAATCTCTCGTATATTCTTGGGATTCTGCTTATGCTCTCCACGTTTGTGATCGGAAAGAATATAAGCGGCTCCAAGAGCTGGATTCCACTTGGTGGCGGATTCAATCTGCAACCGGTTGAAATCTGTAAAATCTTTACTGCATTGGCGTTGGCAAAATACCTGTCCCGTCAGGAAACCGATTTTACCAAGCTTAAGTCGCAGGTGATTGCTGGCGTTATTTGCCTTTTACCTGCAGTCATATCGGTGGCACAGCACGAATCCGGAATGGCATTGGTGTATTTCAGTTTTTTCCTGGTCATGTACCGGGAGGGGCTTTCACCGGCCGTACTCATCATCGGGTTTTCCTTCGTGGCACTGATCATATCCACCCTGCTGATCGAACCCAATACCCTTGCCATCATCCTTTCGGTAATAGCCCTTACCTTTCTCTATCTTTCCCGGAAAAACATTAAGAAAAGAAAAGGGTTGCTCTACCTGGTACTGGTTATCTGGTTTGCCTGTGTGGGCATACAAAGATTCGCCGTTCCATTCATTTTCAACAACGTACTGGAATGTTACCAGAGTGCCAGGGTATACAGTGCATTCGGCAAAGACTACGATTGCAGTCAGAACAAACGTTCTGCAAAAAAATCGGACAAAGCACCCCGGAAACCAGACGATTACAACGTACGCCAGAGCAAGATTGCCATTGGCTCGGGTGGCTTCTGGGGAAGGGGCTTCTTAAAGGGTACTCAAACCAGGGGGAAATATGTACCTGAGCAGCACACCGATTTCATCTTCGCCTCACTAGGAGAAGCTTTTGGATTTGCAGGGAGCTTTGTTTTTCTGATGATCTACCTGTTTTTACTAATCCGGATCATCACTATCGCTGAACGACAACGAAGTACATTCAGCCGGGTATATGCATACAGCGTTGCCAGTATTCTTTTCTTTCATATTGCCTTCAATATCTGCATGACCATTGGATTATTCCCTTCTCCGGGAGTAACTTTGCCACTGATCAGCTATGGAGGTTCCTCGCTGGTTTCATTTACGATATTGATTTTTATATTGCTCAGGCTGGATGCCGACAGGCAGATGGTGCTGCGTTAAACGACAGACATGACCATTATTCCCTTATCAGAAGGAAGTTTTACCATAGATAAAACCAAACAGTTTGTTCCTTTCAATACTGCAACGGAAGAATTGAACAGCCGGCCTACAGGAAGTCTGCTGGTAGAGATTCAGCCTTTTGCCGTCATTACCTCCCGGGATATTATACTTATTGATACCGGTCTTGGCTATAACCTGCCGGATGGAACGCCTCAATTGCACCACAACCTGATGAAGGCGGGTATTAACCCATCGCAGGTAACCAAGGTATTGATGAGTCATCTTCACAAGGACCATGCAGGCGGAATCACCACCAGAAACAACCTTACGGAAGAGCGGTTCATTGCATTTCCGTATGCGACCTACTATGTGCAGCAACGTGAGTTTGATTATGCCAAAAATATTGGATCATTGTCTTATACCATTTCAGACTTTGCTTTGCTCGAAGAATTCAGCCGGGTAGCCTGGCTGGAAGAGGATATGGGCTACATAGATAACTATATCCGGTACGAACTAACCGGGGCGCACAGCAAATTTCACCAGGTATTCCGTATAGAAGAGGAAGGAGAAATTGTTTTTTTTGGAGGTGATGATGCGCCGCAGCTGCAACAAATGAAGAGCCGTTTTGTAGCCAAATATGATTTTGATGGCAAAAAATGTATGGAGCTGAGAAGGCAATGGTGGGAGGAAGGAAATCAAGAGGGATGGTCCTTTCTTTTCTACCACGACATCTCAGCTCCGGTATATAAAAACAGCCTGTATTAATTCTTTGGTGCGCGCTGCTCTTCCAGTCTTTTCTTTAACGCTGGATTTTTTTCCATTCTCTTTTGAAAATTGGGGTTCTTTTTCATACGCTCTACCAGTTCTTTCCGCATCATATTATTGAAGTCTTTTTCCAGCTTTAGCACCTGATTGGCTCGCTCATCACTGTTCAGGATTTTTTTGAAATCACCATTGTATTTTTTGCGGATGGCCAGGGCCTTTTCTTCAAAAGCAAGTTCATTGTCCTTGTTTTCTACCCTTGCCTTTTTGAGTTCTTCCATATAACTGTTGTGAACGGGCCAGAATTTCTGTGCTTCTTCCACACTCAGGTTCAGCTGGCGTGTTACAAATGCAACCTTCAAAGCTTCCGCATTTACACGGGGACCTGGGCCTTGCAGGTGCTTAGGAGCATGTTGGGGGCCCGGAGCCGGTTGCTTATCCTGTGCCGATGCGGTTACTGCAACCATTCCGGCCAGCATCCATACTAAGATCTTTTTCATAAAAAATGTTTTAAGTAGTTTATTTTAAATTAATACTCCCGGTATGCTCCGAGAAGAATTGCTCGAGCGACTCATCGGATACCTGGGTCAGGGAGGCAGTTTCTTGCGTTATTGCATCATTAATCTCTTCTGAAGCAGTAGAACCGGCATGGCCTGCACCGGAAAGGACCGTTGCGGCAGCCAGATAGCTTTGTAATTCATCATCGGAGAGTTTATTCATCTCTGCCGGAACATCAATACGGCTGTACTGTTCATAATTGAACCGCTGTACATCCTTATCCGTAAAAATAAAACCAGCCGTAACCAGTATCCCGGCCACCAGGGCCGCAGCGGCATAGCCCATCCATTTCCGTACCTGCAACATTTTCACCACTGGTGCAGCTGTTTCTGGAATCTGTACGGAAAAATGCTCAAAATAGCCCTCAGGAACAGACTGTACCGGCTGCCTGGATATATCATTCAGCAGGGGGGCAATCGTCTTCAGTTCTTCGTTGATGTTGTTCCGGTTGTTCATAATGCTTATTGGACTAATGGTTGGATTACAGGTTTAATGATTTTTAATAAATTCTTCAATCTTTTTGGCGGCATGATGATAGCTGGCCTTCAATGCTCCTGTACTGGTATCCAGTATGCTGCTCATTTCATCGTAGCTCATTTCATCAAAATACCGCAGATTGAACACCAGTTTCTGCTTATCCGGTAACTGCCGGATGGCCAGCTGCAGCTTCCATTCCAGGCGATTGGCATCGAAATTTTCATCGGCCCGGATGCTGTTGCTGTAGGTATCTCCCAACTGATCAAAATCCACAACAGCCTTCCTTTTCTGCTGCTCAATGAAACTCAGGCTTTCATTGGTGGCAATTCGGTACAGCCAGGTATACAGGCGACTGTCTTCACGGAATGAGTCCAGTCCGTTCCATACTTTTATAAAGGTATTTTGCAATACGTCGTTGGCATCTTCATGTGCGGGGAGCAGGCGGCGTATATGCCAATACAATTTCTCCTGGTACTTTTTTACCAGAAGTGTAAATGCCTTTTCTTTAGTAGCCGCTTTTTTAAAAGCAGCCACAATCTCCACATCCTCCATATATACAGTGCCGTTTTTCTGTACTTATTAGATAAATTTAAGAGATGAACGTTTAATTCTGCTTAAAATATATTTTGAACAACCCGGCAGAGGGTTTATCCTGGCAGCCTTACGGCTAATTTTGGTATATTGTTTTTTTAAATAGTATGCCGGCTTCAACTTATATACAACATTTTAAATGGAACGTAACAGACAAGTATACCATTTACAACAGTCTGTTTGCTGCACTCCCCTTTTCGGGTATTTCCAATGTGGGTGCCTTATTGCCCATTTTATTACAAGCTTGCCTCGACGGGTATCAGAGCGGAAAGGAACCAATGGAGATTCTGGAAAACTTCTTTAAACAGCACACCCCTGGTGCTACGGAAACTGAACAAATAGAGCGCCTGTTCAAATTTGTACAGTATATAGAGCGGCAGGTGGTATTGTTCGATGCAATTGAAGATGCGGCATTCGAAACCGTTCACAACATCAATGGCGCCGGTAGTTTAAAAGCCCTTTACAATGAGGCTTACTACGCCGGAAAACTGCCCGAGCTGAAAGAAAAATTACGCAACTTCAAAGTGCGAGTAGTGCTTACGGCACACCCGACTCAATTTTATCCCGGAAGTGTGCTGGGCATTATTCACGATCTGGGAGAAGCCATTGCTAAAAACGATTTCCAGACAATCAACCTCTATATACAGCAGCTGGGGATCACGCCATTCTTTAATAAAAAACAGCCCACTCCTTTTGATGAAGCTGTTAACCTGATGTGGTACCTGGAAAATATTCTTTATAAATCCATCGGCAACATTTACAATTTTATTCAGCGTGATATTTTTGATGGTGAATTTGATTCAGAGAACCCATTTATAGAACTTGGATTCTGGCCGGGCGGAGACCGCGACGGGAATCCTTTTGTAAATGCGGCCACTACCCTTAAAGTGGCCGAGTCTTTGCGCAGCGCTATCATTGTATGCTATTATCGGGATATCCGGAAACTGAAACGCAGATTAACTTTTGCAGGTGTAGATGTTCTGGTGGCACAGCTGGAGGAACAGTTGTATGAGAATGTATTCCGGCCCAAAGAAAGCAAAAGAATTTACCGCGAAGAGCTGATGGGCAAACTGCTGGATATTAAAGCCCTGCTGCTGGAGCAGCACCACGGGCTATACATCAGCCGGGTAGACAGCCTGATCAATAAAGTAAAAATATTCGGGACCTGGTTTGCATCACTGGATATCCGGCAAGACAGCAGGATTCATACCAAAGTGCTGAAAGACATCGACCAGACCAGCCGCAAGCTCAATGGAAAAGGGATTTTGCCGGATCAGTACGATACACTTTCCGAAACCGAAAAAATAGCTGCACTCTGTGCAATCAGCCGGGTCGTGGAAACACGAGATGTTACGGAAGAAATTTCTAAAGACACCATTGAAAGTATATTTGCCATACACACCATACAACAAATCAATGGTGAATCCGGTTGCCATCGTTATGTAATCAGCAACTGCCAGTCTGCATTGAATGTGATGGAAGTATTTACCCTGTTCAGGCTTTGCGGATGGGATACTGAAAAACTCAGCGTGGATATTGTTCCGCTCTTTGAAACCATCGACGATTTACAGGGTGCGGATCAGATCATGGAAACCCTTTACACACATCCGGTTTATAAAGCACACCTGTTACAAAGAAAGGGGCATCAGACCATTATGCTGGGATTCAGCGATGGCACCAAAGACGGTGGCTACCTGCAAGCGAACTGGAGCATCTATACTGCCAAGCAATCGCTTACGGCTGTTTCCAGGAAGCACCAGTTCAAGGTGAAATTCTTCGACGGGCGCGGCGGGCCTCCATCGCGCGGTGGTGGTAAGACCAATAAGTTTTATGCATCCTTGGGCAGTGATATAGAAAATGAAGAAATTCAGTTGACCATACAAGGACAGACCATCACGTCCAATTTCGGCACCATCCAGTCTTCTCAGTACAACCTGGAACAGTTGCTGAGTGCAGGTATCAGCAATACGGTTTTTGCGGCCAATAGAGCGCAGCTCTCTGAATCGGACAAAGAGATATTGAAAGAACTGGGCGTCATCAGCCACCGGGCTTATCAGGCATTCAAAGACCATCCGCAGTTCCTGAGCTATATGCAACAATTCAGCCCGCTGAACTACTACAGCAAAAGCAATATTGCCAGCAGACCCGGAAAAAGAGGGAATGCGGAACAACTCAGATTTGAAGATCTGCGAGCCATTCCTTTTGTAGGAAGCTGGAGTCAGCTCAAACAAAATGTACCCGGATATTTTGGTGTGGGGACCGCACTTCAGCAAATGAAAGACAGTGGAAAATGGGGCCAGGTACAATCCCTGTTCAACAATGTTCTGTTCTTCCGGACACTGATCGACAACAGTATGATGAGTATGCTGAAATCCTTTTTTCCGCTTACAGCTTATATACAAAAGGATCCCGATTACGGCCCGGTTTGGGAAATAATCAGGAAAGAATTTGACCTGACCAAAAAGCTGGTACTTGAACTGGCCAATGCCAGTCAGCTGATGCAGGATGATTCAACAGGAAGGGCGTCTATTCTGATGCGCGATAAAATTGTATTACCGCTGCTCACCATTCAGCAATATGCACTGCACCAGCTAAGAACCGGGCAACTCAGCGATACGCAGAAAACCACTTATGAAAAGCTGGTCACCAGAAGTATGTTTGGTATTATCAATGCAGCAAGGAACTCTGCCTAAACATCTTTCCAACGCCAGAGATGCAGGCAGGCATAGGTTCTGTAAGGGCTCCATTTGGAAGATATTTTCAGCATCTCTGCTTTCAGGGTCTTTTTATTGGAGGAATCCAGCCCGTAAATAGCAGCCATGGCCTGTTGTATACCCAGGTCGTCCACAGCAAAAACATCTTCACGCCCCAGGCTGAACATCAGCAGCATTTCCACTGTCCACCTGCCCACTCCTTTAATTTGTACCAGCAATTCAATGATCTCCTCATTGGATAGTTTATGCAGTTTTCTATCGGTGATGCCCTGCTCTATACAAAAAGCAGCCACCTGTTTTACATAGTTTACTTTGGCATTACTCAGACCAATGGAACGAAGCGTTTCCGGAGGCGTATCCAGCACCTGCTGTGGCCGGGGCTCCTTTCCCTGATAAAGTTGCAGAAATCGCTTAAAAATTACCTCCGCCACTTTTGTACTCAGTTGCTGGCTCATAATTCCGGCCATTAAACGAATCGGGATATTTCTTCGCATCTTCAGCTGATGCAGGTCTTTCCCAATGACCCTGGCCAGCTTTTTATCTTTTGAAAGATGTTGCACATAGTCCATACCGGTAAGTTAATTATTTTGCACAAGATGGAAAGAATCATTCAACAAACGGCAGATGGGTCTCATACAATTGCTATTCCGGCATTACAGACCATGTATCACAGTAAACACGGTGCTGTTCAGGAGAGTTTGCATGTATTTATCCGTTCCGGTCTGCAATACATTTCCCCACAACCTGCTGTAAAGATACTGGAGGTTGGATTCGGCACAGGACTGAATGCACTACTCACGGCCATCAAAGCACAACAAACCAACCGCATCATCGAATACACCGGCCTGGAAGCATATCCCTTAACACCCGAAGAATACCTGCCACTCAACCATGGCAACCTGCTGAAAGAGCCAGCCTTGTTCAAAGCCATACTCACTGCTGAATGGAACAAACAGGTTGCCATTGCTGCTCATTTCAGTTTACAAAAACTGAATATTCCGCTTGAATCCTATCGTTTATCCGATTCATTTTCTGCTGCAGCCATCAAAGATGGTTCAGCAGGATTTCATTGCATTTACTACGATGCTTTTGCACCTTCCGCACAACCTGAGTTGTGGACAGCAGAAGCCTTTCAGCAACTGTATCAGCTACTTCTGCCCGGTGGCATCCTGGTAACCTACTGCAGTAAAACTGTTGTGAGGCGTGCCATGGAAGCTGCAGGATTTATTGCAAACAGAATCCAGGGACCTTACGGCAAGCGCGAAATGGTAAGGGCTATTAAACAGGAAATGCAGGCACAGGACTGCAATTGATTCTCCGGAGCAACCCGGTGACGGAATATTTGTATATTACCATATCATCAAAAAAGGTTCAATGAAAGTATTTACCCTGTTTGCAGCCCTTTTGTTCATGAACAATATCATTGCGCAAAAAACCACAGAAAATCCGGAAGCAATTATCCGGCAAACACTTGCCAGACAAACAGCTGCCTGGAACAGCGGTAACCTGGAAGCCTTCATGGAAGGCTACTGGAAAAACGACAGTCTTTTATTTGTAGGAAAAAACGGACCTACATACGGATATCAAACCACGCTTCAGAATTATCGCAAAAGCTATCCCGACCATGCCACCATGGGCGAGCTGGAATTCACCCTGCTGCAAGTACGGCCCTTGTCTAAAGACACCTGGTTTGTGCTGGGCAAATGGGCCCTGACCAGACAAGCCGGGAATGTAAGCGGACACTATACCCTGCTATTTAAAAAAATCAATGGAAATTGGGTCATCATTGCAGACCACAGCAGTTAATACCCATCAACCCATTTTTGGAGCATCAGTTCTTGTGGAAGCAATGCATTAGTCATTAATCAAAACTTTGGTTGCTCGCTGCAGCCAGCTTCAGGATGCGGTCGAACTGCGCCGGTGTAAGGTCGTTGTAGAAATAGTAAATCGGATCTACAGCCACTCCGTTTCTGTGAACTTCGTAGTGGCAATGTGGTCCTGTACTCTTACCGGTGCTTCCCACATAGCCAATCACTTCTCCGCGTTTCACCCTTTGGCCAACCCGGGCCTTGATCCGGTACATATGCGAATAAGTGGTCTGATACCCAAATCCATGATTGATCACAACCCTGTTTCCATAGCCTCCCGTATTGAAGCCGGCATCACGGACTACACCGTCTGCAGTTGCATAAATAGGTGTTCCGGATGGGGCAGTAAAATCAAGTCCGGCATGTAATCTCCGGTCTTTATAGATCGGATCAATCCGGTATCCGAATCCGGAAGCGATCCGGTTCAAATTTTTATTGCTTACTGGCTGGATCGATGGGGTTGCAGCAAGGAGCTTTTCCTTGTTCTTGACCATATCGGCTATGTCTACAAAGGATTTTGCCTGAAAGCTCAGCCGAAGCGAAAGATTGTTCAATTGGGCAGCCATACTGTTCACCAGTTCTGTTTCTCCCATACTCTGAACCAGTTTCACTTCTTTTTTTGCCTCAATATCTTTTACCCTGGCACTGTCTGGAATCGGATCGGAGCCAAAGATGGAACGATAAACGTTATTGTCTCTGTTCTCAATCTCATCCATTTGCAGTTCCAGCTGCTTCACCCGCTCCATCAGTACACTGTAATTCTGCCTCAAATCGTCGTTTTGCTGACGCATGTATTTCTCCTTGGGCGAATCGATATACCGAAATGTGATGGCAAAAATGAGGATACCGGTAACTATGGAGGCCGCGATATAGCCGATTACCTGCAGGAGGCGAACCCGCAATGGGGTGGTCAGCTTCTCGTATCTGAGCGTATGGGTATTAAAGAAGTATTTTACCTTTTTCATTCGTGATTGTTCCTGGGGGTCAAAGCCGCCTAAATCCTTACCTTTGCTCTCCCTGAAATGCCAACAAATATAGTTTCTAAGCCCTAAAAAGGGACATAAAAAGTGATACATGATGACGAGTTCTGAAATTCGCCAGCAATTTTTGGATTTTTTTGCTTCAAAAAAGCATCAAATCGTTGCTTCTGCACCAATTGTAGTTAAAAATGACCCTACGCTCCTGTTTACCAATGCAGGGATGAACCAGTTCAAAGATTATTTCCTGGGTAACCGGAAACCAGAGTTCCCTCGGGTGGCAGATACCCAAAAATGCCTCCGGGTAAGTGGCAAGCACAATGACCTGGAAGAAGTGGGGGTAGATACCTATCACCATACCATGTTCGAAATGCTCGGAAACTGGAGTTTTGGAGATTATTTTAAAGCAGAAGCCATTGCCTGGAGCTGGGAACTGCTGACCGAAATCTACAAGATCGACAAAGACCGCATTTATGTAACCATTTTTGAAGGAGACGCCAAAGAGAATCTGGAAAGGGATACAGAAGCTTACGAAGAGTGGAAGAAAATTATTTCACCCGACAGAATCCTGTTGGGCAATAAGAAAGACAATTTCTGGGAAATGGGCGATACCGGCCCTTGCGGTCCCTGTTCCGAAATACACGTAGACTGCCGCACCAATGAGGAGCGCGCGCTGGTAGACGGTAAAACACTGGTCAACAACGACCACCCGCAGGTGATCGAAATCTGGAATAATGTATTCATGCAGTTCAACCGCCTCAAAGACGGCTCACTGGAATCATTGCCTGCCAAACATGTAGATACCGGAATGGGCTTTGAAAGACTGGTAAGGGTTATTCAGGGAAAAAACAGCAACTACGATACGGATGTATTTACAGGAACCATTGCTGCCATCGAAAAGATCACCGGTATTACCTACGATTTTGGTAACAGCAAACAGGCCATTGCATTTCGGGTGCTGGCCGATCATATACGCGCCATCGGATTTACCATTGCCGACGGTCAACTGCCTTCCAATACCGGGGCAGGATATGTGATCAGAAGAATTTTAAGAAGAGCTGTTCGTTACTACTACTCTCACCTGAACTATAAACAGCCATTGCTCTACCAGCTGATGCCGGTACTGGCCAAACAGTTTGAGCAGGTATTCCCCGAACTGCACCTGCAACTCGAATTTGTTTCCAAAGTGGTGAAGGAAGAAGAAGATGCCTTCCTGCGTACCCTCGATAAGGGATTGAAAAGAATGGACGACATCATTGCAAATGCAACCGGCAAACAGATTGAAGGCAAAGCCGCATTTGAATTATTCGACACATTTGGCTTCCCGATAGATTTAACCAGACTGATCGCCGCTGAAAACAATTTTGCAATCGATGAAGCAGGATTTGATGCGGAAATGCAACAGCAAAAAAACAGAAGCCGTGCCGCAACTACCATGGACACGGAAGACTGGGTGGAAACAGATCCGGATGCATTGCAGGAATTTGTGGGCTATGATTCCCTGGAGGTAAAAACCAAACTGATCAAATACAGAAAAGTTAAGGCGAAGGGAAAAGAATCTTTCCAGTTGGTATTGGCAGGAACTCCGTTTTATGCAGAAAGTGGCGGACAGGTTGGTGATACCGGCATACTCGATTTTGAAGGAGAAAAAATCAGGGTTACCGATACAAAAAAAGAAAACAACCTGATTATTCATTTTACCGAAAGCCTGCCTTCCGATATCAATGCAAGTATTATTGCCACGGTAGACAGGGAAAAGAGAATGAAAACAACGGTGCACCACAGCGCAACGCATCTGATGCACGCAGCACTGCGCAAAGTACTGGGCACCCACGTGGCACAGAAAGGAAGTATGGTCAACGACAGCATGCTTCGCTTCGACTTCTCGCATTTTGCAAAAATGACGGAAGAAGAAATGGCTCAGGTAGAGCAAATCGTAAATGAGAAGATCAGAGCCAATGTACCCGTTTACATAAAAGAAATGAAGAAGGATGAGGCCGTTGCGCTGGGCGCCATGGCCCTGTTCGGAGAAAAATACGGCGATATTGTTCGGGTGGTAATCATGGACCCCAACTACTCCATTGAGTTGTGTGGAGGAACGCATGTAGGTGCAACAGGAGAACTAGGCTATTTTAAAATACAACATGAATCTGCCGTAGCCGCCGGCGTACGAAGAATTGAAGCTGTATGTGGAGAAGCAGCCGCAACATTAATCAGCCAGGAGCTGGAGCAGTTGCAGCAGATAAAAGAGCTGTTCAGAAATCCAAAAGAACTGTTGAAAGCAGCCGAGCAGGTACTGCATGAAAATGTAGAATTGCGTAAGAAAATAGAATCTTTTGAAGCAAAACAATTGCAGCTGACCTATCAGGAACTCCTTGGCAAAGTAGAAACCATCAACGGCATTTCTTTTGTAGGACAGGTAGTGGAGGCTGGTAGTGCAGATGCTGTAAAAAAACTCTGCTTCGAATTAAAGAAAGACCTGAACAATTACCTCGTAGTGCTTGCTGCAAATGTAGAAGGCAAGGCTCAGGTAGCTGTACTGATAGATGAAACACTGGCTGAATCAAAAGGACTTGAAGCGCCAAAAATCATTAAGGAACAGATTGCGCCATTAATCAAAGGCGGTGGCGGAGGGCAGAAAACGCTGGCTACAGCTGGTGGCCAGGATGCATCTAATCTACCCGCTGTAATAGAAAAAATAAAAGGGTTAATAGGCTAATTTATGAACGGGAAATACGAAGCAGTCATTGGGTTGGAAGTGCACGCACAACTGTCTACCACCAGTAAATTATTTTGCGGAGACAGTACCACATTTGGCGCAGAGCCCAATACGCATGTAAGCCCCATTACCCTGGGCCATCCGGGCACTTTACCAAGGGTTAATAAGAAAGCCGTGGAATATGCTGTAAAGATGGGACTGGCCTGTGGTTGTGAGATTGAAAAAAAGAACTGGTTTGCCCGAAAAAACTACTTCTATCCCGACCTGCCAAAAGGATATCAGATTTCACAACATACTACACCCATTTGCAAAGGCGGCAGCATAAAGATCAAATCCGGAGACGGAGAAAGATCTGTTCGGCTCAACAGGATTCATCTGGAAGAAGATGCCGGCAAGAGCATACACGATATAGATGATCGATACACCTGTATCGATTTAAACAGGGCAGGAACACCCCTGATAGAAATTGTTACTGAACCCGATATCTATTCTGCAGAAGAAGCCTGGCAATACGTTACAGAAATACGTAAACTGGTAAGATGGCTGAACATTTGTGACGGAAATATGGAAGAGGGCAGCCTTCGTTGCGATGCTAATGTTTCTATAAGATTAAAAGGAGAGACACGATTGGGGACCAAGGTGGAAGTGAAGAACCTCAACTCCATTCGAAATGTAAAAAAAGCCATTGAATTTGAGATAGACCGGATGATTGCAGAGGTAGAAGCAGGCAACAGCATCAAACAGCAAACACGCAGCTTTGATGCAGCCACCGATACCACTTTTGCCATACGCGACAAAGAAGAAGCCAATGACTACCGGTATTTTCCGGATCCTGATCTGCCTGCACTGGTTTTATCGGAGAGCTATATACAGGCCATTCAAAATGCATTACCCGAGCTACCAGCTGTATTAATTCATCAATATCAGCAGCAATACGGGCTCAGTCTGTATGATGCCGCGCAACTATGCGAAGACAAAGCTATGGTCGCTTATTTCAGCAAAGTAATTCAACACACCAGTTCTTATAAGGCGCTGGCAAACTGGATGTTGGGGCCGATCCGGCAATACCTGAATGAACATGCGCTGGATTTTGAACAGTTTAGGCTACAACCACAGCAACTCGCAGCGCTTATTCTACTGGTAGAATCCGGACAGGTAAGCTTTTCTGTAGCAGCTACCCGTGTACTGCCGGTAATTGCCGAAAGCAACGAAGCGCCAATGGCAATTGCCGAAAAACTGCAGTTGCTACAGGTGAGTGATGCCAGTGAGCTGGAAAAATGGGTAGATGAAGCATTGACTTCTATGCCAGAGAAAGTAGCTGAGTACAAAAAAGGAAAAAAGGGACTCATTGGTTTATTTGTGGGAGATGTTAAAAAAAGAAGTAAAGGAAAAGCCGATCCCAAACTGGTAACACAACTACTCGAAACAAAACTTAACAATTAACCATACATGAAAAAAATCTCCTTGCTATTGCTGGGTGCTACAGTATTGTTTGGATCCTGTCAGCAAAAAAAATACGGGGGCTTCACCGTAACAGGCACCATTAAAAATGCGCCTTCAGACAAAGTGTTTCTGCAGGAGCTTCCATTTGGTGGAGAGCAGCCTGTAATACTCGATTCTGGCAGAATTGAGAAAAATGGCAATTTTACGCTGAAAGGTATTGCCAGGGAGGAAGGACTTTACCGGCTTGTGCTGGAAAATGGTCCGGATGTACTGATTGTAAACGACAACGACTATATAGAAGTAGCGCTGGATGTAAATCATTACAGGGATTATACCCTCAAGGGATCCAAAGCTTCAGAGAGCCTGCACACCCTTTTTAATGATTACCGGAAACAGGATTCTGCATTGTATGCCATCTTTATGCGCATCGATACGCTACAGAAGCAAACCGGCACAGACAGTTTGCTCAACATTGCCAAGGCCGACAGAGATCAGCAGATGAAACGTATGAATGCGTCTGTAAGCAGTTTTATAAAGGAAAGTAAGAGTCCGGCAGCCCGTTACTACGCATTGGGTATGGCATCCAGAACCATGATACCCGAAGAGCTGAATGCCCTGGTAAATGAATCTGCAGCACAGTACAAAGAGCACAGTGGCCTGCAAAAAATCAAAGACCTGGTAAATGCATCGGCTGCACAAAAAGCGCCGGCTCCAAAAACCTATGCCCTGCTGAACCAGCAGGCTCCGGAAATTAATTTGCCCGACACTGATGGCAAGCCATTTTTACTGAGCAGCCTGAAGGGAAAGTATGTGCTGGTCGATTTCTGGGCAAGCTGGTGTGGCCCTTGCAGAAGGGAAAACCCTAATGTGGTAAATGCCTTTAACAAGTACAAGAGCAAGAATTTCACCATCCTGGGTGTATCACTGGATAACGACAAAGAAGCCTGGTTACAGGGCATTAAAGACGACAAATTAAACTGGAAGCATGTAAGCGACCTGAAACAATGGGAAAGCAGCATGCCGGGACTGTATCAATTCGATGCCATTCCATTCAATGTACTGATTGATCCACAGGGAAAAATCATTGCTACCGATTTAAGAGGGGCAGAACTGGAACAAAAACTGGCTGAGATACTGAAGTGAAATACGTAATACAGTGCATAAAAAAAGAGGGCAAGCCCTCTTTTTTTATGCACTTATAAGGAGTTATAATACTTAAGAACTTTAATCAGGTCCTCCTCCTTTCTAAAAGATATCTTATTAGAAGTAATAAATTCTTTCACCTGATCAGATTTGTCTGGTACTAACAACAGCACCGAATCTTTATCTGCTCTTATCAGTGTTACAGCTTTGTCTTTTTTTGCATAATATTTAATTCCGCCGGTAAAGGTTTTCACCATTCCTGCATTTACCTCGCTCATTTCAGATACATGCTTCAAATCCAACCTGTATAAATCAATTCTTCCCTCTGCCAACACCTGCACAAACTGCTGCGCAGACAATCCCGGCCCTTCTATCCCTTTTTTATATGTACTGTACTCTCCCGAAGTTCCGGACTTATGCATCAGCGTAAAAGAAACAATATCATCCTGCAATTCAAAAGCTTCTTCATTTTTATTGAAGAATAGTGCATTGTCGTATACATTGTACTTGAGTTCTAGATTTTCATAAATCCCCCTGGTGGTAGTTACCGATCCCCTGGTCCATTTATCAGTCAAAAAAGGGGTTCCCCGGATTTCTGCATATTTCTCTATGTTAAAAATCCTGGAAGACATGGGATCTTGCAGAATAGAGATATTCTGCGAAAAAACTGCTACGGAAAACAGCATACCGGATAAAAGAAAGAAAAACGTTCTCATATAAAAAATTATAAAATAAATGTAGTAAATCCTGACGGGTAATAGGAGTAAGCTGTGTTAAATAATAAGGGCCGCTGTAAGAGCGGCCCTTATTATATGATTTACGGTAACCCGGGATTAATATCCAGTATTTTGCTGAGATTTCAGGCTAGCGTTGGCGTCAATTTCAGACTGAGGGATAGGGAGAATTCTTCTGAACACAGTGTAAGGCACTGTTCTGGAAGTTGCCGGATAATTAGCACTTCTCACAACATCTCTTTTCAATCGCTGAAGATCATGGAACCTATCTCCTTCAAATGCAAGTTCCTTTCTTCTTTCAGTCAGGATATCTTCCAGCAACTGGGTTCCTGTAGAAAGAATTGGAGTAGCCCCACGACGGCTGGTAATGAAGTTCACATAAGTTAACGCATCTGCCTCGTTGGTTGGCAAAGAGGCTTCAGCCGCAATCAGGTACATTTCGCTCAAACGAAGTACTTTGGTATCACTTAAATCACCTGTAGTTACAGGATACTTGTTAATAAAGACAGATGGCAAACCAGCTCTTGTACCAGTAGGGTAAAGTGCCTTTCTAACATCTGCAGCACCGTACAATGCATAGAGGTCATCGGAGCAAAGGATATCTCCATAGTTTCCTGTCTGGCTGTATAAATAGCCAATTGCATCAAAAGAAAGATTGGCTACCGCATCGGAAGAAACCTCGTATAAAGTTTCCAACTTATCTGTTCTAACTACGGAGTTAGCCCAGTATGAAGCGTGATTGCTGGTGGTCAATGGAGAAAAACCACTGTTGTTGATCACATCCAAAGCTGCAGTTTTTGCATTGGCCTTGTCTCCCATATGTAGATACACTTTTGCCTGGAGGGCTTTTGCGGCATACTTACTGAACATAGAGGAATTGGTGAACGAAGTCATCAGGGTATAAGCCTGATTCAGATCTGCAAGCATCAGTGCATACACTTCAGATACTTTATTGCGTGCAGGCTTCAGATCAGGATTATAAACGGTAACAATGGGCACACCCAACGCATCAGGATTGTCTGCATACGGTTTCGCAAAATTGCGTACCAATGTAAAATAAGCCAGCGCTCTCAGTGCATATGCTTCGCCTTTGTACTGATTAACATTTGCATTTGCCGCAATGGTAGAATTGATGATATTATTTGCTCTTAGGATTACATTGTATGCAGCCGTCCACATACCAAGCGCATTACCATCAGTAGCTGTTGCACCTTTTGTATCACTGTAATCATTGAAAAAAGTATACCTGTTGGTATTCAACGAAGACTGGTAGGCATTATCGGCCATCAGATCTCCCATAACAGGAAGAGATCTTCCAAACAGGTCTACGTTACGCATACCAGCATAGGCTCCGTAAAGAGCTACTTTCAGGTCTGCTTCCGTAGCCAACGCCTGATCTGGCGTTAAAGAAGTAGGAGCAGAAAGCTCAATAAAGCTCTTTTTACAGGAAGACATGGTTGCCAGTAACACTATTACCAGCAACGTTTGAAATTTATATTTTATGCTCATAGTTATCATATTTTAAAAAGCCGTTTATTAGAATGCTACGTTAAGACCAACTGTTACAGTCCTAGGAATGAATACGTTCAGGTTGGTAGCGCTGTTCGTACCTTGCTCCGGATCAAATGGAAGGTTTTTGTCCTTAACCCAGGTAAACAGGTTGGTTCCTCTTACATAGAAATTCACATTTGTCAGTTTAGCTTTTTCAATCAGGCTCTTAGGCAGATTATAACCAACCTGAAGTTCACGCAACCTGATAAAATCGCCCTGATTCAAATAACGGGTAGAACTGCTCTGCGCATTTTTATTACCGTTGTACACGTATTTAGGAATATCGGTAATATCACCAGGGTTCTGCCAACGATCCAGCTGACGGGCTACTTTATTGTAGGTAGCACCAAAACCAGAACCTAAGTAATAAGCACCCCAGGTATCATAGACCATGTTACCATAGTTATAATAGAACTGGGCACTCAGAGTAAAACCTTTGAAATTAAGGGTAGTACCCAAAGAACCAAAATACTTTGGCAATGAGTTGCCTGCAACTACACGAGCAGCAGCTCCTGGATAAACATTGGTAGTTGCATTGTGCTTATCATCTGCATACCACAACGGATCTCCGTTCGCAGGGTTAACACCAGCCCATTCTCTCATAAAGAAAGAGTTAATTGGCAGACCTTCTCTGATAAGCTGCAGAGAGTTATTTGGATTTATGATATCAGCTCCGCCTGGTAATGAAGTAACAGTGTTCTTATTGTTGGCAATATTGAAATCAATCTCCCATCTCAGGTCCTTTTTCAGCACAGGTACCACATTCAGAGAAAATTCAAAACCTGCATTCTTCATGGTACCGATATTTCTGGTAGCTGTAGAGAAACCAGAAGTTCTGGACAATGGTACTGGAAGTAACAAAGAAGCTGAAGTTCTGTTATAGTACTCAGCAGTAAAGCTGATTCTGTTTTTCAGCACACTCACATCAATACCCACATTGAATGGCTTGTTCAACTCCCAGGTAAGGTTAGGGTCACCCACATTGGCAGGTGCACTTCCTGGTAACTGGTTGTAGTTGTAACCGTATCCGTATAATGGAAGCGCATCATAGTTACCAATAGCGGTATTGCTACCGTTAACCCCATAAGAAGAACGAAGTTTGAACTGAGTAACAAAAGAAAGATCATCCATGAATTTTTCTCTGTCGATATTCCAGGTACCACCCACAGACCAGAAGTTACCATATTTATTGCTTGGGCTAAACTTAGAAGATCCATCTCTTCTGAAGCTTCCTGACAATACAAAACGATTCTGGTAGTTTACAGATGCTGTTGCGAACTGAGAAACAAATGAATATTCAGATATGGTTGCAGAAGCAGCATAAGGACTTGCTCCGGAAGCCGGATATGTTAATGCTGTGGTTGGAGGGAATTGGTCTGCCCGCAGTGATCCGAAATATCCGGAAGATTTCTGTGCTTCATAACCTACCTGGGCATTCAGGGAAAGATCACCTCCCTTGGTCAGGTTCTGCTGATAATCCAGGGTATTGGTCCATACCCAGTTAAAATAACGGGTGTAGTAAGAATAAGCTCTACCATTGGTAGCCGCTCCGTCTCCGTGACGTGGGTTATTGTACTGATCTTCTTCGAGTACGTTGTAATCTACCCCATACTGGCTTCTGAATTTCAGGTTATCCAGGATTCGGTATTCTGCAAATGCACTTCCTCGGATACTGGTTTGTCTCAAGAATCTTTTATCAATTTCAGACAAGGCAATGGTATTGTGTAAGCCACCCAGATTGGTCAGGTTCCAGGAACCATCCGCGTTATACGCAGATTTGGTAGGCAACAAGAAGTAAGAAGACAATACTGGGTTACCGAAAGAACCTCCGTTCAGCGGAGCGCGCTGGCTTACAGCACCTACATTCAGGTTAACCCCCAGGGTTAATCTATCTGTAGCTTTATTGGTAACTCTGATATTACCATTCGTACGGGTAAGCTTGGAGTTAATGGTGGTACCTTCCTGCACAAAATGACCTCCGGAAATAAAGAAGGTTGTTTTATCGTTACCACCTTCCGCACTCAGGTTGTACTGTTGTTGAGTACCTGTGCGACTCACATTATCCAGCCAGTTGAAATCAACACCGGTTCCCTGACCCAAAGCAGCAAGTGTGGCGTCAATAGATGCCTGACTAGCACCCAGATTTACCAAACCTTCACGAGTAATGTTCAGATACTCTGTAGCGTTTAGTGGTCTGTACTTATCGCTCTTATAGGCTGTGTTGCTTTGACCTACCTCAGTATCGAAGCGGAATCTGGTTTTGCCGGCCTTACCTTTTTTAGTTGTAACCACAATTACACCATTCGCAGCACGGCTACCATAGATAGACTGAGAAGCAGCATCCTTCAATACAGAAATGCTCTCAATATCATTCGGGTTCAATGTACTCAGTAGGTTACCTGTTGTTTGCAAACGGGAAGCATCACCTGAGTTAACAGGAATACCGTCAATTACCCACAAAGGATTACTGCTACCACTAATAGAGCTTACACCTCTGATCACAATGTTCTGAGATGCACCAGGCTGACCGGAAGCTGCAACAGACTGCAAACCTGCAACCTTACCCTGTAATGCTTTATCAACAGAACTAAACGGACGGCTTTCGATGTCAGCTGATTTTAAGGTAGCAACAGAACCCGTTAAATCGGATTTCTTTTTGGTACCATAACCAACTACTACCACTTCCTCCAGGTTATCTACTACTGCTGTTAGTGTTACGTTTATAACGCTGGCGTTCTTATCAATTTTAATTTCTTTAGTTCCGAGGTTAAGCGCAGAAACAACCAACTCCTTTGCGCTGGAAGGAACAGTCAGTGAATACTGTCCGTCTTCCTTACTCGTAGTTCCTATTGTGGTGCCTTTTACTAAAACAGAGGCTCCAACTACAGGATTACCCTTCTCATCGGTGACTTTTCCTGTTAACGTCCGGTTCTGTGCCTGTACTTGCAACAGGGACATTACCAGACACAGGAATACTGTGACTAGTTTTCTCATAATTTAATTTTTAATTTAGGGATTACGAAATTAGTTAAAGAAAATTTAACTATCCAAGAAATGATCTTCAACAAGAAATCCGTAGACAATTTTCGCCGATAAATTCGGCCATATCAGATTTTTATATAAAAATTTTAACAATAATATTTTGTATGGAAACAAAAAAAGGCCCCGGTAAACCGGGGCCTTTGGGCGATAAATTAAATCTGTATTAGTATCCAGGATTTTGTACAATCACCGGATTCTGAGTTACTTCACCTACAGGGATCGGCCAGATAAATCTGTAATCACTATATGGGATAGCAGCCTGACCCGTAGTAACAGGTAAACCAACTCCATATAAAGCAATACCGGTTACTCCATTGGTTACTTTAGCAGGAATACCTGCAGATTTCACAGCTGCAACCGGATCTGCTGCAGTTCTGTGGATATCCGGCCAGCGTCTTCCTTCTGCCAGGAACTCAATTCTGCGCTCCAGCAAAATAGCTTTCAGCAATTCTGTGTAATCCGCAAAGCTTGCAGTAGTAAACTGTGTAGCTGCAGGATTCGCACTGGCACGGTTTCTAACCATGTTCAGCAGATCAACCGCACGCTGAGAAACTGCACCTGTAGACAGTCTGGCTTCTGCTTCAGCCTGGAACAAAAGCACTTCAGCCCAACGCAGAATCGGAGTATTGTCTCCTCTGTTTACATAATCCGTATACTTGGTGGTCATAATACCATTTGAAATTGCGTTACCACCAATTCTGTACAAAGTAGATCTTCTCAGGTCATCTGCCAGCCAGCCGGTATTATTCCAGATAATTGGAGAAATCGCCACCAGTCCACGCGCACCTAAGTCGGTAGAACCATACATGGCAGCCATCGCACCATTTACAGAACCGTTATCCAATGGATCGTTCTTCACAGAAAAGATATTCTCTGCAGAGATGCTGTTTCCACCTGCAATACCAAAGGCAGCTGCAGGAGAAGCCAGTAACTGGTGACTTCCTATCAAACTTACAGCAGCAGTTGGGTTCAGCGGATTGATGCTGGCAGGGATCAACTTGTTTCCTTCCAGTCTTGCACTATCCCACTGTCCCATGTGCATTCTAACCCGCTGTTTCAGGGCAATAGCAGCAGATTTGGTAGCTCTAACCTTTCCTACGCTATTAGTTGCAGGCAGATTGGCTTCAGCAAAATCCAGGTCATTCAGCAGCTTTCTGTAATCATATGCTACAGTTGGTCTGGGGTCTGTTCTGAGCCTGTCGAGTGCTGCACTACCTGTAACTGCATAATCTCTGTAAGGCACACCCAATGCAGAGCCGTTACCATCCAGATAAGGACGAGCGTAGTGAACCAACAATTCATGATGCGCCAGCGCACGCAGGAAGCGACATTCTGCTTCATACTGTGTAGCCAGGGTTGTTGAAATAATACCGGAAGCACCTACAGAACGGAAACCATCAATAGCAATATTTGCCTTATTGATCATATTGTAGGAGTTATCCCACATCGCCTGGTTGTTGGCGGTACTTGGATTATAGGTACCCTGATAGGTGATCTGATAGAAGGCAGCCAGGTTTACCACGTCTTCTCCTCTGTTGTCTCCTTGTTCAATAGTGGCAGCGCCAAAAGGATAACCACGACCAGCGAGTGTTTGGGTACCTGTCTGAGCAGCATCATACACACCGTTCAAAGCCAACAGGGCTCTTTCCGGTGTAGTGAATACACTCTCATCAGTGAATGCATTGTAAGGTCCTTCATCCAGTACCTTTTTGCAACCCGTTGATGCGAGCACTACGGTGGTTAGTGCAGTTGCTATGAATAATTTATTAAATCTCATTGTATATATTTTAAAACGTTAATCAGTTAAATGAATTAGAATCCGACATTAACACCAGTTGAAATTACTCTCAGTTGAGGAGAAACTGCGTTATCCAATCCTTCCTGGTTGGCGTTCTCAGGATCTAAACCGGAGTACTTGGTCCAAACAGCCAGATTTTGACCCTGAACAAAGAAGCGCAGGTTCTTGATATAGCCATTGGTTTTTTCAGCAAGACGCTTATTGTCGAATGTATAGCTCAATACCACATTCTGCAGCCTCAGGAAATCACCTGATTCAACAAAACGGGAAATAGCCAATCCATTCTGGTTGATATTGTTACCCTGACCTTGTCTTACACGAGGAACATCTGTAACCTGACCAACTGTAGTCCATCTGTCCAGGATTTCAACACCATTGTTTTGGAAGTTCTGGTTCAGCAATGCTTCCTGACGGGTAATATTCATGATCTTGTTACCACCGGAGTAGCGCAGCATGAATTCAAGTCCGAAATTCTTATAACGGAAAGAGTTGGTAACGCTTCCGAAGAAGGTAGGCAGGCTCAATCCAAGGAATTTACGATCGCTGAAAGTCAGAGAAGTCTGCGCACCTAAAGTAGGTTCGTTTTTGCTGCTTGCAAAATAGTAGGCACCGTTGGCAATATTGTGCTGTACCAGGCTACCGTCCGCCTTGTAATACATTGGGTTACCATTTGCAGCATTTACACCGGCATACTGGTATCCGTATAATACGTTCAGGGAGCTACCTACATTAATCAGGTTGTAAGAACCAGGAATATAAGTTACAGGAGTACCACCGATGGTATACAGAGAAGTGATTCTGTTATCCAGGTTGGTATGGTTCCAGTTGATGTTCCAGTTGAAATCTTTCTTGCGGATTACATCACCACCAAAGCTGATCTCAATACCCTTGTTGCGCTGGGTACCGATGTTCTGAGAGATGGAGTTTCCTGGGATACCTGCTGTTGGAGGAGTAGGAACTGCCAGTACCAACTGATCGATATCATTCATGAACCAATCAAATGTAAAATTGAAACGGCCGCTCAACAGGGCGATATCAACACCGATATCGTATTTCTTACTTCTTTCCCACTGTAAAGAACGGTTACCGATCAGGTTTGGTGCCAGACCGGCAATATTACCGTAGTTAGCAGAACCAAAAGTACTCAGGTAAGGGAAACCACCTAACTGATTACCTACTACCGCATAAGAAGCTTTCAGTTTAACATCGCTCAACCATTTTTTCAAACCAGCGCTCTTATCCCAGAAGCTTTCCTGAGAAATTCTCCAACCTGCAGAGAAACCAGGGAAGGTTCCGAAACGGGTTTCTGGAGCCAGAGAGCTCTGACCATCACGTCTTACGGAAGCCTGGAAGAAATATTTGTTGGCGAAATCGTAGTTGATACGACCGAATACAGACTGGAAGCCACTTCTACCGATACCACCACCACTAAACTGGGTTACGGCAGAACCGGAAATAAAGTTGTTTTTCACAAAGAACAGATCAGAAATCTGCTGACCACTACCAGTTACAAAACGGGTTTGGTCTTTTTGTGCTTCCTGACCAGCAGTAAGGTAGATGTTATGACTACCAAAAGATTTGTTGTAGTTCACATAATTCTGGAATACCCAACGATCAAATATCTGTTGTGCATTGTAAGCAAAACCTACAGAACTGAATCCATCACCATGGCGAGGATCCAGACCCTGGAAGCTGTAGTCGTTCAGCACATCGTAGTTGAAGGCAGAACGGAACTTCAGTCCTTTGATCGGGCTGATTTCGATGAAGGTATTGTTGTTCAACCTGATTTTATCTGAAGAATAAATGTTTTCATTCAGGGTAAATGCAGGGTTGGTGTAGTTATCGTCTACAGAAATCAGGTTTGGACCAAGACCAACCTGGTTCAATCCAGGACGGAGGTTGTAACCGGAAGCTGTAGATGGGTTGTAAGGCTCAACGTTTGGCAGCATTCTTAGAGCAGAAGCCAGGGCACCACTCAATGCGTTGGTACCGTTGTTCTGATCGTAGTCGATCTGCTTGGATAAAGTCAGGTTGTTACCAAACTTCACATACTTATTTACTTCAGTTTCAAAGTTGAAACGAAGACGGTATGCTCTGTTGCTGTTGGAGATAATAATACCTTTCTGGTCAGCAAAGTTCAAAGAGAAGAAATAAGCAGATTTCTGCGTTCCACCGGTGAAACTGATGTTTTGCTGAACTGCCATTGCATTGTTGTTGTAAACAAGGCGCTGCCAATCGGTATTGGTACCGGTTGGACTGGCAAATGCAGCTGCTGCCTGACCGTTATTAGCTCTTTTTTCATTGGCGATGGTAACGAACTGATCAGCATTCAGCAATTCGTACACTTTTCCGGGAGAAGAGAAACCAATTGTTGCATCGTAGTTTACTTTCATTCTTCCACTCTTATCACCCTTCTTAGTAGTGATCATGATTACACCACTTGCAGCTCTGGAACCATAAATCGCTGTTGCAGAACCGTCTTTCAGTACCTCGATGTTCTCAATGTCATTTGGGTTGATATCTCCCAAAGCGTTAGAGTTGGTTGTTGCAGCCAGGTTACCTGTAATAAAAGGAACTCCGTCTACAACGATCAGTGGGCTTTGACCACCACTAATAGAGTTTACACCACGAATACGGATACGTGCAGGAGTACCTACACCACCGCCAGAGTTTACTACCTGTACACCAGCAGCACGACCAGCCAATTGCTTGTCGATTGAGGGTGTTACCAGTTGAGAAAACTCTTTCGTATCAATTTTGGATGCAGATCCGGTAAACGCTTTCTTTTGCTGAACACCGTAACCTACTACCACTACCTCAGACAAGGCCTTGGTTTCGGACACCATGCTCACATCAATAGAAGCTCTGTTGCCAATTCTGGTATCTACATCACCAAACCCTACAAAAGAGAATTTTAAAGTGGTAGCTTTTTCAGGCACCTGGATACTGTACATACCCTTGGCATCTGAAACTGTACTTTTTGCGGAGCCCGCAACTGTAATGGTCACTCCTGCAAGCGGATTGCCTGCGTCGTCGGTTACCTTTCCGGTAACAGTTCGGGAGGTTTGAGCGTATGCCTGCGCTAAAAATAGCATAGCACACGTCAGGAGAACTGCTAGTTTTCTCATGAGCGTTTCTTTTTTTAGTTTAAGTAAGGTTAAAAATAGGCAACTTTTGTTAAAAAAAAGCTGCTTATGTTAATTAACTATTAATTGACAGAAAAACACCTTACACTAAAAAAAGTTCAACTATTTACGTAAAACACTGATAATCAACACTGGAAGAAGAATCAGGTTGGTAATGGTTCCCACCACCAGGGTCAGAGATGTTAACCAACCCAGGGCATTGGTACCTCCAAACTCACTAAAACAGAAGATCACAAAGCCAGCAATCAGTACTAAAGAGGTATATATAATACTGATGCCAGTATGCCGGATGGTCTGAACCAGGGTTGGGGTTACTTTTCCATGATGGAGGGGCAGCTCCTGTTTATAATTGATCAGAAACCGGATGGTAACATCTATCACAATACCCAGTGCAACACTGAAAACCAGTACCGTAGAAGGCTTCAAAGCAATTCCAGACCACCCCATTACACCGGCGGTTACCACCAGTGGTACCAAATTGGGTATCAGGGAACAAATCAGAATCCGGACAGAGCGGAACAAATAGAGCATACAGAGGGTGATCAGCAGGAAAGCCCAGAAAATACTCTCTTTCAGGCCACGAATAATAAAGCTGGAGCCCTCCAGGAAGCTGACACTGCTGCCGGTGAAGGTTACCGTATAATTGGCCGTATCGAACAGTTCTTTCGACTTTTGCTCAAAGCGGTTCAGCAAAACAGGCAGACGGGCGCTTCCAATATCTTTCATATTCACACTAATCCTGGCTTTCTGTCGGTTACTGTCGATGAAATTATTCAGCAACTTCGTCATTGGCGTTACCTGCTTGGGACCACTGTCATTCTTTTCTTTCAGATAGGGTCCTATAAATGCCAGATCAGACTCATAAGGTATGGCATAACTCAGGCTGTCTCCATCATAAAAAGCCTGTTTGGCAAACTTCAGGCCTTCCACGAGCGAAAGCGGTCTTGCAGTAGCGGAATCCTCCGCAAGCCATGCAGAAAACTCGTCTATCCTGGCTACTGGCTTCATGGAGCGAACCAGCCCGTTTTTCCTTTTGGTGTCAATCACAATTTCAAGTGGCATGACTCCGTCAAAATTGGATTCAAACCATTTCAGATCTGTATAAATAACATCTCCTTTGGGCAGATCATCTACAATGAAGGCTTCGCTTTTAATTTTAAATATTCCGACAATGGAAATCGCGGTTACCAGGATCGTAACGCCATATACCATTTTAGTGTGGTGGAAAGCCAAACGTTCTATTTTCACCAGAATTTTAGACAGAAAGGCATTGTCCAGATAGTTGGTATGTTTTGCTTTGGGAGCAGGTAAAAAGCTGAGTACCGGAGGAATAAAGATCAATGAAATAAAAAACAACAGCATGATATTGATTCCAGCCACTTCACCAAACTCCTTCAGGAGATCACTCTTGGTAAGAGCAAATACGGCAAAGCCTATCGCTGCAGCAATATTGCAGAACAGTGTTACAATACCCATCCGGCCAACCATTTGAACAAGGGCCTCATTTTTATCTCTTACTTCCCGATAAGAAGTATGGTACTTATTCAGAAAGTATATACAGTTGGGAATACCAATTACAACAACCAGCGGGGGAATCAGCGCCGTTAGCAGGGTAATTTTATGCCCCAGCATTACCAGCGTACCCAGGCTGAACACCACACCCATACCCACTACAACCAAACTCATCAGCATTGCGCTGAAGGAGCGGAAGAAGATCAGTAATGTAATAGCGGAAAGTACCAATGATCCGATCAGGAACCAGTTCATTTCCCGTTTAATGCGATCACCCATAACGGTTCGTATATAAGGGAGTCCACTCACATGCAGGGTGGTTTGCGTAGCAGTTTCAAATTTTTGGGTTTCAACCAGCAGATCACTAATTAACTTAGACCTGTATTTACTGTTGATGGAATCCTTATCTACCGTAACTCCCATCAGGTAAGCATTCGTTGCAGGATTGTATAAAAGAGAACGGTAAAATGGCAGGTTCTCAAACACAGATCTGGCACTATCCAGTGCAGCCTGTGTCTGGTAAGGATAATTGAATATTCGTTGAGGAAGCAGTTTTTGATGAACTGTATCATTCAAAATATTCAGCGCTTCAGGCACACTCAACACTTCTTTCACTCCAGGAACTTTCTTAATTCGCTGATGCAGATCAGCAACTGAATTAAAATAGTCCACATTATAGAAATGATCAGCCTCCATTCCTATCACCACTGTATTGCCATCGCTGCCAAATTGTTTCAGAAAGGCCTGATAAGCAACATACTTGGGATTATCGGTAGGAAGCGCGCGGGTAAAATCATAACTCAGCTGAACCTTGCTCGCCTGCCAACCCATGAATGCAGTAGCTAAAAGAAGAAAAATCAATAAGCCAACTCTGTAACGCAAAATAAACCTGCCTGCCTGATACCACATGTGGGAAGAATAATTAAGCTGCAAAGAAACTAAAAATCAATTATTTAATAAGTTAATAATAAAGTAACCGGGTTAGGTGAAAAACACGAAACTTCGGTTGATTTAACGGTGATGGAACAAGTGATTTCACCGAATTTGATGTAGTACTCGTTGAAAGTCAACCATATAGCAATTTCAGGCGCTAACTTTAAAAGACCTGGAACTGATGCACATAATCCCCCGTCATATCTTCTCCTGGGCAGCATCCTTGCTACTGTCTTTCTGTGGCTATTCGCAGAGCAGCAGCTATTGTTCCAACACTGCCATGGTACCCGTTTTCAAGCAGACTTTTGATAGCAGTATATCTTCCTCCACTATTTCCATGGCTCCAGGCGGCTCTACCAATTATCTCTATGGAAATGTTGGAACAGATGGACGCTACATTGTAACGCCAAGGGTAGAGAACGCAGGAAAAGGCGACTGGACCAGAGGAGGAGACCATACCGGTGACAGCAATGGAAATATGTTTCTGGTGAATGCCGGCAGCAACAAATCCATTTTATTACAACAAACAGTGAACAACCTTTGCTCCGGTTCCAGCTACAGTTTTTCGGCCTGGGCCGCCAATGTAAACACCAGCAAAACAGCAGATATATGTGGTACAGGACTACGCTATCCGAAGCTTACCTTCAATATTAAAACGCTTTCGAATGTTTTGCTGGCTTCTTACACAACCGGCAATCTTCCACTATCGCCCGATAACGGCCCTGTAAACTGGCAGAAATACGGATTTCAGTTCGACCTTCCTGCCAATACAAGCTCATTGAGAATTGAGATTGTAGATGCCTGGGGAGGAGGTGATGCCTGCGGAAATGACCTGGCCCTGGACGATATTTTATTTGAAGCCTGCATTCCGCAAATCACCGTTTCCCTGAACAGCAGCAACAGCAATGTATGTGTTGGAACCAGCGCTACTATTCAGTCCAAACTCGTTAACAGTCCTTATACAAGTCCGGCCTATCAATGGCAGAAGAGTGCTGATGGCATCTCCTGGGCTAATTTGGGAAGTCCTGTTACGGGAACTGGTGCCGAGCTGTTGAACTTTCCCAGCTCAGCCCTTACAGACGGAGGCCTGTATCGTGTTACAGTAGCCCCTACAAGCTCCAGTTTGGAAATAGCAACCTGCAGTGCTCATTCCAACGAACTTTCATTTACAGTTAATCCCTTACCACAAGTAGCGCCAAGCAGTAATGGCCCGCTTTGTTCCGGAAAAGATTTATCCTTAAAAGCCAATGCCAGCGGTGGATCAGGATTATACACCCAATATCTTTGGACTGGGCCCGCTTCTTTTCAATCTCTACATGCCGACACAATCATACATGCTGTTCAAACAACTGCAGATGGGACCTACACCATTAAGGTAACAGACAGTAAGGGATGTTCCGCCTCGGGGAATTTGCCAGTACAGATCAATAGCACTCCAACCATTTCGGTCAGTTCAATAACAGATACCATCTGCTCCGGCACAACAGGTCTGTTAAGCGTTATCAGCTCCATACCCAACAGTTCATTTTATTGGGACGCAAATGTGGTTGCGGGGGTTTTAACCGGGAATACTACTACAACTAGTCCTGATCTGAGCGGAATACAACAATCAAGTCTCTTCAATAACAGTACGATCAATGGCACCATCCGTTACAACGTATATGCACTTACCCCTGCAAATTGCAGCAGCGACACTCTTTTTCCTCCGATTACAGTACTCCCCAATCCCGATACACCAGATGCTGGCATCGACACCACCCTCTGCAACACTATAGGTTTTCAGTTGTATGGTAATACCCCCGTGGTGGGAGCAGGTGCCTGGACACAGATCAGCGGACCAAACACTGCTGTGTTCGCTGATAGTACTCTCGCGCATACTGCTGTATTGAACCTTGTTCCCGGAACCTATCGCTTCGCCTGGCGCATCAGCAACAGTTGTGCAAGCACTGCCGATACCATGATGCTGCATTACACTGCCAAGCCCGCTCCTGCTTTTGCACTCTCCGATACCAGCATCTGTGGGCAGGCTTCCATCAGCTTCACCAACAACACTCCCAATAAATCCGACTATGGCTTTAGCTGGATCTTTGGCAATGGAACCAGTTCATCGCTCGCTGATCCTGCTGATGTGGTGTTCGCACCTTCCGTTACCGGGTCTGACACTACCTACAACATCACCCTCAAAGCATTCACCTCCTGTG
Source organism: Sediminibacterium sp. (assembly GCA_016786865.1). Classification (GTDB taxonomy): domain Bacteria; phylum Bacteroidota; class Bacteroidia; order Chitinophagales; family Chitinophagaceae; genus Sediminibacterium. The sequence goes on along the minus strand of JAEUVE010000007.1, from coordinate 128,448 downwards.
ATACCATCAGCATCACCAAAACCATACTCGTAAAACAACTGCCCAAAGCAGGGTTAACAGTAATACCACAGAACACCTGCATGCCCACTAATGCACAACTCATTAACCATTCCATGGGCAGCAACACCACTTATAAGATGATCTTCGGTGACAGTTCAGACAGCATCGTAATGGCAACCGACACCCTGATGCATCTGTACAACGCACCCAGCTCCACTTCCTTCCAGCCAATGGTTATCGCCACCAACAGTTGTGGCGCCGATACCGCAACGGCTTCCTTTCTTGCAACTGCCAATCTGTTGAACATACAGACCAACCTGGCAGATACCGCTGTTTGTGGTAACCCCTATACGGCTAACTTTACCAACAACACCACCGGAGCAACCCAGTTCACCTGGAGTTGGGGCGATGGAACAGCAGATTACACCAGCACAACAGCGGGCCCCATCCAGTATGTTTACCAGGACTCAGGAACTTATACCGTCTCTTTGCGTATCCTGCATGCTTGTGGTGATACCACCATCAGCAGCAAGATTCACGTTTATTCACCGGCCAAATCGTTATTTAGTGTAGCAGACAATAGAATTTGTGCAGGTGATTCAGTTCAATTGATCAACCAGTCGGATATTTCTCTGCAGTTCTTCTGGAAAATCAACAACGATACCATCCATACTTTCTCTCCAAAACAACAGTTCAGTTTACCGGGAAGCTATCACCCCGCATTGTTTGTCAGCAAAACCTTTCCATTATTAACCTGCACAGACAGCAGTCAACTAAGCATTATCGTTGACAGCGTTCCTGTAATACAGTTCAACCAGGTAAGCAACCAGGCTTGTGCCGGCCAGATAGCTAATATTTCCATCAATAGTTCTATGAGCCCGGTCAGCTACTTCTGGAACAACAGCAGCAACAATACACCTGATATTCAACATATAACAAATAGTGCCGTAAGAACTACGCTTGAATTAAGGGATACTGTATATGCAATAGCATTAAATGGATGCAGAAGTAATTGGCTGGATACGTTGATTACAGTAAATCCCCTACCCGATACGGCACATGCAGGAACTGATACCGCCATCTGCAACAGTACTGGTTTTCAGTTATACGCTAATACTCCGGCTGTGGGAGCAGGTGCCTGGATACAGATCAGCGGACCCAACAATGCTTTGTTCGCGGACAGCACACTGGCTAACACAACTGTAACGAACCTCATACCCGGAACCTATCGCTTCGCCTGGCGCATCAGCAACAGTTGTGCAAGCACTACCGATACCATGATGCTTTACTATACAGCTAAACCAGCTCCTGCTTTTACACTTTCCGATACCAGCATCTGCGGACCAGCTTCCATCAGCTTTATCAACAACACCCCCAATAAATCCGATTACAGCTTTAGCTGGGATTTCGGTAATGGCAGCACGTCTATATTAGCAGATCCGACTGCTGTGGTTTTTGCGCCTTCCGCTAATGGCCTCAACACCACCTACACCATTACACTCAAAGCATTCACCAACTGTGATACCATCAGTATCTCCAAAACCATACTCGTAAAACAACTGCCTAAAGCAGGGTTAACAGTAACGCCGCAGAACACCTGCATGCCCACCAATGCACAACTCATTAACCATTCCATGGGCAGCAACACCACTTATAAGATGATCTTCGGTGACGGTTCAGACAGCATCGTAATGGCTACCGACACCCTGATGCATCTGTACAACGCACCCAGCTCCACTTCCTTCCAGCCAATGGTTATCGCCACCAACAGTTGTGGCGCCGATACCGCAACGGCCATTTTACAGACTATTGCGAACCTGGTAAATATTCGTTTAAACTTACAGGACACCGCAGTGTGCGGCGCGCCTTTTGAACTATCTTTCCGGAACAGCAGCAGTGGCATTCCGCAGTTTAACTGGAACTGGGGAGATGGAACCACCAGTACTTCTTCCGACACAGGCATTGTTCAACACAAGTATCTGCAACCCGGTATATACCAACTCACGCTTCCGATACATGGAGTTTGCGGAGATACAATCATTACCAGAAACATCCATATTTATCCGGCAGTAAAAGCGGTATTTGATACCATTTCAGCTAATAATTGCATCGGTGATTCAATACGATTCAGAAGCATTTCAGCTCATGCAGAGCAACTACAGTGGAATATCAACAACAGTAAGGTCAGCAATCTGCAGGAATTCAATTTTGCTTTTAAGCAAACTGGTGTTTTCCCTGTGCAACTGATCGCAAATATGGCTAATCCACTTAAAACCTGCAGTGATAGCATCAGTCGCAACATCCGGATTATAGGTGTTCAGCCCGGTAAAGGAAGCATTACACCATTGAATGGAAACTGTTTACCTTTTGTTGTTCAGCTCACCAACCAGACCAATAAGCCAACCAGTTCTGTTCAATGGCTGGTAAGTAATGGAGAAAGCACTTCGGGAGACAGTGCTTCCTTCACGTTCAATCAATCGGGAACCTACAAAGTCCTTATGCAGGCCCGTAATACAGGTGGGTGTCTGTTTACCGACAGTGCTACCATCCAAATCAAATCGCCCGCAGGAATCATTCAATACAAGGGTGGCGCTTATTGTTCACCCAACAACCCAATCAGTTTTACACCACAGGTTTCCAATACAGATTCTATCGAATGGAATTTTGGAGACGGAACGATTCTGACCACTGCTGTACGCACGATCAAACATCAATATAAGCAGCAGGGGATCTTCCGGCCGGTATTTACCCTGATCAGCAATACTGGTTGCAGGATACCGATCCGGAACACAGATTCAATCGTGATTGAAGTGGTTAAAGCCGGATTCAGCGTAAATACGGTATATGAATGCGGCACCACTACTTTTCATTTCAAAGACAGTTCCACCGCACTGAATGGAATCAGGAATCATTATTGGCGGGTCAATAGCCAGCCAGCAGGCAATGGACGTTCTGCAATGGCAAGCTTTAAAAGAACAGGGGCACAACTTACCGAACTGAGTGTAGAAAGCAATTTTGGCTGTACAGACAATATCAGGGGAGCGTATAATGTGGGGATTTACAACTTCCCTCAGGTACATATCAATTCTATTAATGAAGCCTGCATGAACAATCTGATGGAACTCAAATCCAATATCAGCTCCGCCGACTCCGTGATTTACCGGCTCTGGAATTTGGGGAATGGGCAAAGTGCAACCGACTCTGCAGTGAAAGTACTTTATTACGATGAAGGGGTTTATAAAGTAAAACTTACTGCATCCACCGTTAATACCTGTTACGATTCAGCGATAAAACAAATTGCCATTCACGCACTTCCCCCGATCAGCATTGCGAAAGAAAAAAACATCTGTACCGGAGACAGTATTGTTTTACGCGTTGATGGCACAGCCAGCTATGTTTGGAAAGATCAGCAGAATAATATGATTTGCAACAATTGCAACACCATAACAGTTCGTCCGAAAGAATCCACACAATATCAGGTAATCGGTTACAATGAATATGGCTGCAGCAATATTGCTTCCACCAATGTAAAAGTTATAAAACCGGGTAAACTACAGGTTTCACCGGAATCAGTTGTTTGCGAAGGTTCCAGCGTCAGAATATGGGCTTCTGGCGGAAGCAGCTATCAGTGGATGCCTGCCCCGGGCCTCACCATTCATAATACGGCTGCACCTGTTGTTTCACCAATGAGTACCACAACCTATAAAGTCGTTGGAAAAGATCTGTACAACTGCTTTACAGATACTGCATTTACGAGAGTCGTAGTGGGTAAGCCCACTCCTGTTTCTGTGGGGAAAGACACCAGTTTTATCGCAGGTTCAAAAATCAAACTACGAACAGAAGTGACCACCAATAATATTGTTCAATGGAAATGGAGCGGAGGCGCAGATCTGTCCTGTGTATTTTGTCCTGAACCAGTTGCAAGGGTTGTAAACGACGAAGACATAGCCTGTACCGTTACCAATGAATTCGGTTGTGTAACCAGTGACACGCTGAAGATTAGGACATTTTGCCCGGGCGCCGAAGTATTTATTCCCAATGCATTTTCTCCGGACGGTGATGGCCGGAACGACTGGCTGTACATTCAGGCCAGGGGAATTAAGCTGGTGAAAAACTTACGTATTTACAGCAGGTGGGGCGAACTGGTTTTTGAGAAAACCAATTTCCTTCCCAACGATCCCACGGCTGGCTGGAACGGAAGCATCAGGGGCAATCCTGCCAATCCGGATATCTATGTATATGTCTGTGAAGTGATTTGTGAAAAGGGCACCCCTCAACTATATAAAGGAAATGTAGCCATATTAAAATAATGCGCAGATTTATCACCATATTATCTCTTTTTATTGCCCTGCACACTAAGGCACAGGACTTTACTTTCTCGCAGTTCTATGAGCAACCCTTATTACGCAATCCTGCGCTGGCAGGCGTCTTCAACGGCGACCTACGGGTTTCCATGAGTTACCGGGATCAATGGGGCGCTATTACGGTGCCCTTCAGAACAGCCTCTTTGAGTATAGAACATAAAACACCGGTAGGCAAGAGAGATGATTTTCTTACCATCGGTTCCCAATTCAGTTTGGATGGAGCCGGCGATATCCGCTTAAAAAGAACCCAGCTGCTGCCTGCAATGAATTTTCACAAATCACTGAGCGAGGACAAAGACAGTTATCTGTCGGTGGCCTTCATGGGAGGGCCGGTGTTCAGTCAATTCGATCCTACTCAATTGAAATTTGGCGATCAGTATGGTTCGGGAGGCTTCGACAGAAACAATCCCTCCGGAGAAACAATTAAAAATTCAGGTTATCATTATTGGGATATTTCCGCAGGAATTTCTTATACAACCGTGTTCAACAATCGGCTGAATTTATATTTTGCAGGTGGTATTGCCCATCTGAACCGACCCACCATTCAATCTGTGCTTGGATCAGCAAAAGAAGCAATAGCACCGAGATATGGTTTTAACATAGGTTTGAACGGAAAAATCAACGACCGGGATTACATCACGGTTTTTGCCGATTATTTTACCCAGAACGGAAATCGTCAGCTGATTGGTGGCCTTTTATATGGATTCGCTTCTGAAACCGGCTATTATGGAGGAGACCCCAATATTTTTTACATAGGAAGTTTTTTCAGGGCAGGTGATGCAGTGATACCTGTAGTAAAAATCAGTTTCAATCATATGACCGTAGGAGTAAGCTACGACGTGAATATTTCCAGGTTAAGAACTGTTTCCAACTGGAGAGGTGGCCTGGAACTATCCGTTGCATATACCAATTTCCTGAAAATCAGGAACTCCACTTTAGACAAGGTAAGATGCATTCGCTTTTAACTTATGTCATTGCTATATAAGCAATCACTTGTGCGAGTACGCCTGCAAAAAGACCTGTGTAGATTTCCTTTACCGTGTGATCACTAACAATGAGCCTGGCTGTACAAACCAATCCGGCAATCACCAGGGCAATGCTAACCGGTATTCCATTGGCCACTTCATAATAAAAAGAAGTAAGCAGAACAGCTGCTGCAAAGCCCCCGGCGCCAAGCGCGTGCATACTGATTTTAAAAAAGCTATTAGAAATCAATCCGATCACAGATGCGATGAAAACACCCATGAAGAAAAACTTCAGCGCCTGTGGCTGGTCGGTAAAATTCCTGCTGAGATAATACATCCACCAATAAAAAAACATGGTGATGATATAGGGCACAATTCTTTCTTTCTGTGTCCGGAGAAAAATGCTCTCGCTGAACTTCAGCCTCCACAGTAAAAAAACGGCAAACGCCGGAAAAAAAGCCGTAAGCCAGAACACCCCGAAAAAACGCATTTTTAACTGCCATTCGGTGATACCTGCAAATTCATAAGGAAAGTGCTGCATCAGGTAAATGAAAAAGTAAGTAGGAATAAACAGGGGATGAAAAACATAGGAAATCAGCTTCGAAAAAAAACGAAGCAAAATATTTTTAGGCTGTTCTGCCTGTTGATCATTTTTATAAACGGATTCCGGAGTCATTTTGTTTGTTTTAGCTTCAGACTACAGTTCTTTCCGGAGTCTGGCCACTGGCACATTCAGCTGTTCCCTGTATTTAGCAACTGTTCTTCTGGCAATATTGTATCCCTTTTCCTGCAGCAGCTCGGTGAGCACTTCATCACTTAATGGCTTGCGCTTGTCTTCTGCATCAATGATATTGCTAAGGATCTTCTTTACTTCCCGGGTGCTTACTTCTTCCCCGCTGTCGGTGCTCAACGACTCACTGAAAAAGAATTTCAGGCGATAAGTGCCAAATTCTGTCTGCACAAATTTGCTGTTAGCAACACGGCTTACCGTAGAAATATCCAGCCCCGTTAATTCAGCAATATCTTTCAGGATCATTGGACGCATAGTGGTTTCATCTCCTGTAAGGAAAAACTCCTGCTGGTATTTCATGATTGCACTCATGGTACCAATAAGGGTATCCTGACGTTGCTTTATCATGTCTATAAACCACTTAGCAGAATCAATTTTCTGTTTGATAAACAGGACTGCTTCTTTCTGACGCTTATCTTTCTTGCTGCCCTTTTCATAATCCTTCAGCATGTCACGGTATCCCTCACTGATGCGTAGGTCGGGTGCATTCTTTGCGTTCAGGGTTAGTTCCAGTATGCCATTATTATTGATTACAAAGAAGTCGGGTACAATATAACTTTCGGCTTTATTAATCTCCCCTACATTTCCGCCGGGTTTGGGATTCAGCTTTATAATCTGGCTGATTACTTCCTTCAATTGGTCATCGGTAAGATTGAGGCTTCGCTGTATTTTTTCGTAATGCTTTTTGGTAAACTCATCAAAATACTTGCTGAGAATCTGCATCGCCAGTTCAACAGACTGTCCTTCATCTGTTTTTCTTTTCAGTTGCAGCAGCAGGCACTCCTTCAGGTCTCGGGCAGCTATCCCTGCAGGATCAAACTGCTGAATTTGCCGGATAATCTCTTCGATTTCTTTTTCTTCTACAACGAGGCTCTGGCGAAAAGCGAGATCGTCGGCAATAGAGCTCAGCTCCCTGCGTAAATAGCCATCGTCGTCCAGACTCCCAACTACCTGTTCGGCAATCTTGTAGCTCCTTTCATCCAACTCCAGCATGCCCAACTGGTTCAGCACCAGTTCATGAAAGCTGGCTTCAACCCGAATCGGAATCACTTTCTGGTCATCCAACTCAGGGTAATTTTCATCTTTGGTACGATAGTCTGCAATTTCACCATCGTCATCCACCACATATTCGCTTATATCTACACTATCGTAGTCTTCTGTACTTCCATCCGGTTCCATTTCTTCGGAGGAATTATCAAATTCGTCTTTCAGCTCGTCGGTATATTCATCCTCATGCCCTTCTTCAACCTGCTCCAATGCGGGATTTTCCTCCAGTTCCTCCTTGATGCGCTCTTCGAGGTTGGCAGTAGGCACCTGCAATAGTTTCATTAGCTGAATCTGCTGGGGACTCAGTTTTTGAAGCAGTTTCTGTTGTAGTGATTGGCTGAGAGACATTCGACTGGCTACTGTTTACTTTAAACGATCTGTTATCCTAATACCTTTCTGATACATGCTGCCATTTTCTCTCCTTTTTCTTTGATCTGCTCATCGGTCCATACCAAACTGATGGAGGTAGAAATGCAACGGCTCATGATGGCATCACTGGCAGCAAAAGAAGTGTTTTTTAACCGAAGCAATGCAGCTTCCTGCTCCTGATTCAGGCGATTCAGGGTTGTTGCATTTTTCAAATGATCCCAATTGCTGATGTAATGCCAGTTATTGGCAAACCAGTAAAAATTACCTGCCAGTATACCCTGGGCCTTCATTTCGGCAACTACAGCCTGCGTTAACTCAGCAGAAGGAAGAAACCAGCTCAGGAAGCTGCAACTGTCTTCTCCGCCTTCAGGTATTGTTCGAAAACCAACTTCAGGAATCTGTTCCAGATAAGCACGAAGCGCTTTATTATTCTTTTTCTGTAATTCCAGGAATCGCTCCAGTTTTCTGATCTGTGCCAGACCAACGGCCGCGTGCAATTCGCTGATACGGGAATTGTATCCGATGAAAGGATGAAGATCGGCTCCGCGGTCTACCCCAAGGTGATCGTGACCGTGATCGGTGTAACCATCCGACTTGATGTATACATCCTTGTCGTTGGTCATAACCACGCCACCCTCTGCACAGGTAATCATTTTAACGAAATCAAAAGAAAAAGTTCCTGCATGACCAATGGTACCCAGTGCTTTTCCTTTATAACTTGCTCCGATGCTCTGACAGGCATCTTCCAATAAAAGCAGGTTGTACTCCTTGCAAATCTCCGCCAGTGCATCCAGGTTGGCCATGCTTCCGCACATATGCACCGGCATGATGCATTTTGTTTTTGGCGTAATAGCATTGCGAACAGCAGCCGGATCCAGCGTGAGCGTATCATCAATATCCACCAGTACCGGTACGGCACCTACGCTCAGTACCGCTTCAAAACTGGCAACAAAAGTAAAGGCGGGCATGATCACCTCATCTCCGTAACCTATTCCCAGAGAAGCCATTGCGGTAGTTAATGCAGTGGTTCCACTGGAGGTAAGCTGCGCATACTTACAGCCGAAGGTTTCCGTGATGGCTTTTTCAAGCTCTTTGGCCTTCCAGATTCCCTTACGCGGACCATCAAAACCATAACGCATCAGGATACCTGTTTCCAGTACCTCATTCACTTCTTTTCTTTCTTCATCTCCAAATAGTTCAAAACCAGGCATATAATACGTTTTACAAGTTGATTGATACCGCAAAGCTAAATAAAGTTTGGATAATGGTTCAGAAGCAGGAAAATTGATTTCCCGCGTAATAAATGAAGGTATCTTTGCCCTATGAAACCGATTCTTTTTTACTGTTATGATGCGTATTGCGGCTGGTGCTATGGATTCAGCGATGTGATGAAAAAAATTGCTGCAGAAAATCCCGGATTACAGATTGAAGTTTTATCCGGGGGAATGATTCTGCCGGAAACACCAGTACACATCAGTGCAACAGCGGGATATATTCAAAAAGCCTACAAAACCGTAGAAGACTATACAGGCGTAACTTTTGGCCCCGACTACCTTTGGCACATCAACCATCCGGATCTGAGCGACTGGTACCCGAATTCTGAAAAACCAGCCATTGCACTGAGTATATTCAAAGAAATCTACCCCGACCGTCAGGTAGAATTCGCCGGAGACCTTCAATATGCCCTGCATTTTGAAGGAAGGGACCTTACAGATGATGAAGCATACAGGCATTTGCTCGAAAAATATTCCATTCAGCCGGAACTGTTTTATGAAAAATTGCACAGCGAAACCTACAGAGACAAAGCCTATTATGAATTTTCCCTGGTAAAACAATTACAGGTTACCGGGTTTCCGGCAGTATTGATGCAGGTAACAGAAACTAAATTTCATCTGCTGGCCAGGGGTTATACTTCATATGAAGATATGAAGCAGCGATTGACCGCTGTTCTGGCTACATTAACCTAATTCGCCCTTACAAAGCACAATTTCCTTTACTTTGCAACTCAATTAAAAAACTATGGAGTATAATAAATTGATTTCGGTTACCGGAATGAGCGGTTTGTTCGAGTTAGTGAGCAGTAAAAATGATGGCGCAATTTTAAGATCACTGGAAGATAAAACTACCAAGTTTGTCAGCAGTCGTATTCATAATTTTTCTCATCTGGAGAGCATTGAAGTATATACCATACGCGAAAACGTGAATCTGGTAGATATTTTTAAAGCCATGCACGCCAGCAGCGAAAATCTTCCCAACGAAAAAGATCCGGCTGCCGTAAAAGCTTATTTTCAGAAAGTTTACCCCGATATGGACTTTGATCGGGTATATGCCAGCGACATGAAGAAGATGGTAAAGTGGTATGGCGTACTTAAAGCAAATAATATTGAACCCAAACTTTCTGAACAGGAAGAAACAGGGGAGGCATAATTCAACAAACAAGTTCCATAGCCACTGGTAAAATAAATTAACACTATTCCCAATGGCTATGGGCTTTAGTCCTTTCTATAGCTTAACTTGTGCCACCAATAATTGCACAAGTATGAAAAAATGGATTGCAGCTTTATTGCTGACCACCATCTGCTATCAAACCACAGAAGCACAGAAATTTTACGAAGAAACACCCGAAGCCAAAAAATGGGTGAAAAAACAATTCCGTAAGCTCAACAAGGATCAGCGTATTGCACAGCTGATGATCATCAGAGCGCACAGCAACCTCGGCGAAAAGCATATTGCAGAAGTAACCAACCTGATTAAAACCTACAATGTAGGCGGACTCTGCTTTTTTCAGGGAGGCCCTACACGCCAGGCAATATTAACCAACCAGTACCAGGCACTTGCCAAAACCCCGCTGATGATCAGCATAGACGGCGAATGGGGACTGGGTATGCGACTGGATAGTGTGATCAATTATCCCCGTCAACTGATGATGGGTGCCGTAAACGATGCGGCACTGATTCACGAGTTTGGAAAAGCTGTAGGGGAACAATGCAAACGTCTGGGTATCCAGGTGAACTATGCACCTGATATTGATGTAAACAACAACCCGATGAATCCTGTGATCAACGACAGGAGTTTTGGTGAAGACAAATACAAAGTAGCGTTATACGGCAAGGCCTATATGCAGGGAATGCAGGATGTAGGTGTAATGGCCACAGGCAAACATTTTCCCGGTCACGGGGATGTAGCGGTAGACAGTCATTACGACCTGCCGGTAATCAACAAAACCAGGGCGCAATTAGACTCCCTGGAACTTTACCCGTTCCGGGAACTCATCAATGCCGGATTGGGAAGCATGATGATTGCGCATTTGTACATTCCATCCATCGACACAACAGCTAACCTGGCCAGTACCCTTTCCAGAAAGAATGTAACCGACCTGCTCAAAAACGAGCTTGGTTTCAAAGGACTTACTTTTACCGACGCCCTGGAAATGAAAGGGGTAACCAAATTTTTCCCTTCAGGGGAAGCTTCCGTACAGGCCCTGATTGCAGGAAACGATATGCTTTGCCTTCCCGGCGATGTGCCCGGTGCAATCCAGAAAGTAAAGGAGGCAATAAAAGAAGGCAGATTGAATTGGGATGCCATCAATGCAAGTGTGAAAAAAATTCTGCTTGCCAAATACCACCTGGGGTTAAACAACCTGCAGCCAGTTGATACAACCAATCTGGTAAATGACCTGAATAAGCATACCAACCAGATCAGAACCCTTCTGAGTAAAAATGCCATCACCTTATTGCGGAAAAGCAATCTTCATGCGTTCCCGCTGGCAAAAGGAAAGAAAATTGCCTACATCTCTGTGGGTGCAGCAGGGCTCAATACCATTGCAACCCGGTTTGCCAAAGAGCTGAATGCAGATGTATATCAATTCGGAGCAAAAGCGGCCATAGGCAAACAGCTGATGGACGACCAGAACGCCGGTGTAATTCCTGCAGACAAATCCGACAGTGCCGCTGCTAAAACACTAATTGCAAATATCCGAAGCAAAGGATACGATGCAGTGGTTATTGGTGTGCACAATTACAGCCGGAGACCAGCCAACAATTATGGAATCAGCAATGCAACCGTGTATCTGCTGAACCAGTTACAGGAAGACAAAACCATCACTTTATTCTTTGGCAATCCTTATGCGATCAGCAACTGCAATTATGCCACCAATTTGCTGGCCTGTTACGAAGATGATGATCTTACGCAATTGGCTGCTTTTGATGTACTCACAGGTAAAAATGAAGCAAAAGGCAGTTTGCCCGTTACCGTTTCTCCGGACCTGAAATTTGGCCACACCATGGCATACAACAGTTATTTTCCGGAAGTAGATCCTGCTTATGCCGGATTCAACAGCAGCAAACTGGAAGCAATCGACGAAATTGCCAGTGAGGCCGTCTCCAAAGGAGCCATACCAGGTTGTGTGGTACTGGTGGCGCGGAAAGGCAAGATCGCCTACCACAAGGCATTCGGAAATACCAATTTTGATGAAAAAGAACCGATCAGCACCTCTATGATTTATGATCTGGCGTCTGTAACCAAGATATCGGCCACTACAGTTTCTATCATGAAACTATACGACGAAGGCAAAGTGTCTTTGGAAAAAACACTGGGCGATTACCTGCCCTGGGTAAAAGGTACAGACAAAGCCGGTATACGGGTGAAGGATGTGCTCTTGCATCAGGCCGGATTAACCCCCTTTATTCCCTTTTACAAAGAGTTGATCGACTCTGCTACCGGTAACCCTTTGCCAGCATATTTTTCAGCCGTAGCAAAAGATGGCTTCACCACCAGGGTAGCCGAGAACCTCTATCTCCGGAACGACTGGCAAGACAGCCTGCACGCCAGGATAGTACGTAGCAAAGTAAAAGATGCGGGTAAATACATATACAGCGATAACGATTTCATTTTCCTCGGAAGAATTGTGGAAGCAGTTAGTGGCTTAACACTCAGCGAATATGTAGAACAGCATTTCTATCAACCATTGCACATGACCAGTACCGGATTCACTCCAAGAATGCACCACACCCTTACCTCCATCGTGCCCACCGAAGATGAAAAATATTTCCGCAGGCAGCTTATAAGGGGCGATGTACACGACGAAGGCGGCTCCTTGTTTGGCGGAGTGGCAGGTCACGCCGGTCTGTTCAGCAATGCCTATGACCTGGCACAACTCTACCAGCTGCTGTTGAACGGTGGTATCCTGAATGGCAATAGACTGCTCAAGGAAGAAACAGTGAAATTATTTACTGCCTACAACAGTGACGTCAGTCGCAGGGGGCTCGGGTTCGATAAACCGGAAAAAGACAATGCCACCCGAAAAGAGGCTTACCCTTCCAGATCGGTATCTCCTCAAACCTTCGGTCATACCGGATTTACCGGTACCTGCGTTTGGGTAGACCCGGAAAAAGACCTGATTTACATCTTCCTGTCGAACAGGGTAACCCCTACCAGGAACAACAATAAATTCGGGCAAATGAACATCCGGCCCAGAATCCAGGAAGCCATTTACCAGGCTTTACAATAAGCTTCACAATCCAGATGATCAGATTAATAAGTGATGTTCTATCTTCACTTATTAATCTGATTGTATGAGTATCCGTTTCCACCACCTGATCCTGGCAGTTTTTTTTGCCGGAACGTTGACTTCCTGCAAGAACAATGCCCCCGAAGAAACCCGTCTGATCCCCAGTAACGCACTGGCAGTAGTTACAATCGACCCCAATGCACTGGCAGAAAAACTCCAGAACGGAGGCATCAGCATCGACTCCGTAATCAGTAAAATATTCGAAAAAGATACTGCCGCTGCGAAGGACCGGAAATCGGTGGATGAGTTTAGGAAAAATGCCGGTTTTGACTGGACCAGGCCCATCCATTATTTTGTGGTGCGGAAACAGGCTCCCGACCGGACCAATATCAGCATCATGACGGTGCTCGCAAGCTTGTCGGACACGAGCAAGTTCCTCAGATTTATCCGTTCAGGAGAACATACCGGCAACAATAAAATCGTAAGGGAAAATTTATTCAGTTATACAGAACAGGGGCCGGGCAATATCATTGCCTGGGATCAGCACCACATTATATCGATGTTCTATCAACATCCGGTTAAGCCATACTACGATACGGCTAAAATGAAATTCATTATCCCCGAGCGTCCGGACTACAGCAAAGAAATGCTGTCGGAAGTAGTTAAATTGTTTTCGCAGAAAGACAAAGAATCAATGCGATCCGTAAAGGGATTCAGTGAAATGTATAAGACCAGGGCCGAAGGCTATTTGTTCAGCACTACAGACAACCTGACCGGTTCCTTCCCGTTCCTGCCACTCCAGCTTCCCAAACTGGAAGAAATGGTAAAAGGCAATCATACGGCAGCCACTCTTGCATTTGAGGATGGTAAAATCATTATGAACGCGGTTACTCATATCAATAAACCATTGGGGAATATCCTGAAAAAATATGCGGGGCCAACCGTACCCATTTCACTTACAGATCATTATCCTTCCCAAAATATCAATGGCATAGTACTGGCATCCTTTAACCCGGAAATTTTTGGAGGGCTATTGAAACAACTCGAAATAGAAGGACTGGTAAACGAGTTCATGAAGAAATCGGAAATCTCCAGCCAGGACTTTTATGAATCAATGAAAGGAGACATCGCAATTGTTGTTTCTGATCTGGGAATGGCCAATACAGAACCACAGTACAGAGATGATGAACTTTTTCTGGTGAAGCAAAGACCCACCGGAAAAATGATCATGAATATTCCTGTGGGGAACAAGGAAAGCTTCCGTAAATTAATGAACAAGGCGGCCGCCATGGGTACTGTGTACAAGGAAGGAAACAATTACAAAGGCAGTGATCTGATCAGAACACTCGGATTCTATCTGCAGGCCAATGAACAGCAATTGATTCTGGCAAGCGATTCCATTACCTGCCAGCAATACCTTCAGGGTACTGCAAAAGCCAATATCAGCGAGGAAGTAAAAGCACATTTCAAGGGAAAATCAACCGCATTCTATTTCAACATTGCTAATACCATCGGAGGGTTCATCAAAGATTCTACCAGCAACTATTACCATTCATTGCTTACTGCAAAGAATACCGTAAAAGACATCAGAGGAAGCTCGGATAATTTTTCGGATGGAAAAATAAAAGCAGTTGTTGAATTAAGAATGCAGAATGAAAAACAAAACAGCCTGGTAACACTCACCAGCCTCTTTGCAGATATTGCGGTAGATGCGAGGCAGGTAGCAAAAAAAGAAAAGGAATTGGAAGAAAAAATGTTTCCCTCCGGAATTCCTGCTGTAATCAGGGCCAATTAATACCCCGAGATGCTCACACTGAACAATCTGATGCCGGAACCGCTCCGGGAAAGACTTTCCGGAAAAACTTCTTCCATTTGGAAAAGTACGGTACAATTTGAGCCGGGAGAATGGATCAATGTAACCGCTCCCAGTGGTACCGGAAAAACCACTTTCATACACATTTTGTATGGACTTAGGAAAGATTATTCCGGAACTGCATTATTGAACCAAACAGATTTACGCTCACTCGATCCGGATGCGCTGGCTGTAATAAGGCAGCAAAAAATCAGTATTATTTTTCAGGACCTGAAACTATTCCCCCATTTAACCGTGATAGAAAACATAGAACTCAAAAGAATTTTACACGAACCCTCTTGTGGTGCCGAACAGGTAACAGCAATGGCAGAACAACTGGGAATTGCAGGTATACTGAATCAGCCTGCAGCCATCTGCAGTTACGGCGAACAGCAAAGAGCAGCTATAATTCGTGCATTGGTTCAACCTTTTGAATGGCTGATTATGGACGAACCTTTCAGCCATCTGGACAACAACAATACAATGAAAGCCGCTGCGCTGATTGCCGAAGAATGCAAGCGCAGAAGGGCCGGGTTTATTATTACCGATCTGGATGAGAATAATTTATTTCCATACAACCGCAAACTTCATTTATAAATGACTTCACTGGACAATCTGTTAAAGAAACTGATTCGCAACAGCGCCGGACACCTCCGTTACACTGTTGCTATCATGGGTTTGTCCATTGCAGTTTTTTTATTGCTTACTGCTGTACAGATACAGGTAAACTACAACGAATTGCTGCACGGACGGAATAACCGGGACAGTATTGCCAATTTTCTGGTCATCAACAAGCAACTCACCGACGCCAGCCTGGGTAAAACTGCCTTGGAAGATTCTGTTATTCAGAACATTCGCTCACAACCTTTTATTGAATCTGTAGGCATGCTTACCCCCGGCAGGTTCAGGGCCAGCATACAAAGTAAGAGCGATCGTTTTCCTTTTTATACAGATATTTCGTTCGAAGCGATCCCTGAATCATTTATTGATGTAAACGGTATAAACTGGACCTGGAACGAATCGGCATCGTATGTGCCGGTCATCATTCCGAATATGTTCCTGGACATGTACAACTTCCAGTTTTCCCTTTCGCAAAACCTTCCACAGCTTACTCCGGATGTTGTAAAGATGCTCCTGTTTACCATAACCGTTTACGGACCAAAAGGAACCGCTGCATTCAATGGGAAAATTGTGGGGTTCAGCGACCGGATTTCGTCGATGCTTGTACCCACGGAATTCATGGACTGGGGAAACAGGCATTTTGCTACAGAGCAAATCAAAAACCCTTCGAGACTCATCATCCGTACCCGGGATCCGGGCAATCCTGCCTTAACAGACTATCTCCGCAAACACCGGTTAACAACCGATACAGAAAAAACAAGATTCAGCAAATACAGACAGATCGTAGACACGGTAGTAGCCATATCAGGTATCAGCGGAGCACTGATGCTCTTATTTGCCTTGTTGATTTTTACCTTATTTATACAACTCACCATTGCCTCCTGTAAAGAAGAAATCAATCTGCTGATCACCCTGGGTGCATCGCCGGATCAACTGAGCCGGTTTTTGATGAATCGATTTTTCCCGCCCAATGCATGGATGATCACCATTTCGTTTATAACTTTAATGATCTTGCAATTTTTCCTGAGCAGGTATCTGGAACACCAGCAAATGGTCATTTCCGGCATCATTTCGGTTTATACGCTGGGAGTTGCTGTTTTGCTGGGAATACTGATCTGGTGCGTAAACCGGAAAACCATCCGGAACTATATCTATCCGGGATCATGATTATCCTTTACTGGTGTAGCATTTCCTTTACAAGTTCCAGTGAAAGTGGTTTGGTAATGTAATCCACTACGGTTTCGTATTTCCGTGCTTTCTTACGATCACCGGTATCAATGGAGGAAGAAAGCACTACAACACTGGACTGGACCAGAAAACGCTTGTATTTGTCCAAAAACTCCCAACCGCTGCTGTGCGGAAAGTTTACATCGAGCAGAATCAGAAAATCTCCCTTGAGGTCATTGTCTTCCAAAAAACGTAGGGCATCATGCACATTGGTAAATATGCTTATTTCAATATCCGGGGCAATGCTGTGAATCAGTCGCTGGTTGATGATATTTGTTAAGTCATCATCATCGATAATCACAATTCTGCTGTAATGGTATAAGCGGCTGTCTGTTTTAAAGAAAGCATCACTCTGATTAAAAGACAATTTGTGATTGATTTTAAAAATGGTACTGTTGATCACCTGAATAGACTGGCGCGCGCCGGCAATCAGATCTCTCCTTTCCTCCTCAGTTATAAAGCGATTATCCAGCAACTGAATTATCGACTGAATTTTAGCATATTCATGCCGTAACTCATGAGAGGTAATGAAAGAAAGTTCACGGAGGGTTTTATCGCTTTTTTTCTGTTGCTGTTCGTACCAGAATTTATCGGTGATATCAAATAGCACCCCCATTAAAAGGGGCTGCTGATCCGTGCCGGTAATCAACCTTGTCTGGAGATTATAAAAACGAACATCATCTCTGGAACAAAGGATACGGATATTTACCCCTTCCAGGTCCGGACTGGTTTGTTCTTGCGGAATCAAAAGATTCTTCTGAAGCAGTTGTCTGTCGTCTTCGTGTACGATCAGATTGAATACGGATACAGAAACAGGCAAAACGGTCTCTTCCGGCATTTTCAGAATACGGAGCATTAAATGGTTATAACAAACGAATTGCTGCTCGGCAGGATCATATACAAAAACCGCATCATGCGTTTGCAGAAAAAAAACTTCAAGAAATTGCAGCTTGTCGAAGGTGTTTTTCTTCGAAATTGTAGTGAGATTCATGGATAAAGATTTTAAGCAAAATCAACGCGGTGAAGGTATGCCGAAGAAAAACCACAGGAACTATGAAAAGCACTGAATTACCTGTGGCTGCACTAACTACAAGGAAACGTTATTTCACCGTATTTTTTGTAGTAATAAATCAAAACAACTGATTAGCATTAATTTACACATTATAAATAAAATGTATTATTACAAATGGTATACGAAAATTTGATGCTTTCCACTAGATTGCATCATAGTTGGCACAATTAAAAAAATTATTATCTATGAAAAAGTATTTCACAATGAAGTTTCTGGGAGTGCTGCTCATTGCAGCGACAGTCAGTTCATGCCAGAAAGATCAGGGAGAAAACTCCCTAACCCAAACTTCTAGCGCCCGGGAAGAGGGTAGCGTGAGTGGTCAGGCAGTTGCTGCAAACAACATTTCTGGTTTAATTTCCGAGGAATCCGGAGAAGAGTTGCGCGAAAACTACCACAACAAAAATGCAAGATCCGGCAACGAAACCGAATATGTGGCTTTCTCAGTTAAGGACCTTTCCAATTACCTTGCCCTGATCAGAAGCAAGTATAAATCCGACAGCGTTTATGTAAGCTTTGGTGTTTACACAGAAAAAACAGCCGTAAACAAGAAAGACATTGGTCGTACTACCATTTTCTTCATGGGTAAGAACAATGTGAGCAAAGCCGGAAAAATCAGAAGCCAGGACGATGTTCTGGATGATGGAACCGGATTTGGCTCTAACTACCTGAACCACGGCAATATTTATCCGTAAGTTTTTCTGGTTCGTTTCATCAAAGACTAATACATTTAAATGTTAACTCAATTCTACCTGCTGGTGCAAGCCAGCAGTTTTTTAGTTTGTTTATATCTGTTCAGATATTTAAAAAACTCTGAACTAAAGTACTTCTTGCCATTTCTTTTTATCACAATGCTGATAGAAGTAGTCGGGTATTGGCAATCTTCAAATGGGATTAAGAACTATTTAATGTACAATGTCTTCACTACCGTTGAATTCATTTTTTATACCTTCCTTTTATACCGGCACCTAAGAAAAAGAATATTCAAACAGTTTGCGCTCGCCTTTATCCCTTTCTACTTACTGGCGGTGGCCTATAACCTGGCATTTGTGCAGGGTATGAATTATTTTCATACATATACCTTCCTGCTAGGCTCCTTTTTTATTGTTGTATTCTGCTGTCTCTTCTTTTACGAGTCTGTTCTACCCGAGCACCTCAACACCAAACTCACCATGCAACCCTTCTTCTGGGTTTGTACCGGCTTACTTTTATTTTATCTTGGTTCTGTCATCATTAATGCCTTATTCGAATACCTCAGAAGTTTCGATATGCAACAGGAAGGCATCAGGATCTATGGCATCATCAACCAAAGTTTAAATGTAATTTTATATTCATCGTTTATTTTCGCCTTCATTCTATGCCGGAACAACAACAAGACATACTCATTACAATTATAGTTGCCTCTGTATTCTTTGTATTATTGGGTATCTTTCTGCTTGTTTTATTGTTCGTTTTTCTGAGAAGGCAACGAAAGAATGAGAAAGAGAAAGAAGAAATGCGGAATCATTTTGAGAAAACACTGTTAAAGTCTCAAATTGAAATTCAGGACCAGACCATCGATTACGTAGCCAAGGAAATACACGACAACATCGGGCAGATCCTCTTTCTGGCCAAACTCAACAACAACCAGATTACCAGGGAGAATGCACTGGAGAAGGCCAACCTGATAGACGACCTGATCGGCAGGGCCTTCAACGATTTAAGAAGCATCAGCCACAACCTTAAAAACAATAGTTTCCATCAGATCGGTCTGACCGAATCAATCGAACAGTTGCTGCACAACATCGAAAGAACCGGCAAGTTCACTACCAGTTTTACCTGCCCTCCCTCGGATGAAATTGACGAAATGATCCACGGAAACGACATCATCCTGTTCAGGATCATTCAGGAAGTAGTCAACAATGTATTAAAACACGCGGGAGCAGACCGAATTGATATTCAGATTACCAAAGAAGACAAAACGATTGTAATAGAAATCATGGATAACGGCATCGGCTTTAATACAGATAATTCCAGAAATGAACACCAGGGAATCGGCATGAAAAATATATATTCACGTGCCAAATTGATTAATACGAACGTAAATATCATTAGTGCCGCAGGTGAAGGAACAAAAGTAATTTTAACCCTCAAGACCCAATAATTATGACCTCAGTTGCTTTAGTAGACGATCATGAACTGCTTCGCTCAGGCCTGGCCGGCTTAATCAACTCTTTTCCCGAATTTAAAGTTGTATTTGAGGCAGGCAACGGCAAGGAGTTTATAGAAAAAGTGGATATGCAGCATCCACCTGAAATTGTGCTGTTGGATATTACCATGCCGGTAATGGACGGCTACGAAACCGCATTGTGGATCAAGAACAAACTTCCGGATACCAAGGTACTTGTTCTGAGCATGTTATCGAATGACATGGCTATCATACGTATGCTTCGCAATGGAGTGAAAGGCTATATTCTGAAGGAAAGTAAGCCGGAAATTTTCAAGCAGGCCCTTGATTCGGTCAAAAACAATGATTTTTATGTGAACGAGCTGGTTCGAAACAAACTGATCAATTATGTAACGAATGAAGAAGGCTCCTCAGACAATACTTCCACACTTTTAAACATCACCGAAGGAGAGGCACAGTTTCTGCGCTGGCTTTGTCTGGACAAAAGTTATAAAGAAATTGCGCAGGAAATGTTTGTGAGCGTAAGAACCATCGACTCTCACCGGGACAACCTGTTTAAGAAACTGGAAATCAATACCCGGGTAGGACTGGTGGTCTTTGCCATAAAACATGGTATTGTAAATATCTGATCGGTATTTAAAGAGTAACTTTAAGCCATGCTAAGAATATTCTTACATGGCTTTTTTATTGCCTGGTTCTGTGGTATTGCTCCGCTGGCAGCCCAGGCGCCGATTGGTCAATGGGAGGAACATCTGAACTATAAGCAAACCAAACAGGTCTTAAAAGGTGATCAGATTTACTGTGCCACCGCTGCCAATGTATTTGCTGTAAATGAGAAAAATGAAATTTCCAGATTCAGCAGAATCAACGGACTCAACGATATTGGGGTCAGCTGTATGGGGTGGGATGAAACAACTGCCCAGCTGGTGATTGCGTACGAAAATGGCAACCTGGATATTATAAAAGGCAGTACAGTCCGGAATATCCCGGATATCAGGCAGAGCAATATCAGCAGCAATAAAAAAATCAATCAGATTTACTGCAGAGACGGAATTGCCTATCTCTCTGCTGCTGTCGGGATTATTGCAGTGAACCTTTCCCGATACGAAATAAGGGATACCTGGATCATCGGAAACAATGGTACACAAACCAACGTGTGGAACATGGCCGGAGATCATATCTATTATTATGCAGCCACAGAAGAAGGACTGAAACGGGCCCTTATTTCTGAAAATAACCTGGCCAATTTTTCCAACTGGGAAAACAGCAGCAACAAGTACAACCTCCCTCCCGGCCCGGTGCAGTTTACCGGATTGCTCAACAGCCACCTGCTTGCAGGCAAAACAGATTCCATTTTTATTCAAACGGGCAATAACTGGACATTGCTCTATCACGAAGCTTCCTGGAAAATTGTACAGGCAAATGTTTCCGGCAATTACCTGCTTCTTTCACAAACCGGACCGGGGAATCAGGCAAGAGTGATACTTGTTACTGAAACAGGTACAATTGCCCGGACCATCCGTCTGCCGGGAGTTGTTTCTTTACCCCAATCTGCCCTCTCCGATGGGAATGCCGTATGGGTAGCAGATCTCTACGAAGGACTTTCCCGATTTGCAAACAGAACAGACCGCTTCATACCGAACGGACCAGGCGGTACAGCCAGCGGCCAGTTTGCCTTCAGCACCGAAAAGCTGTTTGTAGCAGCCGGAGGTGTTAACAGGGCCTGGAATTACCTCTACAACCGGGATGGAATTTTCAGCTACAGCAGTGGAGAATGGACCGGCAAAAATGCATTCAATACCCCAGCACTGGATTCTGTCCTAGACATCATTACGTTGGCAACCGACCCGGAAGACGGATCAGTTTGGGCAGGTAGTTACGGTGGGGGGCTGGTACATTTTAAAGAGTCAGACGCCAGGATCTACAAACAGAACAGTTCCCTGCAGCCTGCTGCAGGAGATCCCGGAAGCTATCAGGTAAGCGGACTGGCATTCAATAAAGCAGGTGATTTATGGATCAGTAATTACGGCGCAGCCCAACCATTGCAGCTACGCAAAAAAGATGGCAGCTGGAAAAGCTTCAGCATTCCCTTTACCCTTACAGAAAATGCAACTGCGCAATTGGTCGCAGACGATTTTGATCAGTTGTGGATTCAATCACCCAAGAACAACGGGCTGATTTGTTTTCAATACGGGAATGTCGACAACAACAATGATGACCGCTGGAAATATTACCGGCAGGGAACTGGAAATGGTAACTTACCCAGTAACCAGGTATTGGCTATTGCAAAAGACAAAAACAACAGCATATGGGTAGGTACAGACGATGGAATCGGGATCATCAGTTGTACAGCAGACGCATTTGCCGGCTCAGGTTGCGATGCCAGGCTTCCTGTGGTACAGCAGGGTCAGTTTGCGGGATACCTGTTTAAAGGGGAACAGGTTCAGGCAATTGCAGTAGATGGTGCCAACAGAAAATGGATCGGTACTACAAATGGAGCCTGGCTCATCAGTGCAGACGGTACAAAAACCATTCATCATTTTACGGCATCCAACAGCCCGCTGCTGAGCAATGATGTAAAGCAAATTGGCATTGACCCCATTACCGGAGTGGTTTTCTTCGCTACCTTCAACGGCATCTGTAGTTTTAGGGGAACCGCAACAGAACCCGCTGAAACAATGAATCAGGTTTTGGTGTTTCCCAATCCTGTTCCACCAGAATACAATGGAACCATTGCCATCAGAGGACTTGCAGAAAATGCCAGTGTAAAAATCACTGAATTAAGCGGAAGATTGGTTTATCAGACCAGAAGCCTGGGTGGGCAGGCCATTTGGAATGGACATGATTACAAAGGTCATAAAGCCGCAGCAGGCCTTTATCTTGTATTCATCAGAGACGATGCAGGCACCGAAAAAATGGCCACGAAAATCATCATCACCAGCGGCAGATAAACAATACAGTAATCAGCTCATGCAGGCACTTACAACAGAAAGACTTATCATCAGGGAAATGAGTATTGTGGATGCGTCATTCATGCTACGGCTGATGAATACGCCCAATTGGATCCGGTTCATTGGCGACCGGAATGTTAAAACAGTGTCTGATGCCAGCAATTATATCAGCAGCAGAATCATCAGCAGTTACCGCCTAAATGGATTTGGCCTGTACCTGGTTGCCCTCAAAAACAACCGCAAACCTATTGGAATTTGTGGTCTTGTAAAAAGGGAGGGATTGAATCATCCGGACCTGGGCTTTGCCATACTGCCCGAATACGAGCGCATGGGATATGCCTCAGAAGCCGCAGCTGCAGTATTGGAATACGCCGGAACCAGCCTCCGGTTAACAGAGGTAGAAGGTATTACAACCAACAATAACCTGGCATCGGTAAGTGTACTGGAAAAAGCAGGAATGCACTATGTAAAAAACATTCAGCTTCCGGGACAAGATGCCGATTTTATGCTTTTCTCACGCATACTGTAATATTTCACCAGACATAAAAAAACTGCCCGAAAGTATTTCCGGGCAGTTGTAACTGTATCACTGAACAGATTATTAATCTTTATCTGCTTTCTCTATCGGCTTATAAAACGCAGCTCTTCTCGGGCCAGGGAAAGGAACATGATCGCCTTTCAGGCCATGCCAGAGTACTTTATTGAATTCCAGATCGGGCACCGCATCTTCCTTGCTCAGGTCAAATTTCTCCGACCTGCGCTGCCATTCGTTCATAGCAGTGTTTCTGTCGTTCAGGTTCACTGCAGGTATGATAGACTGAAATGGTTTTGTATCGGGTGTAGCGGAAAAACAACGCCACATTGGTGTAGCAGCGGCATCGTACTGAGACATGGGAGGAATGCCCAGAATCAGCTCCATGGTCCTTAACATGGAAGAAGTGGAATACATGGTATGATCCACAAATCCTCTTTTTACAAACCCACCTGCAACAAAAGCAATGCTGCGATGTGCGTCTACATGGTCTGCGCCATTCTGCGCATCATCTTCCAGAATGAATACGGCCGTTTCTTTCCAGATAGGACTCTTGCTCAGGTGTTCTACAAATAAACCCACTGCCAGATCGTTATCGGCCACATGTGCATAAGGAGTAGGTCTTCCCAGACGCATCCCCTCGGTATGGTCGTTACAGAAACGAACGGAATTGAACTGCGGAACCGCATTCACGGCCAGCAAGGAATCAAATTCCCTCTTCCACTGTCTGAATCGAACCGTATCGGGAACCTTATTGTCGTATCCGGTAAAATAAGGACAGAAGTGATCTTTCAATACCGGGATATTGGGTTTATAATTATCGGCAAACTCACCATAAGTGCGGAAACTTACACCGGCTTTCTTACAATGATCCCAAATAAACCCTCCTTTGTTGTTGGCTACCGGACGGTTGCCCTCTGCGTCGTAACCACCGCCCCGGCCACCATAACTGCTTACCCAGTTCTTCTCCAGGAAGTCTGTAGCATACGCACCCATACTCCAGTTGTGACCGTCTGCACTTACCTCTCCATCTACATAAAAATTGTCTAGTAGTACAAATTCCCTGGCCAATGCATGTTGGTTGGGTGTGATCTGCTCTCCGAACAGAGTAAGCCGGGGATCTCCATTGCCTTCTTTCATATCACCCAGTACCTGGTCGTAGGTTCTGTTTTCCTTAATCACATAAAATACATATTTGATAGGGCTTGGATCGCCTGTTTTTCTTGGAATCGGATTGCCTTCCTCTCCCTGTACCAACAATTCTTTTACCTTATTGTAAGGTGTATTTCTGTATACAACCTGCGCATATATACTCAGTTGCTTTTCTGTAGGTTCATCAATTACGCTCATGGTTCCCATGAACAGGCCGGCGATATACTGAACCGTTTTAGGACGGTTAGGGTCATCTGCATGATACAATACATTCTTGCTGTTTCCAAATGGACTTGGTCCGTAAGGATTGGCCTTGGAAGAGAAACCCTTACCATTGGATACAAATATTTTTCTGCCTACCACTTTTACATTGGTTGGATACCATCCCGTAGGAATAAAACCTTTACTCTTACTCTGTACAGGCTTGCTTACATCATAAACAGCAAGACAGTTGTTGTCGGCATTGGCCACATAGAGTGTTTTTTCGTCTTCACTCAGTGCAAGACCGTTGGTAGTTGAACCATTGGGCGCATCCGGATACAGGGCTGCATTCAATACTTCGATCACCCTTTTCGTTGCCACATCAATCACAGAAACCGTATTGTCGTTGGAGTTGGCTACATACAATAACTTTCCTTTTTTGGTCAGCAACAACTCGTTGGGATTATCACCAACAGCCACTTCCGCTGTTACATTTCTGGTTTTGGTGTCGAAAAAATAGACTTTATCACAACCCCAGCAACTGATGTACAATTGCTTTCGGTCAGGCGACAACTGGCAGGCATAAGCTTCTCCGCCCAGCTGGTATTCCAGTACGCTTTGTTTGGTATTCAGATCTACAATGTAGAGCTTATTGCTTTCTTTAGTAACCACATACAATAATTGCGCTGCATCATCAATGGCGATCCCGGCAGGGGCAATCTTATTGGGCCATTTTTTTCCGAGTACAACAGAGTCTGCTTCCGTAAGCCGATTATGCTCAATATTATAGATAACAATCTGGTTGTTATGACCACCAGATGCATAGAGTTTTTTCTCGTCTGCACTGAAGGCAAGGCCATAAAAAGCCCGGGCTATTTCCTTCGTATCCAGAACAGTTTCAGTAACAGGATCAATCAGCTGAATGCTGTGTACACTTTGCCCGTTGTTGGTCACAGCCATCCGCTTTTTGGATTTGCTCAGCACAATATTCAGTGGCAAATCTCCTAAGGGGAAATTCCTGCCCACAGGGGTAAGTGACCAACCATTGGGAAGGGTTAGTTTTTTAGACTCCACTTCTTCAATTGTCTGGGCATTGGCCAGTGTGCCAATCAAAAGGAAAAAAGAGAGTAGTTGACGTTTGTACATAGTTGCTTTGTTAAGCAGCTAAGGTACAGATTGCCTTATAAAGTTGGGATTGGTAAACAATTTAATAATATGATATTACTGCCGGGCAAAATCATAGCTCCGGATCGGCTTAAACTTAAGCCCTTCCCGCTCGGCAGGAACTACCCCATACTGAATCTGCCGGTACATTCCGGTAGGTTTGGAGCCGGTTGAATCTACTGTATAAACAGGAAAACGGCGCATCAGTGTTCCCTCCATCAGCATGAAGGTATCATAGCCCTCATAGCCGATTCTGAGCTTGGGATCGTTGACGATATCCGGGAACATGATGGGCATGAAACTTTCATTTTTTACTGAAGAAATACCAATCACATTTCCGATTGATTTTTCTCCCGGCCCATATACGTACAATACCAGATCTGGAAAGCCGTCGTTATTGAGGTCGTCTACCTCCGCTTTGAGCACCCGTCCCCTTACTTCAAAATTCACGTCTCTTGCACCCTGACCCGAAAAACCAACGGGTGCAAGTGTAATATTATTCTTTACCTCATTTTTATTGTTGCACAATACCTTAAAGCCGGCCTTACCCAGCTTCATAGTGGTGTCTATCTTGCGGAATTGGTTTTGGGCCATTAAAGATCCTGCAGATAATAAGAGAACGACAAGTAAATACTGCTTCATAACGCTACAATTTACATATTTCTCCGGTATTGACCACCCACTGCATACAATGCATTGGTAATTTGACCCAATGAACAGTATTTTACTGTTTCCATCAATTCCGCAAAAATATTATCATTGTTGATGGCAGCCTGCTTCAATTTTTCCAGGGCGGCGGCTGAGCGATCCTGGTTCCGCAGGTGGAAACTTTTCAGGTTCTGAATCTGCTGTTCTTTTTCTTCCGTAGTACTGCGGATCACTTCGCCCGGCAACACGGTAGGGCTGCCATTCTTATTCAGAAATGTATTTACTCCTATCAAAGGCAGTTCTCCGGTATGCTTCAGCGTTTCATAATGGAGGCTTTCTTCCTGAATTTTATTCCGCTGGTACATTCTTTCCATGGCACCCAATACGCCACCCCGCTCGGTGATCCTTTCAAATTCCTGTAATACCGCTTCTTCTACCAGGTTGGTCAGTTCTTCAATAGCAAAGGAACCCTGAATAAAGTTTTCTGCACTTGCTGTACCCAGCTCACGGTTAATGATCAGCTGAATGGCCATTGCACGGCGTACACTTTCTTCTGTTGGCGTAGTAACCGCCTCATCGTATGCATTGGTATGTAAACTGTTGCAATTATCGTAGATGGCGTAAAGCGCCTGAAGGGTTGTCCGGATATCGTTGAAGTCAATTTCCTGCGCGTGCAAACTTCTTCCACTGGTTTGAATATGGTATTTGAGTTTTTGGGAACGCTCATTGGCCCTGTACTTGTACTTCATCGCCTTTGCCCAGATTCTGCGGGCAACACGTCCAATAACACTGTATTCCGGATCCATACCATTACTGAAGAAGAAAGACAGATTGGGTGCAAAATCATCAATATGCATTCCCCTGCTGAGATAGTATTCTACATAGGTAAATCCGTTGGAGAGCGTGAAGGCAAGTTGTGTAATCGGATTGGCACCTGCTTCTGCTATATGATACCCGCTGATGCTTACACTGTAAAAATTACGAACGCTGTTGTCTATAAAATAGGCCTGTACATCACCCATAAGTTTCAGGGCAAACTCCGTAGAGAAAATACAAGTATTCTGAGCCTGGTCTTCTTTGAGAATATCCGCCTGAACGGTTCCCCGTACCTGGCTCAGTGCCTCTGCCTTGATTTTTTGATATATCTCTGCCGGCAGTACTTCTTCTCCACTCAAACCGAGCAGGCCAATACCCAGGCCACTGTTGCCTTCAGGCAATCTTTCAGGCAAGGCCGGATTGTAATATACCGGTCTGGGCAGTTTACTGAATTTTTTTTCGATTAGCCGGTTCACTTCGTCCCAGCGATTGTTTTCCGCAATCCATTTCTCACAGAGCTGATCAATAGCAGCATTCATAAAAAATGCCAGTACAATCGGCGCGGGGCCATTGATGGTCATACTCACCGATGTTTTTGGATCACAGAGATCAAAGCCGCTGTAGAGTTTTTTGGCATCATCCACTGTTGCGATGCTTACACCGCTGTTACCAACTTTACCATAAATATCCGGTCTGTGTGCGGGATCTTCACCATAGAGCGTAACACTATCAAAAGCTGTAGACAAACGAATCGCCGGCTGTCCAAGCGAAACATAGTGAAAACGCTTGTTGGTTCGCTCCGGCCCTCCCTCTCCTGCAAACATCCGGGTAGGGTCTTCGCCCTGTCTTTTAAGTTCAAAAACGCCCGATGTGTACGGAAACCGGCCGGGTATATTTTCCTGCAACTGCCAGCGAAGAATATCTCCCCAATCTTTGTACTTTGGTAAAATAACCTTGGGAATCCTTGTACCACTCAGCGATTTGGTACTTAGTGACTGTTTAATTACTTTATCTCTGACGGTATATTCAAAGAAATCCGCATCATATTTCTTCACCAGCTCCGGCCATTGTTCTATCAGCTTTTTGCACTCCGGGTGAAGCGCGATTGCGTAGTGATCACTGATTTTGTGCAGTTCATCAACCACTGTTTTGTGGTTGCCTGCTGCTTCAATTGCACCCTGAAGCTGATACCATTTGCTGGCAATGGCAGACTGCTCATTTACCCAGGCATCGTATCCCCTGTTTTGCTCCGTAATTTCCGCCAGGTAACGAACCCTTTTAGGCGGAATGATCTGCGATTTGGTGGTAGTACTCTTATTGGAATAAATCACCGGGGCTGTTCCTGTTTCATTGAAATCCACTTTGCATTTCTCCTTAACCACCTCCACAATTGTACCAACAAGATGGTTAATACCTGCATCATTGAATTGTGCAGCAATGGTTCCAATCACAGGAAGCTCCTCGTCTTTGGCAGACCATAACCCATGGTTACGCTTGTATTGTTTTCGTACATCGTGAAGCGCATCCAGTGCTCCTGATTTATCAAACTTATTGATGCAGATCACATCTGCATAATCGAGCATATTAATTTTTTCCAGCTGAGATGCAGCGCCATATTCAGGGGTCATTACATACAAACTCAGGTCGCAGAAATCGAGGATGGAAGCATCGCTTTGTCCCACGCCGGCAGACTCCAGTATCACAAAATCATAACCCGCCCTGCGGCATATATCAATGGCATCCTGCACATGTGCACTCAATGCAGTATTGTCGTCTCTGGTAGCGAGGCTGCGCATGTATGCACGCGGATGCGCAATGGCATTCATCCGGATCCGGTCTCCCAGCAGCGCACCTCCGGTTTTTTTCTTGGAAGGATCTACCGAAATAACCGCAATGGTTTTGGTTTCGTATAAGTGCAGAAACCGTCTTACAATCTCGTCTGTGACAGAGCTTTTGCCCGCACCTCCGGTTCCCGTGATACCCAATACCGGAGCAAGGATACCCCGCTGAGGGGCTGATTCTTTTTCAACCTGAACACCATTTTCTGCATTGGTAATTTTTCTGGCAATCATCCGCACGTCCTTCACTTCTCCCAGCCCCATGGGTGTTGCATAGTTTCCTGTTCCATTCAGCGGAAAGTCGCACTGACGAATCACATCTTCAATCATTCCCTCCAGACCCATATGTCTTCCGTCGTCGGGGCTGTAAATACGGGTAATACCATATTGATGCAATTCCCGGATCTCCTCCGGAAGAATGGTACCACCTCCTCCACCAAATATTTTAATATGCCCGCAACCATTCTGATCCAGCAGGTCTTTCATGTATTTGAAGAATTCCACATGCCCACCCTGATAACTGGTGATGGCAATTCCCTGCACATCCTCCTCTATGGCACACTCTACAATTTCTGCAACACTCCGGTTATGACCCAGGTGAATAATTTCCGCACCCTTCGATTGCAGTATCCGGCGCATGATGTTAATGGCTGCATCGTGACCGTCAAATAAACTGGCTGCTGTAACAATACGAACCTTATGCTGAAGCTTATACGACATATGAATTTGAATTGGGGGTAAAAATAATGTTTTAAGTTTAATGTTAACGGCTGTTAGTTTTTTTTACGACTTAGGGGCATTACATTTATAGTATATTAATAACTTAAATTTTTGTCATGCGTTTTGCAGTATCGGTGAATCATCAGCAAGCACACCCGGTCATTACCCTTAAAGACAAACAGGGTGGCTGCAGGGCGGAAATCTTTGCATTCGGTGGGCTTTTAAACGCTTTTCATATTCCCCTGAAAGGCAGGCTGGTGAACTGCATTGAAGGATTCAGTTCTGTTGCTGACGCAAGAAAAAATATTGCCAACAGCTTCAGAAGCGCCAAGATCAGTCCGTTTGTATGCCGGATGCGCAACGGAACTTATCAGCTGCAAAACAAAAGTTACCGGGTACACAAGCACTACCTGGGGGAACATGCCATTCATGGATTGGTGTACGATGCCCGTTTTGCCATTGTAAAAGAAGAAGCTACCGAAGAATTTGCCAGCATTTTGCTGCAATTTGAGTATACTAAAACAGATCAGGGTTATCCCTTTGCCTATACACTCAGCCTGCTCTGGAAACTGGAAAAAGGGAACAGGCTTTCTGTGGTTACCAGTATTCATCATCAAAACAATGAGCCCATACCCTATGCCGACGGCTGGCATCCGTATTTTACGCTGGGTGGAAAAGTAGACAGTTATACTCTGCAATTCAACGGAGATACCCAGCTCATCTTCGATGAAGAACTATTGCCAACAGGCAAAAAGAAAAAAGATACCCGCTTCCTGAAAGGATTGCCCCTGAAAGGGGTGGTACTCGACAATTCTTTCGAATACCAGCCGGGAAAATCGCGGAAGGCTGTATTAAAAAGCAGGGATCTTCAACTGGTGGTAGAACCAGATGAATACTATCCGATTTTGCAGGTGTACACACCGCCATCCAGAAAAAGCATTGCCATAGAAAACCTCAGCGGTGCGCCGGATAATTTCAACAATGGCATTGGATTGGTTATGCTGATGCCAAACAAAACCTATTCATTTGGCACCAGCTATACAATTACTGCTCTTTAAGCAATTTTTTTAAAGCAGTTCAACTATAACTGCACTACTGCGGTAACAGAAATTTCTACGTTTACACCACGTGGCAATCCTTTTACAGCAACTGTTTCACGGGCAGGGTACTGACCACTGAAATAAGATCCGTACACTTCATTTACCTGCGCAAACAACCCCATATCACTGAGGAAAATGGTGGTTTTTACCACATGGTCAATGGTAAGTCCTGCTTCATTCAAAACAGCCAGCACGTTCTTCATTACCTGGTGTGTTTCTGCCTGGATGCTGGACAATTCCAGTTCTCCGGTTGCCGGATTCAGGGCAACCTGTCCACTGGCAAATAAAAATCCATTGGCAATGATTGCCTGATTGTAAGGGCCGATTGGCGCAGGAGCCAGATCGGTCTTAATCACTTGTTTAGACATAAGTTTGGTTTGAGAACCGGCAAATTGCTTTATTTTGATCAACCCGCCAACGTAAATTTGTATTTTATTGAATCAGATGCATATTGTAATCAAAGCCCAACCGGAAAGAAAAGCGCTGCTGAACAGCCTGTTTACCCATTCTCAGGCCACCATCAGCTGGGTCGGCCATGGGGATGATCCGCCTCCTGCCGATGTTTATTTGGATGATTGTTTTGAAGAGGAGGGCTATGCATTTCATTCAGTTACCACAGAACCCGTTTTCGTGAATGCCGTTGTAAATACAGCCGGGGGCTTTCCTGCCAACTGTATCCGTTACAATGGCTGGCCGGGATTTTTACGTGCTCCGGTAATGGAAGTGGCTACTGCCGACAAAGAGCTGATGGTCAAGGCAGGTTCCCTGCTCCGCGACCTCCAATGGAAATATATTGAAGCCCCGGATGAACCCGGAATGGTGAGTGCACGGGTGGTTGCAATGATCATCAACGAAGCGTATTTTGGCTATGGAGAACAGATCAGTTCAAAGGAAGATATAGATACAGCCATGAAGCTGGGCACCAATTATCCCTACGGGCCATTTGAATGGAGCGAAATGATTGGTTTGCACAAAATAGCTGCCTTACTGGAACAACTCTCCCTACAGAGCAGCAGATACCATATTGCCCCAGCCCTGAAGGAAGCATTAACCAACCAGAAATAAGTACAATGGCCCTGATTCTTCATATTGATACCGCAACTTCATACGCAGGTGTTTGCCTGAGCAACCAGGAAAGCATACTTGCAATAGCAGAAAATCATGATGCAAAAAACCATGCTTCCTTTTTGCAACCTGCCATACAGAAAATCATGCAGCAGACCGGGCATGATTTAAAGAACCTGGATGCTGTTGCCGTTACCGGCGGACCGGGCAGTTATACGGGTATCCGGGTGGGGATGTCTTCCGCAAAAGGCATCTGCTTTGCTTTGGGAAAGCCATTGATTGTACTGAATACCCTCCGGGTTATTGCTCAGGCGGCATTAGATCATTTGGCAGCAGAACAACAAATATTTGAACAAGAAGGATTGCTCTATCCAATGATCGATGCCAGGAGAATGGAAGTATTTTCAGCAGTTTACAACCATTCCCTCACAGAAAAAAAAGCTGCATCAGCGCTTATTTTGAACGAAGATTTTTTTGCCAGTCTGCCGCAGCATCACGCTGTTTTATTTTGCGGAGACGGAGCAGCCAAAATTCCCAATACCGCCTTGCAACCGAATATGCAAATTTCGGACGCACAACACAGTGTAAATCACATGATTAAGTTGGCGCTGAGTGCTTATAGCCTCCAACAGTTTGCCAATTTGGCTTATGTGGAGCCTTTGTATGCAAAAGCCTTTTTCAATACGCAAAAGCAATAGAGACCGGGGGGTGCCGAAAAAGTATTGTTAAAAATTATACTATGATAAACGGCAATTGATTAACTTTGCAGCAGACATAGTTTATCAACCCCCAATTTAACTCTATTGTCATGAATCCTACAACACAATCCATTACCCTATTGAACGGTGGAGAACCGATCAAAGTAGATTTTCTGCATGCCAAAAAAGCATCCCTGATTCTTCGGGCAATTAACCACAAATTACGCCAGCAAATCATCAAACTGCTCGACGAGCATGTGAAGATGACTGTTACTGAACTTTATGTAAAGCTCAGACTGGAACAATCAGTTGCCTCACAGCACCTGGCCATTTTGAGAAGAGCAGGAATAGTGAGTACTTCAAGAGAAGGAAAGTTCATTTACTACTCTGTTAATTATACCAGATTAGGAGAAGTAGTAGGCTTTGTGAAAAATTTGGTTGATTAGTTTACTTTCGTAAACAGGTTGGACGATCTCAATAAGAGATTGGTCTGATCATTGCTATATACCTCCAAATTTAAGAAGTATGTATATCAAACAACTGTATACCGGCTGTTTAAGCGAAGCTGCGTACTATATCGAAAGTGAAGGAATCGCAGCTGTAGTAGATCCCTTGCGGGATATCGAAGAATACCTGGTACTGGCCAAAGAGCGAAATGCTACCATCAAATATATTTTTGAAACGCATTTCCATGCCGATTTTGTAAGCGGACACCTGGACCTTGCCAAAGCTACCGGCGCTACAATTATTTATGGCCCCGGAACAGAAACCCGGTTTCCGGTTCATGTTGCCAGGGACGAAGAAATATTTAAGATCGGAAACGTTTCCATCCAGGTATTGCATACACCCGGACATACACTGGAAAGCAGTTGCTACCTCCTGAAAGATGAAACAGGAAAAGATCATGCCATATTTACCGGAGATACTTTATTTGTAGGGGATGTGGGCCGGCCCGATCTTGCTCAGAAAGCCAACGAAATTTCGATGGAAGATCTGGCAGGCATGTCGTACGAAAGTCTTCAAAAGCGCATTATGCCGCTGGAAGATGGGGTCATCCTCTATCCGGCACATGGTGCAGGAAGCAGTTGCGGAAAAAGTCTCGGACCGGAAACATTCAGCACCATCGGAGAACAGAAGGCAACCAACTATGCTTTACAGCCCCAAACCAAAGAAGAATTTATTCAGGCAGTTACCGAAGGTTTGTCTGCGCCTCCACAGTACTTTCCGATCAATGCCAAAATCAATAAAGAAGGATACGATAGCCTTGATGCAGTTTTAAGCAAAGGATTAAAACCACTCAGCGTGGAACAATTCAAAGAAAAAATAGGCCAGGGTGTCCTGATCCTGGATACCAGAAATTCAGGTGTTTTCAGCTCCGGTTTTGTGCCAGGTTCCGTAAGTATCGGACTGGACGGAAGGTTTGCAGAATGGGCCGGCAGTATATTGTCGTTTAACCAGCCAATGATTCTGGTAACCGAGCCTGGAAAAGAAAAAGAATCCATTGTTCGGTTGGCCAGGGTAGGTTTTGATAAAATGGAAGGCTATTTAAACGGTGGCTATGCAAGCTGGCAGGAAGCCGGTGAGCCCATAGATATGATCATAGATGTAGAAGCTGATGAAGTAGCCATGGACATATCATTTGATCCGAACATGGTTATACTGGATGTAAGGAAGACCACTGAATATGCAGACGGACATATAAAAGAAGCCATCAATATTCCTTTGAACGAGCTGACCGATCCGGGCAGTATGACCAACTTAGACGATCACCACAATATTTATGTTCACTGTGCAGGCGGATACAGAAGCATCATTGCTTCCTCCCTCATTAAAAGACAGGGTATTCACAACATCAGAAATATTCTGGGAGGATACGGTAAGCTGAAGGAACTGGGTGACAAGTTCGAAATAGAGAAAGACAACGCAGTTCTTAATTAGCCTGTTTTTCCAATAGTTTTTTGCTGTGCACCGCAGGATCATAATTCCATTTCCACCTGCGGTGGCTCCACAGATAATTGGTGGGGCGTTTACGGATCTCTGCTTCGAGGAAATCCCTGTAATCCAGGGTAATTTTTCCATCGGGCAATTCCAGAGGCTGAGTGGTATATAGTGTAAGTTCCGAAGCGTAATATCCCCTTTTAACGCGGTAATAAGTAGCAAAAACTACAGCTGTATTGTATTGTTTGGCCCCATTTTCCGGACCGGGCACAAAGGGAGTCAGCTTTCCCATAAAGTTTAGCCAATAAGCATCCTGGGTTCTTCTCGGATTCTGATCTGCAGCCAGAGCAAGTGCATATATTCCCTTTGCATAATGTCTGAATTTGGTTTTAAAATCACTGGCAGGCACGAGGATGGTTTTAAACCTGCTGCGCATGTTGTAAATGATTCTGTCGAATACTTTGTTGCTCAGCGGAGCATACACAACCAAAAAAGGATATTCGGTATTCGCGCCATAGGCCAGGTTTACAAATTCCCAGTTGAAAAAGTGACCGCCATGCAACTGCACGCTTTGACCAGTCTGGTACAACTTCTGTAACAGGTCATAATTACATACGAAACGTTTATTCAATTCCTTTTCTGAAATAGAAATCAGCTTAATCATTTCTATAAAAGTATCCATAAGCTGGTGGTAAAAATCCTTTTCTATCCGTAACCTCTCGGCTGCTGTCTTTTCCGGAAAAGCCAGCAACAGATTATCCCTGACAACTTTTTTCCGGTAACCAATTACATAGTAGATCAGCACATAAAAAAGATCAGACAGAAAATAAATCAGTTTCCATGGCAACAGGGAAACAGTGTAAAGAAGCGGATATACGATATAGTACATGAACTTATTGAATATTATAAGATAACGTTCTGCAAAATGGAACTTTTCTCTTTGTGATCAGTATTGTAATGAAGTCCCCTGCTCTCCTTACGGAACTGGGCCCCTTTTACAATCAGGTATGCTACTGTAATCAGGTTTCTCAGTTCACACAACTGCGGAGAGAGTTTGGTAGAACGGTATAGGTCGGCAGTTTCTTCGAACAGCAGATCCAATCTTTTCATAGCCCTGTCTAAACGAACATCGGTACGAACAATACCCACATAGTCGCTCATCACAGACTGGAGTTCTTTCAGGCTCTGGGTAATGAGGATCATTTCCCTGGGCTCGCTGGTACCGGTTGCATTCCAGTCTGGCAATGAGGTACAAAAATCAATTTCAGCAATTTTCTCGCTGCTGCTGAGGTAGCAGCGATGCGCAAATACCATTGCTTCCAGCAAGCTGTTGCTGGCAAGTCTGTTGGCACCGTGTAATCCGGTACTGGAACATTCACCGCATGCATACAGGTTCCGGATAGAAGTTCTTCCCCATTCATCTGTTTTGATGCCTCCACAACTGTAATGAGCAGCCGGTGCAACAGGAATAAACTGTTCCATCACATCTATACCGATGCTTTTACATTTCTCATATATGTTGGGAAAGTGATGGATGAACTTGTCCCGGTTCATGTGACGGCAGTCGAGGTATACATGTTCCGTACCGGTCCGTTTCATTTCATTGTCGATGGCGCGTGCCACAATATCCCGCGGGGCAAGGTCTTTCCTTGGATCATATTTTTCCATAAAAGCCTCTCCCAGCTTGTTTCTCAGGATGGCGCCATCACCGCGTACGGCTTCTGTGATCAGAAAAGAAGGAGATACTCCCGGCTCGTATAAAGCGGTGGGGTGAAACTGAATGAATTCCATGTTTTCGATCCTTCCCTTTGCTCTGTACACCATGGCAATACCATCACCTGTTGCAATTTTTGGATTGGTGGTGGTTCGGTATACCTGTCCGCAGCCACCGGAAGCCAGCAGCGTAATTCTTGCAGCAATTTTTTCGATCTGATTGGTTTGCAGATTCAGGATATACACACCATAGCAGGTAATATCCGGAGTAGATTTGGTAACCAGGTAACCCAGATGATGCTGCGTAAGCAGATCCACTACAAAACAATGATTGATCAGTTGGATATTGGGCAGCGCCTCCAGTTGAGACAGCAACGCCCTTTCCATTTCCTTTCCCGTTACATCTTTGTGATGAAGAATTCTGTTTTCGCTGTGCCCTCCTTCCTTGCCCAAACTAAATTCTCCGCTGGGATCTTTATCAAACTCTGCGCCATATGCAATAATTTCCTTGATCCGTTCCGGCCCCTCCTTCACTACAATCTCCACCACATCTTTATTACACAGTCCGTCACCTGCAATCAGGGTATCGTCTATATGCTTTTCATAACTGTCATTGACTTCGTCCCAAACACCAGCTACTCCGCCTTGTGCGTACTTGGTATTGGTTTCATCTGCCTGGGTTTTAGTAATAACCGTTACAGATTTATCCGGAAACCGACGGGCCGTTTTCAATGCATAGGTAAGCCCTGCAATTCCTGAACCAATGACTAAAAAATCTGTTTGCATTGAATTTAATTGAATCGTTAAAATAGGCAGCATCAGGCCGGATCTACCCAGGCGTTGCTTTCTTTCAGCAGATTGATCAGCTCTGCCACTGCAATATCACTGTCGATGTTCCGCTTCATAATTTCCTTTCCCTTGTACAGGGTAATCTTTCCTACACCGCTTCCCACATAACCAAAATCGGCATCAGCCATTTCTCCGGGTCCATTTACAATACATCCCATAATGGCAATTTTTACTCCTTTCAGGTGATTGGTTACATTCCTGATTTTGGCTGTGGTTTCCTGCAGATCAAACAATGTTCTTCCGCAACTGGGGCAGCTGATGTATTCGGTTCTGGATATCCTGGAGCGGGTAGCCTGAAGAATACTGAAAGCAGAAGAGTTGATGAATTGTTCTACAGAACTGTTACTGCTGTAGTTTCTTCCACTTGTATCCATACTGGTCGATGCAGTCTGCAACTGATAACTTTCTGCAGACATGCCCAAACAAATCCCATCCCCGAATCCATCCAGCAACAATGCTCCGCATTCTGTTGAGTAATGAATCAGGTGTTCATCAGGGGTAGACCAGTTGCTGTCGGTCATTAATATCACCGGATTCTTTATATTCCTGCTCATCAGCTCCATGAACATTCTGCGCACAGATGGCATAGCATTTTTATTGGTACTGCTCAAACAAAGCACAACAGCCGGGTTGTTGACCAATGCATCCAGATAAGTATAATCGTTGATTGGTGTTTCATCGTTGAAGCAATCCACCATCACAAAATTCAACCGGTCGCTTTTTCTTTCAGAGGCTTCAAATCCGGATGCATCAAAAATCGGAAAATACTTTTCAAGATCTGTAGAAGCAGCCCATGCAGCCGGATATACAATTACTTTAAGCGTTCCCGGCAGGGAAAAATTCAACAGCTGATGTCCGGTGAAAATATAATCTGCTGCAGCATCTCCAATGTTCCACTTATCCGTAGCTGCATCGTACTTGTAGCCAATAGCTTCCAAACTCTCCGGTGTAATCTTTTCTACTTTGCTGAAATCAGCAATAACCACGGGAACCTGCTTTGCACCTATATTACCTACTTCAAAACTTTCTCTGCGCGAGTAATGAAAAGGATCGTAAGGAATTTTATCAACGGTAGGAACCTTTCCATGACCATTGCGGCAGGAACCGTTGTTGTTCGTTTGCGGTAATGATACCGGGCTATAGCGTTTCACCAGATCTCTGCACACAGGAATTTCAAACTCGGGATCTTCGGTAAGACTTACCCGAACTGTATCTCCTATTCCGTCTTCCAGCAGTGTTCCGATACCTGCTGCACTTTTCACCCTTCCGTCTTCACCGTCGCCGGCTTCTGTAACACCCAGATGGAGTGGATAACATTCCCCGAATTCCTGATCCATTTGCTGAATGAGGAGCCGGTATGCCTGTACCATTACCTGTGGGTTGCTGGCTTTCATGCTCAGAATAATATTGTGGTAGTCTTCTGACCTTGCGATCCGTAAAAACTCCATGGCACTTTCCACCATACCCATTGGGGTATCTCCGTACCTGCTCATGATGCGGTCGCTGAGTGAGCCATGATTGGTACCAATCCGCATAGCCGTACCATGCTCTTTACAAATGCGAACCAGCGGTGTAAACCGTTCCCGGATTCTTTCTATTTCCTCCAGGTATTCTGCATCTGTATATTCAATCTGTTCAAACTTTTTCTTGTCTACATAGTTTCCCGGATTCACCCTTACCTTCTCCACAATACGGGCAGCAATTTCTGCTGCATTGGGAGTGAAATGGATGTCTGCTACCAGGGGTGTATCATACCCTCTTTTCCGCAACTCATTTTTAATATTCAGGAGATTTTCGGCCTCTTTTTTAGAAGGAGCCGTAATCCGCACCAGCTCTGCTCCCGCTTCAATACAACGAATGGCCTGTTCCACAGTTGCCAACGTATCCATTGTATCTGTTGTGGTCATGGTCTGCAACCTTACCGGATGTCCGTTACCCAGTAAAAGATTCCCAATCCTGACTTCGCGGGTTTTTAACCGGCTGTATTGTGTAAGTGAGTTACAATAGAGTTGCATGCATACTTGCTTTAAAAATTATTTTTTTCCTTCCATCAATCCCTGCTCTCTTAAGACTGTTTTCAGGATATCCAGTCGGATCTCCGGAATAGAAGCGTTGGCTGCTCCTTCTACGTTTAATACAAAGAAGTACGGGTGTTTGTTCTCTTCTATCCAACCCACGATCCAACCCAGGGATCTTCCGTTTGGCAAAAAACCCCAGCCTGTTTTATAGCTCATCTGATAATTGGCATTGGATTCCTGCAGCATCACCTTCTTTACAATATCCTGCGTTCTTTTCTGAAAAGGCAACTGACCAAAGTACAGTTTCTTGACCAGGCCCAATTGTTCATCGGCAGTAACTTTCAGGGTATTGTTGATCCAGAAACTGTCTACATGGCTGCCAATCTGGCGATTACCATATTTCAGGCTGTCGAGCCAGTGTTGCATGGTGTCTTTTCCAATCCGTCTGGCCACTTCCTGATAATAAGGTACAGAAGATGCCTTAAAAGCTTCTTGCATCGTCAGATCCTTATTCCAGCCGGTGGCCGTATCTCCTCCCGGAAAAATACGTACCACACCGTCCCATGGAATCACCATCTTTTCGTTCACAATCTTTCCGGTTTCCAGGCCAATCAGGCTGTTGACTATTTTAAAGGTAGAAGCGGGAAGAAAAGCAGAATCACGATACCTGCTCAGATTATAGATCACAAATTGCCCGGTACCATTATCGTAAAGACCCAGACTGCCTGTAACCTGGTGTTTATCAAAATAGGTTTTGATATTTCTGTCTTCCTTCACATTGTTGGGAGAACAGGAAAACAGTGCCACCATGAGTACAAGTACTACAGACAACAACGAGATATTATGTAAACGATGCATTATGCTGATTTTACTGATTATTTAATCACACCCAATTCCTTACCCACTTTTGTAAATGCTGCAATAGCTTTATCCAGATGCTCCTGCTCGTGTGCAGCGCTGAGCTGTACCCGAATACGGGCAAGCCCCTTGGCAACAACAGGATAGAAGAAACCGATCACATACACTCCTTCTTCCAGCAGTTTCGCCGCAAAATTCTGCGCTACTACCGCATCGTACAACATGATCGGCACGATGGGATGATCTCCGGGTTTGATATCAAAACCGGCCTCTGTCATTTTAGTTCTGAAGTATTTGGTATTGTATTCCAGTTTATCCCGGAGGGTCGTTGCTGCTGTTAACATATCCAATACTGCAATAGAAGCGCCAACAATACTAGGTGCCACCGTATTCGAGAACAAATAGGGTCTGCTGCGCTGACGAAGCATTTCGATGATCTCCTTTCTGCCCGAAGTAAATCCGCCACTGGCACCGCCAAGCGCTTTACCCAGGGTTCCTGTAATAATATCTATCCTTCCCATCACCCCTCTGTATTCGTGTGTACCTCGTCCTGTTTTTCCAAGAAATCCGGAAGAATGACATTCGTCGATCATCACAATGGCATCATATCGGTCTGCCAGATCACAGATTTTATCGAGTTGGGCAATGGTTCCGTCCATACTGAACGACCCATCTGTAACAATAATCCTGCTTCTGCAACCTGCAGCTTCTTTCAGTTTAGCTTCCAGGTCTTCCATATTATTGTGCTCGTACCTAAAACGCTGTGCTTTACAAAGACGAATACCATCAATAATGGACGCATGATTCAGGGCGTCGCTGATGATAGCATCCTCTTCGTTAAACAAGGGCTCAAATACTCCTCCGTTGGCATCAAATGCTGCCGCGTATAGAATGGCATCTTCCGTACCCAGAAAATCAGATAGTTTCTTTTCGAGTTCTTTATGTATATCCTGCGTGCCACAAATAAAACGAACACTGCTCATACCATAACCATGTGTGTCGATGGCTTTATGTGCAGCTTCTATCACTGCAGGATGAGAGGAAAGGCCAAGATAATTATTAGCACAAAAGTTCAGTACCTGCTTCCCGTTTACGGTGATTTCGGGTCCCTGCTCGCTGGTAATGATTCTTTCACGCTTGAAAAGGCCGGCTTTTTCAATCTCAGCCAGTTCCTGGCCGATCCGGGCTACAAATTTTTCATTCATATTGCGTTCGTTTGAACGGCAAAGATAGGGTAGTTCGGGGTTTATTAACCGGTCACAAAACGGTAGCCAACCCCTTTTATGGTAATGATCTGGAGATTGGGATCCTCCTTCAGATACCCCCTGAGCTTGGTAATGTACACATCCAGGTTACGGCTGTTGAAGA
Source organism: Sediminibacterium sp. (assembly GCA_016786865.1). GTDB lineage: Bacteria > Bacteroidota > Bacteroidia > Chitinophagales > Chitinophagaceae > Sediminibacterium. The sequence goes on along the minus strand of JAEUVE010000007.1, from coordinate 86,839 downwards.
AAGAGTCGTTTCCCCAGATGTAATTTAACAAATCCTTACGCTGGATAACGAGATTGGTATTCAAAGTAAGGTACCGCAAGAGCTCTGTTTCCCGAAAAGACAGTTTCCTGTTTTCGCTGTTCAGCACCAGCAATTGCCTGTTGGAGTCGAAGCAGAATTTTCCGATCATTACTGGCTGTTCCGTTCCGGATTCTGCCTCACGAGAAGTATTCTTCAATGCATTTTCCATGCGCACAATCAGTTCTTCCATACTGAATGGCTTTCTGATATAGTCGTTCCCGCCAGCCTTAAATCCCCTGATCACGTCTTCTGTTTGCGTTTTTGCTGTCAGAAATATAATCGGCAAATCCGGATGAGCAGCGCGTATTTCTGTTGCAATGTCCATTCCGTTTTTGTTGGGGAGCATAATATCCAGCACACAGATATCCGGCTGATACCTGGCATACGCATCCATTACTTTGCCTCCGTCTGTTTCCATCAATACATCAAAACCTCTTGAAGTCAGCGTTTCAAAAACGATTTTACCCAAAAAGATTTCATCCTCTACGTATAAAACTTTGATGGCCATACTCAATAGAATAATTGCTTATAAAACAGGTTGATTCCCCACCGGTAGCCGCAGTATAAATGTACTGCCTTTCCCTAATTCACTTTCAACTTCGATCAAACCATCGTGCTGCCCTACAATCTCACTTACATAACTTAGTCCAAGCCCATACCCTTTTACATTGTGAATATCTCCGGATGGAACGCGAAAGAATTTTTCAAAAATTTTTTGCTGAAATTCAGGAGCAATTCCGATCCCATTGTCTTTCACTCGAAGCTCAACCACATTGGGGAGTGGGGTATCCAGGGTTAATTCAATCAGATTGCCCTTTCGGGAATACTTCAGCGCATTGTCTAAGAGGTTGTACAACACACTGGAAATATGCAGCTTATCGGCGTACACATTCATGACCCTGTCGACACCGGATTGTACTACCCGAACACCGGCCTTTTCGAACTGAAGCTTCATGCTTTCAACTATTTCCTGCAACAATTTCCTGAGATCGAACCATTCCTTGTTTAAAAGGATGCGCTCCGATTCGAACATAGACAGTTTCAGTACATTGTCTACCAGCATACTGAGCCTTTGCAGTTCTGCAGTTGTTATATCGAGGTACTCTTTGGTTTTTTTAGGATCATCGATGGCTTTGAAATTTTTCAGCGCCTCTACAGCTACCTGAACCGTGGCAATAGGGGTTTTAAGTTCATGTGTAACATTGCTGATAAACTCATTTTTCACAATGGCCAGTTTCTGCTGACTGGCCATATTGCGATACAGAAAAACAAAAGCAACCGAAGTAAAAAGAATCAGTAATAAAGAGAAGGCAATCTGGGGTACTATTTTTTTGAATACCTGGGTATTGGGGCCAAGCAGAACTGCCTGATACCATCTGGGTTGAACAAAGCCTACCGAAGTAATACCTGTTGCAAATGCGTCAGCTTTAGCGGTGTCTTTCAGGGAAGTGGAATCAAAGTAACCCGTACGGATGGTAAAAGGCAGATGGATCCCTGCTTTACGCAAGTCGGCCGTATATCCGGAATCAATTTGCTTCAGCGACAGCGAATCTGCAACAGACCTGTTGCTTCGGAACAGCTGCATTACAGTCCGGCCTGCCGGGCTGTCTGATTTTTGTTCCTTTTTCATAAAACGATTGTTCATCTGCACACCGTTTACAGGTAATAATGGCCTGGCAGGTCCATTGCGAAGCGAATCTGGAATAAGGGGGTTGGTTTTACCCGCATTGAAAACAAATTTGATCATCGGCTGCCTCCCGGAGTGCTTTACAAGAGAGTCGGTTAATAGCCTGATTTTTTGAGGCAGCATCATCAGACTGTCGGAGACTACAATACTGTCTTTTTGGATATTCGTACGGGTATTGATTTGAACTATCCTGATATTGTTGGATAAAGTATCCTGTTTCAAAACAGGCGTTGCTGCATTCAATCTTATCCTTACAGTATCAACTTGCTTCCGGTTAACCACTGCGTTTCGCTCCGCCAGAACCGCATTCACCATGTCGAGGGCAAAAAGATTTCCCGGCCCTCCCATTCTATAAATCATCGTGTCTGCCTTAAAGCGATTGAGCTGCAACTGATACACCAATTCTTTAAAAATAATGTCGGCTTGTTTTTGCATCCGCTGTTTCTCATCGGAATAAATACGGGCAATCCAGTAGCACTGAAACACAACGATCATCGCGATCGCTGTAATCATCATTATCCTCGAAAGAAATAATTTTTTCATGCCTTGGTACAAATATAATCAACCTGCCTGGCGAGCTGTACGCTCTTAACCTTAATTAACCTTTGAGCAAGGCTGTTTAACACTGGCTGGTTTAGTTTTGGCTCAAAATATTATTTATGAAAAAATGGATCACGGCTGCTTTTCTGGCAGCCAGCACCTGCGTTGGAGCCCAGCAAAAAGAAGGCACCATTTTATATGAGCGAAAAATAAACGCCCACCGCAATCTGCCCAATGAGCAGATGAAAGCATTTATTCCGGAGTTCCGTACCACCAAACATTTGCTGCTCTTCAGCGACAGCGTATCCATATATCGGCTGCAACCCGAGGAAGAAGCGCCCGATCCTTTTTCCGGCGGAAATGTTGGCGGAATGCAGATTCGTATTGGCGGAGCTGATGGAGGTGATCTCTACAAGAATTTTTCCGGAAAAAAATCTGTTCAGATGACCGAAATAGGAGGAAAAAACTTCCTTATTACAGATAGTATTCAGCAGCAACCCTGGAAGTTGAGCGATGAAACCAAAACAATATTGGGATATACTTGCAAAAAGGCTTCCAAAAAAATTACACAGGCAGTCAGAACCATGCGCATTGCTTCCGGACCAGGCGGCAGCAATACCACGGATACAGCTGCTCCTAAATCCAGAGAAGTAGAAGTAATTGCATGGTACACTACAGATTTCATTACTCCGGCCGGACCTGAAAGCCATGGCATGTTGCCCGGATTAATTCTGGAGATAGACGTAGACAACAGCGCTACAATTTTTAAAGCACTGGAAGTAAAAAACACCGTAAACCGGAAAGAACTGAAAGAGCCCACCAAAGGGAAAGTAGTAAGCAGAGCAGAATACCAGAAAATGATTACAGAAATGCTGAATCAGCAAGGACCGGGAATGTTCCGCATCAACAGGAATTAATTTATACCCACACATAAAAGCGGCTGACTCTAAAGAGTCAGCCGCTTTCTTTTAGCCAGGCTTCAAACTTACATAGCCCTGAACATCACCCTTGCTCCTCCGTTTATATCGCCCGATCTGTTGAGACGGTAGCTGAAACTTAACTGAAAGTAGCGTTGCAAAACATTGTACCGGGTATCCTGTACAAAGTTTTGATTGGCTGTTCTGTTGATACCTGCATTTTGATTGAGCAGGTCCATCACAGAGAAGCGCAGTTCAGCTCTTTTCTGCTTCAGGAAACTCTTAGACAACGACAAATTCCACAACAGTATAGTGGCGTTAAACCCATCGGAACGCCCACTGTTCACGGTCATATTCAAGTCGTTATTCAGTACCAATCCACCGGGCAAATAATTGTTCATATCAAAACTGAATACCTGTTGTACATAGCTGTTGTTCAATTGTGGTTGCAAGGCATATTTGGCGGTATTCAAATTCAATCTGGCCCTAAAGGAAATATCGATGGTGGTATCAATAGCAAAATTATATCCGATATTGGGCGTAATACTGTAATTGTCAATGGCATTCTCAACACCATTCACCAGGCTCATGTTCCTGAACAAATTGGCACTGATCCCCAGATCTACTCTCGATTTAAGTTTCTTGAGGGGCTTACCGGCATTTACGCTGGCTACCAGATAATAATTTCCGTTGGCATTAACCGGAGTAGATATCCTTGAACCATTGGGCTTAATGATATCCGAAGTTACCACTGCATCATCCGTTTTTGAATAAGACAGATAAGCAAACAGGTTATTCTGGGTGTAAATATCCACAGACGACATATTCAGAGTAACCGATTGGGTATAACTTCTTTTGAGATCAGGATTACCCACGTAGGTATTCAGCGGATCGCTGATATCCGCCACCGGCTGTAGCTGAAAAGTAGAGGGCTGTGCAGTAGATGTGCTGTAAATGAGTCCCAAAGCACTCGTATTCCTTCGCCGGTACTGAATATTTAGGGAGGGTAACACATCGGTAAAAGAGCGTTGAATAAAACTTGCAGTAGAATTATTGGAACTCTCCAGTGCCGCAAACTGCAGATTGGCTCCGGTAGTAATGCTGAGCTTTTTAATATTAGACCGGAAGTTGATTCCACCGCCACCATACTGGTACCTGCTGTTGAAATCGTTACTGAGCAATAGGTTCCTTCGATCATATTTTCCGCTTAGCCCATTGTAATCATAGGTATTCCTGATACTCTTACCTGTATTTGTATTATAAAAGCCACTGAACTCCAGCAGAGATGTTTTCCCAACCGGCTCCGTATACACCAGATTGGCGCCAATGCTTCTGGTGTCTGCATTCCTGCTGTTGATCTGTTCAATCACCGAATCAGGTAATGCGATGCCCCCTGTATAAAAGCGGTTGGCAGTACGAAGATTCCCATTCTGCTTACTGGAATTGTAGGCCAGGCTGATGGTCGATGAAATGGTACGTCCCTTCTTTTTAAACCGGTGTCTTAAAAGGAGATTGCTGTTCAGGTTAAAAGCTTCAGAATGAGTTTGTGACAAGGCAGAGCCTTCGTTCAGCTTCACACCAGTCTGATCAGACGAAATATAATTGCTGCTGCTTTTGTTGTCGTTTTGCTGCAGGGTAATTTGTGGAGTAAACCTGATAGAAGTAAAACTGTCAAAACGTTGATCCAGCATAGCATTGAGGCGTTGCTGCCGGCTTTGCTTTACATCACTGCTGGTAGAATTGTAGATGAAACTATTACCAGGCAAAAGATTCTGCCGGCTGATTTCCCGATTGGTGGAAAGGTTTACATCCGAGCCAATCCCGTTCAGATTCAAGTCCGTTTTCCTGTTCCAGCTATTATTATAATTCAGCCCGCCGGCATAGGTGGTAGCAATACCTTGCTGATTAGGACCCATTCCAGATACCGGTAATCCTCCATTATCTTCATTTGGTCCGATCCGTATATTCACACCACCTCCGTTTCTTGCACCTCTGGCCAGTTCTCCGGTAAAATTCATTACATCAGACAATGAAAATCCCTGCCGGTTGGTGTTGTTTCCCATGCCAATAAAGGATGCCTGCCGGTCGCCTTTAAACTGGTTCACATTGGCCTGTGCATCATAGCGCTCTTTAGTACCTGCTCCGGCGGTAATTTTTCCAAATAAAGCATTGTTGCGATCCTTCTTTAGTTTAAGATTGATTGCTTTCTCAGACTGACCATCATCCACACCAGTAAACTCAGAACGGTCACTTTTCTTATCAAATACCTGAACCTTATCTATTGCATCCGCATCCAGGTTGCGAGTTGCCAGTTTGGGATCGCCGGTAAAAAACTCTTTTCCATTCACCAGGAAACGATTTACCCGCTGTCCATTTACCTGAACGGTCCCGTCTTTATCAACCGTTACTCCCGGCAGTTTCTTCAAAAGATCCTCTACCACCGCATTTGGCTGTGTTTTGAAATTCTCCGTATTGAATTCTACTGTATCGTTGTTAATGGTTACGGGCGGTCGTTTTGCCGTAACGATTACCTCCCCTGCATGCTGCAAATCGGTAACCGGCACATCTCCAAGACTGAGCTGTTCGCCTGCATTAATTCGAACGGACTTCCAGACCGGAAGGTACCCTACATAAGAAAAAGAAATCAGGTAGTTCCCCTTGGGAATTCCGGATAGCCTGAATTTACCCGTAGAATCGGCCCTGGTAAAGCTTACCAGGGTAGAATCCTGTTCCTGCACCACCGATACGGTAGCATACGAAAGTCCCTTTTTATACAAAGAATCATATACCCTGCCGGTAACGACAGAACCAGAAGATTGTGCGCTCAGTGAAACACCGATTAGAAAAAAGACCATAAAAAAACCGACTACTTTCATGTACAACTTTTTGTATACGAAAGTAGCCGGCTTCTCTTGTATAAAGGGTTAACCAACTTTGCTCAAAGGTTAACCAAGGTTAATAGTACTATTCAACCCCCAATAATTCCACTTCAAATATCAGCAGGGAACCAGGAACAATTTTATCTCCTTTTTGCTGATCACCATAGGCCAGATCTGCAGGGATGAACAACTTCCATTTGCTGCCCACTGTCATCAACTGCAATCCTTCCTGCCAGCCTCTGATTACATTACCCAAAGGGAAACTGATAGGCTCTCCTCTTTCTACAGAGCTGTCAAAAACATCTCCATTGATCAGTGTTCCATGGTAATGGCATTTCACTTTACTGGCCAGGGTTGGCTTTACGGTATCAGTACCTGCCTTGATGATTTCGTATTGCATTCCACTGGGAAGTGTAACCACGCCTTTGCGTTTGCCATTTGCAGCCAGAAATTCTGTTGCGGCCTTACGGGCCACTAAGGCTTTTTTGGCACTTACAGCCTGCTGAAAACTGCCAATGCAATTATCTAACAACTCATCGGCAATCAGTGGTTTTTTACCTTGTAGAGCATCGGTCATTCCTTTCTGAAAAACGGACAGATTCAATGGATCCAGCCCCTGCGATTTCAGATTTTGTGCAATACGCATACCCAATGCATAGCTGGCGCTGTCGGTGCTGTTTTTAAAAGCCGCAGTGGTAGTTGCCACAGCAGGTTTGCCGGCTGTTTTTGGAGCGGGCTTGGTTGTTTTGGCCTGAGCAGCAGCAGTAAGTGCAGCTGTTCCGAAAATAAAAGCAAAGAAGATTTTTTTCATTGTTAATAGTCGTTATGAAGTGCAATATCAGGATAAAAGTGATTGTATGGCTTTTTCCGGCTTGATAAATTCAAAGCCTTCAACTGTTTTGTTCATCATTGCTGCAATCTTTTCGGTGCAAAGATTACCAATGCTCCCTTCATGGGTATGTTGAACCTGAGTGGTATAAGTAAATCGTCCTTTTTCAATTGCTTCGCCCACTTGTTTATAAGCATCCCGGAATGGAATGCCATTTAGCACAAGCTTATTCACCTCTTCCACACTGAACAGGAAGCGGTATTTTTCATCTTCTACAATGGATGCCTTTACTTCAATATGCGACAACATCAGGTGTACCATCTGCAAGCAATTGCGCAGTTCAGTAAAGGCAGGAAATAAATGCTCTTTCAGCAATTGCAGGTCGCGCTGGTATCCTGAAGGAAGATTGGTGGTCATCATGGTGATTTCGTTCGGGAGGGCTTTTAAGCGATTGCAATAAGACCTTACCAGTTCAAAAACATCCGGGTTCTTTTTATGTGGCATAATACTGGAGCCGGTAGTCAGTTCTGCAGGGAACGAAACAAAACTGAAGTTTTGGTTCAGGTATAAACACATATCCATACTAAGTCTGGCTAGCGTATCCGCAATATTCGCTATGGCAGAAGCCACAATTCTTTCTGTTTTGCCTCTTCCCATTTGGGCATATACCACATTGTAATTCAGGTTATCAAAGCCCAATAGTTCGGTTGTAAGCGTTCTGTTGATTGGGAAGGATGAACCATAACCTGCTGCAGATCCAAGCGGATTCTTATTCACCACTTTATAGGCAGCCTCCAGTACCACCATATCATCTGCCAGGCTTTCTGCATAAGCGCCAAACCACAATCCAAACGAAGAGGGCATAGCAAGTTGCAGGTGTGTATATCCAGGTAATAAATGTGCTTTGTATTTTTCACTCTGCTGCTGAAGCAAGGTAAACAGCTGCACCGTTTCCGTTACCAGCTCTTTTATCGAAGACCGGAGAAACAATTTAATATCCACCAGCACCTGATCATTTCTGCTTCTGGCACTGTGAATTTTTTTACCGGCATCTCCCAATTCTTCGGTAAGCAGGAACTCTACATAAGAATGGATATCTTCCACACCAGCAGGAATAGTAAATCCTTCTGCCGTAACTTTTGTATAGATTTTCTGTAGCGCTTTTACCAGCAATTCAGATTCTGCAGCACTGAGTAGTCCAACAGAGGCCAGCATTTTGGTATGCGCAATAGACCCCAATACATCAAAGGGGGCCAGCAACTGATCAAACTCCTTGTCTCTTCCAACAGTGAACTGATCTACAGCTGCTGCAGTACTGGTGTTTGTTTTGCTCCACAACTTCATAATACCTGTTTTAAAAGCTGAATATACATATCAATACCCTGCCTGATTTCATCAAGGTAAATAAATTCATTGGCCGTATGGCTTCTGGCGCTGTCTCCCGGCCCCATTTTGAGGGTAGGGAAATGCATCAATGCCTTATCGCTGGTAGTAGGACTGCCATAATAGGATCTCCCCAGCTGAATACCAGCCTGTACCAAAGGATGATCAAGCGATATAGAAGTAGATCTCAACCGCGTACTTCTGGGGGTAATGGTAGCAGACACATGCTGTTTCAGTACCTCCAGCACTTCTTCAAAAGAATAAAGCTCATTTACCCGAACATCTATCAGGTATTGCGCATGCGCAGGAACCACATTGTGCTGTTTATTGTCTGTTTGAAATGAAGTTACCGTCATCTTCACCTCGCCCAACAAATCACTCACTTTTTCGAAGCGGTGATTTTGAATCCACTCAATATCTTTTACTGCCTTATACAAAGCATTCTCACCCTCGTTTCTGGCTGCATGCCCGGCCACACCAAAAGTTTCCGCATCCAGCACCATTAAGCCCCTTTCGGCAACAGCCATATTCAGCAAAGTGGGTTCTCCAACAATACCAAACGCCAACGAAGGCAGATGGGGCAAAAGGGCCTCAATACCATTGGTTCCGGAAATTTCTTCCTCAGCACTTGCTGCAAACACAATGTTGTAGGCTAAATTTTCAGCTGTATAAAAATGGAGGAATGTAGCTGCCAATGAAACCAGACAACCTCCGGCATCATTGCTGCCAAGACCAAACAACTTACCATCCTGTTGTAAGGGATCAAATGGATCTAAAGTGTATCCCTTGTTTGGTTTAACCGTATCGTGATGAGAGTTGAGTAAAAGAGAAGGCTTTGAGGCATCATAATGTTGATTCACTGCCCAAACATTGTTCAGAAGTCGATTTGTGGGTATGCCATGTGACCGAAAAAACTGTTCAAGGATCAAAGCGGTCTTGTCTTCCTCTTTGCTGAAAGAGGGGGTTGCAATCAGTTGTATTAATAATTCAACTGCTGCCGTGTATAATGTATTGTTATTCATTTAAAATAGTTGTTCCGGAACTTCCTTGTATGAGTTGTTCCAGGTGATTTGCGTTACCAATAATGACTTTTGTTACTCCTTTGTTGATAGCCGAAAAAGCATTGTCGAGCTTTGGTATCATTCCGGCGAATATCAATTCTTTTGTTTTTAATTCCCGGAAGTAACCCGGTCGAATTTCCGGGATAACGGAGTTTTCATTATTTGTATCCAGCAATACACCCGATTTTTCAAATGAATAAATCAGTGTGGTATCGTAAAAAGCACTTAGTGCGGTAGCAGTTTCCTGGGCAATGGTATCCGCGTTGGTATTCAGCAACTGACCAACGCCGTTGTGCGTAATAGGTGCCACTACGGGCGTAATACGCTGCTCCAGCAGTTGTTGAAAGAATGCTGCATTTACCAGATCTACATCTCCCACAAAGCCGTAATCGATGGCTGCTCCGGACTGGCCCGGTTTTTCTCTTTTATGAGCAAGAATGGCATTACCGTCGGCGCCACTGATTCCAACAGCATTGCATTTAAGCAGCTGGAGCTGTGCTACAATATTTTTATTGATGTAACCTGCATATACCATGGTTACAATCTTCAGTGTTTCTGCATCGGTGATCCGTCTTCCATCCACCATCTGTTGTTGAATCCCCATGGCCTCTGCCAGCCTGGTAGCCAGCTTACCGCCACCATGCACCAACACTTTATGTCCCTGAATATTTGCGAACGACTGCAGGAAGGACGAAAGTGCAGACTCATCGTCTACAATATTCCCTCCAATTTTGATGATATACAGTTGTTGCATAAAAGATTATTTGGCTGTTTTCAATATTCCCGAGAGTACGGTTTGTGCAGCCCATACCCTGTTTCCTGCCTGGCGGGTAACCAGGCTGTGCGTACCATCCAGTATTTCATCGCTGAGTTCAACATTTCTCCTAACAGGCAGGCAATGCATCACTTTAGCATCATTCGTTACTTTCATTTTTTCTTCAGTGAGCATCCAGGCAGGATCATTTTCGTAAATCTTGCCATAATCATGATAGGTACTCCAGTTTTTTACATATACAAAGTCGGCATCTTTCAACGCGGCATCCTGGTTGTGCATAATGGTTGCCCCCCTGGTGAACTGATCAGAAAGTTCATAATCATGCGGATGCGTAATTACAAAAGTAGCACCCTCCCATGCATTTACCCACTGGGCAAAGCTATTGGCCACACACTGCGGAAGCGGCTTAACATGCGGAGCCCAGGTGAGTACCACTTTGGGCTTACGCAAAGCAAATTTTTCCGGCCGACTATTCATTTCCTCCTGAATAGTAATGATATCGGTAAATGATTGAAGCGGATGCAGGGTAGCGCTCTCGAGACTCACTACAGGAACACCGGCATATTTAATGAACTGCGTAATGTACATTTCACTGTAATCATCAATTCTGTTTTTCAGCGAGGGAAATGTTCTGATGGCGAGTATATCAAAATACTGACCCAGGATCGGTGCAGCATCCTTAATGTGTTCTACTGTATTACCGCTCATAATGGCGCCCTCTTCGAACTCAAGCGCCCAACCTTCTTTATCTACGTTAAAAACAACCGCTTCCATTCCAAGGTTAGAAGCAGCCACCTGTGTGCTCAACCTGGTTCTCAAACTGGGATTCAAAAACAACAAACCAATTCGTTTGCCTTTACCAAGGTGATGATCCATATATGGATTCTGCTTGTAAGCAAGCGCTTTTTTAACCAGCGCATTGATGTTGGTTACATCATTTACGGAAATAAACTGTTGCATATATTATCCTTCATTTTGAAGAAGCTCCTGAATAGACTCTTTCAAAGCATCCAAAAATTCATCGGCCTGTTTTCTGGACAATGCCAATGATGGAAGTAGTCGGATCACATTCGGTTTTGCTTCTCCGGTAAACACATTATGTTCAGTTAGTAATTGCTTCTTCAACCCCTTCAGTTTCTCGGGAACATCAAAGCCAATCATCAGACCTTTACCCCTTACATGATCAATTCCTTCGATGGCTTTCAACTGGTTCATCAGGTACATTCCCCGCTGCTTGGCCATACTGATCAGGTTCTCCTGCTCTATTACTTCGAGCACAGCCAGTGCAGCTGCACAAGCCAGGTGATTACCGCCAAAAGTGGTCCCCAGCATACCATGTTTGGGCTTTATATGTGGAGCAATCAGGATTCCTCCAATCGGAAAACCGTTACCCATACCTTTTGCCATAGAATAAATATCCGCCTGAATACCGGCGCCATCATGTGCAAAGAAATGACCACTTCTTCCATAACCACATTGCACACTGTCCGCAATAAATACGGCGCCATGTTCGTCGCAAAGTGCGCGAATCGTCTGAAGAAATCCATCGGATGCCACATTGATACCGCCAACTCCCTGAATACCTTCGGTAATAACAGCTGCAATCTTATCGCCTTCTTTCTGAAAGCAAGCTTTCAGGGCATCCACATCATTGAAAGGAAGAAAAATAACATTTTCCGTTTCATTCACAGGTGCTACAATGGAAGGGTTATCTGTAACAGCCACTGCCAGTGAAGTTCTTCCATGAAATGATTTACTGAATGCCACGATTTTTTTACGACCGGTATGAAAAGAAGCCAGCTTCAAAGCATTCTCGTTGGCTTCTGCACCACTGTTGCAAAGAAAAAGCTGGTAATCTTGCTTACCGCTTACCTGTGCCAGCTTATCGGCCAGTTGCTGCTGTACAGGGATTATCACAGAATTGGAATAAAAAGCAATTTTTTCCAACTGTTCCTCAATCCTTCTTACCCAGTGCGGATGGGTATGACCAATACTGATTACAGCATGTCCGCCATACATATCCAGGTATTGAACCCCCTGATCATCCCACACATAGGAACCAAGCGCTCTGGTAATAGCAATATTATTCAGCGGGTATACATCAAATAATTTCATAGTCTTAAAAATAATTGGCTTTCAGTTTTAATCCGGTTTTTTCGGTTAATCCAAACAGGAGGTTCATGTTCTGAACAGCCTGTCCGCTTGCTCCTTTCAACAGGTTATCGATGGCGCTGTGCACCACCAGTTTATTGCCCTGCTTCTCTACATGTACCAGGCATTTATTGGTATTCACTACCTGCTTCAGGTCGATCATCGTATCACTGAAATGGGTGAATGCCGCATCCTGGTAGAACTCCCTGAACAGCTTTTTGATTTCTTCCAGTGGCAGCCCGCAATCAATTACGGAACTCACATAAATACCACGGGTAAAATCGCCTCTCCATGGAACAAAGCGAACACCGCGGCCTTCGCCTGATACAGATAGCGGATCCTCCTGCTGCAACTGGTTGATGGATTGAGTGATTTCGTATATATGCTGATGCGAAAGCGATTTATATGCCTGTATATTATTGGCTCTCCAGCTGAAATGTGACGTATTACTCAGCCCCTGCCCGGCTCCGGTAGATCCGGTAATACCGGTTGTATATACATCTCCCAGAATACCTGCTTTGGCCAGGGGCAACAAACCCAGCTGTATAGCCGTTGCAAAGCAACCCGGATTGGCAATATTACCTGCTTTCCGGATGTCAGCCTTATTAAGTTCAGGGAGCCCGTAAACAAATGTTCTGTTACCAAACGAAGCGTTTTGTGCCAACCTGAAATCCTGAGAAAGATCAATCACTTTCACGGTATCGGGAACTGCATTTTCCGTCAGAAATTTTCGGGCATCTCCATGACCCACACAAAGAAATAAAACGTCTATATCGGTGCTGAGCTGATTGGTAAACCGCATATCGGTTTCGCCTAACAGATCTGCATGTACTTTGCTGAGGGGGTTTCCGGCATTACTGGCGCTCAATACAAAAGACAATTCCACATCCGGATGATTAATCAGCAAACGGATCAATTCACCACCGGTATACCCGGCGCCTCCCGCTATTCCCGCCTTAATCATTGGCAGAGGCTTTAATGCTGTTATAAATAACAATCTGGTTGGCAAAGATTTTGGAGAAACCGCGAACATCTTCTCCACTCCAGCCGGTATTCATTTCGCCGTAATGCCCAAATTTGCTGCTCATCAGATCGTATGCAGATTCGATACCAATTACCTGGAAACGGTAAGGCATCAGCTGTACAAAAACATCTCCGGTTACATGTGCCTGAGAATTTTCCAGATATGCTTCAATATCTCGCATAACAGGATCGAGGATTTGCCCTTCATGCAGCCAGTTGCCGTAAAAATGCGCCAGTTGTTCCTTCCAGCTCAACTGCCACTTGGTTAGAACATGCTTTTCCAAGGCGTGATGTGCTTTCAGAATCACCACTGGAGCGGCTGCTTCAAAACCTACCCGTCCCTTGATACCAATGATTGTGTCGCCCACGTGTATGTCTCTGCCAATACCATAAGGACCAGCCAGTAACTGCAGGTATTGAATAGCATGAGCAGGGTGATCAAAAGCCTGGTTATTGATCATGGTGATTTCCCCTTTTTCAAAGTGGATTTTAACTTCTTCAGATCCGGTTTTGGTAACCTGTGTAGGCCAGGCTTCTTCTGGCAAAACGCCTTTTGAATGCAGGGTTTCTCTTCCTCCCACACTGGTTCCCCAAAGGCCTTTATTGATGGAATAGGCTGCTTTACCAAAATTCATTTCAACCCCTTTCGATTTCAGGTATTCAATTTCAGCTTCGCGGCTGATTTTCAGATCCCGGATCGGCGTAAGAATTTCCAACTCGGGAATCATGATATGAAAAATCATGTCGAAACGTACCTGGTCGTTTCCGGCTCCGGTACTTCCATGCGCTACTGCAACAGCGCCCATTTTTTTGGCATGTTCTGCAATATGAACTGCCTGGCTCAATCGCTCTGCACTTACACTCAGCGGATAGGTATTGTTTTTCAATACATTGCCGTAAATCAGGTATTTAACAATCTTATCGTAATAAGTTTTTACTGCATCAATGGTGGTATGTGTTTTTACTCCCAGGGCATAGGCATGTTTTTCGATATGCTGCAGTTCAGCTTCGCTGAAGCCTCCGGTGTTTACAATTACACTATGCACTTCATACCCTTTTTCCTGCGACAAATAGATTGCGCAATAAGTGGTGTCCAAGCCTCCGCTGAATCCCAGTACCAGTTTTTTCGATTGCATGTTACTCCAGTTTATAAATTAAAAAATATGCTCAACAATGTTTTCTTTCTGAAGATATTCATCAGCTTACTCTGCTTCAGTTTCATGAAACGCTCATACAGCTTGGAGTTCTGCTTGAAATCTGCAGAGGTTTCGGCTGGCTCATAATGATCTGCAGGATCGTAAAGCATGGCAGTACACATACAGTTCTTTCTGTTCTTGCTCATCAGAATATCATAATTCACGCAGCTTTTACAACCTGCCCAGAATTCTTCATCATCGGTTAGTTCACTGTATGTAACCGGTTCATAACCCAGGTCGCTGTTGATTTTCATCACTGCCAATCCGGTGGTTAATCCAAAAATTTTAGCGTTGGGATATTTCTGTCTGGAAAGATTAAAGATGGTTTGCTTAATCTGTTTGGCAACCCCGCTTTTCCGGTATTTTGGAGAAACAATGAGTCCGCTGTTCGCTACAAACTGTTCGTGTCCCCACACTTCTATATAACAGAATCCTACCCAGTCTCCATTGGCTTCGAGGGCAATAACGGCCTTGCCTTCTTCCATTTTCTTTGCAACATAATCCGGGCTTCTCTTGGCTATTCCGGTACCTCTTGCCTTTGCAGATGATTCCATCTCATCTGTAATGATCTTTGCATACTGTGTATCGTTGCTGTTTGCTACACGAACAATGATTTGCTGTTCCAACTTGCTAATAATTAAAAAGAATGATCGAGGGGGCCCTCTGCCTGGTTCACTTTCGGGGAAATTTCCACTGATAGGGGCAAGTGCCAGTTGCTCGTCCTATCAGAAACCGCGTCGAGGTCGCGGCAATACGACAAACGGGAAACTTACCGGTTCAGCAGAATGTGAACGGCCAGTCGGGATAAAATGGTATGTATTTGCTATTGCCATTTTGATTTGAGAGGGTAAAATTAGCACTTTTAAGATATAAATGGTCAATTTTAAGAAAATACAAAAAATTAACCCCGGTAAATAAGCCCGGAACCGCATTTTCTATTGCCGGAAGTCGCGGACCATCCTGTTTCCACCCGGAGGTCTGTTTCCTCGGAACATATCCATCATTGGATTGCGCTGCTGCTGACCTTGTGCCCCAAACCTGCGCAGATTATAAGTAAAGCTGACCATAAAATAACGGGAGAGCACCCTGGTTGATACATCCTGAATGGTGTTTCCGGTAATATTCCTGGTTACACTTACATTCTGGTTCAACAGGTCAAATACATAAAATTTAATTTCCCCTTCTTTCTTTTTAAAGAGTTGTTTGGCAATACTGGCACTCCATAAGGGTATACTGGTATTGTATCCATCGGCCCTGCCCGTATTTTTTACAAAACTAAAATCGGAGGAAATGACCCATCCATTCTTACTGTAGTAAGTAGGTTCTGCCGAAAGGGTCTGGGTAAAATAATCCCCGTTCTGCTGCGGCTGCAGCGTATATCGGGCAAAGGTGAAAGAAGAATTGGAAGAAAAGTTCATGTCGAAATTTTCCTTCAGATTGGTGGTCCAGGAAGCATTGAATCCCGTACTGGTATTACGGGTGTAATTGCTTTGCGTATTAACCAGGGTCTGACTTTGCGACCTGCTGAGATTCAAAGACAGGTTGATATTGCTCTTTGGTTTTTTCAGCGGGAAGCCGTAATTGAAAAATCCATTGATATTGTACGTGCCATCCAGATTCACTGGCTTGGTAAACTGAGCTCCGTTGGCCAGAAAAACCGTAGCGTTCTGTATATCATTGGAGGTAAAGCTGGCATTAAGCGTGGCAAATACCAACCGTTGGGTAAACATATCGAACGAATTGTACAAAATCCGGAATGTATGAATAAACTGCTGTTTCAGCTCCGGATTACCTGTTCGGATATTCAGTGGGTTCGAATTATCAATCACCGGTTGCAACTGAGTGGCAGAGGGTTGTGCCGTTCTGCCATTGTAAAAAATCCGCAGATTTTTTGTTTTGGAAAAATCGTAACGAAAATTCATGGTAGGAAAGAAGTTCACGAAATGCTGAAAGATGGAACTGTCTTTGGTAATATTCTTACTGGTCAGGTCCCCAACCTGTACACCGGTTCCGATACTGAAATTGTATTTGGCATTTTGCAAACGGTAGTTCAGGGTTACCCTGTTAGACTGGAATGTGTTTTCGAATTCATTGGTGAGATTGGCCACTACCTTATCATATTGCCCGCTCAGCGCGTTGAAAGCATATGTTCTGGTACCGGAGTTATTGGTATTGCTGTTATAGTTGTAATTGATCTCCAGAATCTGGTTCCTGCCAATTGGCTCCGTATAAGATAACGTTGCATTGAACGTATTGGCATCTCTGTTCGTTATGCCCCGCTGGTTGATGGTATCCGAATAAGGACTGGCAGTATTGAAATAATTGTTGATGGAATAATTAGCAGTATTTCCGTCGTTGATATTTCTGCCCGGATTAAAAGCGATGGAATACGTTCTTCCCTTCTTTGCAAACCGGTGACGGAAAGTAGCTTCCAGCGATGCGTTGTAACCATCATTCTGCCGGTTGGTGGAAGCAATGGAATTATTCAGTGATTTCGCAGATCCTTTAGTAGAGAAAGTGGTCTGATCTGTTTGGGCATCGGTTTGTTGAAAACTCACATTGGGTCGTATAATCAGCGAGTTGGAAGAATCAAACTGGTGTTCAATATTAAAATTGATCCTGTGATTCTGGTTATGTGTTACGGATTGCTGCAATTGCGAATTAAAAATGGATGAATCAGGATTACCCGGAATCAGGTTCTGCGTATAACTGTTCTGGTCTCGGTACGTTTTCTGATCATTGAAAAAATAACTACCCGAAACCTGGGTTTTGGTTCCCCATACATCCTTGTAGTTCAGGCCACCTGCCCAGGTATTCACAATGCCGCCACCACCGCCCGTACCCAGTAAGCCGCTCATGGCAGAAGCGCCACCACCGCCGCCGCCACCTCTTCCTCCACCAAAATTACCTCCTCCACCCAGTGAGCCGAGCATATCCTGTACACTGAAATTCTGTTTATTCACGTTGTTGGCCTGCCCGATCAGCGTAAGCTGCATATCGCCATTGAAATGACTGAGGTTGATGTTGTTGTCGAATCTACCCTCTTTGGAATCGGCTCCTCCTCCAACTACTGCTTTTCCAAAAAAGCCCTTACGCTTATCTTTTTTGGTAGTGATATTAATGGTTTTAATTCTATTGCCGTCATCAAACCCGGTAAATGCACTTTGATCGCTCAGGGCATCGAATACCTGAATTTTATCAATCATATCCGGAGGAAGGTTTTTGGTTGCCAGCTTGGGATCGTCGCCAAAAAACCTTTTGCCATCCACCAGTATCCGCTGAACATTCTCTCCCTGGGCCTTAATAGACCCATCCTTATCTACCTGCACACCTGGAAGCTTTTTCAGCACATCTTCCATTACTGCATTGGGTTTGGTTTTGAAAGAAGAAGCACTGAACTCCACGGTATCTTTTTTGATGGTCATCGGAGACTGCGTCACCGTTACATTACCAAGATCGGTTGCAGCCATCTGGAGATATACCAACCCCAGGTCGATATTGTGTTGTTGTTTGGTAAACTGTAATTTTCTGAAAAGCGGCTCATATCCCTGAAACCTGATCTGCAGAATCATTTCACCCAGACTGATGTTTTCGAGCAGAAAACTCCCATCCGATTTAGCAAGCCCGAATACCTCCATGGTAGAGTCCTTGGCATCCAGCAGTGTAACAGAAGCATCTTTCAATACCTGCTTACCTACGGTATCAACCAGTTTTCCCTTCAGGGTACCTGTTTGCTGTGCCCGAACAGGAACATAAGCAGTCAGAAGCAATAATACAACCAATATATTTTTCATAATGATGCCAACTTAACAAGGTAAAATTGCTGTAGTATCCCGGAAGATCCCACATAATTCAGATTAAAGGCAAGCTATCATGATAATTGGATGCAATACGTTCAAAAAAGTTTAAAATCGGTGAACAGTACCGAATAAAAGGAGAATCGGCCGGCAGGTAATTAACTGAACAGGTATTCCACGTCTTCCTTGGTAAGTGTTTTCACGAAACCTTCGTCATCGGCAATCACGTCTTTTGCCAGGCTTCGCTTTCTCTCCTGCAATTTCAGAATTTTATCTTCCACGGTATCTGTGCAAATCATCCGGTAAGCAAAAATGTTCTTGGTTTGACCAATCCGGTGGGTACGATCAATCGCCTGTTGTTCCACCGCGGGATTCCACCAGGGATCTACAATGTACACGTAGTCTGCCGCTGTAAGGTTCAGACCCACACCACCAGCTTTGAGTGAAATCAAAAACACCCGGCAGTTCTCGTCGTTCTGAAAACGATTAATGGCACGTTCCCGCTCATTTACCGTACTGCTGCCATCAAAATATTCATAGTCTACACCCAGCTCTTTCATTTTCTCTTTTATCAGAGAAAGCATACCCAGAAACTGGGAGAATACCAGGGCTTTGTGGTTACTGATATTTTCGGTGATTTCCCTGCCCAGTTCTTCCAGCTTCACAGAAACATTCGGGAAACGTTCTTCCTCTTTTACAATGGCGGGACTGTCGCAGATCTGTCTGAGCTTCATCAATCCCTGTAAAATGGTAAGCTGAGACTTTTGAATACCCTGATTTTCCACTACGCCCAGAATCTTATCCCGGTAATCGTTTCTGTAGGCATCATAAATCCTGCGCTGTTCCTCACCCATATCGCAGAACAGTACCATTTCCTGTTTTTCGGGAAGATCCTTGGCTACCTGTTCCTTGGTTCTTCTAAGAATAAAGGGGAATAGAAGTTTACGTAGATGATCCTTCTGCTCTTTTTCGCCAAACTTATCGATGGGAATGGAAAACTCCTGTTTAAAGAACTCCATGCTACCCAGCATACCCGGGTTCAGGAAGTTCATCTGGGCAAAAATATCAAAGGTATTGTTCTGCAAAGGCGTACCGCTCAAACAGAGCCTGCTGGTTGCTTTCAGCAATGAGGCGGCTTTGGTTACCTTGCTCGCAGGGTTCTTAATTGCCTGACTTTCATCCAGAATCACATAATCGAACTTCACTTCAACAAACTGTTTGATGTCGCTTCTCAGTGTGCCATAAGTGGTAATGATCACATCTATATTTTCGTCCGTGATACCCTCTCTTACACGCAAACCACCATGGTGGATGTAATAGGAAAGGGCCGGAGTGAATTTTTTAATTTCATTTTGCCAGTTGTGCAGCAATGTAGTAGGACATACTACCAGCGCTTTCAGGGTTCCGGCTTCCGCTTTCAGGTGATGCAGAAAACTAAGCGCCTGTATGGTTTTACCCAAACCCATATCGTCGGCCAGGATGCCTCCCCATTGAACTTCACGCAAATAATTCAGCCATTGAAAACCACTTTCCTGGTAGGGGCGTAAAACAGATTTCAGGTGCTCCGGTGCCGGAATCGGTTTAATGGAATGATTGCCCCTGAGGCGTTCGTATTTTTCTTCGAGCTGGAAAAAGAGTTCCTGCTCATCCCGCTGCATATACAACTCTTCAATTACACTGAAATGGTATTTGCTCAGTTTGATTTCGCCGGCTTTTCCCTCTCCTACCCTGAAGAGGAGGGAATACTTCTTAATCCACTCTTCTGGCAAGATACCCAGTGTTCCGTCGTTCAGCTGTACAAACTGTTGTTTATTAACCAGTGCTTTTTTAACCTCGTCGACTGTTACTTTTTGTTCACCAAACAAAATTTCCACCTTAGCATCGAACCAATCGGTATTGCTGCTAATGAAAATTTTGGTAGAAGGTTTGGCCGTATTGAAGCGGAAATGCTTGAGCGCTTCAAATCCATAAACAGGAATATTCATTTCCTTCACTGCATCTACAAACAGGAAAAACCAGTTATTCCGGAGTACTTCCTTACCCTTCAGGGCAAGTACGTTGGTTTCGAGTGGTTTTACAAAACCAGAGTGAAGACCCTCGATGCGTTGCATCAATTCCTGCTCTGCTGCAATATTTCGATGAATGACCAGTAATTTATCTGCTACTGGAAAAAAGATTTTTTCCTTATCAGAACTGGTAATATCATAACCTCTGTAATTGAATACAGGCTGAAACAGCAGGTATTCTCCTTTTTCTTTGAGTAAAATTTTCAGTTCAGGCTTTGCATCTTTCACTTCCTCTTTCTGCACATTGGTAAAGTGAACTCCGTATTCCTTCGAAAGAGGAAGGATGAATTCCTGCAAACGCAGCGACCAGTCATTGGCATCAATGACCATTTTACCGGTGGGAAGAAACTTCTCTACCAGTAAAATATCCTCCGCCTTCTTCCAGATAAAGAACTGCTGATGATATTGAAAAAGAAAATGGGTATCAGACGCATTTTCGGAGACGTTCAGGTCTGCCAACGGCAGTTTAACCCGGCAGTCCACAATATATTGCCCGTCCTTATAGCTGATTTCAAACTCAGGACTGATGAAGTGATCAGACAAATGAGCCTGATCCAGGTTAGCAGTAGTAAAGCTCTTATTGGAAGGCAGGTAAAATACAAAAGGGCTTGTTGTGAGTTCTGCAAAAAGCTTCTTAAATTTTGGATGCAGATACTCATTGATCAGGTGCCGGGTTTCTTCGGGAAGTTCATCGTCGTGCTGCTGAATAATATTTTCCCAGATACCGCTGAAAGGAGAATTCCTGTTCAGGTAGCGGCTTACTTCAGAAGGCATCAGCTTGCGCAACTGCTGCAGCAGCATTTTATCGTCTTCCGGAAAAACCTCCGTATTTACAAATTTGGTCAGGTCCAGCTTGGACACCTTAGAAACATACCGGGTAGCGGCATCATCGGGCTCTCCCTGTACCAACTCCAGCTGCGTGTATGGATACTGGGATTGCTGCGTTGTAATCACCAAACCCATTTTCATAGACGGAACTACCGGTTCTTCTGCTGACTCAGCGGCAGTAACCATGGTTTCAACAGGTTTTGGAACCGGCGCCGCTGCTGCATTTACTG
Organism: Sediminibacterium sp.; assembly: GCA_016786865.1. Lineage (GTDB taxonomy): Bacteria > Bacteroidota > Bacteroidia > Chitinophagales > Chitinophagaceae > Sediminibacterium. The sequence goes on along the minus strand of JAEUVE010000007.1, from coordinate 65,417 downwards.
CAACTCTTTTGATGGAGCTGTCCAATACACGTAAAAATGGTTTTCCATCTGTATACGTAAATTCAAACTTGCCTTTCAAGTCGTCGTCGAGCGAATATCCATAAAGAGCAAGCAACTTGTTTTTTTCTTTATCCCAGTTTCGGATGGTATCAAAATATGCCGCACCATGATTTTTCAGCAATTGCAGAAATACAATGGTTTTGTGCACACACAACGGATGTGCAATTTCGCTACTGCATGTGCAGCTGGTATCAAAATTGCGTTCTTCGTTTTTTTGTAAAACCACCCGATGCTTTTCACCTTCCATATCCACCTCTGCAACCACTCGTTCGTTCTTCGCTTCCAAAAGATTGGCGGTATTGCTTCTGAGGTATTCCTGTGCCCTGTCGAATGTATCGATGGAACTCAGCATTCTGAATAATTTCAGATCCAGGGTTTTAATTTTTACTACAGTATGTTTCTGGTCGTAAAGTGTTTCCTTGTCGCCCAACAGGTTTTTGTCGAGCATATCCTGCAGATGAAACAGTGCACCGGCTTTGTGCCTGCACACTTCGGAAAGATTATACGGACAAGAGCAACGAAGTGAAAGTGTTTTCGGATCCTTGAACTGGTTGATGTGGACCTTGTAGAAAGTGGCATACCCATCATCTTTTACCCGAAAGATCACGTTACCCATGAGATCATCGTGTTCAATCAGTTCAACATTGCCCAGCGCATGGATTTTTTTACCCCTGCGGATAACTTCCTCTGTTGCGTTGTTGTAGATATGCTTTACTAAATACGGTAGTGCCATGCTGATAAATTGGTCAAAAAAGACCAATTTGCAAAATTAAAGAAAAGCAAACCTATTTTGAAATACAATTCAACTGATGTGGATGAAATGTTTGTTAAACTGCCAAACTAAGCCACAACAAGGTCTCCGTTGCGATAAAACGGAAGCACATTGGCCTGATCCGGTGTTACACAATATTCAAGATCTTTTTCCAGCCCGTACTGCGCCAACCGGTGCCAGTGCGTGGTATTACGGATAAAAGACTTCAGGTCGTTTTTATGCAATGTATACATATCTTCAGCCATCAGGCTGCTATCGCAATGTATGGTAAAATGCTTTTTAATTCTTTCAATCACCGCACCTGCAAAAAGCGTGTCTTCCAGATTAAATCGGTCTTTCCAGGCAGAACAACCCAGGATAACGTTCTTTTTTTCCGCCACCAGATGATCACAAATAGCAGAAAGATTGGGAAAAGATCCTGTAACCACTTCGGAAGCGCCATTCTGTAAAGCCATGTGGAGCAGCCTTGTGCCATTGGTTGTAGTGAGTACCAGGGTCTTACCTTCTACAAATTCGCGGGGATATTCCGCGGGAGAATTTCCATGTTCCAGGCCCGGAATAATTTTACCGTCTCTTTCACCTGCCGTAATACCGCCGGTTGTTTTACCAATCTGGATACATTTATCAACAGAATCAACAGGAATCACCCTGGAAGCGCCATTGTACAAGGCAGTAGCAATGGTGGAAGTGGCTCTGAATACATCAATGATAACAACGATACTGTTGGATACATCATATATATCCAGCAATCGGGGAGATAATATCGTGTGTAAGACTGGCTTTGTTTTCATGGGGCGCAAATATAAGTCAAGATAATTCCACAGCGGGGTCCCAGAATAATTTTTCGAAATCCACAACCTGGTCGTTCTTTATTTTAACTTTTTCTTTTTTCAATAAGGATTCCATTCGGGTAGGCGTTTCAAAATGCATTTTACCACTCAGCATACCATTTCTATTCACCACACGGTGCGCAGGAATATCCGGCATTCCATGGGCTGCATTCATGGCCCAACCTACCATTCTTGCACTGGATCTGGCACCTAAAAAAAAGGCAATGGCACCATAGGAAGTAACCCTTCCGGGAGGAATCAACTTCACCACGTCGTATACCTGTTCAAAAAATGAAATATCTTTTGCCCCACTGGGAAGCACTTGTTTTAGCCGGGCCGAAGGTTTCTTGGATAACATATCGGAAAAGATTGATCAGATTGCAGAACAATATCTGACAATTCGTGCGTAAATCACCGACCGGCTGTTTTTTTTTGTTCCAGCAAAGCGCTTCTTTTGGGCTCTGGTACGCACTCGTAGTCGTACGGACAATGCCTGCAACCATGCCCGCAGCAATACCCTTTTTCCAGGTGATGCTTTTCAGTAAACACCATATATCCGTTGGTGTCGTAATAAAAATCTACCGACTCAACCAGGTTCTTCTTCACTGAACAGATGTTTTAACTCAGAATCTTTTTCCTTGGGGAGGGGTTGATTGATGCGAAAGCGGATATAATGAATCCGGTTGCTTTGCGCAATATCCAATCCCTCGTAATGTGTTTTAATACCCAATTCCGGTTTAACCGGATCGGCTGCATACACATTATCCGTATGTTCTAACAATTCCAGTCCGAATAAGTTGATCACCGTAAGGGTAAAATTGTACAAACGTGGGCTGTCCGTTTTCAGGTGTAGCAGTCCGTCTTGCTGAAGAATCTGTTGATATAGTCGCAGGAAATGGGGATGGGTAAGCCTTTTCTTTGCCCGCGAGGCCCTCAGCTGCGGATCCGGAAACGTAATCCAGATTTCAGCTACCTCCCCCGGAAGAAAATAATCGGTGATCTTATCGATATGAGAACGTACAAATGCAACATTATTAAGCCCTTCATCCAAAGCAGTTTTAGCACCTCGCCAAATGCGATTCCCCTTGATATCCACCCCAATGAAGTTCCGGTCCGGATACATCCTGCCCAGACCAACGGCATATTCTCCCTTGCCGCAGGCCAGTTCGAGCGTGAGCGGATGGTTATTTTTAAAAAAATCCTTCCATTTACCCTTCATATCCCGGGGATACTCCAGCACGTTGGCAAAAGACTTAATTGCTTCAAAACGAATGAGTTTTTTCTGGCCCATGGGCGCGAAGATAAAGCGGACTCCCGTAAAAAGCCACGGAAAAAACAGCCCCAGGCACTGCCGGCCGGGATTTTTCCAGGTACATTTTAATGAATTTGTAACAGTTTTCAGCAAACAAGTCACTACCTTCGACCTGTGAAAAAGCTTATTCTCATATTATTAATCAGCATTTACACTACAGCCACTTTTGGCCTGAGTGTAAAGTCTTTTTACTGCTGCAATAAGCTCAAATCTACCAGCATTGCCTACACCCCCACTGCAGATGAAAAATGCGGTATGGATGTAAAAATGGATAAGTGTTGTAAAAGCACTTATAAATTCTTCAAGGTAAAAGACAACCACTATGGTGAAGGAAATACCTGGAGCCTGGTTAAGTTTTTCACAGAACTCCATTTCACCACACCGGTATTTCAACCGGCGGTTGCGGCTTCAACCCAATTCAAGCCTGCCCAATACAGCCAACCGCCACCGTTGCGAAATGGCCTCCCCATTTATCTTTTCGACTGCGTTTATCGGATCTGATACCGCATATTGCAATAAACCGGCACTATAACATATTATAGCTGCCCTTTGTCGTTTATACTTATCTGCATTTCTTCTCATCATCATAAAACAACAACAAATGAAAAAAGCAATCCTGCTGTTGATGGCTGCATTCATCAGCCTCAGCACCTTCGCACAAGCTCACCAGCCTAAAGCAGACAGCACCGCCAAAGCTGCCTACAGCTGCCCGATGCACCCGGAAATTACCGGAACAGCTACAGACAAATGCAGCAAATGCAAAATGGCACTGAAGCCGGTAAAGCATTATTCATGCCCCATGCATGCAGATGTAACCAGCAACAAAAAAAGCAAGTGCTCCAAATGCGGAATGGATTTAACCGAGACCAAGACAAAGCACTAGCAGAAAGAACATCATTCCCGGAGAACCCCTGCTCTCCGGGAATACTTAAAAATTTATGAAGATGAAAGCAATGAAAAATATATTTCTATTCTGTTTGCTAATCCTGTCTGGTACAGCAAGCGCCCAGAGCGGGAAACAAGCAAAAGACACCACTGTTCATTTAAAGTATACGGGGCCTGTGAAATGTGCAAAGAGCGCATAGAAACAGCCGCAAACGGAAGAGGCGTAACAAAAGCAGACTGGGAGGTTGAATCCAAGATACTGTCTTTAACCTTTAATCCTTCGGAAACCAGCCTCGATAAAATCAAAAACAGAATCCTGGGAGTAGGACATGATCTGGAAACCAAAAAAGCCAAAGAAGTTGTTTACAACGACCTACCCGAATGTTGTCGTTACCGCGGAGAAATTACCGCTTCACACGGCGGCGAAAAGAATGCTGGAGCAGCTGAGGCTCAGGCAGCAGGAACACCGGGGCTTCAAACCATCCGGGGTATTGTACTGGAGGCCAGCAATAAAGGAACTTTCAGTCCGCTCTTCGGCGCCAGCATATTCTGGCTGGGCACCAATAAAGGAGTACTGTCCGATAGCCTGGGATATTTTGAAATCGGCCATACTGGCACGGACAGCAGGCTGGTGGTAAGCTACACCGGCTATACCCCGGATACCATCTCGGTAGGCAACGCCAATGAACTGAAGATTGTGATGGCCAATAACAACCAGTTAAGGAATGTTACGGTGAAATCAAGCCCTCGTTCCAGCTATATCGCCACTATCAGTCCGATCAGAACTGAAGTAATGACTGCTAAAGAGTTATTAAAAGCAGCCTGTTGTAACCTGAGCGAGAGTTTTGAAACCAACCCTTCTGTTGATGTTGCTTACAACGATGCCGTAACCGGTTCAAAACAAATTCAGTTGCTGGGTCTCAGCGGAAACTATTCTCAGCTCACCGTAGAAAATTTACCCGGACCACGCGGAATAGCCACCCCATTGGGATTGAATTCCATAGCAGGCCCCTGGATTGAATCCATTCAGCTGACCAAGGGAGTTGGATCTGTAGCAAATGGATTTGAAAGTATCGCAGGTCAAATTAATGTGGAACTGAAAAAGCCCGAGAGCGCAGAACAATTACTGGCCAATATATATGTGAACGATGCAGGCAAGACCGACCTGAACCTGAACCTCAACACCCGGCTCGGGAAAAAATGGTCTGCAGGCCTCTTGCTGCACGATAATTTCCTGACCAATAAAATGGTGGATTATAACAAGGATGGTTTCAGAGACCTGCCTACCGGAAATCAGTTCAGCATGGTAAACCGCTACAAGTACGACAATCTGAACGGATTCATGGCACAGTTCGGCATAAAAGTAATGAACGACAAACGCACCGGTGGACAAAGCGCCTTCAACGAAGCAAAGGACAAATACACCACCAACTTCTACGGACTGGGCATCAGCACAGAACGTTATGAAGGATTTGCCAAAATTGGCTATGTGTTTCCGCAGAAAGTATACAAGAGTATTGGTTTGCAGCTGGCAGGAATCAGCCATACACAGGATTCCTATTTTGGATTAACCGGCTACAATGCAAAACAGCAAAGCTTTTACAGCAATCTGATTTATCAGTCTATCATCGGCAATACCAACCACAAGTTCAGAACCGGATTAAGTTTTCAGTACGACAAATACAACGAAACATTTAAAGCCACCAATTACAGAAGAACGGAAATTGTACCAGGCGCTTTCTTCGAATACACTTATACCGCCAACAGCAAGTTCAGCGCTGTAGCAGGTATCCGGGCCGACCACAACAACCTGTTCGGAGCATTTGTAACACCCAGGCTCAATCTGCGTTATGAGCCATTTAAGGGCACCGTTGTCCGTGCAAGTTTCGGAAGGGGACAACGCACTGCCAATATTTTTGCAGAAAACACCAGCGTATTCGTTAGTGCAAGACAAGTAAATATCATTACCGCAGATGCAGGAAAGGCCTATGGATTGAATCCGGAAGTAGCCTGGAACAAAGGCATCAGCATCGATCAGAAATTCCGGTTATTTCAACACGACGCCAGCCTGAACATCGACTTCTTCCGGAACGACTTTACCAACCAGGTAGTAGTAGATTTGGAAAATCCCAGACAAGTAAAATTTTACAATCTCCAGGGTAAATCCTATTCCAACAGTTTTCAGGCAGAACTGAGCGTGGTACCTGCTACCAAACTGGATGTACGCCTGGCCTATCGCTACTTTGATGTACAGTCTACCTATGGTACAGAACTACTGAAAAGACCTTTCATCTCCGGACACAGGGCTTTTCTGAGCATTGACTACACCACCGGGAATTATTGGAAATTTGATTATACCATCACCTATAATGGACGGAAACGCATTCCTTATACCCAGGACAATCCTCCGCCATACAGACTGGAGAGCTATTCTCCGAGCTTTGTACAGATGAGTGCACAAATCAGCAAAACAGTTGGCAAAAAAAGGGCAATGGATTTTTACCTTGGTGCAGAAAACATCACAGACATGTTCCAGCAGAACGTGATCGTTTCGGCCAATCAGCCTTTCAGTCCATATTTTGACGCCTCCATGGTATGGGGACCGGTAACCGGCCGGATGTTCTATGCAGGCTGGAGGTTCAGGATAAAATAATCAGAATAAACCGATTGATGAGTACAGTATCTTCAATGTGAATTGGTAGATTTGACTGTATTCATCAATCAGGTTTTATGAGTCCGGGCATCATTTTTCTGATCATTCTTGTTTATTTTCTCCTGCTGATGTTCATTGCAAGATTAACATCAAGGCATACAAAAGACAACAGTTTTTTCGACGGAGACCGCCAATCGCCCTGGTTTCTGGTAGCATTTGGAATGATCGGATCGGGAATTTCGGCAGTATCACTTGTATCCATACCCGGCGATGTGGGCAACAATCACCTCTACTATTTTCAGTTTATTCTCGGAACCATCGCAGGATACCTCTTCATTGCATTTGTATTAACACCATTGTTTTATAAGCTAAAACTGGTTTCAATCTATACCTATCTGGATATCCGGTTCGGCTCAACTACTTATAAAACAGGATCCTTATTCTTTTTGGTATCTCAATCGTTTGGCGCTGCCCTAAGGCTATTGCTTTCCGTTAAAATATTACAGGAAGCATTTTTTGATCCGCTCCATATACCCCACTTTGTTACCATTATCATTGTACTCGCAATGATCTGGCTGTATACCAATAAATCGGGGATTAAAACCATTGTATGGACAGATGCCCTGCAATCATTTTTCCTGATCTGTGTAATCATCATTTCGATTGTATCAATCAAACACTCGCTGGGTCTTACTACAACAGGCATGATCCAGGCTATTGCGAACCACCCATACGCACGTATATTCAACTGGGACCCGCAGGCCGGCGCTAATTTCTTCAAACAATTTATTTCCGGCATGCTGATCACCATTGCACTGGTTGGGCTCGACCAGAGTATGATGCAGAAAACACTTACAGTTAAAAACAGAAAGGATGCCACGAGAAACGTACTCACATTTAGTTTTTTTATTGCATTGGCACAAACGCTTTTTCTTGGATTAGGTATTCTGCTGTACCTATTTGCAGCACAAAAAGGAATCCCGCTCCCATCGGCCAATGGGATGTTCACCGCCACCGACGAGGTATACCCAATGCTAACACTGAATCATTTCGGACAGATAGGAGTAATTGCGTTCTTTATTGGTGTCATCGCTTCTACCTTCGCAAGTATAGACTCCTGCATTGCGGCATTAACTACTTCTTTCAGCTACGACTTTATGGATTATGCCAACCAGCCGCACAAGCGAAAAATAATGATCAAAAACAGGGTATTACTTGGAGTCAATATCGCAATGTTTCTAATCGTACTCTTATTTTGGAACAGCAAGGGTGCCATCATCAATACCATTTTCACGATTGCCGGATATACCTATGGGCCGCTGCTGGGATTATACCTTACCGGTTTATTCACCAGGATCAAACCAATAGAAAAATGGGTGCCGGTTGCATGCATCGCGGCGCCAATTGTTACGTACCTGCTCAATGAATATGCGAACCGGGCCTTTCAGTTCAACTTTGGATTCCTGAATATCCTGACCAATGCCCTTGTTACTATCTTATTGCTGATCATTTTCAAACAAAAAAAGTATGCGTTCACACCCAACCACTAATATCCGGCTACTATCCGGGCAGGAAGAAGTGCAGGCCTGCGCAGCAATGATGGCCGCATCGGATCCCTGGATCACCCTGGGGATGGAATACAACGAATGTCTGCTGGCTTTTGAGGGCCCTTCCAAAGAATGTTATGCACTACAGACAGGTGAGGCAATTTCAGGGTTCGTGATTTTACAAATGAGCGGATCATTCAAAGGCTACATACAAACGCTCTGTATCAGCAGCAGGCACAGGGGGCAGGGATACGGAACCCGGTTACTACAGTTTTGCGAGGAAAGGATATCTGCCGTTTCTCCCAATATGTTCATCTGTGTTTCCTCTTTTAACAGCGGAGCGCTCAAACTCTATAAGGATTTCGGATTTAAACCCGTTGGCGAGTTGGAAAACTTTGTAAAGCAAGGCTATACAGAAATATTACTCCGAAAAACAAAAGGCCCGATCAACGGCTATCATCTTCAATAAACCCCACAACATGCGCGTATCCCATTTTTTACTGCTGCTAACAGGATTGACTTTTATACAGAAGAGCCTGGCGCAACCAATAACCGGCTTGGATCATATTCCACAAATACCTGACACCTCAAAGCAATGGGCGCTGACAAAAACCATCGACAGTATCTTTCAATGGCAGGTGGGCAATCAGCTCATCCCCGGGGCGGTGATTATGATTCAACAGAATGGAAGGGTCATTCAAAAAAAGGCCTACGGAAATGCAGCCTTGTGGAATCTGGATCGCCAATTACTGGCTACGCCACAAAAAATGACCCTGCAACATTTATTTGATCTGGCATCCCTCACCAAAGTGATCGGAACCACCACAGCCATCATGTACCTGGCAAGCAGGCAGCAGCTATCAGTAGATGACCGGGTAAGCAAATACATCAGGGCATTTGATACGCCGGAAAAGCGGACCATCACCATCCGGCACCTGCTCACCCATACTTCGGGCATACTGGAATGGTATCCGATGTATTACCGGTCCGATAACAAACAGGCAACATTCAAATTGATCAGCGAACTTCCCCTTTTTGATTCTATAGGAAAGCAACGCAGGTACAGCGATCTGGGATTCACGATCCTGGGTCAGATTATAGAGGTTGTGTCTGGTATGCCGCTCGATCGTTTTGTAAAGGATAAAATTTTCTTGCCCCTGGGGATGAAGCATACTATGTACAATCCTTTAATAAACGGAAACAGCTTACCGATTGCTCCAACCTCATTCGGCAACCCATACGAAAGACGGATGGTATATGATTCTGCATTGGGATTCCGCAGAAAAGAAATTGATCCGGATTCCTGGAACGGATGGAGAAATTATCAGTTAGCAGGAGAAGTAAACGACGGCAATGCCTGGTATGCCAGCGGGGGTGTTTCGGGTGCAGCAGGTATTTTTTCTACGGTTGATGACGTTCAACGACTGGTTGATATGTTACAGCACATGGGAAAGGTAAACGGAAAAGAATTTATTTCAGCAGCAACCATCCGGGAATTTCTTACCAAAGACAGGTTTAACAACGGGCTTGGCTGGATGATGGACACTTCTGTTTCATTGCTGAAAAACGGGCCTGCCGGATCTTATGGCCATACCGGCTTCACAGGCACCAGTATAGCAGTTATTCCTGCATACAATATCTCCATCATCTTACTGGTAAATCGGCAGCATACAGGGCTGTCGGACAAAGGAGAATATTACAACCTCAGCCCGGTAAGGGCCGCTGTATTCAAGGCCGTACTGGATTATTGCCGGTAAAAGAACCCGCTTCACCCGATAAAACAGCACAACAGTCTTTGATTCAGAGGGAAAATCCTATTTTTAAAAAAAAGCGCATGAGCAACAACGTACAACACAAAATGAGGGTTTACCACAGATACCTTGGTTTCTTCCTGGCCGGTATCATGGCAGTATACTCCATTAGTGGAATCATTATGATTTTCAGAGAAACTGATTTTCTGAAAAAAGAAAAGCAAATAGAGAAAAAAATCAAGCCCAATGTAAGCAGTGAAAATCTGGGAACAGAACTGAAGATCAAGAATCTGAAAGTGGAGAAGGAAGAAGGCAATCTGGTATATTTTCAACAGGGTACTTACAACAAGGAAACCGGTGTAGCCAACTACACTGCAAAATCCCTTCCCTATGTGTTGGATAAAATGACCAAAATGCACAAGGCCACTTCCAAGCAGCCCTTGTTTTTCCTGAACATCTTTTTCGGCGTAGCATTGTTCTTCTTTGTACTGTCGGCGTTCTGGATGTTCCTTCCCAAAACCACCATTTTTAAAAAGGGCATGTACTTTGCGTTGGCAGGTTTAATTTTAGCCCTCGTGATGATCTTCCTATAGGTTCAGTTGAGCAAGCGGACCGGTATTAAAACAAAAACGCCTTGTAAACTAATGTCTTACAAGGCGTTTTTTTGATATTGCTGTAGGGGGAGGGGTCGAACCTCCACGAGGCAGTTAGTTGTAGCACAAAGTTCAGTGGTCGACCCTGGTCGTTCGGCTTTGCAGCTAAACGGCTCTATGCTATATTTATCCTGTGATCCTCACCCCCGAGACAAGAGGGCATGTCTGCCAAAAATTTCATCACCCCACAGTAAAAAGAACTATTTTGTTCGTTTGATAAATCAAAAATACAGCAAATCCTCATTTATTTGATCATTTTCAAAGAAATATTTTAATAATATAGATATTATTCAATAATTTAGATTTTAAATTAAAAATCTTCTAATTAAACAGGTAAATATGACTGCCAAATTGAATCTTGACAAACTGGATTTTCAAATCATTCAGGAAATGATGGAAGATGCAGAAGTATCTTATGCCGATCTGGGAAAGAAGCTATTTGTATCGGGCGGCACCATTCATGTCCGTATCAAAAAACTGGAAGAACTAAAAGTAGTTAAAGGTAAAAAACTATCCGTAGATCTCAAATCACTGGGCTACGATGTAATCGCCTTCATTGGCATTTACCTGGAGAAAAGCTCATTATACGATTCCGTTGCCAAGGAACTGAAAAAAATTCAGCAGATCGTTCGCCTCAATTACACAACAGGCAACTACAGCATGTTTGCAGAAATTGTTTGCAAAGACATACAGGAGTTGCGCTTTGTACTGCACGACGAACTACAGAAAATCAAAGGAATTGAAAGAACAGAAACTTTTATATCACTGGAGGAAAGCCTCGACAGAAATGTAGTGGTGGCTCCGCGTTAATCCTTTCTATGCAATCTTCTTTTAACCTGATCGAACTGCTCGTACTATTACAATCCAAATGGCGCCAGCTGCTGTCTTTTACAGCAGCATCAGCCATTGTAGCAGCATGCATTGTTTTCATTGTTACACCTAAATACGAATCTGCAGCAACCATTCTTGCAGGCAACTCTCTATTAACAGACAAAGCCAGCATCTTTAATCCGCAGATTAAAGACCTATATGGCAGTTTTGGAAATGGAGACGACCTGGACAGAATACAGGCGGTTGCCGAAATGGACACAACACTGCTGAAAGTGATCAGAGATCAGCAACTGGTTCAATATTATGCGCTGAAAAACGAACCGGAATCTGTTTTGGAAAAACAGGCATTGAAGTTGTTGCGTAAAGAACTGCGTTTCATCAAAACGCCTAAAGATCAGCTGATCATCAGCTGTATCACTAAAGATGAACGGCAGGCAGCCCAAATTGTGAATGCTGTTGTGCAGTCCGCAGAAGAAAATCTGCAATCGCTTACACAATTACAGTACAAGCGGATCCTAGAACAGATCGACACAACTATTGCCAACCTTAAACTTCAATACAGCGCACTGGAACAACAACCTGTTGCTACCAGCGAATCTGCCAAAAGAATGCAGGATGCAGAAACCTTCAGCATCCTTTCACAACTGGAACAATACAAAAAAATCAGCGCAGAATACAAAATCGGAATGCATGCCATTCCTTCCTATATCCGGATACTGGAACAAGGCAGCATTCCATCAGAACCAGCCTGGCCCAATAAGCCACTGATTATTGCGATTGCGGCGTTAGCAGGACTGGCATTCAGCTCACTGCTGACCCTGTTAAACAATCCCAGTAAAGAACTTCGATGAGGAGTCCGGTTCAACGATATCAGCTGCAGCCACTTTTTGCAAGCCTGCTCTTTTTCGTATCCGGCACCCTGAGCATTCTGCAACAGGAAGCGGGGTGGCTGGTTATCCCGTTTGTGTGGGTGGTATTACCCGGAATCATTCAGTTGATTACCAACCGTACCGAAGATCTATACTGGCTGATGCTGATCTTGCTGCCCTTTTCTACCGAGCTCAATATCACCGATTCGCTGGGCATGGATTTCCCGGATGAGCTGTTGCTGATGATTATCACTGCGGCCACAATTGCTAAAATGATCCATCACCCACTGCTGTTTTACCCTGTTTATCGCTCGCCACTCCTTTTATTCATTATACTTCACCTGTGCTGGATTGCATGTAGTGCGGGCTTTTCCACAGAGCCCTTGCTGTCTGCCAAATTCCTACTGGCAAAAATCTGGTACATTATTCCATTGGTGTTGGTAACGCCGCTCCTGTTGCGTAATATGCAGCATTACAGCAGGCTGGCCTTCTGCTTACTGATCCCGATGTTGCTGGTAATTATCCAAACACTGGTTCGCCATGGGTTCTATGGTTTTGAATTTGCAGCCATCAACAAAACGGTGGGCCCCTTCTTCAGGAATCACGTAAATTATTCAGCCATGCTGGTTTGCCTGCTCCCGGCGGAGTGGGCAGTATGGCATTTTACCAAAACAACAGCTTACAGAAAATGGATCGCCGTTGCCCTGGGCATTGCATTGGCAGGCCTCGCTACCGCCTATTCCAGGGGCGCCTGGCTGGCCCTGCTGTCTGCCCCGCTGGCGGTATGGCTCTTTCGGAAAAAAAGAATAGGAAGTTTCCTGATCGCAGCAGTTGCAGCTACAAGTCTTTTCCTGGCTGTACTCATCAGCAACAACAATTACCTACGTTTTGCGCCGGATCACGACCGTACCATTTTCCATACCAATTTCAGAGAACACCTGGGCGCTACGATCACCTTTAAAGATGTTTCCAATGCGGAACGATTTCATCGCTGGGTAGCCGGAATCAGAATGGTCGCAGAACGCCCGCTGACGGGCTTTGGGCCCAACAGCTTTTATAACCAATACCGCCCCCATACGGTTGCCGCTTTCAGAACCTGGGTAAGCAACAATCCGGAGCATTCTACCGTACACAACTATTTTCTGCTAACTGCTGTAGAACAGGGTATTCCCGGGCTGGCGATTTTATTGCTGCTTTGGTCGGCCTTATTGTTAACGGCTCAAAAGCTCTATTATGCATTTCAGGGTTCTTTTTATAGAACTGTTGCATTAATTACAGGGGTAGTACTTTGGATGATTACTGTCATCAACCTCACCAGTGATATGATTGAAACCGACAAGATCGGCGGACTCTTCTGGCTCTGTGCAGGTATACTAATCGGCCTTCAGTTAAAGCTGAAAGAAGAACAGTCATCCCTCGCTGTTTAGTTCCGGACACTCATGGCATCTCTCAAACCATTTCCCAATAAATTAAAAGCCAGTACCAGCAACATGATGGCGATACCCGGCGCCAATGCCAGCATCGGATTGTGCGTAATGATGAAATTGTAATTTTCCTTGATCATCAGTCCCCAGCTGGGTTGTGGAGGCTGTACACCTACTCCCAGAAAACTCAGGCCTGCTTCTATTACAATGGCCGAAGCAAAATTACTGGCGGCTATAACCATTACCGGACCCAGTATATTAGGCAGAATATGTTTCACAATCGTACGCAGATGCGAATAACCCAGGGCCCTGGTAGCTTCTATGTATTCCAGTTCCCGTACCGCAAGTACCTGCCCCCTTACGAGCCTCGCCACATTTACCCACATGGTTAATCCCACAGCAATAAACACCTGCCAGAACCCCTTTCCAAGGGCCAGCGTAATGGCAAAGACCAACAATAACGTAGGAATACTCCATATCACATTGATCAGCCACATGATTACATCATCCACCCAACCCCTGAAATAACCGGCCAGCGACCCCAGGAAAATTCCAATGGTAAGGGAGATCAATACTGCAATCAATCCCACGCTCAAACTTACCCGTACACCAATGATCAGCCTGCTGGCAATATCCCTACCAAATTTATCCGTCCCAATAGTGTATGTGACCTGGCGTACCGGAGTAACAGACAGCGCACGAAGAGGCAGTACTCCGGCTTCCGTAACACCATCATCAATAAACTTCTGAAAATAAATGCTGTCCCCATTTATCCGGTAGGCTGAAATGGGTATATAATCATAGTGGTCCTCCTGTCCTTCAATCAGTCGGGTAAACCAGCCTGGCGCCTGAATAGTCCTGGTTTTATATACCTGGAGCAGCCCAATGGTAAATCCGGGTTTTTTACTTCCAATTTCCGGAATCATCCGGTTGGCATTGGGCGATCCGTCTGGTGCAGCAAAATAAGCAAACAAGGCAAGCAGCATACTGCACGCAATCAGTATCATACCAAAGAATGCCCCTTTATTTCGGATCAGTTTATTGAAGAACCGGCGGTCTTTATTTTGAACGGACAATTTTGTAATTATTGAGGTGTTTACATACCGATAAGAGGCTTGTATTCACCGATGAACAAATTAACCTGTTAAACGAATGTCGAATATTCCAGTCCAATCATCAAATCATCCTTATATGAAATCTCCTATACGGCTTTTTTTATCCTTTTTTATGCTGATCCCTTTGTTGATCTATGCGTTCTTTCCCGAAAACGGTGCACCTGCTGCGGAAGCGGACCATCTGTTGTAATCTATTGCACAGATCGACCCTTCCACTGGTAACGGCCAAACTTTCCCAGCCATCCGGCAACCACGGTATACGCCAAATGCAACGGCTGCATCAGTGGGAAAAAAATCAGCAATTTTTGCTCGTTGAAAAAACTGGCTACCGGCCACATGAACAAGATTTCCACCAAGGTCTTTACGCCCAGCAAACAGATCACCCAGGGATAGAATCCCTGAAGGAACAGTCCGAGCAACAAACCCATCAGCAACAAGGCATTCACACAATACACAAGGAATAAAACCCAAAAAATACTTTTCTCCGAATAGCTGTCTGCTTTACTGGCCCAACGAATCCGCTGATTCAGGAAACTTTTCCAATCGGGCATGGGTGCAGTCTGTACGATGGCTTCAGGTGAAAATAAAAAACCCAGTTTGCCCGGATAAGCCTGACTGATCTTGTACATCAGTAACATATCATCTCCGCTGGCAATGTGATCAATCCCCTTAAAACCACCTACTGTATCAAAAGCGACTTTACTGTAGGCAAGGTTGGCTCCATTGCACATACTGTGATATCCTGCGGCAACTGCGGCGGCCGTAATGCCCTGCAGGCTAATGAAATCCAGTACCTGAAAAATCCCCAACCAGGAAGAATTAGGGGTAAACATCACCGGTGCCGCTACAAATACAGGTTCATGCTCCTGAATATACCGATCGAACAGGTACAGCCATTTTTTGGGTATTATACAGTCTGCATCTGTGGTAACCATCCAGTTGCCACTGCTTTGTGCCACAGCAATTTCAATTGCTTTTTTCTTATATGCATTCTGGTTACCAGTCAGGTGGTCTGCCAGGTTAATCAGCCTGAGTTGAGGAAAATCCTGCTTCCACTCCAGCACAATTCCCGGAGTATCATCGGTAGAATGATCATTGACCACGATCACTTCCAGCAGTTCAGGTGGATAATCCAGTTGCACTATGCTCTTCAGACAATGACCAATGGAAGCAGCTTCATTTCGGGCGGGAATAATAATGGTAAACCTGGTTCGGGGAGTACCATCCGGCATAGGCTGATATACTTTCAGCCGCAAAAACCAATAACGGTATATACAGATCAGCAAACAATAAGCTGCCAGGAGGGCTGTAAGGATTAACAAAAAGGCTGCGGTCATCTGCAACAAAGAAAACCATTATCCCGTTACAAAAAAAGAAGCAATCTGTTTTGCATATTTCTCCCGCAGCAACTGATGTCCTGCTTCCAGTTCGGCTACCTGAACGAAGGGGCTGATGTTTTTCCCAAAATGGCGCCCCCGTTTGGTAGGAATGATGCGGTCGTACTTCCCAAAAATCAATTGTACAGGCACCTGATACTGTTTAATCAAAGGCTTTACTTTAGCAGGATGGGGTCGGAACCGGCGGTTGGTAGTCCAAATTTTATAGAGCATTTTCCGGCTGTTGGCGTCGTCCAGGTAATAATGGGCAAACCTGATGATCCGCTTATTAAAAATGCGGAGCTGTTCTGCCAGATTGAGCAGGCTAAGCAACGGACCTGGGTGATGCATTGCATGCTGAAAAATCCGGTTACCCAGTTTGGTTTGGGTACTGATCCACTGCCATTTGTTTTTATACAAACCATCCGGAGCAACCAGCACGATTCTGCTCACCTGTTCCGGCATCAGTTCAAATATTTTTAAAGCCATCCTGCCTCCCATGCTATAACCGAATAACACAACCGGCTCCCGGGACCCTGCCATGATCTGTTGCATTAACCGGAGCATTTCCTCCGGCTGAAAAAGCAACTCACCCTTCCAGTCAGTTTCACCATGAAAAGGGACATCGATGGCCACCAGCGTAAAATCCCTGCCCAGATAAGGTTCAAAAATGCCAAAATGCTCCGCAGATTCGCCGTAACCATGAAAGCAGAATATTATTTGGGGGCCTGTACCATAACGCTTGTAATGGAGCCTGGAAGGACCGTATGGTATAAACTGACTGCTCATAGGTTTTTAAGCTAAATTTTACCAATTAATTCTTGGTAGTATCAAAGAAACGAACTTATTTTGAAATTAGTTGCATAACTAACTATATGTCAAACAACCAAATTAAGCGGGGGGAATTTAAAAGGGGTGAGTTGTACAGTGTGATCAACGGCATGGCTTCCACCGCTGTGGCAAGAAGATTGCAGAAGAATTTCAGAAATGCGGGATTGGAAATTACCATTGAGCAGTGGAGTGTTTTATATCATTTATGGAAAGAAGATAAACTGAGTCAACAGGAGCTTTGCAACAGAACTTTTCGGGACAAACCCAGTATTACCCGGTTGATCGACAACCTCGAAAAACAGCAACTGGTTAAACGAATTGCATCTCCTACCGACCGAAGAATCAACCTGGTAGCATTAACAAATGCGGCTTATGAGTTGCAGGATATAACCATCGATCTGGCCAATCAGACCATGAGTGAGGCGCTGGTAGGGGTAAGCAAACAGGAAATAGAAACGGTAAAATCTGTTTTTCAAAGGGTATACGATAACCTTACCGGAGGGGTTCCGGATATTATCGATAAATAACGGATAAAAGGACTTGTAAATAATAAACATTTAAACTAACGACAATGGAAGCCACCAACAAAGCAAAAGCCCTTCAGGGCGGCGAGTGGATTATCAAAGAAAGCAACCCATATGAAACTTTCATCCCGGAAGATTTCAATGAAGAACAATCCATGGTAATGGATATGTGCGAGCAGTTTCTGCAAACTGAGATCCTTCCAGTTGTGGAAAGGATCGATAAACAGGAACCCGGGCTCGTTCCATCTTTGATGGAAAAAGCCGGCGAACAGGGATTACTGTCTACCTCTTTCCCCGAAGCCTACGGAGGACTGGGTAAGGATTTCATCACTTCTACCATTGTAAATGAAGGACTCGGAGGAGGACACTCTTTTTCTGTAGCCATTGCTGCACATACCGGTATCGGCTCTTTGCCAATCCTCTATTTTGGTACCGAAGCGCAGAAACAAAAATACATTCCCAAACTGGCCAGCGGCGAGTGGAAAGGCGCTTATGGCTTAACAGAGCCCAACAGCGGTAGCGATGCTTTGAGCGCAAAAACTGTTGCTAAACTCAGCGACGATGGAAAATACTATATCCTGAACGGTCAAAAATGCTGGATCACCAACGGTGGTTTTGCAGATGTATACACGGTTTTTGCAAAAATTGACGGCGATAAGTTCACTGGATTTATTGTAGAGCGTGGTACAGAAGGATTTACCCAGGGCCCGGAAGAGCACAAGATGGGCATCAAGGGATCTTCCACCGTTCAGCTCTACTTCCAGGACTGTAAAGTTCCTGTGGAAAATGTACTCGGCGAAATTGGCAAAGGCCATATCATTGCCTTCAATATTCTGAACATCGGTCGCCTGAAATTATGCGCTGCAACTTTAGGTGGGGCCAAAAAAGCAACCGATATTTCTGTAAAGTACGCTGTTACCAGAGAACAGTTCAAATTGCCTATTTACAAGTTCGGCGCCATCAAACACAAAATGGCAGAAATGGCCATTCGCTTATGGGTTTGTGAGAGTGCCCTGTATCGTACAGCCAAATGGATCGACGATAAGGAACATGAACTGGCAGCCAGCGGCAAAACATTTGCAGAAGCGCTGCTGGGTGCAGCAGAAGAGTATGCAATAGAGTGTGCAATTCTGAAAGTATTCGGTAGTGAAACCCTGGACTATGTGGTGGATGAAGGCGTGCAGATTCATGGTGGTAACGGGTTCAGCGACGAGTACATGATATCCAAAGCTTATCGTGATAGCCGGATCAACCGGATTTACGAGGGCACCAATGAAATCAACCGTTTGTTGACTGTAGACATGGTATTGAAGCGTGCAATGAAGGGTAAACTGGATCTGATGGGACCAGCCATGGCTGTTCAAAAAGAACTGATGAGCATTCCTGATTTCGGAAGCGAAGACGAAGGACCTTTTGCAAAAGAACTGAAGGCCGTTGCCAACTTTAAGAAAGCCATTCTGATGGTTGCCGGTGCAGCAGTACAAAAACTGATGATGCAACTGGATAAAGAACAGGAGATTCTGATGAACATTGCAGATATGTCTATTGAATTATTCCATGTAGAAAGTGCATTGCTCCGTGTAATGAAGCTTACCAAAGACAAAGGAGAAGCAGCAGCAACCTTGTATGCAGATATGATGAGGACCTACTTGTACGATGCTGCAGATCGCATCAACAAATCCGGCAAGGACGCGTTGAATGCATTTGCAGATGGCGACGAACTGCGCATGATGCATATTGGCCTGAAGCGTTTCACCAAAGTGGAAGCTTACAACACCAAAGATGCCCGCAGAAGAATTGCAGAGCGTTTGGTCGCAGACAATGGATACAAACTCTAATCCAATTTTCAATTAATGATTCAAAGCGCCTGCGATGCAGGCGCTTTTTTTATGGTATATGCAACTGATTTTTTTACCTTCAGTAAATGAAACAACCCCTCCTTTTACTAACAGTAATGATCAGTTTATATACCGCTGCACAGGATAACACACAAGTAGCCCCCAGATACGGCCGTACAACAGGCAAACTGCCTGCCCTGTCTTACGGCCAGGGTGAGGACAGACTGGGAGGTGCCAAAATGGGGTATATCGATACCAATGTGTTGCTTAAAATTGTAGACTCTGTAAAAGGAATGTACAAGGTACAATTGTCCAAATGGCACAGTGCATACCTGGATCAATCATTCATAAAAGCCGATTCCGCTTTACCTGTTAAAAAGCCATTCTATGTTAGCGGATCATTCGTAGCCAAAGGAGACTCCCTCTTTGACTATGTGAATATGAGCTTACCGGAAAAACTTCCATACAAAACCTGGATGGAAATTGGCCCTTCCAGGATCATGATCGATTTGTTTGGCGTACAAAGCAATACCAACTGGGTTACCCAGCTCAGCAGCCTGAAAGAAGTAAAGAATGTATATTACAACCAGGTGGAAGATGATCTGGTTCGGGTAATCGTTGAACTGAAGCATCAGCAGCACTGGGGATACAGCATCGGCTACAAAGGTAACACGCTGCAATTGCGCGTGAAGCGTCAGCCTCCCATACTGGATCTCCGTAAACTCACCATTGCCATCGATGCAGGACACGGGGGAACCAATGCCGGATCTACAGGACCGCTGCTTAATACTTCCGAAAAAGAATACACTTTACGCTTTGCCAAAGCCCTGGAAAAATCGCTTAAGAAATTAAAAGTAAAGAAGGTCATTATGACCCGAAACAGCGACAGCAGTTTCGACAATAAGGACCGGATCCTTTGGTTGCAGGAACAAAACCCCGATCTGCTCATATCCCTGCACCTGAATTCCAGTTCTAATCCGACCATCAAAGGAGTAAGTACTTATTACAAACATATTGGCTTCAGGCCCCTGACCCAGAGCGTACTGAAACGGATGTTGGAACTGAAACTGGAAGAGTTTGGAAACATCGGGCATTTCAATTTTGCATTGAATTCCCCTACAGAATTTCCCAACTGTTTGGTGGAGATTGCCTTTGTGAGTAATGAGTCTGACGAAAAAAGAATTGTGAAAACCCTGTTTCATACACAGGTAGCCTCTAAGGTTCAGCTGGGCATTATAGACTGGCTGAACACAATCAAACTAAGTAAAAACTAACGACGGATTTCTACCCTTGTTCCTACGGGCAATAAGCTGAACAGCTCCTGTATATACATATTCTTGGTACTGATACAACCCTCTGTCCAGTTGCGGTACTGATCAATCACATTGTCTCCATGCGGAAGTGTTCCGTGTATTCCAATTTCTCCACCAATCTTTGCATTGGCAGGGATCAGCCCCGCAGCTTTTCGCTGATTAAACTTTTCTATACTCTCCCGGTTGGGATAGTCTATCATTAAAAAACGGGTCCATTTCTGGTGGGCTCTTTTTCCGGCAATATGAAATACTCCTTCAGGAGTTTTCCGGTCGCCCTGCATCATTTTATCTCCCAGGTCCGGGCTGCCAAAAACAACCGGATAGGTCGCCATCCACTCACCGGTAGAGTCGTATACTTTTAAGGCATACTCACTTTTAATCACATACACAGCATAAGTGTCCTTATCTGCCGTAAAGGGATTGATGGTTTTGTGCTTTCTGAACGATGTGGTAACCATTACCCCTCCCAACAAAACCATCCAGTAAGCCAGGGTTTTCATGAATGTTTTTATTTATAAACGGAAACTAAGAAAAATCATTGTGACAGGCCTGTTAATTATAAACAATAGCCATCATCAAATAGAAACGCTCCCTGAAAAGGGAGCGACTATTATATTAACATGAGAAAAAAGAGACAGATGATTTACCAGCGACTGAACCGGATACCAACGGTATAAGGGAACTGTTCTACACGAGTAATGTCTTTCTGAAACTTATTCAGGCTGTAAGAACCGTACAAACGAACCGGGCCAATACCCATTTCTCCGATCGCAGCAAATCTCCAGGGTTCCAGGTTAAAGTCTCCGTTGATTTTTTGTTTACCCCGTTCTGCACTTACCTGTTTGTTGCGGCTGCTCAGCAGGTATCCTGCACTTACACCAGCGCTAAAACTGAATCCTTTCCGGCTATTCGGCGTTGTGTTCACATTCACCATAAAAGGAACAGTCAGGTATCCTGCATAAAGCTTGTTTTTGCTGAAGCTAATGGAATCATTGTATACATAAGGCTGGGGATCTTTTCGGTAGCTCAGGCGTGTATCATAGCGAAAATTGTACATCTCCAGTCCCAGACCATATTTCAGGTTGAGCACGTGTTTGCTCACATTCAGCTTCTGCATGAAGAACCAAAGATTTACATTGGTGGATTTTCCGGTAATCAGGCGATAGCTGTCTGCATTTACCGGACCATCTGCCGGTCTGAGTGTTCTGAAATAACTGCCGGCCTGGGCATAGGCATAATCGGTATTGTCTCGCATGTTCGCAAATCCCAGGTCGAGAATCCACCAGTTGGTGCTGATGTTTTTGTTTCTGGCCGGACGACGCTCTATACGCAACAGCATATCGAGGTCAAGATTTTTGTTGCTTTTTTTGTAAACGCCTTCATCATCCGTTCCACTTTTCTTTTTTTTGATGATGATGAAATTTCCTACTTTAACAGTATCAGTTCTGTTTTCAGTACTATCGGTTTGTGCATAACCTGCACCCGCAGCAAAAAGGCATGCTGCCATTGTCAGAATTCTTTTCATAAAATTGTTTTACTTATCTGTGTCGATTTTATCGTCTTCCTGCCTGGATTTTGAACGGAATATGGTACCCGCTTTTCTAAGGAAGCCGCGGAGTTTATCCTTGTTGATTTCCATAGTACCCACATAAAGACTTTTGCTGTTATCATCTGTAACAAGTTCCTTGTATACGGTTGGCCGGATCAGGTCTGCGTGATCATTGTCTGCAGTCTGAACCTGCGTATTAATAAATTGTTTTACCTCAACATCCTCCGCTGCAATCCTCCCTGTTTCTGTTTGCAGACCAACTGTTTCTGCAGTTTCTGAAGCTGCTGATACCTGATTCGCAGGAAGTGCTGTTTCACCGGAAGAAGCGATTAACTGCCTGTTGTCCGGAACCTGCGCTACCGAACCGCCGTTTTTTTCAACCGCCAATGCCGCTATTGGATTGTTTTTTGCCGTCTGTTGCGGAGCCACTGCTGTGAGTTGCTGTGCAACAGGTGCACCCTGCAGGGGCTTGTTGCCGTTACGCGTCGCTGCCGGACTTTGAGAAGCCTTTACCGGAGCATTGGCTGCCAGCTGAGGTTGATTTCTTTGCACTGCATTGTCCGGAACCAGCATCCAAACAGAGAAGGCAAGGCCCGTTAACACGGCAGCTACTGCTATTCTTCGCCACATCATGAAAACAACCGGCTTTTCTTCTGATTCTTTCCGGTATAAGATCGATTTATCCGGAAAAGCGATCTGTTCCTGCGGAAGCCTGGTTTGCTGAAACAACAGGAATTCAGCCTGCAACTGAGGGTGCTGCAAAACAAAGAGCTCGGTTTGCTGTTGTTCATCGGGAGTTAGCTCTCCGTCTACATACAGCAGAAAATATTCCGTATAATTATTCAGTGAGATTTCGGCAGATTCCTGTTTCATCAGGCTGGCCTTATCCGGGAAGAACAATTCTTCTCCGTCTTTTGGCAGCTTTGCATCCTGCAACAATGCCAGTTCTTCGGCCAGATCCGGATTCTCCGCTACAAAAAGCGCTACAGCTTCCTGTTCAGCCACAGACAGTTCCCCGTCTATCCAGAGCAGAAAATATGTTTCGTAATTATGGCGGTTAATTTGCATGTTGTTATTGTACGTTTTCGGGGCTTACCAGATAATTCTTTAATATCACTCTCGCCCGGTGCAGGTATACTTTCACCTGGCTTTCATTCAGATCCATGATCTTTCCGATCTCTTCATAACTATATCCTTCATAATCCTTCAGCATCACCAGGCTTCTTTGCGTTTCATTCAGCCTGTTCAGCGCCTCCATCAGAATCTTACGCATATTTCCATGCTGCTGGTACTGCATTCTTCCATCTTCCGGAAATTCTTCCTTTAGCTGAATCCGTTTGTTTTTCCGGATATGGTCTATCATCTGGTTATACGCTACAGTAAACAGGTAAGACTTGGACTTCACTGTTTCTACTGAATCCCTGTTTTTCCATAATTTTTCGAAAGCGGTTTGTACAATATCCCGTGCATCCTCTTCATGCCGGAGATTCTTTACGATAAAACGGTAAAGATTATCGGCATATTCGTTCACACAAAGATTGTACTCTCGTTCGGTCATAAACAGTTTCTACAGGTCTCAGTAATTGTTTTGTATACTATTGGTACGTACCAATGGGAGATATGTTACAAAACTTGCAAAAAAAGTTAACAGGATTAGTAGCCGGCTACTTTTATGAGGTACAGCAGGAAACCCACCACCAGTACAAAAACAAGCACAGAGCCATAAAAATAGATGCCACCCCTTCTGGAAACGGCCATCTGACGGGCTTCGTCCATATGAGAAAACTCCTGGATAATGCTTAAAAAGGTCTGTTTTCCCCCAAAAACAGCAAAGCTGATCAGATAAATAAACGATAGTAAAATGATAATCCCTACCCTTCCGGCCAGCTCCCAGTAATGGAGTTCAAATAAAAGATCATAAACATCTTTTCTCCGGTTATTGACCAGAAAATACATAATATAGATTCCAGCAATACTTAACACATTGGCAATCCATGCAATACCAATCATGTGGACACCATTGGTTTTTACCTGGAGCGTCCTCTTCTGCGCACGGAGCACAGAATAATCATGGCATATGACTGCTTTAAATATATTCATCTCATTAGCCCGGGCGCTTCAATTGAAGAAGAAACCCATGTTTTAAAGTTAGCTTTAAAACCGTACCGGACAAATTTATTCGGTTTACGAGCATTTAGTAAGTAATCATCTGCTCCTGGATCGCCTCCGGAATCTCCCTCCACTCATATTGCTGGTTCCGCAACTGTGGCTCAAAACCGGCTTCCTTGATGGCTTCCTGCATGGTCCTGTAGGTAAACCTGTGCGGAGCGCCCGCAGCACTCACCACATTTTCCTCAATCATAATACTGCCAAAATCATTGGCACCCGCATGCAGGCAAATCTGTGCCGTTTGCTTACCCACTGTTAACCAGCTGGCCTGAATATTTTTGATATTGGGGAGCATGATCCGGCTAATGGCAATCATACGGATGTATTCGTCCGGTGTAGTAAGGTTATGAACACCCCGGATCTTTGTGAGCAGGGTATCCACATCCTGGAAAGTCCAGGGAATAAACGCCAGAAAGCCTTTTGCATGCTCCGGCTTCATTGCCTGCACCTCACGGATTCTTACGAGG
The DNA here is from genome assembly GCA_016786865.1 of Sediminibacterium sp. Taxonomy (GTDB): domain Bacteria; phylum Bacteroidota; class Bacteroidia; order Chitinophagales; family Chitinophagaceae; genus Sediminibacterium. The sequence goes on along the minus strand of JAEUVE010000007.1, from coordinate 40,648 downwards.
TGTATAAACCGTTCTTCCAGGGTTTCCACATGACCAAACATCATAGTAGCACTGGTGGTAATATCCAGCTTATGGGCTTCGTGCATCACTGCCAGCCACTCATCTGCACCACATTTCCCTTTGGAAATCAGCCTGCGAACCCGGTCTACAAGAATTTCAGCGCCTGCACCAGGCAGGGAATCCAGACCGGATTCTTTAAGTGCCTTCAGTACATCGTGATGACTCATGTTGGAGAGTTTGGCGATATGGGCCACTTCGGGCGGTCCGAGTGCATGCAGTTTTATGGTCGGATATTCCTGCTTCAGCTGACGGAAAATATTGGTATAAAAGTCCAGCCCCAGTTCAGGATGATGTCCACCCTGCAACAACAGCTGGTCTCCACCATATTTAATGGTTTCTTCGATCTTGGTTCTGTACGCCGGCATTTCGGTGATATAGGCTTCCGCATGGCCGGGTATCCGGTAGAAATTACAAAACTTACAATTGGCAATGCATACATTGGTCGTATTCACGTTCCGGTCGATCTGCCAGGTTACCTTACCATGTGGAACCTGAATTTTCCGGAGTTCATCTGCGATATGCATCAAATCGGCCAGGGGCGCGTGTTCAAATAGAAACATACCCTCTTCCTTTGTCAGAAATTCAAAGGCAAGGGCTTTTTGGTATAAATCTGCTAATTGCATAATAATTGTATAAACGGTACAAAGGTAATGTTGTTCGGTGTGAACTCATACAACCTTCTCCTATTTTGCCTTGTATATTTGCAGACCCGGTTATTCCTTCTTAAATTTCGTATATGCTGCGCCGCCTGCTTCTGGCTATTGGCCTTGTTTCGGGATTGAACGGATTTTCCCAGGAGGAGTTTATTGCCCCGGAGTGTCAGTTAATTACCCGTATCCACTTTTACCAGCTATCGGGAGGGATCATCATTGTAAAAGCACAACTGGACCAGTTTAAAGACTCCCTGAACTTTGTATTCGATACAGGCAGCGGAGGCATTTCGCTGGATTCGGCAACAGCCGCCGGGTTACAGCTTCCGCTTTCCAAAAGTGAAAAGACCATCCGGGGGATTGCAGGGATCCGGAATGTTGAATTTGCCGAAAATCACCAGCTCAGCTTCCCCGGTCTGCGTTCGGAGAATCTCGATTTTCACATCAACGACTATGAACTCCTTACCAGTGTGTACGGCATACGGATCGATGGAATCATCGGCTACAGTTTTATCCGCCGGTATGTAATCCGGATCGACTACGACGAAAACATGCTGGAGATATATACGCCGGGTACATTCAGGTACCCGAAGGGCGGATACCTGCTCCGACCCAGTTTTACCACTTTACCCAGACAAATGGCCCAACTGGAAGACAGCAGAAAGGTAAATACAAGGCTGATTTTTGATTCTGGGGCAGGACTTTGTTTTTTGCTTTCCCGCGATTTCATAGAAGACAGCAGTCTTTTTAAGACCAAAAAAAAGTTTTTCCCAACACAGGCAGAGGGCCTGGGAGGCAAAAAACAAATGGAATTGACTGTGATCAAATCGGTTAAAATAGGTCCTTTCAGGTTCAGGAATGTACCTGTACATATTTTTGACGACAACTACAATATCACCTCCTATCCAACCTTGGGAGGTATAATGGGAAACGACCTGCTCCGAAGATTCAACGTTATCCTCAATTATCCGCAGCAAACCATACACATCAGACCCAACCGCCATTTCAACGAACAATTCGATTACAGCTATACTGGGCTGGGTATTTACCTGATAGACGGAGAAATTAAAGTGATTGATATCGTGAAGGATTCCCCCGGCGATAAAGCCGGATTTAAAAACGGAGACATCATTTTTGCGGTGGAAAGTAATTTTTCCAAAAACATTCAAACCTATAAAAATCTGTTCCAGAATGCCATTGGTAAAATTAAAGTAGTCGTGTTTCGCAATGAAGCGCCCCTGGTACTTACCATGGAAGTGAAAGATATCCGCAGATAGCTGGCCCTCCTTTGGGGATTTATACTTTCAATGAACTAATTTGCGTGCTGATTTGTGAATATGATACTATACAACAGGTTTACTTTAGACAACGGTTTAACCGTTCTGGTACATGAAGACAATGCCACACCAATGGCCGTTGTAAATGTCCTCTACGATGTAGGCGCACGCGATGAAAATCCGGAAAAAACCGGTTTTGCACATTTATTTGAGCACCTGATGTTCGGTGGGAGCATCAACATACCCGAATACGACGAACCCCTTCAACGTGCGGGCGGAGACAACAATGCCTATACCACCAATGATCTGACCAACTATTATTGCCAGCTTCCGGCCCAGAATATCGAAACAGCATTCTGGCTGGAAAGCGACCGAATGCTGAGCCTGGCATTCAGCGAAAAAAGCCTGGCCGTTCAGCGAAAAGTGGTTTGCGAAGAATTCAAAGAACATTATCTCAATAAACCTTACGGAGACATCTGGCACAAAATGCGCGATCTGGCCTATAAAGTTCATCCTTACAAATGGATGACCATTGGTCGTGAATTAAGCCATGTAGAAAACGCACATATTGATGATGTTAAACAGTTTTTTTTCAAGCATTATCGTCCGCTAAATGCTATTCTGGTTGTAGCCGGCAATGTAAAAACAGACCATATCAAACGTTTGGCAGAAAAATGGTTTGGCCCAATTCCATCAGGAGAAAAATATGTACGTAATCTTCCCCAGGAGCCGGTACAACTGGAAGCACGTAAGCTCCATATTGAAGCAGCCGTACCACTGGATGCCTTTATTAAAACCTGGCATATGGATGCAAGGCTGGAGAAGGGGTACTATGTGGCAGATCTGCTTACAGAGATCCTGGGCGGCGGCGGTTCTTCCCGTCTTTATCAGGCATTGGTAAAAGAGCAGAAACTATTCTCCAACCTGGATTGCTATCATTTCGGAACCATGGACGCCGGTCTGCTTACCATTGAGGGCAAGCTGGTAAAAGGAACCAGTATGGAGCAGGCCGAAAACGCTATTGCCGCAGAGTTGGAAAAAATACAGCAAACACCCATCGGAGAGTCTGAACTTACAAAAGTGAAGAACAGAACAGAAAGTGTAATTGCATTCGAAGACATGAGTGTAATGAGCAGGGCCAACAGCCTGGCCATGTACGAGCTTATGGGAGATGCTGCATTAATGAATACAGAACTCAATAAATATCGGAACATCACCACCGAAGACATGACAGCGTACAGCCAGCAGATTTTCCGAGAATCCAACAGCAATACCCTTTACTATCACGCCAAGTAACAGATCAAACAAAAGCAATGACTTTAAACAGAACCATTACCCCACCTATAACAGATGCCGTAAGCTTTGATCTGCAGTTAAAAAAATGCAACCAGTACCAACTGGACAATGGCGTACCGGTTTATAGCCTGGATGCAGGCACACAGGAAGTACTGCTGATTGAATGGGTATTTTATGCCGGCAACTGGTATGAGGAAAAAAATATTGTTGCGGCCACTACCAATTTTATGCTCAAGAACGGAACAGATCAGAGAAATGCTTTCAGCATCAATGAGCATTTTGAATTTTACGGCGCATACCTGAACAGAAGCTGTTACAACGAAACGGCCACCATCACCCTGCACTGCCTCAGCAAACACGTGAGTGAGTTGTTACCGGTAGTGGCAGAAATTATTGAAGCGTCTGTTTTTCCGGAAGAAGAACTGAATACCTATCGTCGGAACCAAAAACAGAAACTGGAAGTAAACCTGAAAAAATGCGATTTCATAGCCAACAGGCTGATCGATGAATATGTATATGGTATTCAGCATCCATATGGAAAGTATACCTCCACGCTGGATTACGACAGACTAAACAGAGAAGAACTGGTTGCGTTTCACCAACGCTTTTATGCCGAAGGCAACTGCACCATTTTCACTGCAGGTAAAATTCCTGCCAATCTTAACAAGCAGCTGAATGAAATATTTGGAAAGTTGCCCCTGCAACAGAAACCCACCCCTGTCATAGACCATCCACTGCACCCTTCTACCGAAAAGAAATTCAGAATCATCAATGATGCTGAAGGGGTGCAGGGCGCAATCCGAATGGCCAGACCTTTCCCCAACAGGCATCACCCCGATTATTCAAAAGTGCAGATCCTGAACAATGTGTTTGGCGGATTTTTCGGATCAAGGCTGATGAGCAATATCCGGGAAGACAAAGGATACACCTATGGTATTCACAGCTATATCCAGAATCATATACACGACGGTGCCTGGATGATCAGCACTGAAGCCGGAAGAGAAGTGTGCGAAGCAACGATTGAAGAAGTATACAAGGAAATGCAGGTGCTTTGCAGCGAACCGATCGATGAAGAAGAACTGAGCCTTGTGAGGAACTACATGATTGGCTCTGTATTGGGAGAACTGGATGGACCATTCCAGCTGATCTCCCGCTGGAAAAACTATGTACTGAACGGAGTAGATGAAAATTACTTCTACAACAGCGTAGCCCAGATTAAAACAACCGGTTCTGAAGAATTACAGGAGCTCGCTAAAAAGTATCTGAATCCGGATTCTTTTTACGAACTTGTAGTAATCTAAATAAAAACTATGGGACGCTTCTTTACCAAAACAATTGCCACTGCAGTTGCGGTGCTGATTGTGGCCTACCTGCTTTCGGGGGTTAGCATCGACAATACAGTTACGGCTTTGCTGGTAGCATTGGTATTGAGCTTACTCAACAACTTTGTGAAGCCGATTCTGGTTATACTAACCATTCCTTTTACCGTACTCACACTTGGAATATTTTTGTTGTTCATCAATGTATTCATCATACAACTGGCAGATCGGATTGTTCCCGGCTTTGAGGTAAACGGCTGGTGGACCGCTTTGTTTTTCAGTTTTCTTGTTTCCTTATTTACCTCTCTTATTGAGTCCATCCTCGGTAAGCCGGATGAACCTGCCCAGCCTTAACGCCCGTTCATCAGAGAAAAAACATAAAGCATTTCTGTGGCAATCTGGCCGGATCTTTCTTTGTAAACAGCCTCCTGCTGTGGTGTACCATCCGATAATTTCGGATCGCTGTATGCTATTTTAAACCTTTCCTCAGCGCCAAATACGATCGGGCATGATTCATCTGCATGATCGCAGGTTAAGACTGCTCCATAGTTCGCCTGTGGATTGGGCGCATCCGGATATTTTTTTGAAAATGCTTCAACAGGAGGAAACTGATCGCTGAAACGCACCAGGTAATGTGGATTGGTTTCATGTACATTTCCGGTGATCCGAAACCCCGCATCCTGCAAAGCCTTCACCGCATTGGGGTTAAAAGCAGTGACCTCGGTACCGCCGGAATAACAAACCACTTCCTTCACCTGATAATAAGCGGCCGCTGCCTGCGCCCAGATTTGGGAAAAATGGCTTCTCCTCGAATTATGTGTGCAGATAAAAGTTAGTAAAGCATGTTGATGATTCTCTAATTTTTGCTTTATATACCCACTCAACCGGTGAAGCTCCTCTTTTCGCCCGGCAGCGATGGAATCAAAATGGCTTTCCGCCTCTTGCAGAAAAGCATAGATTTCAGGATAAAGAACAATCATAATGTATATTTTTTGCGGAACCAGAAAGCGAGATTCACCAACGCAATTAGCGCAGGTACTTCTACCAATGGACCAATCACACCGGCAAATGCAGCGCCGCTGTTGATACCAAATACTCCGATGGCCACTGCAATGGCCAGTTCAAAATTGTTGCCGGTTGCCGTAAAAGCAATAGCGGTATTCCTGGAATAATCAGCACCCATTTTTTTCCCGATCAGAAAACTTACCAGAAACATAATGGCAAAATAAATCAGCAAGGGAATAGCAATCCGAATTACATCAACGGGAATCTGAACAATCAACTGTCCTTTCAGACTAAACATAATTACGATGGTAAACAACAGGGCAAGCAACGTAACAGGCGATATGAAAGGAAGATACTTTTGGATAAACCAGGCTTCGCCCTTCCACCGGATCAAGAGGTAACGGCTGATCAGGCCTGCTGCAAAAGGAATACCCAGGAAGATCCCGACTGTTTTTGCAATTTCAGCAATGGTGATGTTTACGGCCATTCCTTCCACACCGAAATATGGAGGTAAGACAGTTATGAAGAGGTAGGCATAAAAACTATAGAAAAATACCTGAAAAATACTGTTGAGCGCCACCAGTCCTGCAGCATATTCCCTGTTCCCTTCTGCCAGTTCATTCCAAACAATTACCATGGCAATGCACCTGGCCAGTCCAATCAGAATCAAACCTGTCATGTACTCGGGATAGTTTCTCAAAAAAAGAACTGCAAGTGCAAACATCAGTATCGGACCCACTATCCAGTTCAGGATCAGAGAGAGACCCAGGACTTTTGTGTCTTTAAACACCTCCCCGATTTTGCTGTAGTTCACCTTAGCCAAGGGGGGATACATCATCAGTATTAAACCAATGGCCAATGGTATATTGGTGGTGCCGCTGGAAAGTGCATTCACCGAACCGGCAACATCGGGAAAAAAATATCCGATGCCAATGCCCAATAACATAGCACCAAAAATCCAAAGCGTAAGATAGCGGTCGAGGAAAGACAATTGTTTTCTTTCCGCAGCGGGATAACAATGCTCCATAAAAGTCGGTTCGTTTGATTAAAATTTTAGCAACAGCCTCCTCCGGGCTTACAACAGGTTTCCGCTTTGGGCTTTTCCGCATAAACCGTGATGCTGAAAATTCCGGTTGTACCTTTTTTGAAATCTGCCAGCTCGTGTTCATTCAGGTAGTTCTTCAGAATATCATCCGGAATCAGAATGGCTTTTTCTTTCTGAATAGTAATATGGTCAAATCCATTGCTGCTGATCAGTTCCAGGTAAACCTGTTTTTGAATGGCACCTGAAACACAACCTGCATACATTTCCGCATCTTTCCGAAGGGCTTCCGGAAGCTGACCCACCAGCACCACATCCGAAATACTAAAGTGGCCACCCGGTTTTAATACGCGATAAATTTCTTTGAATACACCGTCTTTGTTCGGAACCAGGTTTAATACACAGTTACTTACCACCACATCTGCCACATTGGATGCCAGCGGCATGTTTTCTATATCGCCTTCCCGGAACTGAACATTGGTGTAACCCAGTTTAGCAGCATTCTCTCTTGCTTTCTCCAACATAGCCGGAGTAAAATCGATACCAATGACCTTTCCGGTTTCACCGGTTTCTGCTCTTGCAACAAAGCAATCGTTACCGGCACCGCTTCCCAGATCTACTACGGTATCCCCTGGTTTTATTTTTGCGAACTGTGTAGGCAGTCCACAACCCAATCCAAGGTCTGCATCAGAATGATATCCCTCCAGTTGGGTATAATCATCGTTCATGATATTGTATACTTCGGTTGAACAGCAACCTGATCCGCAGCAGGAGGACTGGTTTTGTTCAAATGGCTGTGCAGCTATAGCGGTATATTTTTCTTTTACAATGTCTTTTAATTCCTGTTCGTTTTTCATTTGTTATGTTTTTGCGAATTAGCAGCAGGAAGAAGCCTGCTGGTCTTTCAGTTTATGGAATAAATGATTAAATGACTGATTAAATTTTTCAAAAGCCTTCCAGTTAATGCAATAACAACTTCTGGGACCTTCCACGGTTCCTTTAATTAATCCGGCTTCTTTCAGTTCCTTCAGGTGCTGCGAAACAGTTGATTGTGCCAGCGGCAATACTTCCACAATTTCGCCACAGATGCATTCGTTTTTTTGTGCGAGTACTTTAAGAATAGCAATGCGGGCAGGATGCGAAAGTGACTTTGCAAAAGCCGCCAGTTCCTGTTCGGCTTTAATGAATTCTTCTAATTTAGGGCTGGCCATAAAATCATCGTTTTTTTACGATAAAACAAAGCTAGGAAGAATATTTATTCATCGTATAAAAACGATAAAAAAAAATTTATTCCCGAAGATTGCAACAGACGGTGTAACAGAGCAGCTTTGCAGCCAGCATTCCAAACGAACGCTGATTGTACTTATATAATAGTATATTATGATTGCAAAAACGATAGTCGTCGGCACAATGAAGAGCGAAAATCAAACAGAAATGCACAATTGCCGTTTATCCCTTTTTAAAGCCGATCATCCCTTTCCTAAAAATCATAAAAAACACAACTAGTTAATTATCAACAATTTAAGTTAAACCAATATCTGAATTCTACCTATTACCTAAAAATACTTGGTACTATGTGTTGCATAGTACTAGAAAATACCCCATCTTTGTGTTGTCAATGAAACAAATCAAAAACCTTTAAAATAAAAGTCATGAAAACGCAAACAAACATTTTAGAAACTCCGGTAACTGTGAAAGTTCAAAAGCCCGTATTCGGCCTGGCAGATTTCTGGAACCTGGAGCGCAGCCGCAGGGTAAGAATGCCCAGAAGACTCCTGAACTAATCAGCATCCATCTATCACCCCATAAAACAATTATCATGGATATTTCAAATACACAGAGTCAGATGCGAAAGGGCGTGTTGGAATTTTGTATCTTATCGATCATTCGCCAGGGGGAAGTTTATCCCAGTGACCTGGTCGACCGGATGAAAGCTGCCAACCTGCATATTCTGGAGGGCACACTTTACCCGCTGCTCACCAGACTCAAAAATGCAGAACTGCTTACCTACCGTTGGGTGGAAAGTAACAGTGGCCCGCCCCGCAAATATTTCGTGATGACCGAAAAGGGACTTGCCTTTTACGGTGAACTCGAAAGAACCTGGAACGAACTTGCTGATGCAGTTAAGGTGCTCACCCAACCAGCCGCACCTCCAGAAACAGAAAACAACCAAAACCAACCTTAACCAAGCTAAATAAACATACCATGAAAAAGGTAATTAATATAAACTTCCAGGGCAGGGTAATTCCCATTGAAGAAGCTGCTTACGATGTACTGAAGCAGTATGTGGAAAGCCTGCGCAAATTCTTTGCCAATGAAGAGGGAAGAGATGAAATCATCAATGATATTGAGGGTCGCATAGCTGAACTCTTTGGAGAGCGCCTGAAAAAGGGTAGCACCTGCATTACCGGAGAAGATGTTAACTGCATCATAGACAGCATGGGCCGTCCTGAAGATTTTGAGGGTGAAGAAAACAATGTAAGGTCTCAGCTGGGTGGAGAACAAAGCAGCCAGGAAAGTACCGGCAGCAATTACGATAACCAGGGTGGAGCCAACAGAGGCAGATTATACAGAGACGATAATGAAAAAATTATCGGGGGTGTTTGTAGCGGTCTGGCTGCTTACTTCCGCATCGATCCCACCATTATCCGCCTGATATTCGTATTATTTGTTTTCAGTGGCGGAGCCGGATTTTTACTCTACATACTGATGTGGGTGATTCTTCCTTCCCGTCCGCTGAACAATGGTGTTCCTTCTACCAAAAGGCTGTATCGTAACCCCGAAGAAAAAGTGGTAGCTGGCGTTGCCAGTGGTATTGCCACTTACTTCAATATCGCCATCTGGATTCCCAGACTGATTTTTGCCATGCCGTTGGTGATTGGTATTATCTCATCGGTGTTCAGGGGTGCATTCTGGTTCGACTTCGATTTCCCTGATTTTGTATTCAGCTCATTTGGTGGCACATTATTCATAGTATATGCAGTATTGTGGGCGGTAATTCCTGAGGCGAAAAGCGCCTCAGAAAAGCTGGAAATGCGGGGCGAAAAAGTAGATCTGAACACTATCAAGAATACCATTCAGGAAGACCTGGAAGGATTCAAAGCCCGTGCTGAGAAATGGGGTGGCGAATTTTCTGAAAAAGCAAAAGAATTTGGTTCTGAATTTGGCAGTACGGTTAACCAGAAAGGAAAGCAATTTGGATCAGAAGCTGCTTATGTAACCAAAAAAGGCGGTAATAAACTACTGAACGCTATTGGTATCCTGTTCAAAGCCTTTTTCCTGTTCATCGCCGGAATCATCGCATTCGCACTGCTCATAGCTTTGATCGCAGTAATGGTTGCCAGCGTGGGAGTGTTTCCTTTAAAAGATTTTGTTCTGGAAGGTTTCTGGCAGAATTTGCTGGCATGGTCTACCTTGTTACTCTTCTTATTTGTACCGGCTATAGGCATTGTTATCTGGCTGATCAGAAGAATCATGGGTACCAAGTCGCACAGCAAATACCTCGGATATACTTTCGGTGGACTCTGGACCCTGGGTATCGCCAGTGCAGTTTTCCTGGTTGCCTTAATATCTAAAAATTTTGACGCACGTGCCATGGATAAGGAAACCATCAGTATACGTCAGCCATCCAATAATAAATTGATGCTGAAAGTGGCCGACTCCAGAGTAAGGGTTGTGGGCAAATGGATGCGCTTCGACGGAATTATTAGCCTGGATGAAGACAGCCTGATCCTGAACAACATCAACCTCCGGTTCACCAAAAGCCCCGATTCATTGTACCATATTATCTATAGCAAGGTCAGCAATGGATACGATGAAGAGAATGCATTAAAAAATGTAGATGAAATTAAGTATGGTGTTGAGCAGGACGACAGCCTTGTTTACCTGAACCGTGGATTTAGCCTGAAAAAAGGAACCAAGTTCCGCAACCAGGGAGTAATCGTTAATATACAAGTACCAATCGGAAAGAAAATTCAGCTGGATCCAAACGTTAACAGAAGGTTGAACTGGTTCAATATCAATACTGGCAGAAACGATTTTGACTGGGATGAAGACTGGTACTCCGGTGACCACAGAGGACTCAGCTCCAATGTAGAGTACATCATGACGCCTGGTGGACTGGAAAGGGCCAATAAAAAGGAACTTGAGGAAGAAAACAAATCTGATGCCATCGAAGATTACAAGAAAAGCAAGGAAGAGCTCCAAAAAGAATACGAGCGCAAGCAAAAAGAGGCCGAAGAACTGAAAAAAGAGCTCGACAAGCCGGTAGACACCAACCGCTACCGTTATCAGAAAGTAACTGTTGTTGAACCCAATTCGGTTCAACCCAATATCAAAAAGACCATCAAAGAAACAGTGGAGCTGATCGATTTCGGATCAGATGTGAGCAGGATATCCCTGTTACATATGCTGTCGTAAAATAGGTTGGTACAGGTTGGAAAAAGAACCCTGTCCCGGTTGGGATGGGGTTCTTCTTTTTTTTCTTACTTTGTGGGCCTAAATGATTGTAATGAAAAACACCGCTTTCACTCAGAAACACATTGCGCTTGGGGCAAAAATGGCCGAATTTGCAGGATACAATATGCCGATCAGTTATTCAGGCATCAACGATGAGCACGCCACCGTAAGAAAAAATGCCGGTGTTTTTGATGTAAGTCATATGGGTGAATTCATGCTGCGGGGCGAACATGCACTGGACCTGATTCAGCGGGTTACCTCAAACGATGCATCCAAGATTGAGAATGGCCAGGCCCAGTACAGTTGCCTGCCCAATAATGAGGGAGGAATTGTAGACGACCTGATTGTTTATTGTATTGAAAAAAATAAAACCTATCTGCTGGTAGTAAATGCATCCAACATTGAGAAAGACTGGAACTGGATCTCCCAGCACAATACCAAGGGTGCAGATATGGAGAACATCAGCGACAAAACCTGTCTGCTGGCCATTCAGGGTCCCAACGCCACCAAAATACTCCAACCCCTTACAGATAAGGATATCATGAACCTCAAGTATTACACTTTTGTGCAGGGCACTTTTGCCGGCGTGGAAAATGTAATCATTAGTGCAACCGGGTATACAGGTTCCGGCGGCGTTGAAATCTATTTTGAAGATAAGGAGGGTGCGGCTGATAAAATCTGGAACGCTATTTTTGAAATTGGTTCTCCCCAGGGGCTGAAGCCTATAGGACTGGGAGCAAGGGATACCCTCCGGCTGGAAATGGGGTACTGTTTATACGGAAATGATATTGACGATACCACTTCTCCACTGGAAGGAGGACTGGGTTGGATTACCAAATTCAGCAAAGAGTTTACAGCAAAATCCATCCTGGAAAAACAAAAAGCAGAGGGTGTTCAACGCAAACTGGTAGGATTTGAAATGCTGGAACGCGGTATTCCCCGTCATGATTATCAGATTAAGGATGCCTCCGGTAATGTGATTGGTAAAGTTACCAGCGGTACCCAGGCCCCTTCTCTCAATAAAGCTATCGGATTGGGCTATGTAGCTATTGCACATGCCGCTCTGGACAGTGAAATTTACATAGACATCAGAAATACCCTGGTAAAGGCAAAAGTGGTGAAAGCTCCTTTTGCATAAAGATCAGATAGATCTACATTTTGGAAGCCGTTGGAAGTTATTTAAATAATATTCAACGGCTTCTTCCGTTATTTAATTCATGAGATGCGCTTTTGTTACATGTATTGTAGTTTGCTTACTGCTGTGTTCCTGTCACAGAAAAACAGCCGGCGGAAGCAGTTCTGGTACTGAATCGGGCTATGCTTCTTACTATGCCGACAAATACGAAGGAAGGAAAACCAGTAACGGAGAAATTTTTCGCCAGCGGAAACTGACTGCGGCACATAAAACCCTGCCTTTTGGAACCAAAGTAAAAGTCACCAATCTTTCCAATGGCCAAACCGTTCGGGTCAGAATCAACGACAGAGGGCCTTTCATTGAAGGGCGTATTATCGACCTGAGTAAAGCTGCTGCTAAAAAAATAGATATGATCTCCGCCGGCGTAATCAAGGTGAAAATCCGTTACTAGCTTTCGTTTCGGGAGTTCTGATTGGGATCAGGCCCTCCGGAAACAGATTGAATAATTTTCATGGCATTTTTCCCAACCATGCGGTAACCATAGTCATAGCAGTAAATATAACGCTCTGTTCTACCGAATTTTTGCCGGTGTGTAAAATGGGATAAGCTAAAACCCCGCAGCAACAATTCCTGAAACGGAACAACTGTTTCTTTGGCATAAAGCGCATAAGCGGCTGCAAGAATTCGCCTGTTTTTTTGTAATTGGGAATTGATTTGCCTAATACAATTGCTGTGATCTGCTTTGATCAGGTTATGATAACTGCTTCTGCAAGAATCGTTACAAAATTTTTTATCAGATCTCCCTTTCAGTTCTTTGCTGCAATGCAAACAATATTTTTTGGTTGAGGTCATTTGGCTGATATGAAGATTACAAACCCAACCAAGTTACCACATCTATATCTGATATCAGACGTATAAGTACGGGCAATTTAACCGATAAAACACCTGCAGGATTTCTGTAGATATTACGCTGCTGCTTCCTTCATTTTTTGCAGCAGTTCAGCTACTGCCAGCTCATTGGCAAGGGGTGCATACTGAAATGCCTGATTGAATTTAGAAGAGTCAAATACATATGGGCGGTCGTACTGGTAAAGCATTTCATGCATTTCTCCCACTACAGGAACAAACCAACCCAGTGCTCTTATGGCCCATTCTGGTAGTATTTTAATTTTATTTTTTACCCCCATGGCTTCGGAAAAAATGGTTGCCCACTCCCTCCCTGTAGGAGCATGGGGGCTTACGGGAAGATTCCAGATTTCATTGTAAGCACTGTCCGTATTACCCAACAATGCTGTACCCCATGCCAGTTCCGGAGTATAGCCAAAACTATGCGGAACATCCGCGTTACAAAACCATTGTGCCGATTTTCCTTTCACATAGTTGTCGTAAACTAAATTCATCAACAGACTGGATTGCTTAATCGGGCCATAAAAATCAGGAGCCCTGGCTATAACAACATCTATTTTTCCGGCTTCTGCCGCTTTGATGATCTGCTGATCCAGTTCTGCACGAATGGTTCCTTTTTTACTGGAAGGACTGAACGGCGACTGCTCAGTGATATGTTGTACATGGTCTTTACCGATTGCATAGATGTTATCAAAAAAAACCAACCTGCAACGATTAGCCTCGCAGGCATCAATCACATGACCGATAAAGGCCGGCCAGTTGGCTTGCCATACTGCTAATTTGTACTCAAACCCAATGGTAACATAACATACACTGCTTCCCTCCACGGCTTTGAAAACGGCATCTCTGCTGGTAAGGTCTGCGGAGAACAACTGGTCTGTTTCATTCACTTTCCGGGGATTTCTACTCACCAAACGAATGTCGCTGGTATATTGTGTAAGGCTTTTCGCCAGTTCTACTCCAATTGATCCGTTTGCTCCAAGTATTACCTGCATAGTCAGTGAATTAAAAGCCAAAGTACAAAAGCCATCCGAAAAATCCTACGGTTATCTGTCAAGTGTATGTAAACGTTTACTTACGAATGTATCCGTTTAAAAACGGAATGGTACCAGAAACTCAAACACATTTGTATTGTTAACCGCAGTACCTACTGCTACTACTCAACTTAAAAAAACAGCATGAATGCGATGAAAAACAAAGTGCAGCTGATCGGAAACCTCGGACAGGAGCCCGATATAAAAACAATTGGTGAAGACCGGAAAGTGGCACACTTAAGTGTGGCCACCAACGAAAATTACCGGAATGCCAAAGGAGAAAAGATTACAGAAACCCAATGGCATAATATCGTAGCCTGGGGAAAGCTGGCTGAGTTGGCCGAAAAATACCTGCATAAAGGAACCGAAGTAGTCATTGAAGGTAAACTGATTAACCGGAACTACACAGACAAGCAGGGGGTAAAACGATATGTAACCGAAATTCAGGCCAATGAGCTGTTAATCCTCACCAAAAAGTCATAATATCCCCCAAGATACCTTACAACATCAGTAGGCGGGCGGCAGATGCAATTGTTAGCTGCCTTGCCTATTGATAGTAAGGGCTGATCATCCAGTATACCAGCGGACCCGTAACGGCAACATAAAACCACAATGGCCAGGTTACCCTTGCCAAGATTTTATGCTTTACATACTCTGCTGTTAATGCCCTGTAAGAAGTAAACAGGATGAATGGAAGAATAATTGCAGCAAGTATGATATGAGAAATCAATACAATGAAATAGACTGTACGCAGTGGGCCTACTGCCAGTTTCTCTGCTTCTGACACCAATCCGTCGTGATTTACGTCTCCAAACTTAGCTTCGCCTGCAAGCAAATGGTGAGCTATATAGGAAAGCAGAAAAAATACAGATAGTACCAATGCGGTCATCATGATCCGCTTATGCAACAGATAGTTTTGCTTTCTCACTGCTACCAAAGCAGCAACCAGCAAAACCGCAATAATAGCATTAATGATTGCATTAATTTTCGCAAAAATATGCACATCAAATCCCGGATTCACATCCAGCTTCACTCTTCCCAGAATCAATACTACAACAAAAACAATCACGGAAAATACTCCGATTAACCAACGAGCTTTTTGATCGTTCTTAGCAATACTAGCAGGTAACATATACTTTGATTTATTGGTCTTTTTTCTTTCTCTGTCCGGTAATATACAAGGTGAAAAACGTAATAGCCAGCAAGATAATCAGCCAAAGCCAGCTTAGGTCAATAATCTGCTGAAACACCCCTCCTTTTCTGTTCAGGTCTTTTTCCAGCATCAGTAAACCGATGTCTCTGGAAAGTTTAGACATATCCGCAGAATCCAGCCCATTGTAATAACCTCTTACAATCCGGTCTCTGTCTATCAGCACAAAACGATTCGTATGAACAAAATCCGGGCTAATTGGCTCCTCACTAAATTTATCTACCCTTAACTCTTCAAATGCAAACCGGTAAATGGAATCCTTGCTTCCCGTCAACATCCACCAGTTGTCGTGGTTTACACCAAATCGCTGTGCGTAATCTTTCAAAACGGGAACCGAATCATTTTCCGGGTCTACCGTAAAAGATACAAATTGCACAATAGAAGTATCAATCCGGTTTCGGACATTTCCCCCTTTTTTAAATGACTGCTGCAATTTAGCCATGTTCAGGGTCAGCTTAGGACAAATGCTTCTGCAACTGGTAAAGAAAAAGTCTGCTACTACAATTCTTCCATGCTGATCAAACAGACCAACAGAATCTCCCAGCTGGTTAACCAGGTGAATATCTGCAGTTTTATGCCAGATACTATCGTCGATTGTTTTCCCTTTTTCTACCCGGGTAATAACGGTATCCAACAGGTATTTTCTGGGCATATCCACCGCGTGTTCGCTTGCCGAACGTAAAATAAAATAGCAGGCAAGCGGAATCCCCAATGCCACCAATAATCCTAATATCGCTTTTTTATTCATAATCTCCGGTATAAGAAAAAACCATCGCAATGCAGCGATGGTTCAAACTGTATCAATCTTTTTTCAAGCTGCAAATCACTAGTGCTTCGCTTCCTGTACATCATGCTGTTCGCCATGTGCCGCAGGTTTAGCCTCTTCCTTTTTCTCCACCTTCTTCATGCTTTGCTCCTTATAATAAGGGTCGTATGTGTTCCGCAGGTTTTTGAAAGAATTGCCATCGTAGAGGAACGCAATAATGAACCAAACAAACAATGCCAGTGGCACTACAATGGTCATAATCAGGTTCTTCAATTCGTGCTTCAGGTGCATAAAATAGGCAACAATATAAAATGCCTTAGCCAGCATCAGGATCACAATCACGCCTTTGATAGCCAGTCTGAGACCTGTACTTTCCAAAGGAATACCAATCATCCAGAAACCGAGTAATAATTCAATAATTGTTAATACAGTAAGGATTACCGTAACGCGTACGATTTCTTTGGTACCTCCTCCTGCGTGTTCACCATGTTCAATAGTATGTTCCATAAATAAGCTTATTGTAATAGTTAAGTTTTTAAATTAAATCAGGTAGAAGCAGGTAAATACAAATACCCAAACGAGATCTACAAAGTGCCAGTACAAACCAGCTTTCTCAATCATCAGGTAATGACCGCGCTGCTCAAACTTATCTGCAAGTGTCATGATCAGCATGATGATATTGATGATTACGCCGGAGAACACGTGGAATCCATGGAATCCTGTAATAGTAAAGAAGTAGTTGGTAAAGTTGGTAGAAGAAGCTGTTCCGTCGTGGTTCAGGAAAGGATTGCTACCCCACCATGCACCTTCGTGCAACAGGTGGTTCCACTCCCAGGCCTGGCAGCTCAGGAAAGCGATACCGCCAATAATGGTCCAGATCAGGTTTTTTACTACGCCGCTTTTATCCATATTCTTTCCAGCCTGTACAGCCAGTACCATGGTTACGGAACTAATGATCAGGATAAAAGTCATGATACTAACAAACACCAACGGTGCATGCATACCTTCCGGTGCAAACGGGAAGCTTTTAAATACTTCATTAGGGTCAGGCCATCCGTTGGTAGAAAAGCGGATGGTACCGTAAGAAATCAAAAACGCACCAAAAGTAAATGCGTCACTCATCAGAAAGTACCACATCATTACTTTACCGTACTCTACGTTAAAGGGACTTTTACCACCTCCCCAGGCGTTAGTGGTTGGTGCTGTTGCAGTTGTTGCCATATTGGTCTTAAATTTCGATTACAAAAGTATTGGCTAGCGGTGAAAAAAGATGCATTGAATGCAAATTTTTCTTTATTACCCTATCCAGTTATAAAATATGAATAAATAGATCCAAAGTACGTCTACAAAGTGCCAGTATGTGGCCGCCAGTTCAACCGGCAGGCTGGTTTCGGCCTTTTTCGCAGGATTATACGCCCTGAAAAGAATATACAAAATTGCTACAATACCTCCCAAAACATGGAGCATGTGCAAACCGGTAATTACCAGCAAAAAAGAGGCTGCTGAATTACTCCTGCTACCCGTTAAGGCAATATCGTTGGCTTCCAGGTCCATAAAACCCATGATCTGCATCACCAGGAAGGATATCCCTAACAAAGCCGTCAGGGTAATCAAGGTACGGTATTTCCCCATTTCCCCTGCTTTGTGCGCCTGAAATGCCATCTGAATCGTAAAACTGCTCACCAGGATTACTGCGGTGGAATACCAGAAAAGCATCGGCAGATTAAATTCCAGCCAGCTGCTCTGGTTCTTTTTTACAATGTAAGCACTGGTTAACCCTGCAAACATCATGACCATACTGCCCATAGCCACCCAAAGGGTGAATTTATGGCGATGGATTCTTTGTGGCCCATTGGCCTGCACTGCTGTCATCATCACTTTATTTTTAATTTTTATAAATCATTTACCTATCCTGCCTTATCAGCCAGCATGGCCAGCAAAACGATCGGCAAGTAAATATAGCTGCTAAACATCACCCTTCTGGCAGCTTTCACGTCCATTGATCTGTACAAACGATAGCTCTGCAAAACCATGAAAAGATTACAACCCAGTAAAATCCATACGCTGGTTACTCCGGTAAGTCCAAAATAATAAGGCATCATCCCCATTGGTATCATGAGTACGGAATACATGACCGTTTGCATTGCGGTAAACCTTGTGGGTCCCTTATCTGCAGGCAATAATTTAAAACCAGCCTTACTGTAGTCGGTATGTGCTACCCAGGCGATTGCCCAGAAATGGGGGAATTGCCACAGAAACTGAATTCCGAAAAGAATCCATCCACCAGCACTGAAATCATCATTGCCAGCTACCCAGCCAATGAGGCAGGGCAAGGCACCAGGAAATGCACCAATCAATACCGCAATTGAATTGATCTTCTTAAGCGGCGTATAAATGAATGCGTATAAAAAAAGGCTGAATGCTGCAACCAATGCAGAAGAAAGATTAAAGAAATACCACATCATGGCAACACCTGCAAGGCCAGCGATCACAGCAAAAGTGTAAGCTTCTGTCTGAGACATGTTTCCTGCTGCAACCGGTCTGTTGGAAGTACGCTTCATTACCGCATCTGTATCTTTTTCAACAGCCTGATTGATGGCATTGGCACTACCGGTTACAAGCATACCCGCAATGAACAGAAGCAGAATCATTAACCAATCGTACTCCACCACTTTAGGCGCAAGCAAATAACAGATCACACAGGAAAAAACTACTGTAAAACTCAGCGTGAATTTAATCAGCAGGTAATAGTCTTTTAGCTTGGATGCAAGGCTAAAAGAAGTTGCTGCTGTTTTATTTTTCACGTGTTTGGTCATGTGTGGTCCTTTGTTTAAAAACAATGCTCCCGGATCGGGAGCATTGAAGTATTGTCACTGAACACAGCAAGTGCTGTTCAGTTTTGTTGAATTAATGGTGACTTTCGTCGGCTCCGATCGGTGTAGTTTGTGTAATGTGATCCTTACCATCCTTACCATAATCATAAGGCCAACGATGTACTTCAGGAATTTCTCCCACCCAGTTACCATGACCCGGATTGATTGGAGTAGTCCATTCCAGAGAGTTGGAGCCCCATGGATTTTCGGTAGTTACTTTTCTTCCTTTGAAAATAGAATAGAAGAAGTTGAACAGGAACAGGATCTGAATAGCAAATACAATCATTGCAACCAGACTGATGAACTGGTTCAGCTCAGCGAATTGCTTAAAGCTTTCCCAAACACTGTAATCATAGTATCTGCGCGGCATACCGGCAAGACCCTGGTAGTGCATCGGCCAGAAAATCATGTACGCACCGGCAAGTGTAACCCAGAAGTGGATATAGGCCAGGGTGTTGTTCATGAAACGTCCGTACATTTTAGGGAACCAGTGATAAATACCGGCGAACATACCGAACATACTCGCAACACCCATTACAATATGGAAGTGCGCAATTACGAAATAGGTGTCGTGCAGGTGAATATCGAGTGCAGAGTTACCCAGCCAGATACCGGTTAAACCACCGGAGATGAACAGGCTCACAAAACCGATTGCGAAGAGCATACCCGGTGTGAAGCGAATATTACCTCTCCACAAAGTGGTAAGCCAGTTAAATACTTTGATAGCTGATGGAACCGCAATCAACAAGGTCAGTAACACGAATACTGATCCGAGGAAAGGATTCAGTCCGGTTACGAACATGTGGTGTGCCCAAACCAGGAAGGCCAGGATGGCGATTGCAAACATTGAAGCAACCATGGCCATGTAACCAAAGATCGGTTTGCGTGCGTTTACAGACATTACTTCTGAAGCAATACCCATGGCAGGCAACAGAATGATGTAAACTTCGGGGTGACCGAGGAACCAGAACAAGTGCTGGTAGAGAATGGCACTACCGCCCTCATTTGGCAAAGCACCCACACCATTGATAAAGATATCGGAAAGATAGAAGCTGGTACCGAAGTTACGGTCGAATATCAGCAGGATAAATCCGGAGAACAATACAGGGAAAGACAATACACCCAACACGGCTGTAAAGAACAGCGCCCACATAGTCAATGGCATTCTGGTCATGGTCATACCCTTGGTACGCATGTTCAGGATGGTAGAAATATAGTTCAGACCTGCAAGCAACTGAGATACAACAAACAAAGCCATTGCAATAATCCAGAGATCCATACCTGTTTTAGAACCGGGAGAAGCATCACCCAGCGCACTCAGCGGAGGGTAAGCTGTCCAACCACCACTGAAGGGGCCGGTTTCAACAAACATAGAAGACAACATCACGATGCTGGCTGCAAAGAAGAACCAGTAGCTGAGCATGTTCATAAACGGAGATGCCATATCTCTTGCACCAATCTGCAAAGGAATCAGGAAGTTGGAGAAAGTACCACTCAATCCGGCAGTCAATACAAAGAATACCAGAACGGTTCCGTGTGTAGTTACCAGCGCATAATAAGCTTCGGGAGAAATTTTACCTCCGGCAGCCCACTTACCAAGCAGATCTTCCAACCAGGGAAAAGTACTGTCGGGGTAACCTAACTGTAAACGGAAAAGTACACTCATCAATCCACCCAGTACAGCCCAAACCATTCCTGTAATAAGGAATTGCTTGGCGATCATTTTATGATCCATGCTGAATACATATTTGGAGATGAATGTTTCATGATGATGGTGCTCGTGGTGCTCACCATGACCATGATCCAGGGAACCTGCTGCCGCAGGTGCGTGTAAAACGGCTTCGTTACTCATACTGACTCTTTATTTTTTTAAACATCCGGCAATTCCCGGCTGTCTGTTTTCTACAATTTTGCGATAATCTTTGTTGCGGCGGTATCTGCTGCTGGTTTAGCGTTGGCCGGATCTTTGTCCGGGAAAGCAGAATAATAGTAAGGCTTCATACCGGCCATTTTAGCATCGTATTCTTCCTGATCCAATACTTCAATAACGCCTTTCATTGAATAGTGGCCATTACCACACATCTGATCGCAGCTGATTTCATACTGGAAGTCCGGATTTCCGGTAATTTCCTTCATTTCTTTTGTAGTATATTTTGGCGTAAACCAAAGCGTAGTAGGAATTCCGGGAACCGCATCCATCTTCATACGGAAATGAGGCAGACCCACATCATGTACCACGTCCCTTGAACCAATCACCAATTTAACAGGTCTTCCTTTAATCAGGTACATGGTTTGCTCCATTACGAGGTCGTCGTGAGACAGCTGATCGTCCCAAATGATACCCAGAGAGTTGGAGGCATTATCAATTTGCTTATAGTATTTTTTTCCGAAAGTAGCGTCTTTACCAGGATAACGGAAGATCCAGCCAAACTGCTTACCGGTTACTTCTACCACCATAGCGTTTTTAGGAGGCTCGCCGGTGAACAGGAACCAGTTCCGCAAACCGATTACCACCAGGATGGTAAGGGTGATGGCAGGAATGATGGTCCAGATTAATTCCAGCTTGGTACTGTGCGCAAAAAAGTGAGACTTCCTTGTTTCGCTTTCCTGATATTTATAAGAAAACCAGAACAACAAAATTTGTGTTGCAATAAATACAATACCGGTAACAGCCAATGTTACCCATAACATGGAGTCAACACGAGCACCTTCAACACTCGCTGCATCATGTGCAAGCAAGGTTTTATTAAAGAGCAGTTTATTGCAGTACCAAACACCAAACAGGCCAAGTACCAGGAATACAACCATCAGGAAACCATTGATTTTATTGTTTTCCTTACGGCTTCTTTCCTCTCCTTTAAGAATGGCTACATACTCACTTGCTTTGGCGATCTGAAAGATGACCAAAAAGATCAGTACTGTTACCGCGGTGATTAAAAACATTGTCATAGTGCTATCTATATTAACTTATTCTAACAATTTAATTTTTATCAATGGGTTAAATTATACCTGATGAATGATACTCTCCTTCAGGTAAGGATGATATTTGGCAATCAGCGGCTTGCTTGCAAGCGCTCTTGCTACGAAGAATATCAGTGCTCCCACGAAGAAACTTAAAATTCCGAAATCAAGTATACCCAATGTTACGTGCTCTTTAATTAACGATCCCATCACCATTTGGTAAAAATCGATCCAGTGACCAAAAATGATCAGTACAGCCATGAAAGCAACCAGTGTATAGTTTCTTTTTGCAGAACGTTTCATCAGGATCAGCAAAGGACACAGGAAGTTGATGATCAGGTTAAAGAAGAAAATTCCTTTGTATGGTCCCTGTACGCGGTGCTTGAAGTAAACGGTTTCTTCAGGAATATTCGCATACCAGATCAGCATGTACTGAGAGAACCAGAGATAAGTCCAGAAGATAGAGAAGGCAAACATAAACTTACCTATATCGTGCAGGTGCTCCTGGGTAGTTAATTCCAGGTAACCTTTGTTTTTCAGGTAAATTACCCAGAGGGCAATCAAAGACATACCGGAAACAAATGAACTTGCAAATGTATACCAGCTGTACATGGTAGAATACCAATGCGCATCAATACTCATCATCCACAACCAAGGAATAGTAGAACCTACGGTTAAAGCAAACCAAACAGTGAACAAAGCGGTTCTTACGGTACCGCGGTAAATGAATTTTGCTGCAGTTTCAGGATCCATCTCAGAATTATCACACTCTTCGTTGAGCTTGCGCACTCTCCATCCGAGGTAGCTCCACAAACCAATGGTTAATGTACTCCAGATTACAAAGAAGTTGGGATTCAAGAATCCAGCCTTACCTCTAAGAATAGGATCAGCTGCCACAGCCTCACTATCCAGCCAGTGGTAGATATGGTGCTTGTGTCCAAAAATGATGTACATCAATACTGCAAAAGTGATTACACCAAAAATCGGTACCATGGTGGAGATCGCTTCAGGGATACGACGGAAAGTCTGCGTAAAACCTGCCTGCGCCAGTGTGGTTACACTGATAAAGAACATGCTGGCATTACAGATCAGGGTAAAGAAAATAGAATTATACATCAACGTACCCCAGAAATGAACCTGCTCATGTTCATCAGAGCTGAAACCTTTGGTGATCATTCCGTATACCAAAACAGCCAATCCAAAACCCATCAGGGCAAAGGACCAGGTTTTCATTTTGCCGGGAACTTCAAATTGTGTTCTTAAAGATGCCATTGTTACTCTTTTAGTTCAGTTAAGACTGATTTGCTTAAAATTATTTTGCTGCAACCGCTGTTGCTGCCGGAGCAGCCGGAGCTGCAGATTTTCCTTTCTGTTGTTTTTCCTTGATATAGGCAATAATCATCCAGCGCTGCTTGCGGCTCAGCTGGGAAGCATAGGAACCCATCAGGTTCTTTCCATAAGCCACTGAATAAAACATCTGACCTGCCGGCATAGCTTCATACTTGGCGTCGCCCACTAAGGCTGCAGGTTTTGCTGCGTACGGACCATTTCCGTCTTTGTACAAAGGACCATTCCCGTCCATTTTAGTTCCATGACAGATACCGCAGTTAACCAGATAAAGGCGCTCCGCTTCCGTACGATCTTTCTCGGTAAGAGAGTCAATTGGATTTTTTACCAGTTTGGAAGCAGTATAATTGGTAGTATCACCCTGAGCATCTTTAGGAATATGAAAAGGCATTTCCTCTTCACGGGAAATGGTTCCTTCTACTGGTCTGCTGTTGTAATTAACGCCCTTCTCTGCGAGATTGCTGTGGTCGGCATAAGTTTCATATGCGCGGCTGTACGCCATATCGGGCATATAAATACTACCCGGGGTGCGCTTCACATCACTGCAGGCTGCAAAAGCAACAACTGCAGTTAAACAAGCTATGATTGATGTCTTCTTCATAATTCGGTTAATTCTGATTTACTATTCAGTTACGCTGCTACAATCTGTTTATTTTCAAAAGGCATTTCATCCTTATCGTATCTGCCAATCCACCAGCCGTCTTCTGCAACCTGGAAGTCGGTTTCAACAGCGCCATTGTTGCTCAGGAAAGCACGCAGATCGTCTACATTGGTAGAATCTGTACACTCAATTGCCATTACAAACAGGTCATCTGTGGCACGTGCGTGAAAATGATGTTTCTTAACAAAAGGAGCCAGCTGACAGAGATAGCAGAAAGTCAATACCATTCCTACAGCTGCAAACAATACAGTCAATTCGAACATGATCGGAATCCAGGCTGGTAAAGCAAAATGGGGTTTACCACCAATATTCAGCGGCCAGTCTTTGGTAAAGATCCAACTGATGCAACTGATTGCAGTTGTTGTACCGGTGATACCGTAAATGAAACCGGCTGTGTGCAGACTGGTTTCACGCAATCCCATAGCGTGATCCAACCCGTGTACTGCAAATGGAGTATACACATCATGGATCTTATATCCGGCAGTACGAACTTTCTTCACTGCAGGAAACAGAACTGCTTCGTCATCAAAACAGCCTACTACAAATTTCTTTTTTGCCATACTTTATTTTTTGTCCATGAATCTTTGGGACCCACGGTAAAACAATTTATTTCAAACTACTAGTGCGCATGTGCATGATCGTGTACAAATGCTTCCAGCTTCTGCTCTTCAATAGCGCCCATCTTATCCTTGTATCCTTCACCGGTTGTTTTCAGTACATACTTGATCTCCGCAATTGCAATTACCGGGAAGTATTTAGCAAACAAGAAGAAGCAGGTGAAGAATAAACCGAAGGTACCGGCATAGAAACCAATTTCCCAAATGGTTGGGCTGTAGTATACAGACCAGCTGGATGGCAGGTAGTCGCGGTAGAGAGAAGTAACGATAATTACAAAACGCTCGAACCACATACCAATGTTAACGATGATACTCATGAAGAAGGTAACAAAAATGTTTCTTCTCATTTTGCGGAACCAGAAGATCTGTGGGCTCAAAACGTTACAAGCCATCATACCCCAATAGCTCCAGCCATAAGGACTGAACAGGTAAGCACGGCTGTACCAGAATGTATAACCCTCATATTTGTTCTGGCTGTACCAACCCATGAACAATTCTGTCAGGTAGGCAATACCTACGATAGAACCGGTTAATACAATAACCTTATTCATTGCTTCAATGTGCCCGATGGTAACATAATCTTCCATCTGGAACACTTTACGAACGATGATCATCAGGGTTTGCACCATGGCAAAACCGGAGAAGATCGCACCCGCAACGAAGTAAGGAGGGAAGATGGTGGTATGCCAGCCAGGAATCACTGAAGTAGCAAAGTCGAAAGATACGATGGTGTGTACAGAAAGTACCAGCGGAGTACTTAAACCTGCAAGTACCAGCGACAAACTCTCGTGACGCTGCCAGTGCTTGGTAGAACCAGTCCAGCCGAAAGAAGCGATACCATACAAACGTTTACGGAGTTTGGTAAATGCTCTGTCTCTTACTGTAGCAAAATCCGGAATCAAACCACTGTACCAGAACAATAATGAAACGGTAAAATAGGTTGAGATCGCGAATACGTCCCACAACAACGGAGAGTTAAAGTTTACCCACAGTGGACCACGTGTGTTAGGGTAAGGCATTACGAAGAAAGCCATCCATACACGACCCATGTGGAAAATTGGGAACTGGCCAGCACACATAACCGCGAAAATGGTCATCGCCTCAGCTGCACGGTTTACACCCGTTCTCCAGCCCTGACGGAACAACAACAGGATGGCAGAAATCAGCGTACCGGCGTGACCGATACCTACCCACCAAACGAAGTTGGTGATATCCCAACCCCAACCCACTGTTTTGTTCAGGTTCCACTGTCCGATACCGTAAGTAACCTCGCGGTATACACTGTATACACCAAACATCAATAAGGCAACA
This sequence comes from Sediminibacterium sp., assembly GCA_016786865.1. Classification (GTDB taxonomy): domain Bacteria; phylum Bacteroidota; class Bacteroidia; order Chitinophagales; family Chitinophagaceae; genus Sediminibacterium. The sequence continues at coordinate 14,720 of JAEUVE010000007.1, read as the reverse complement.
GCAATATAAAAGCCAACATACCACAATCTGGTAGGCTTAGCTTCAATAGGGCGAACAATGTCTTCTGTAACCTGAGCATAGGTTTTGTCACCATATACCAACGGTTCCCTGAGCTGTGATTCGTACTTTAAATGCATCTTCTCTTATTTTGATCCATGGCGCCTGTGGCCAAAGTAATTTTTATTGCTTCTTATCAAATACAATTATGCGTGTGCTTTCTCAGCAGGTGCAGCTGCTTTTTCCTTACCACCTTCGTGATGCGCTTCTTCATCGCTGTTTCTCACCTTGGCCAGGTAAGTAACACCAGGTAATACGTGCAGTTGTTCCAACACATAGAACTGACGGTTTGGATTTTCCATACGGTTCATGGTGATGGCGCTCTCCTTGCTGTTTGCATTACCAAAAGTAATTGCATTGGTAGGACAAGCCTGCTGACAAGCCACTTTCACATCGCTGTCTGTAAGTGGTCTGCTGTCTTTCTTCGCCTTCAACTTGCCTTCCTGTAAACGCTGAACACAGAAAGAACATTTCTCGATCACACCTCTTGAACGAACGGTTACATCCGGATTCAGTACCATTCTGGTTAAATCGTCGTTCATATCAAGAACTACATCGTTCACGATACCTTTCTGGTTGTCTCCGAAGCTGTCTGCACCGGTGTAATCGGCCCAGTTAAAGCGACGTACTTTATAAGGACAGTTGTTGGCACAATATCTTGTACCGATACAACGGTTGTAAGTCATCTGGTTCAGACCTTCACTGCTGTGGTTGGTTGCAGCAACCGGACAAACATTCTCACAAGGAGCATTATCGCAATGCTGACACATCAGCGGCTGGAATACCACATTCGGATTATCCATATCGCCACTGTAATAGCGGTCGATTCTAAGCCAATGCATCTCGTGACCACGCAGTACTTCAGGCTTACCTACAACGGCAACGTTGTTTTCAGCGTTACAAGCCACTACGCAGGCTCCGCAACCATTACAGGTGTTGAGGTCGATGCTCATACCCCATTTAATGCCTGGTCTGTCGAATACAGGATAGAGTGTACCCTGGCTCTCAAACTTCTCCAGTCCACCCCATGGCTTGAGTTCTGCATCACGCTCTTCGCGGATTTCAGTTGGGTGATGTTTGTATGCCGCTAAGCTCAGTTCTTTAACTACCTCTGTACGGTTACCTTGTGTAGTATCGTAACGACTGTGAGTTTGTGTTAATGCAACAGGATAGGTTTCTCCGGTTAAAGCAACAGTAACATCTGCACTGGAGAAATTAACTGTTGCGCCGTTCAGAGCAGCCAGTGTGTAAGCATTTTTACCAACACCTTCAGCAGCTTTACCCACTTTTGCAGTACGTCCGTAACCAACAGCGATACCGATGGTGTCTGGGTGTGTACCAGGTATAATCAAAGCAGGAAGTTCGATGGATTTACCACCCACTGTTACTTTTACTACTTTCTTAGGAGGATTTACTTCATAAGCATCTGCCTGTCCGCCATTGTTCAGATCAATATTCAGCAGGGTTCTTGCCAATGCCGGAGAAACGATTACATAGTTGTCCCAGGTTGCGCGGGTTACCGGATCAGGTAATTCCTGTAACCATGGGTTAGAAACACCCTGGCCTGCACCGATACCTACTTTTTCGTACAGTACCAGCTCTATCTTACCGCCTTTTTTAGCAGAAGATGCAGCGGAAACGGCAGCAGCAACAGCAGCACTATTAAAGCTACCTGCACTTACAGTACCATTTGCTGAGGTGTACACACCATCTTGTAATGCTTTGTCCCATCCTGCAACTCCACCAAGTTTAGCACTCCAGAAGTTTTTAAGGTAGGTAATATAGTCTTCAGTTGCACCGCTCCATTTCAGGAGGCTATCCTGCCACTGACGTGTTTTGAATAAAGGATAGATGGTTGGCTGAATGAAAGAGAAGTAACCGCTTTTTGCTTCAGCATCACCCCAGCTTTCGAGGTAATGGTGATCAGGAAGTACAAATTTGCAAAGCTCAGCTGTTTCATCAACTTTGGAAGCAAAAGAAACAACGGTTTTAACTTTCTTCAGACCTGTTTTAACTTTTTCAGCGTCAAACCAGCTGTAAACAGGATTTGCTCCATGAATCAGCAGGGTTCCAACAGAACCGGCATTCATTTCTTCAACCAGTTTGGCAAATTCGCCGTCTACTCCAGCACGAACATTGATGGTTTCCGCCCAGTTGATGGTAGAACCGGCAGCACCGATTGCATTGTTAATAGCATTTACAATGATTTGAACATTCACATCATTGCTTCCGGCCACAACCAGCGCAGCACCTTTGTTTTCGTTCAACGCTTTTGCAGCTTTTTCAATACCTGCTTTCAGTTTGGCATCTTCAATACCAGCGATTGCCTGGCCATTCACCGCGCTCAACAAAGCAGCTGCAATAGCGGCTGTTTCGGAAGGGCGGTGTAAATATTTTTCATCTGCGTTGGAACCAGTGAGAGAAGCAACACTTTCGAAATGAATATGCTTGCTCATTTCAGGTTTTTTCTCATCCAGTTTTTTACCAACCGCATATTGTTTGGCAAATTCTACAGGAGTCAGCCAGGTACCGAGGAAATCTGCACCCAGACTTACAATTGCTTTTGCATTATCAAAACGGTAGGAAGGAATTGCACGAACACCGTTGGTGGCTTCATTCGCCAGCAACATGGCGCTGTAAGAAACCGCGTCGTATGTTACATGTTTGCTTCCGGGATATTTTGCTAAGAACTGAGCAATAGCTGCTTTGGTAGAAGGGGAAGTGATGGTGCTGGTTAAAATAACCACCGGACCGGAAATCGCTGCAGCAATGGCTTTATCTGCTGCTTCGAAAGTTACTTCCTTACCTTCAATCGTAGGGAAACGGAGACGGGAAGTATCGTACAGATCAAGTACGGAAGCCTGCACTCTTGCAGACGTACCGCCTTTGGTGAGCGGGCTGAGATCGTTTCCTTCAATCTTGATAGGGCGACCATCACGCACTTTGGCCAAAACGCTTACTGTATCTCCATCCTGTACGTAGGTAGTTGCATAATATTTAGCAACACCCGGTACAACATCTTCGGGCTTATTGGCAAAAGGAATGGCCTTTTTAACCGGCATTTCGCAACTCGCTGCTGCTGCCGCCGCCGCCGTACTGAATCCCAGGTATTTCAGGAAATCCCGGCGTGGTGCTTTTGCTTCAAGAAAACTCTTGCCATCTTCGGCAACAAAGGGAAGCTCTTCCTTAAACTCGTCTTTTACATCCTTATTGTACGCTTCAGACTGATTCAGCTCTCCAAAACTTTGCCAGTGCTTTTTTTGCTCCATAATTATTGATTAACAGTTGACAGCTGTGTGAACAGCCCTCATCGTTCGAATTATATTTTAAAAGAAACTCTCTTACTTATTTAGTAGTGACATTTCTGACACTCTGTACCGCCGATGTGCTCAACAGTAACACCTTTGGTACTATCCATTTTACCACTCTTCAGGTCTGCATGGTATTTTTCGTAAATACTGTAGAAACCATTGTCTTTAAACTGAACCTTGGTTTCGCGGTGACAATTCACGCACCATCCCATGCTGAGGTCGGCAAACTGCTTCACTTCACCCATTTTCTGAATATCTCCATGACAGGTCTGACAAGCAACCTGACCAGCTTTTACGTGCTGAGCGTGGTTGAAGTAAACATGGTCTGGCAAATTGTGGATACGAACCCATTCAATCGGCTGCGCCTTTGAAGGATCCCATGGTTTACCTTCTTCAAAACCTGCATATTTATACAGTTTCTTGATCTCAGCTGTGCCGTCAACTTCTTCACCTGCCTCATTGAAGATTTTCTCTCCTTTGTACTCGTTGATGGCCATGTGACAGTTCATACAAACATTCACAGAAGGAATGGTAGCCTGCTTACCCTGGGCAACCCCGGAGTGACAGTACTGACAGTTAATTTGATTGGTTCCGGCGTGAACGGCATGAGAATAGTAGATCGGCTGCTCAGGCTGATAGTCTTTGCTTCTGCCCAACGCCATAGCACCTTTAGTAGTAAGGTAACCTCCAACAATGAAGAGGATTACGGTTACCATGGCGATGTAACTCTTATTCTTGTAGAAAGGAATCGGCACCAGGTAAGGACGTCCGTCTTTCTCATCAGAAAGTCTTTTCAGGTTGGAATTTACCTGCAGCAGGATCAGGGCAACAACAGCCAGGATCAGGGTAAGAATACCATACAACAAGGTATTATCTGCTTCTACAGGTTTAGCTGCAGGCGCTCCGGCAGCTGCACCACCGGCACCAGGAGCAGGAACACTCTTGATGTAAGCCAGGATTGCATCGATTTCCTCATTCTTCAGATTAGGGAAAGCGTTCATTGCAATACTGTTGTACTCCTTGTACAGGTTGTTTGCATAAGCATCACCTGTTTTCAGGAAAGCAGCACTGTTGCGAATCCAGGAATACAGGTTTTCCTTGTTGGCCCAGCGGTCCTCAACACCTGCCAGGGCAGGGCCCGTCAATTTCTTATGTACAGCATGACAGGAAGCACAGTTGGCACTAAAAAGTGCCTTACCATCTTGCGCTCTTACAGCTACACTAAAACATACACTGAACAGGAAAAAGAAAGCCGTTAGGCTGGTTTTGGCTATTGATCTAGAAAATATCATATGCACATCAATGGTTCTGGTGTGGAAAAATATCCGTGAACGGGGGCAAAAATATGATACGATTGTGACAAAAACTCAATCAGTTATGTTTTTTTTTCTCCTTTATTTACAAGGGTTTTAGCGAAAGCAGGTAAACATGATATTTTTTTGTCATGACCAAATGAATTTTTTAATTGACTTTTGCACCATGTTGAATCGACTGAAAGAGAAATGGCAGGTAAGCTGGTTACAGTTTGCACTGATTTTCTCCACGTTTGCATTAGGCGGAAGTCTTTGCGGGTACCTGGCCCGGCAACTGCTTTCCTTTACAGCTATAGAAAGAGGCACGGGTTATGTTGTAATCTATATCGTATTAATGACGATTTTATGGCCTTGCTGCGTATTGCTGATCAGCATACCATTTGGCCAGTTCCTATTCTTTAAAAAATATTTATCCCGGATCTGGCAAAAAATGACCGGGAAACCCCGCTAATACCCCCTACCCATGACCAATCTGGCCATATTTGCCTCCGGAGCCGGCTCCAATGCCGAAAAGATCATTGAATATTTTAAAGGAAACGCTACTGTTCGGGTTGCCCTGGTTGTCTGCAACAAGCCGACAGCAGGTGTACTGAAAATCGCAGAAAAACACGAAATCAAGACCATTTTAATAGAAAAAGAGGGGTTTTTTAGCCAAAACAGCTGTATTGAAGCCCTAAAAGCACACCAGATTGATTTTATTGTTCTGGCTGGTTTTTTGTGGAAAGTACCGGATGCGCTGGTCAATGCCTATCGGGGGAAGATTGTGAACATACACCCGGCCCTTTTGCCTAAATACGGGGGAAAGGGCATGTATGGAATGCGCGTACATGAAGCGGTTATTTCGGCGGGCGAAACCGAAAGTGGCATTACGATCCACCATGTAAACGAGCATTACGATGAAGGGAATATCATTTTCCAGGCTAAATGTTCGTTAGAACCCGGGGACACACCGGAAATGCTGGCACAGAAAGTCCATGCGCTGGAACATCGGTACTTCCCGAAAGTAATCGCAGATCTGGTAGAATCAAAGCCGCAGGGCTAAATTCAGTAGCAGGTAGCGGGGAAGCAGCCTGTATGTGAGGCTACTGTACCCGATATCAGACACGCGATAACTCCTAAAACGATTCATATTTAAAAGATTACGCCCTGAGAGCGTGCAATCCAGCCTGCTTTTTATCAGATTACAGGTCAGATCAAGATCACTGAAATAATACCTGCTGTTGTTCTGACCGGTTCCACCCCAGCTGAATCTTTCCGTTTTAAGGTTGAGTCTTAAGCCGCCGGTCAGTCTAAAATGCAAATCAATAAAACTCATGTAATCTGTATAGCCTGAAAAGGCGGACACCTTAACCCGATGATGTCCGAGCGTGATTCCTGCATGGAAATTCAGCCATCCCTTCCAGGCCGAGCGAATTTCCAGCCCGCTGTTGAAGTACAGGTCTTGAATATTCCTTAATGCCGATTCATTTACCTGATTGTAAAAACAGGAGTAAGTAACCTGCTGGTTCAGCTTAATGTTGGCACCAATCACCGGCAGATAATAATCCAGGTTAGCAGTTAAAGCGGCGGAGTGATTCTGTTGAACCGGTATGACCTCCTGTTGCGTGTACCACTGTGTAATAAAGGAGTTTGTTCCGTAAGCAGTAATATCTCTACTGTATAACAAGATAATGCTGGAAAAAAAACGATCCGCCCAGTTTCCGTGTGTAAAAGAGGCAGAAAGGAGCGCCGCTTCAGGCAAAGCAGGCCTTCCGCTGCCCCTTGTGAACAGCCTGTAGCCGTTGAGCAAATAATTACCATAAAGCTCATTGATCCGGCTGTTTCGCTTACCGAGGGAGCAGTTGAATAAAAGCAGGTTCTTTTCCGATAATTTCCATTCTATTCCCAGCCCGGGATTAATTAGTATGATCGCCTGCTGGTACTTGCTGTTAACCGCCGAGTAATTGAAACGGGACGCATGGAACCCCAGTTGCTGAATCAGACTGATTTTTCCGGATTGATAGCGGTGCCTGATCCTGAGAAAAAGCGCTGATGTATTGTAGTGCAACTGATTCTGGTAATCTGCTGGTCGTTCTGTTTCCCGAGACGGATATCCAATGGCAAATTCGGTTTGCAGCAGATCCCGCTGAGCGGTCATGCCGGCGATCAGTTCAAAAAAAGATGGCACAAAAGGTCTGAAACTGAGCTTTGCCTGAAAAGCAAACTGCTTCAGCTGGTGCTTTACCGACTGTAGTGCACGATCTGCATCAGCTGCATTTGGAAAAAGAGGATGATAATTGAATTGATCAACGCGATAATACTGCGGTGCTTCATCCAACAGATAGCGGGCAGTAATCTGGCATACGGTTTTGGCAGAAAGTCTGGAAGAAAAACGCAGCTGATGCGCTTGCATGTACAGATGCGTATCTAAGGTATCCCGGATAGCCTGTTGGTTCAGCAACAATTGATTCAGATTGGTTGTATTTCCTCCGGCAATCTTCATTTCATACTCGAGGAGGCTTTTCTCCGACATGTCACAGGAGGCACTGATTTTTCCGATACCATTCAGCCCATTCCTGCTAAGATTGAGTTGCTCTACATTTACAAAGCTGGTTTGATTGATTCCCGAAGAATCAATGGCAGTACTGCTGAAACCAATACCTTCCCTGTTCAGCTGTATGCCTGTTTTAATCCGGATTTTAGTAGCCGGACGCCATATGGAATTGATGGTATATAATGCAGATGTCTGATTACCGGATCTTTTCTGTTCTGGTAATGCAGCTGCACCAACCTGTATCAATTGCAGGGCACGCGGAGCTGCTTCGGAAAAGCCCTCACTCATATCCTCTTCCGTTGCAGCTTCAACAGTATTGTTTTCTGCAGATGGCTGGTTCCCGGTATTATTCATACTCCCCAACCAGTATTGCCTGAATTTTTTACCCAGTTTAATCAGGTTCATCCGGGCATCATATTGCTTACCCTGAATACAATCAAAGCCGGCATCGATGTTGCCAAACCACCGATGTGCAACCCCCTGCTTCAATTTCAGATTCAATGCTACTTTATGGCTGTTTTCAATTCCCTTGAGCAGCCTGTTTTCAGAATAATGCTGCAGTATCTCTATTTTACTTACAGGGGAAGGGGGCATATTTCTTGTAAGCTGCCGGTAAGATCTTTCAAAAAAATCGTCTCCCTCAATCATAATTTTTTCAATCTCCCGATTACCCACTTTTACCGTACCATCTTCCAATACCTGAATACCGGGTATTTTTTTCAACAGATCTTCCAATACCTTTTCGTCCCCTTTTGCAAAAGATTCTGCGTCTGCAACAATGGTATCCTGACTGATCCGGACTGGTCGGGTTCCATTTACAACAACCTCATTCAGGATGCGCACTTCAGGATCCAGTTCAATAAGATAAAACTGCCGGAAAGCAGCAGTATCCCCCAAGGACAAGTGGAGATTTCTGGATCGATAACCGATGGCAGCAAAGGAGATATTGCAATTCTGCACAGCCCTTGTTGTTAACAAAAACAAACCTGAACTATCCGAGAAGCAATATGCCAATATTTTCTCTGCACTGTCGGACCTAAGCGTTATACTGGCATAGGCAATGGCTTGCCCGCCCTTAGCGGCAATTCTTCCTGTAATTACATTTTGAGCTGATACCGATTGTGCAAATAATATTAATAAGGTAAGGATCCATTTTTCCATACTGCAATACCCTTGTTTATTCTCTTTCGATATCATCCCTCTTAACAGATACAGATGCATTCATTTCCCTGCCTAACCGGGATAAAATCCTTTGCTGAAATTCTGTTTCCTCCAGTTGTAATTTTTTTCGGTAATCGCTGTAGCGCATAATTGTACAATTACCCTGATCCGGAGGCAGCAGACCAAGGCAAAACGGGCTAACAATCTGCTTCAGATAAAAGCTTACCTGTTCTTCCATATCGGTAGCTTCAAGAATTAAGCCGGGAAGACCATTCAGCTTCCAGGGCCCGAAGCCATAGGGCAAATCCGGACAATACCAAACCGTATATTTTCTTCCTCTAAAAGAAGTGACCGCTTTTTTACAGGTAAATTTTCCAATCAGCTTAAGGCCGTCTTCCAATATCCACTCCTGTTGTGGTATCGGTTCTTTCACGATCATCATTTCTTTTGTGTACAGCGACTTTTTTTTATCCAGCAGCAGGTTCTGTGATCTGTTGATATAGATGCTTGCTGCCATGGTATCGAATATGTGTATTTCTGAACGGCCAGTTTCCACATCCTCCTCCGTCTTATCCTCTTGCTGCAAGAACAAGGGCTTGAATGTGAAGAGGGACACGCCTGAATTCAACAACAGTGTTCCGGAATAAGCAAGAGATCCTGAAAACCTCAATACCATCTCATATTCTGCCTTCAGTGCAGACTCCTGCGCTAACATTGGCGTTATATCCAATAACAGCCAGTAAATAACTAGTTGAACTGATTTCATTTTACGAAATATTGATTTTAAAAAACAGCCATTCAGACAGGAGAACCCGCCTGAACAGCTGTAATAACCATTTATGCCAAAGCAGCTCTAGCCTGGGCTTTTAACTGTTTTATAATCTGAAACAGTTTACTGCAATCCACATCCTTTGCAGTTACGGTTACCTTGGCATAGGTAGAGCCGGCACCAATACTTACAGTTACCTCAACGTCACAGTTGGCATAATGCGCTGCGGCATAACTGCTGTACCAGTGCATAGCCCTGTTGCTTACAGAAACGGTTATGCAATCGGCTGTTGCTTTGAAATCATGCTCAGCCGAGTAAGATCTCTGCCTATTGGCAGCGCTTGCAGCAACTGAAAACACCATCAGTGCCAGCAAACTAAAAATTGGTTTCTTGTTCATGTATTTAAGTTGATTGTATTCCTCGCCTGTCTACGCCCTGGCGCGGATGTTCAGCGGTTTTTTTACTTGCTGACCTGCAAAATGTGTTTATGAAAACACATCTATCAACTTCAAATAAGTAGCTACCCGAAAACAGCTATGCCGTGTACACCAGCATTCTGTTCATTTTCGAGAGCAATAATAAATAAGATGGCGACGAAAACTTTAGGTAGTTCTACCCAATTTTTGACTGTTTTTAACGGTTAGGGGAATAAACCGTTGATTAGAGCGCCCGCTCCATATACACTACTTCCGGAAGCGGATTGTGGTAGTAGGCAGTTGTGATCACAAAACCGTGTTTCAAATAAAGCGATATAGCTGCTTTCAGATGTTCCAGTGTATCAAGCTTCATTTTCGTATATCCCAATTGCTTTGCATCTTCTATTATAGCAAGCACCAGGGCTTCACCAATGTGAAATTTTCGGTAAGCTGGTTTTACATAAAGGCGCTTCATTTCGCAGGCCCCATCTTCCAATGCCTGCAAGGCAATGGTTCCGGCAGGAGCCCCATTCCAATAAGCAAGAATAAGGCTTCCCTTTGGATGTCCGTATTTTCTGAGCGGATCTTTCAGTTCGGCATCAAAGCTTTGAAAACAAAGGTCCACTCCTAACTCCGTGGAATATTCGGCAAACAAATGCCGGGCTGTTTCCAGTCCGGCACCTTCTTCTGTTATATGTTTTAACTCCAACATGGTTTAACCTGGCATACGGGAGATGTATTTTTCCACCTCCTTGATCTGATCTACTACCTGCTTGGTAGTTGGTTTACAAGCCTTGGCTTTTCTGAAAAAATCCTTTGCCGCCCGAAACTCTCTTTTGTTCATAAAAATCTGACACATGCTAATATAGGCAACCGCTTCACTTTCTTTATCGGCAATGCCGGCCCTGATCGCAGCACGGATATAGGATTCACCCTGTTTCAGATCGCCTTTTTGCATGGCCATCATACCCAGTTGCAACTTGTTGGCTCCTTCTGCTTCGGGCATTGGGGCACCCAGATCAGAACTTTTTTTCAAATGCTTTTCAGCAGAATCAAAATCCTGCTTCATCATGGCCATATTGCCCTTGATGGTGTAAAAAGTAGAACGGACAGGCTTATACAGCAGGTTCGGGAACCAGACTGTGTTGAGGATTCTTTCAACCTCATCCATATCGCCTCTTTCCATGGGCTCCTGAATCAAACGCAATGGGCCAATAAAGAAATGACTGGCTAATCCGATTACACCAATAAAATACAGTACAAAAGAGGGCCAGAAGCCACTGCTGATATTCACGGCAATCGCAAGCACAATGGCCAGCAGGCTGAGCCAGAAACGGTATTTAATAATAATATTATAAAACTTCATAGTTCAATTTTGGGCAGCAAAGATAGCAGGATTCCTTTATAGTTCCCAGTCCGGATTATTCCCTGGCGTCATTGATTTCCACCCAGTATCCATCCGGGTCCTGCAGCCAGATCTGCTTTACGCCGTCTACGCGGAGGGTAACGCCAAAAGGAGTCCCCAGCCAGTCTTCCTAGTGGATCTGGTGTTTTTTAAGCAACTCCAACTGCTTTTCCACCGAGGGAACGGTAAAACAAAGATGGCTTCCTTTATAATAAGTTTTTACGGCTGGTGCGCCTTCTATAATGTGCAAAGCAGTTTTAGGTCCGATGGAATACCAGGTATGTATTCCGTCGTGAAAGGGTTCGGGTATGGTATCCAGCCCAATGATTTCTCTGTAAAAGAAATTGGATTTTTGCATGTTTACCACAGAAAGCGCAATGTGATTGATGGATACACGGGAAGTTTTTTGTGCTTTTGCGGCTACCGCAAATAACAGGCAAAACAAAAATATTGGCAGTCTCATAAAGATTAGTTGGTGCTGAAGTTACCAAATCTATTATTTTTGCGCCAATCGGATAAAAACCTGTAGGTCCCGTAGTTCAATGGATAGAATAGAAGTTTCCTAAACTTTAGATCCAAGTTCGATTCTTGGCGGGACCACTTTTTAAAACAGAAACCCTTACTGAGTAAGGGTTTTGTTGTTTTGGGATGCCTCCCTGACATAATTGAATAGTGTTATTTATGCAGCAAAGTGTGCAGCAGAATGAGGTAAATCAAATCAAAAACAGATTATATTGTTTTATATTTTAAAATAAAATATTTAAATTTTCGTTTACAAACTATCCTTAATCAAATTATCCTTCAATTATGGGAGATCCTGCTAAACCTCTATTTCAAGATGAAACAGTAGCCTTAACTGAAGATGGAAAGAAAATAGAGGAAAAGATTAATGATACTCATACTGATGAACTAATTCTCACTCTATGTGGTTTCATTGGTACTGATATTCATGGAGTTTCTTTGATGTTAGAAGAAATATTGACTAACACATTTAATTATGAAGTTAAAATAATTAGATTAAGTGAAATTATTAAAGAATATTCAGAACCTGCAAAGAGCATCATAAAAGGTAGCATATCTGAATTTAATTATGTAGAAAAATTAATTGAGGGGGGCAATGAACTTAGAAAAAAATATGATAAAAATATTTTGGCTAGTCTATCAATACAAAAAATGAGTTTTGATAGAATTACAGAAAAAACGCAAAAAGGATCAAAGTCATTTAATACAAGAAGAATTTGTTACATCATTGATTCAATTAAAAACACTGACGAACTCGAATTATTTAAATTAGTTTATAGAGATATTCATTACTCAATAGGGATTTTTTCACCAATTGATGAACGAATAAATAATCTGAAAGGGAGAACTATGTCAGAACCTGAAATCTCTCAATTAATTGATAAAGATTCTGGAGAAGAATTAAAGCATGGCCAAAAAGTTAGAGATACTTTTATTAAATCAGATTACTTTTTAAGAATCGAATCTGTTGTTAATAATGCAGTGAAAGAAAAATTAGAAAGATTCTTGAATTTAATTTTTGGATCAAAGGTAATAACACCCACAATAGAGGAAACGGCAATGTATCATGCTGCAAGTGCTGCGAATAATTCAGCCTGTCTTTCTCGCCAAGTTGGCGCAGCTTTAACAGATTCAAATGGAGAAATTTTATCAATTGGGTGGAATGATGTTCCAAAATTTGGAGGAGGCTTATATAAATCGAATATTATTGATTTAGATAGTCAAGATCATAGATGTTGGAATATGGGTTCAAAAGGATGTTGGAATGATGATGAAAAAGATTTAATGGCTAACGAATTAGTAAATATATTAATAAGTGAAAAAATTGTTGACGAGTCAAAAAGAGATTTATTATTTCTCAAGATCAGAAACTCGAAAATAAAGTCATTAGTAGAATTTTCTAGAGCCATTCATGCTGAAATGCATGCAATTATAACCGCTTCACAAACAGCAGGTAAAAGGGTTAATGGAGGCAACTTATATATTACAACATATCCATGTCATAACTGCGCTAGACATATTATTGTTGCAGGAATACGAAAGGTTTATTACATTGAGCCATATAAAAAGAGTTTAACTACTAAGCTTCATAAGGATGCCATAACTGAAAATGAAAGTATTAGTGATAAAGTTGTAATTCTAATGTATGATGGCGTTTCACCAATTAGATACATGGATTTGTTTAAGATGACTTCTGAATCAAGAAAACTTAGTACAGGTAAAAAAAGAAACTATAATTTAAAAGAAGTAACTCCTAAATCAACATTATCGTTAGAGGCAATCCCTGTATTAGAATCAAAAGTAGTTGAACATTTAGAAAAAAAAGGATTACGTATTTGATAATCTCATAAGTTTGCGCTGCATATGAAACAACCAACTAAAAGCAAAATCAGCACTTCTGAAAAACAACTGGATTTGTTTGAAAATAACAACCTAGATAATAACTGTATACCAAATGTGGCAGAAAAAAGATTGGAAGAAAATAACAATGGGAAAGTAATAGACCTGCACTCCTACAAATCCAATCAAGTCATCAGTAATTTTTATCAGGAAATAAAAAGGCTAACCTCGCATCTTGATTAATTGTTTTTAATTTTTCTTTTCCTATTTACCACATTCCTAAAATTTTTGTGCCGATATTAAAAAATGATTATTTAATGTTGGATAACTCACCAAACAATTATGTCAACCACGATAATGTTTTTAAAAGAAGGTATAAAATAACTAATTAATTTCAAACCCATTCTCAAACCTCTTAATCGCCTTATCGGAAAACTTGTTGGGGAATTGTTTCAAGTAATTCTCGGTCATTTCAACCGATCCATGAACGAGTGCGTGAGAAATTTCTTCTACCGTTGCACCTGAACTCAACATGTGGTACGCGAAACTGTGGCGGCTCACATGGCTGGTGAGTTTTGTAATACCAACTTCCGCGGCCAACCGCTTTAGTCGGCTGTTATACTGACACCTTGCTCTATGTAGTTTATACGCCTGTTCTTTTGATAATATCCTTTCACCTGCAATTTCAATATCTTTAAAATCCTCGTAGTTTAAGTAATCAAATACAAACCCTGCTGGTTTTGACCCCATGATAAGACACATGGATTCTGCAACCTTTACCTCTACCCTTTCAATAATCTCCTTGATGATTTTGAGACGGCGGCTGTTATCGTTGCATTTGTCTTTAGTAAGGAAGTATACCAAATTATTCAGGTCTTCAATTGTTAGTGCAGCCAAATCCTTTTTTGAATTGATCAGAACAATCTGATCTAATTCACTTTTGTTCAGATCAAGTTCTCCTAAGGTGTTCTCTTGAATCGCCTGCTGGTATTCTTGCGGGTAAAAATGAGAAAGGATTTTGCAGGACTTATATCCGAACAGCAAGGAACCGAAGTCATTATTCTTCTTGACATTGAAAACTATCCTACCATTTACAAAGTGCTTGTGTAAGCTTCCCCTAAGTTCGGCCAGTAAGATTAGAGTTAACGACAAAAGTGTTTGTTAACTTTAACTTTTAATAGTCATGAAAAAAGGAAGATTTACCGAACAGCAGATAGTATCTGCATTAAAGAAACAAGAGGCTGGATTAGCCGTTAAAGACATTAGTCGGGAACTGGGCATCAGCGAGGCAACCTTCTATAACTGGAAAGCCAAATATGGTGGTATGGAAGCCAGTGATGTAGCTAAGATGAAAGAGCTGGAACGGGAGAATGCCGAGTTGAAAAAGATGTTTG